>NZ_RXYG01000012.1:0-173394 GCF_003970195.1 Pseudomonas sp. C 49-2
TCAAGTTTGAAGGGCTGCGAGAGGCCTTCTTCGAGGGTGAACGAGACCACTTCGAAGGGATCGCCCCGCAGCGGTTCGAATGTGTAACGCAGGTCGCTTTGACGGGGCATGAAACCTCCTTGTGGTGAATGAGGGTCAGTTGATCAATCAGTGGGCACTGAACATTCCGCCGCCTGTGCGGCGGAACGTTCCGGTTGGCGACTAAGCCGGTTTACGCCAGTCGTCCGAAGCTTCGGTACCGGCCACCACATGGCTCCAACTGACCTTGCGATAAGCCAGGCTGGTCTTGATCAACTGGGTGTAGTTGGCGTTGTCGGTGTCCTGAGCGTGGGGCAGCACGGTGTGGATCTCGACGACAGTGGCGTCTTCGAGCTTGGTGGTGAAGAAGTGCTCCTGTTTGCCATCCCCCGAAGTGCGGAACCATTTGACTTCGACGGTCGGCAGCATTTCGCCGGTGGCCAGGGCCTGGTAGAGCATGGGTGAGGCTTTGCTCAGGGCGCTGGTGAAGACCAGCGGTTTATGTACGCGCTGACCTGCGGGTTGACCGCTTTGCGGATCGGTAGGCGTAGTGATCTGATGGTCGATTTCCTGTGCAAGGATTTCGTCCTCGTGACCTTCCACAAAGACGTTGCCCACCGACTCAGCGGTGAACGCGCCCTTGGTGATATGGCCCTGGTTTTTGCCGTGGATGCTGATATACGCGGGTGTTGGCATGACAAGCTCCTTGTCGCGATTAAATGAACGACCTCTTGGGGTCGCGGGTTATGGCCGATACAGCCATGGCTTTGCAGGCGCTCGGATGAGCGCGCTGAAAAACGGTTACAGGTGAAGAACCCTCTCCAGGGACGCCAGCACTTCCTGAGAGATGGCGTTCAGGCGGATCGTGTAGATCGTGTAGGCGACCGTCAGCACGACGGCGGCCAGGGCCCAAGGCGTCCACAGCGGCCAGGCGCGTTTGATCCGGTAATTGCGCGGCGCGACGTTTTTCAGCGGGTCGGTCAGGCGCTTGGGCGTCTCGCCGCGCAGCGGGCGCAACAGGCCGTGCAGTTGGTCGATGATCTTTTGTATTTCGTCATCGCCCTTAACATGAGTGCCGTATTTGCCCTTGAGGCCGGAGATTAGGCACTGGTACATGAACTCCAGCACATGCTGATACCTGGCGGCTTCGGGGATCATGTTGTTCATTACGGTGAAGAACTTTTCGCCGCCTTGGGTTTCCCCGTGGAACTGGCTGAGCAACGAGCGTTCGTTCCAACTGGAAAGCCGGCCCCAGGTGGTGCGCATGACCACCTCGTCAATCAACAGGCACAGGCTGTAGGAGTAGGCCTTGAGCATGCCGGCGTCGTAATCGAGCTGACTGACTTCTTCCATGATCGTGGTGATCTGGTTGCTGACGCTTTTGTACAGGGCGGGCACGTCGTCGTGGCTGTCCAGACGGCGTAGACGAATGACCAGGCCGATCAGCGGCGTGGCGGCATCGCATAGCGGGTTCCAGGCCACGCCGCGCATGTCGAACTCAGGGTCGGCGAGCAGCACGGGCGGCTGTGGCTTGGCCTGCTCCTCAACGGGGTCCGGTTCTTTGCTGCCGGTCGCCTGTTGCAAATAACTCAAGAGCCGATTGTTGTCCGCAGGTGGCGTGGTATCGGTGGGCGTTGCTTCATTCATCTCTCTCACTCCTGATCGCCCAGAACTGCAACTCCAGCTCCGGGAATTCGCCGGCAATATGGAAACCGAACCCGCTGCCACTGCTCAGGGTTTGCCAGGCAGGGTGATGGCGGTCGAGTTCGAAGTAGCTGAAGCCGGCATGGAACGGCAGGTGTCGTGGCGCCACCGGCAGCGGCCGCAGTGGAATGCCCGGCAGTTGCAGGCTGACCAGTTGCTCCAGTCCTTCGGTGGAGCTGATCTTGATCTGCCGGGGCAGTTGCTGACGCAGGGTCTCGGCGGGCAGTTCGGCGCGCACGGCGAGGATGAATTCGGCGTTGTCCAGCAGGCGCTTGTCGTTCAATGCGGCGGTACGTACCCCGTATTGCTGAACGACGATCGGCAACGACACCGCACGCGGTTGCAGTACCGTGCCCAAGGCGCGGCGCAGGGTGTGCTCCAGCATCTGGAACGACTCGCTCAGGTTGTCGTGCTGGTAGGCCGGGTATTCCTGGGGCAGGTGGCCTTCGTCGGTAAAGGTCACCAGTTCACCGCAGGCTTGCGCCAGCGCGATGTACAGCCGCTCGGGGTGAACCTGACGTTGGCGGGCCAGGTGCTGGAACAGCGGGAACAAGCGGTTGAGGGTTTGCAGCAGGTTGAAGTCGGTGACGTCAGCCACCCCCGACTGCCCCGGTGAGCCGATGCGTTGAGCCAGGTTCTTGGCGCGCTCGCGCATCAGCCCGGCGACTTCACCCAGGTAGCGATGCAACGCTGGCACCGCTTGCAGGGACAGGCTGGTGGGGTAGAAGTGTTCGTCCATCACCAGGCTGCCATCCGGGCGTTTGTCTTTGATTCTGCCCAGGGCGATGCCGGTAAAGGCGCTGCGGTCGCTACGTTCAAGCATCAATTGCAGGTTGGGCACGGCCAGGTCCATGCCCACCTGATCGCCGTCATCGCTGTGGGTATCGCGGATTTCTTCGCGGCGGGCGATGTAGCGGCTGTTGCCGTACTGGTCGGGCCAGCGCACTTCGAGGGCGCCGTTGGAGCGCAGCGGCAGGGTCAGGTAGACGATCTGGCCGACCGCGCTGCTGTCAGCGATCTCCAGCGGGGAGGGCGGTGCCAGGTCGTGGGGAATATCAAAGACGCTGCCGTCGGGCATGATCCCGCGTGCCCGGGTAATGGCGATTTTGCCGAAGCTCAGGTATTCGTCGTTCAACGCCAGCTCGCTGAAGCCATAGAGCGCGTCGTTCAGGCTGTGCACGCGCTGATGCACAGACGCTTCGGCGGCGCGGGCCTGTTGCTGAAAGTGCTGGGGTTTGACGAACAAACCTTCATGCCAGATGACGGGGTTGCGTGAACTCATCGGTGATTACTCGGGGCAAAAGCGGCTGAAAAAGGCGTCATCGGGTTTCTCCTTTGAGGCTGACCTGGGCGGCGTCCAACTGCACCAGCACTGCGTACTGGCGGCCCTTGGGCTCGACGCGAAGGCGCTGTTTCCACTGGCCGACATCGGTGTTGTGGTAGTTGGCAATCACCGCGATAAAGCGGGTATCTTCATCCAGGGCGCGCAGGTCGACGAACTTGAATTGGCCGGGGTTGAGCAGGTAGTCGTCGGCGCGGATGTAGGTGCTGCCCAGGGTCTTTTTCAGGTCGTCGGCCATGGCTTGTGGGCTGGCGTTGACCAGCAGCGAGTCGTCGGTCAACTGCAAAACTTTGAAGGCGATCGGCGTGGCAACGTGCTGCAGCGCCGGGTTGCCCCATGGCGTAGTCAGGCTGACACCCTGGGCGTCGTAGTCGCCCAGCAGCGTGTCTTCGAGGGGCGACATCGGCACCACGGGCGCCGGCTCCAAGGTCAGCAACGACTGGGCCGGTACGTTTTCGTAAAGGTGGTTGAGCAGGGTTTGCACTTTGTCGGTCAGTGCCTGCGGGTTGCTCGCCTGAACGTTGAGGGTGTAGGGCGCGCGGCCCGCGTCTTCATCCAGTGCCGTGCCGGTGCTGGCCAGGCGTGGGTTGACGTCGTCGCTGGCGTACAGGCTCAGGGAGTAGCTGCTGGGCTGGTCGTCGGGGCCGCCGACCGGGATCGATGGGGTCCAGATCACCTGGCCGATCTTGCCGAGCATGGTGCAGCCGCCGAGGGTGAGGCAGGCGAGCAATAAGGTGCCCAGGCGCAGGTTGCTGAATAGAGTGCTGGGACGTTTTGGAACCATTGGGCGAACTTCAGACGGCTGCTTTTTTGAAGACGGCGCTGCTTCCAGTGCTCGCAGCGGATCGCCTTGCTCCGCTAACTCCACGGGTTGGCAAAGGCGCTCGAACTCCGGGCAAGCGACTGGTCGTCTATCCGCCGGTGGCCTACTCTGTAGGTCTTCCTGGTGCCACACGTGCATGCCTTCAGGGTGGTCGCCGAGCAGCTCATCGAGCGAACGCTGCCCTGGGGCGTGCTCGCCCAACTGCACCGCGACCTGATAGGCACCAATCTGCAATCGATCACCGTCGTTGAGGCTTATCGCAACATGGCGCTCAAGTGGCAGATCGTGACCGTTGACGTAGGTTCTACCGCTGCGGTCGATCAAGCAGAAACGCCCTTCGACGACGCGGATGTCGCAGTGGTTGGGGCGTACGCTGTTGTGGCGATCTTCCAGGCGCCAGTCCACCGCAGCACTGCCGATGCTGCCGCCCTGGGGGCCAAACCGGTGAAGGGGCAAATACCCGTGCAGCAACTGCGCAGGGTTATTGATGACCAAGGTCAGCTTCATGCGCGCCCCCGAATCCGCACCACGGCGGGATGACGTTGTTCTTGATGTTCGATAAAGCTGGTCCAGCCCAGGTGGGTGCCGCTGGCGCGTTGCAGGTTGAACGGCGGTACATCTTCTTCGCGTAGCCCCAGTTCCAGGTCGTAGGCGGTGGTATCGCGCAGCAGAAAATCCATCAACTGGCGCAGCCGCCCGAACTGATCGCCGCTGGGCAAAAACTGCCGAAAGCGCGCCTGGGTCAGGTTGGGAATGACGAGGGTGAACTTGCTGGCGCGGGTCTTGCTGCGGTCACCCACCACGAAATCGCTTCCGAGAACACCGTTGATTTTGCCAAGTAACAGGCGCTGGCGTTGGTCCAAACTCACCGAGCGCGCCTCGAATTCACGGATATGCACGCCTTGCAGGTCGAAGCAATGCTCCACAATGCCGGACACCACCGAGGGCGAGCGGCTGCGGCTGGCGATCAAGCCAGCAAAACTCAGCAATCGACCCCATGGCAGCGGCGTCGCACCGCGAAGGTCGTTGTCGTTCAGGCCGACCATGGAGAATACGTAACGCGAAAAGCGGTCGTTGGCCTCGGCCTGGAAGCGAACGTAGTAGCGGTACTTGCGCCAACTGGTGTGCAGCAGGGTCAGCAAGCGATGGTTGAAAAAATCCATGAACGCCGGACGAATCCCGCGCTCCTGGGCCTGCTCGTAAGCCAGGCGGTCCAGGTAATAGCCGGGCAGCGGCGAGTCGGTGCCGTGCAAACCAAAGAAACTGGTCTGCAAGCGATAGCGCACTTCTTCACAATCCTCCTCAAGTCGTGCCGCCTCGACCACGTCGGAGGCCGGAAAGCCCAACCCCGCGTGGCTTTGCAGGCGCACACGGCGGCGCGCCGCCGTATTCAAGGGCTGCGCTTCCAGGTCATCGCCGTGCAAGGCGTGCAGATGCTCCAGCAGACGGTGAAACGAGTAGTTTCGCGCGTCGGCCAGCAGCACATCGGCTAGATCACGGGTTGTCTGCCGGTCAACAGTGGCCATTCGTAGCGCTCGTTGTTAGTGGTATTGATCACTTCCAGGCGATGGAAGGAGTTGATGCTCGCGTACAGCGCGAAGAAGTGCGAAAGCACACTGGCAAACAGGTACAACTCGCCCTCGCAGAGAAAGGCGTTCTGGTCCAGTTGCAGATGGGTCTGCACGCCACGTACCGGCAGCCCCTTCATCAGCCAATCGATGGGGGTGGTCACGGCATCCTGGATACCGTTGAGGCGCTTGCGCGTGGCGCGAGCCTGTTGCAGGTCGTGCAAGGCGGCGAAGTCATAGGCGCGGATCACCGCCTTGAGCGGCTCGGCCGACAGCAACGACAGGTAGTTCAGTGATAGGTTGGAAATCAGCGTCCAGTGCAGGCTGCTGTCCAGTACCGGCCGATAGCTGCGCGTCGGTGCAATCAGGTTGGTGTAGGTGGCAAACGACGGCGTGACTTCGGTAGACAGCGACACATCGCCCACACCCAGCAACTGCGGCAGATCGCGATTGGTGCAGGTCAGTTCGATGGACGCTGCTTCATGCTCGCCGATGTACAAGCTCTCATCGCCACGCACGAAGGCGATGCGATGACGCAGGCCCTCGCGGCCGTGGGATTCCTCGATATGCGTGCGGAAATACAGTGCCGTGCGGCCCCGTGCGTGCTCAATCTCATGCTGGAACGATTCGAACGGGGTAAAACGTCGCAGAGGATCGCCCTTGCGCTCCTTGTCGGCGGCATCCCAACCGGCCACGTTATCGACACTGAAAATCTCGTAAGCCTCGGGCTGGCTGCCGCTGGGGCTGATACGCCGTTCCAGGCTGCGCCCGTCCAGCGCGATAGGGTTGGCATCGTGACGGAACAGGTTGACGGCCGGCGCACAGTACAGGTGCAGGTCGCTGGTGCGCAGGCGGATGTCGGGCGGCATGGGCCGGGTGAACTGAAATTCAAAACGCAGGGTGGGGGTGCTGACATCCGGCCAAATACGCGCCAGACGGGTCAGGCTGAAAAAGTGGAAACGCTGCGGGAACACAAAGTATTCCTGCAGGATCCGGTAGCCATCGAACACATTGCGTGGGTAGGGCAGCAGTGCTTCTTCGGCGGTAAAGCCGGGGAAGCCAATGTCCTTGGCCGACAGGCGATAGCTTTGACCGTTGATGTGCAGCGTAACGCTGTCCAGGTAATGGGCAAGCCACAGGTACAAGGTCAGCGCCGTGGCGTTATCCCCGCCCAGATGAAAATCCAGCTGGTCGCAGGCCATGCTGGTCAGTGGCTGCTCCGTCAGCACCTTGAGGTCGATGCGCAGTGTCGAGGCCTCACGACTGTGAGCGTCGCTGACTTCCTGTAAGGCCAACGGGTACAGGTTGACGTCGGTGCAGGTGCGAAACTGGCAGGACACGGCATTCACCGGTTTGGCAAACAGTGGCGTGCCCTTGGGAATCACCTGGCGCTGGCTGATCGCATCGGGCAGCGGTGTAAAGCGAATGATGGTCGCGCTGGGCAACGGCCGCAGGTAGTTGGGCCAGAGCATCTGCAACAGCGGATGGGTCAGCTCCGGCAAGTCGTCGTCGATCTTCATCCCGAGCTTGGCGGTGAGGAAGGCAAAGCCCTCCAGCAGGCGCTCCACGTCCGGGTCGCCGGCCTGATCGCCGAGAAACTGCGCCAGTTGCGGGTTGTCCTCGGCAAACTCGCGGCCGAGTTCGCGCAGGTAGCGCAACTCCTCGGCAAAGCGTTGTTTCAAGTCCATCGCATCCTCATCTCACGCGGGTGTAGCCGTCGCGGCCATGCATGGCCACCTCGATCTGCACCTGTTCTTCCTTGTGATTGACCTGCACCTGGCAATCCAGGCGAAAGTTCAGCTCCAGCGGCAGGTCCGGGTCGGGCTGAAAGCGCACGCCCGTGACCTTGATGCGCGGTTCAAACGCCTCCACCGAGCGCCGGATATCGGCGCTGATGGCCACCACCAAGTCACTGCTGGCCTGGGTGACGCCGTTGAAATCGCGCAGGCCCAGTTCAGGGCTGCTTTGCGAGCAGCCCTGGCGTGAGTTGAGCACCTGTTCCAGGTGGCGTTTGATCGCCTCGACACGCTGGCGCGCCTGTTCATCCGCGCTGCCGGGGCGGTAGCGCGGTGCGTCGGGCTCCAGGCGTTCAAACAGGCTGGCGCCCACTTATTGAGTATCCAGCCGACCGACCAGTGAGATCTCGAAGTTGGCGCCCATGTACTTGAAGTGCGGGCGCACCGCCAGCGACACCTGGTACCAGCCTGGATTGCCTTCCACGTCCTGCACCACGACTTTTGCGGCGCGCAAGGGGCGACGGCTGCGCACGTCGGACGAAGGGTTTTCCTGGTCGGCGATGTACTGCTTGAGCCAGTCGTTCAGCTCGCGCTCCAGGTCCTGGCGTTCCTTCCAACTGCCGATCTGTTCGCGTTGCAGTACCTTGATGTAGTGGGCCAGGCGATTGACGATAAACAGGTACGGCAACTGGGTGCCGAGCTTGTAGTTGGTCTGGGCTTCCTGGCCTTCGCGGGTCTTGGGGAAGTTTTTTGGTTTCTGCACTGAATTGGCGGAGAAGAACGCCGCGTTGTCGCTGTCCTTGCGCATGGTCAGCGGGATGAACCCGGCTTCGGCCAGCTCGAATTCCTTGCGGTCGGAAATCAGCACTTCGGTAGGAATCTTGGCCTGCAATTGGCCGAGGGATTCATACAGGTGCACCGGTAAATCATCCACCGCGCCTCCGGATTGCGGGCCGATGATGTTCGGGCACCAGCGGTAGCGGGCGAAGCTGTCGGTGATGCGCGAAGCCATCAGGAATGCCGTGTTGCCCCACAGGTAATTGTCGTGGTTGCCGTCGACGGTTTCGTCGTAGCCGAAGCTGCGCGTTGAATTGTCGTCGGTGCTATAGGGCGGGCGCAGCAAGAAACGCGGTAGGGTCAGGGCCAGGTGGCGGGCGTCTTCGGATTCGCGCAGGCTGCGCCATTTGGTGTGGCGTGGGCCTTCGAAAATGTCGCTGACCTCCTTGAGGTCGGGCAGACCCTGGAAGCCTTCGAGGTTGAACAGTTCAGGCCCGGCCGCCGACACAAACGGCGCATGGGACATGGCGCCGATGGAGGCGACATAGCTGAGCAATTTGATGTCCGGCGAGCTGGGGCCAAAGGTGTAGTTGCCGACGATGGCGCCCACCGGTTCGCCGCCAAACTGGCCATAGCCGGCGGTGTAGACGTGCTTGTACAAGCCGCTGCGGGTGATGTCGCCGGCGTTGTCGAAGTCGTCCAGCAGTTCTTCCTTGGTGACGTGCAGCATTTCCAGCTTGATGTTCTCGCGAAAATCCGTGCGATCCACCAGCAGCTTCAGCCCGCGCCAGGCCGATTCCAGTTGCTGGAACTGCGGCTGATGCAGGATCACGTCCATCTGCTTACCCAGGGCTCGGTCGATTTCAGCAATCATCTGGTCGACGCGGTGCTTGTTGACCGGCTGCTGGTGATCGCCGCTTTGCAGGATTTCGCTGATGAACGCGGCCACGCCCTGGCGGGCGACGGCATAGCCTTCCTGGGAGGGGCGGATGGTGGTGTTGGCCAGCAGTTGATCGAGCAACGACGGCGGTTCGTCAGCCACCAATACTTGGGCGGCGGCGCTTTCCATAGGCATGGGGAGTACTCCGTTGAGAAGGGCGTTCAAGTCAGTTGTTGGGCGCGTCGAGCACCAGGTTCAGCTCACTGGCCAGGCGTTGACGGGCGGTTTCATCAGTCAGCAGGTTTTGCAGGTGTTTACGAAAGGCCGGGACATTGCCCATCGGACCCTTGAGCGCAACTAAGGCTTCGCGCAGTTCCAGCAACTTGTTCAACTCCGGTACTTGGCGGGCGACCGCATCGGGGCCGAAGTCATTGATATTTTTGAATTGAAGTTGCACGTTCAAGTCGGTGTCTTGGTCGTTGTTCAGAACAGACGGTACCGCCATGTCCAGAGCAACTTCTGCTTTGGTCAGTATTTCGTTGAAAGTGTCTTTATCTATTCGAACGGATTGCCGGTCTTCAAGGGCGGTTAGTTCGCCGTGGCCTTTGAAGTCACCGGTAATCAACAGCTTTAAGGGCAGCTCTACTTCTGCTTGTTGATCACCTGTGGCCGGTACGTACTTGATGTTGACGCGTTCTTTGGGGGCGACAGAACCATGAGTTTTCGACATGGGAAAAATCCTTTTCGTAAGGTCGGCGTATTAGAACCAGCTGTTGCAAGGTTTGTCTTGTAGGACGATATGGACGCGATTCGTGGGTATTGGATGTAGGAAATTACCGCTAGGAGGGTGTTTCTATTTTTCCTACGAGTTTTATAGATGCATCTGAGAGATGCTTCTTTTTATTCATTTTTTGGCGGTGTGTTGTTCATTTTTTACTTGCCTGATTCATTGAGTTCAGGTGACGCTCGTGAAGTTGTGAATGCAACTTTCTGGCTGAGCAACGTTAGTTTGAAAGTTGAAAAATATCCGGTTCGGATTTCGGTGAGGCATATCAGGAGGCGTTGATGCGCGACGGATGGCGAGGATGGAAATGGGCGTTCTGCTTGACGGTTGTGGCGGTAATGGACGCGCAGGCAGCAACTCAGAATTGCCCTGCCATCGTCTCGCCCTTGAAGCGCCTGGAATGTTTTGATTTAGCCGCCGGTACACCTGTCCATCACACACCGGCGCCGCCACGTGCACTTGGCCGGGTATTGCCGATTGTCGATTTAGTCCAGCGCAATGAGGCCAAGCGTCCGCCCGAGGATCAGCGTTTCCTGTTGTCGTCATTCCCGGAGCCGGACAACGAGCAGCAACACCGTCTGGTGATCTCCGCCCCAGCCCTGGGCGCGTTGCCGCCTCGACCTTACCTGGCCATCAGTTGTGAATCGAAAATCTCCCGCCTGCAACTGGTGCTGGATGAACCAGCCAAGCCCAACAAGATTCGCATCCAGCTGTTCAAGGACGAGCGACCGGTTTCCAAGGCCTACCAGTGGCAGGTCTTGGACGACGCTGGTCTGGTGGTGGATGCCGGGCGCGGGCTGCAAGCGATTGCCTTGTTGCGCAATATGGGCGGCGGCCAGCGCCTAAGGCTGGAGAGTGATTATCCCCGGTTGGACGGCTTGGTCTTTGACGCCGAAGGGCTGGGTGAACTGATCGAGCAGGAGCGCCAAGCATGTCGCTGGTAATTGACGTGCCGGCGGACACCGTCAAGCTGCTGCTGACCCCCATCGACCCCGAGCAACCCGCTGGCCATTTCGATGTGGAGGACGAAACCTATCAGGCCATCGACCAGGAAATGGTCAAGCTCGGCGGCCTGCGTGAAAGTGACATCGACTGGCCGTATATCGACGAAGCCTCCCGCCAATACCTGGCGACCCAGTGCAAGCACTGGCGCGTCGTCGCTCACCTGCAGGTGGTATGGCTGCGCACCCGCCAATGGGCGCGCTGGGCCGATGCCCTGAGTTTGCTGGCCGGCATGGTCGAACTGTATTGGGACAGTGCCTACCCCAAGCCCGGTCCCACCGGCTACCTCAACAAACGCAAGCAAGTGCAGCGCCTGCTGGGCGAGCTTGGGCAGGTGTTGCCGACCCTGGAACGCAGCAGTTTTGAACCGGCCTATCAAGCTGCGGCGGAACTGGCCCTGGCCAATCTGCAACGTTGTGCCGAAAGCGCCAAGCTTGACCCTGCCCCGTTGGACGCGTTGCAACGCCAGTTGGACAAATACAGCGAGCCCGTCGTTGCCACCGAGCCAGCCCGTGCGGCCACCTCCGGCAGCGTGCTGGAGTCAGCCTTTTTCAGCAGTCCCAAACCGCAAGCGCCGAGCAATGAGCGTGAACAGCGCCGCGCCGTGTTGAACATGGCCGAGCAGATCAATCAGCAAGACCCCTACGACCCCACCGGCTACCAGCTGCGACGTTTCGGCCTGTGGTCGCATTTGCGCACCGCGCCTCCCATCACCCGCGACCGTCGCACCGAATTGACCGCCGTGCCCAAGGATATCGTCGACGGCTATCAGGACGCGCTGAACCACAACGCCATTGAGCCGAACCTGCTGCTGCGGCTCGAAAAAAGCGTCTGCGCCTCGCCGTACTGGCTGCGCGGCAGTTACCTGGCTGCCCAGGTCGCCTCGCGCCTGGCGATGGAGGAAGTGGCCGGCGCCATCCGCCAGACCTGCGAACGGTTCGTCTGCCGCCTGCCCGCGCTGCTGGAGCTGTGTTTCAGCGACGGCACGCCGTTCGTGGATGCACAAACCCAGGCATGGATCACCGGCGCCGATCAGGCGCAAACCACCGGCAGCCCGGTGCAGGAATACGCCGGCTTGCGTGACGAATTGGCCACCCAGCTCAACACCGAAGGCGTCGAAGTGGTGCTGCTGCGCCTGCAGGACCTGCACGCTACCCATGACGCCCCGCGCCAGCGCAGCTACGCCACGGTGATTGCCGCCGACCTGCTGGCATCGCGTGGCCTGTCGTGGCTGGCGGACGACCTGTACGCCAGCGTCGCGCGGCTGATGCGCGAGACCACGGCGCAGGGGTGGGAGCCGGAGTTGTACCGGAAAGTGGCGCAACCCATCGACGACAGTCATTTGATCAAAGCGGTTAAGGAGTAGGAGCGATTTATGGGGATGGTCTGGGGTTACCTCAAACGCTGGGGCCTGCCGGTGCTGCGTCAGTTCAATCAAGCGGTGCCGGTACTGGTGCTGCTGGGCGTGGTGTTTTTGTTGATCGCCATCTGGTGGCTGGGCCCGCAGTGGACCTGGCGCGAGCATCAGCCGCTGAGTGAACTGGCGATGCGCATCTCGGCCAGTGTCGTGGTGCTGGTGGTGCCGCTGCTGATCTGGGCGTGGCGAGTGCGCAATCGTTACCAGCGTCTGCAGGTTGAACGTCAGCATGAGGCCGCGGTGCAAGCCGACCCTTGTCTGCCCTATATCGAGGCACAGGAACGGGCACTGGACCGTAGCCTGGGTAATTTGCTGAACAATATGGAGCGCCGCCGTTCGCTGTATCAACTGCCGTGGTACCTGGTACTCGGTGAGGAAAATGCCGGCAAGACCAGCCTGATCACGCGCTCCAACCAGAGTTTTGCCTTGTCCCATGTGACCAGGGCCGGGGTCAGGGCCCATCAGGAAGAGCAACTTGCTTATCCGGTGGACTGGTGGATCGGTGACGAGGCGGTATTGATTGATCCGCCGGGCGAGTTTCTCAGCCATCCGGAGCCAACCAGTGACGATGCTGCGCAGCCGGGGGCCGTGCAGGGCAAGGTCAAACCGGTACTGCCCGCCGGCACTCACCCGCGCCTTTGGTCGCACCTGCTCGACTGGCTGACGCGCAACCGCAGCCGTCGAGCATTGAACGGCGTGGTGCTGGTGATTGATGTACAGGCCTTGCTGGCGCAACGTCCCGAACAGCGCAAAGCCCACGCCAACCTGCTGCGCACCCGGTTGTTTGAGCTGACGCGACAGTCGGGTACGCGCTTGCCGGTATACGTGACGCTGAGCAAGTTCGACCTGCTGGAAGGTTTTGAAGAATTCTTCGCCCGGTTATCGCGCAGTGGACGCGAAGACCTGCTGGGCTTCACTTTCAGCCTGGACGCCGTGGATGATTTTGATGCCTGGCTGGCGGAACTGACGCGCCAATACCAAACCTTTGTCGCCTGCCTGACCGAGCAGGTTTTCAACAGCACCAGGGAGTCGCGCGCATTGGAAGAGTGTGATCGCTTGCAGGCGCTGATGCATCAGATGGCGGGCTTGCGCCCGGCCCTGTTCGGCTTCCTCAGCGAAATGCTCGGCAGCGATCGTTTCACTACCCCGGCGTTGGTGCGTGGGCTGTATTTCTCCTCGGTCTTGCAGCAAGGCACCCTGAGCAATGCCTTCGTCAAAGAAGCAGGGCAAGCCTATCAACTGCCGCCACCACCACCCGAAGTCAAACCCACTGGTGGCACGGCCATCTACTTTGCCCAGCAACTGTTCCAGCGCGTGATCTACCCCGAAGCGGGCCTGGCGGGTGACAACATCAAGGTGGCCCGCAGCAAGCGCCGATTGCTGATCGCCGGGTTCAGCGTCGCCTCCTTGGGCTGTCTGGTGGTCATCGGCACCTGGCAGTTTTACTTCAATATCAACCGCGACAAGGCGGCCAGCGTGTTGGCCAAGAGTCAGGAGTTCAGCGAGCGGGACATCGACGCCAAGGTCGACCCCACCGGGCGCAACCTGTTGCTGCCCCTGGACCAGATCCGTGATGCGGTGCTGGTGTACGGCGACTACCGTGAGGCGTGGCCGTTGCTGTCGGATATGGGGTTGTACCAGGGGAGGGCGATTGGCCCTACCGTGGATGAGGCCTATCTAAATCTATTGTCCAAACGCTTCCTGCCGGCGATTGCCAGCGGTGTATTGGATGCAATCAACGCCGCGCCCGCCGGTAGCAATCAGCAACTGGCGGCCCTGCGCGTGTACCGCATGCTCGAAGAACGGCAAAACCGCCGCCCGGCCATCGTCGAAGAATGGGTTGCCAAGCAATGGCAGCGCGCCTATCCAGGCCAGGGCCAACTGCAGGCTGATTTGATGGGGCACCTGGGCTACGCGCTGAAATACGCCGACGCCGATTTGCCGCACTACCGTGAGCGCATTGCCCAGGTGCAGCAGCAACTGCGGCAGTTGCCCATGGCCGAACGGGTCTATATGAGCCTGCAACAGGATGCCCTGGAGCGCTTGCATCGCCCGCTGGATCTGCGCAATGAGGTCGGTCCGGCGTTCGATATCGTCTACCGTCCGCTGAACACCGACCAAGAGGGCAGCGGCTTGCTGTTGGCGCCGCTGCTTACCGCCAAGGGTTTCAAGGACTACTTCGAGCCCGGCACCGAGGGCATCATCGAACTGGCCATGATCGACCAGTGGGTGCTCGGCGAACGCCAACGCCTGGACTATTCCGACGAAGACCGCAAAGTGCTGACCCAACGGATCCGCGCCCTGTACAGCGCCGACTACGTGGACAGCTGGCGACGTGCACTGAATCAGTTCGCGGTCACCGACTTCGATGACCTCAGCCACGGCGTGGCGGTGCTGGAACAAGTCACCGGCCCGGCCGCCCCCTTGCGGCGCCTGCTGGAAACCCTGCGCGACAACAGCGTGATCTACCCGTCGGTGCCCTTGGCCGAAGGGCAAGCGCCGCTCTCGCTGGACAAGGTCTCGGACGGCCAACAACAAGCCGCCGGCATCCGGCGCGCGTTCTCCAGCCTGGCGGAACTGATCACTGCGCGAGGCGAGCAGCCTTCCTATTACGAAGAAACCCTGCGCTCGGTCAGCGCCGTCTACGACTACGCCAAAGCCGTGCACGACAACCCCGACCCCGGCAAGGCAGCGCTGAAAACCGTACTCAACCGCTTCTCCCTGGAGGGTGCCGACCCGATCGCCAACCTGCAACGCGTTGCTGTGGGCCTGCCCGAACCGCTGAACCAGCAGGTCAAAAAGCTAGCCGACCAGACCTCACAGGTACTGGTGATCGCCGCCTTGCGCGAACTGGAAAAACGCTGGGACAGTGAAATCTACAGCTTCTACCGCGACCGCCTGGCAGGCCGTTACCCTTTCAAGGCCAGCGGCGAGGACGCCTCGCTGGAAGACTTCGAAGCCTTCTTCGGCCCACAAGGGCGTCTGCAACAGTTCCACGATCAATACCTGAACGTGTTCCTCAAGGACAACCTCGACGCCCTGTACTCCGACAGCCTCGGCGGCTACCTGGTGCGCAGCGACGTGCTGGAACAGCTGAAAAAGGTCGAGCGCATCCGGGACACCTTCTTCAACCATCGCGGCCACCTGGCCGTGCAACTCACCATCGAACCCCTGGCCCTGAGCGCCACCCGCCTGAGCAGCATGCTCAGCGTCGACGGCCAACTGATCCCCTACCAGCATGGAGCGCCGCAACGCACGGGACTGGTGTGGCCCAACAGCCTGGGCAACACCAATGGCAGCCAGCTCACGCTGGTGCACAGCACCGGCAACACCGCCAGCATGAGCTATCGCGGGCCGTGGTCGTTGTTCCGGCTGCTCAGTCGCGGGCACCTCAATGGAAGAACCGACACCAGCGTGGACCTGACCTTTGCCGTTGCCGATGGGTTGATGCGTTATCGGATTGGGGCGGAGAAGGCCAACAACCCGATTACTCAGCGCAGCTTTGAAGGGTTTGTGTTGCCGAGGACATTGCTGGAGGAACGGCGGGGAAAAAGGGCCGCGGACAGAGTGACTCAACGCTGAGAAAGCGTTAGGGACACAAGGCAAGATCTGAATTATTCAGCCAATGCTGAGTAAAAAATCACGAGTAAAATTAGGACCCACTAGATGGCAATCAAGCTACAAATATTGACCGAAGACCCAAAAGAAATTGAGTTGATCGAGCGTTACTGGGCAATGGATGACTCTGGGGGATTCCTTGAGAAAGTGAGTGCACTGAGTGATGTACTGGAAATGCCTCAGGGCGTCACGCTTGCTGGCTTCATACGTCAACGTTGCAGGGCGTTTGATGAAAACCAGATCTGTCCTCAGTGTGAAGAGCGGGTTGAAATTCGAAGCCGGTCCGAAGTGAAGAAGGCGCCACTGCGCTCTACTAAAGTTTGCATTAGCTGTCAGGAGGATCTGGATGCGATAGCACGGGAGGCTGAAAAAGTGAAAGCGGTAGAGCTTGAAAAGCGTCTCGCAGAGTATGCCCGCAGGCAGGCCTCGAACGTCGCGGATTATGCTGAGATTTCGGATAGTCAGGTGCTGCTTTTATTGGCGTTGGATAGGGCGGTTACACCGAGGCTGACCAATGGTGGTTTTACGGTAGGTGATTGTAGGGGGCTGGCGCCTTGGTATGTCAGTGATTTTGTGAGTCAACTGCGAGACACAGGTCTGATTCTTGAAGATCCCAATAAAGCAAAGCCTGGCACCTACTATTGGAAGGGGGATGAAATTTGGTCCAAGACTGCGCAGGTGGTCTATCTTTTGGCGCCAGGTACTACAGTGGGGGATGGGAAAGAGGTAGTCCGTACTCTGTCGCAGAGGGTGTACACCGATGCAGAGGGGGTCTTCAGTCTATGGCTTGATTATTCTGTAGCTGATGTCATGTGTTATATGAGTGACCAGTGCCACCGGTACAACCATGAACTCGATGAGCAAGAGTGGGATGAGATCAAAAGCACCCTGCGCTCAGCAATGGAAACCTTCAGTGTTTCTCAGCTCTGGTTCGTAGCATGGAAGGTCGTGAAAGACGCCGCCAGCTTAGCTAACCATCAATACTACAACCGCGCGAAAGCAGCAGCGACTATTCCCGGAAAGATCAGGCGGTACTTGGAGAAGGTTCGACGCGAATCGCTTGAACTCAAATCCTGGAGTCGTCCGGAGCAGCACCCTGCGGGCACCTTGGGGATGTTGTTTGACGATGTATTTGGAGTGGATGAAGACACCAGCGGATTAACCGCGATCTCTCGTATCGCCAAATTGACGGGTCAAGAGTGTGCATTAAGTGTCGAAGCCGAGCTTTGCACACCAGTACGAGAGTTGATGACTAATGCGTTGGCGCTTGATGTCGGGCCTTCCGTCATGCTTCGCTTCGCGGAACTGATACTTGCCGGTCATGACGTGGGTGTTGCAGTCAAGGAAGTCGGTGGCTCCCTTAAAACATGGACGCCGGAGGCTGGGGCTGCTAACTGATGATCATGGTGAACACCTTATGGTCCGAATGGGCCATAAGTCATTACTGACTTGCGAGTTGAAATCGATGAGCGATATTTACTGGTTTTCTGTGTCCAACCTTGAGACAACGCGGTATCCCGAATGGCGTCGGTCCTTCGGCGTTAATGAAGAAGGGGGCGTATTCGTGCCGGCGGCTATGGCCGCAGACACCTCAGAGCAGTGGGTTGTAGTCTTGGCAACGACTGAAAACCAGCCTATTGCGGTGTATCTCAATCATTATTTTGTGCCCAGTGGCTGGCTCAAACGAGAGTTTTCGAAGCATCGTGAGTTGATTGAAATTATTGAAGCACGAGCTCAAGCCGAAGACGTGGCTTTACCCCGTTAGTCCAATGTGGGTGATGGGATTGGTGAGCTGAGGTAAGCTCTGTCTCCCTGCCACCGATGCAACTGCTTGACCTGACGCCGAGGTTGGCCTGTGACAGTTGTCAGAGGCTGTGGCGCATTGGATGCTGTATTGTGGTAGTGCGTTACAGCCGTCTTCTCTACCTGCGTGGTACTTCTTTTTGCCCAGCTCCCCCACATCGGGTTTCGGAGCATTCACGGACAAAAAGGACGATTTCCATGCCCAGCAGCCCACCCATCACTGCGCCCGATAACCTGATCGCCAAGACTGTCGGCGCACAGTTTATCCACCATCCCACCTTGATATCCGTCACAGCCCAATGGTTGGAAAAGGGTATCAAAGAAGCCTATCCAACCTTGGACTTCAACCTCGTCACCACCAAGCTTGCCACTCCCAATGCACTGGGTGGATGGGATTTACGTTTTCTGCTTACGGTAGCCCTCGACCACATTGGTAACGGCACTTCACTGGATTTTTCAACGCGATACACACGGGATCACTTCCTGACCAACCGTGCACCGGAGCAGTTGGTCCCCACAGGAGTAGATGCGCCGCCAGTAGACATGGAGGTGATTGAGCAAGTTATCCGCGAGCTTCCTGCGATTGTCCCGACTGCTTTTCAACAGGCGCTGATCTCCTACTGGGACGAAGGTGTGGGGGGCGGGGCGAGCCATTGGCGCTGGCTCAGTGAACTGCTGCGCAGCAACCTGATAAACACGGCACTGACGCCATCATTCAATGAGGCGGCACGTTGTATTCTCCAGCAGGTGGCGGACTATCCGGATCGACTCGACCGCATGGTTGCGATGAAGTCTGAGGCTGTGCGCGTCTACGTCATTGAAACGACGCTGACCCGTGCGGGTGCCTCGTTCACATTGTTATCGCCTTATTTACTAGTGGTTAACGCCTCGTCGATCCTGCTCTGCCAACTATCGGGTGACGTTGAGTCGTTCACTACCCAAGATGCGTTTGATCACTACTGGGAACAGAAGATCCAAAGCGCATTTCTCGTCGACCAGATCACCTGCAAACGCTACGAACCCAATGGCAATGTGTTCGAGGTTCAGGCGGCTGCCGTGCTCAATCAGCAGTTGGAGGACCTGGCCGCCATCGCGTTGCTGTCCCAACAGGGGCTTCATGAACTGGAGCTGCAGTATGAGGCTGTAAGCGACCCCGCACCCTTGTTTGTCGCCCCGACACCGCCCACAACCGTTCTTCCTGCCCGCATGGCTGCCCATCTGCCCGACTGGTTGCAAGGCGCCTCGGATGCTCAGCGCCAGGCGTACCGCACGCATCTTCTGGAGCTTGCCAGCGCAAAGCATCAAGCCCAAGGAAAGTCGTTTCTGGACGGTGTTGATGACATCCGAACCTACGCCGCGAGTGCACTGCATAGGCAGATGCTGATCGATCAGCCGATAGCACCCGGCTACAACCCTGACGAACTTGAACTGGCATTCGACGTGGCCGCTGGGTATCCAGGCGGTTTAGGGATTATCCAGCGCAGGACGATGTCGCTGACGGACCTTGCTTTGAGCAATCTTGTCGGCAAGCCCAAAGGCACGATGACCGTTCGGCACACAGGCGGGCAGTTGATTCAGGACTGGACTACACCTGAATATTTGATCGGCCTGGTCCAGCGGGTAGATATCGGCAAGTCTTACCCGGAGTACCTGAAGGGCTTGCTGCTGTCCGAGGGCGCCGAGCCCCTGCAGCGCCAACGGCTGTTCGGCGAGCAGTTGCGCGCTCAACTACCGTTGCAGGCATTAGAGTTATCTATCCGTGGTCAGCAGGGCTTCACGGTGCAGGGCTATCGGTATGTCGCGGCACTGATGCGACTGAGTGACGCTGAGCGAATTGTAGAGGGCCAGCGCATTGTCATTCGTTCACTGGCCCTGCTGCGCCAGCCTGGCGCTCAGCCGGATAAGGTCCACAACATGTTCTTGATCGAAGCGCAGGATTTTCAGCCAGGTCCGGTCATTCTTTATCGTCCGTTGTACCCCCAACTGTTGATTCAGTACTCGAGTCGAGAGGCATTGCTTACAGCGATCGCACAGCCCGGCGCGTTGCAGGATAGCGTGCTGATGTGGCTCAACGAAACAGCCCGGCCGGTCTACGCCAACGGTGGTTTTACTGAACCGCATATCCTCCGTTTCGGCCTAGGCTCGGAGTTCGACAGCCTGGAGACTCCCGACCCCGCGACCTTGGCGGCAGACGAGGGCAGCGAGGCGTTGTTGCAGAACCTGCGCAATAACCAACTGCTGCCTTATCTATTTGGCGAGCATGCACGGGCGCTGGTCGACCTGGCTGACCGCGACTCGGTGTCCAATGCCGAAAGCCGCTGGGCGCTGCTGCTGGAGGGCGGAGGGATATTGCTCAATACCTTGCTACTGCCCTTGCTGCAGGGCTCTGCGATGTCGATCGCCTGGTTGCTGATGCTGACTCAAAGCCTGAACCAGGACATTCCCGCCCTGGAAAGTAACGATCCGCTTGCCCGAGAGCTGGCCTGGATCGACTTGTTGAGCAGTCTCAGCCTGGCACTGATGCATGCCAACTCCAGCGCGGTACCAAGGCAATCCTTAATCGCCGCCAATCCACGCAATACTGCATTGGCGTTGGCCCCCTTGCGTCGTCCTATGGGGACGCTACCCGTCAGTGTCAGGCGTGGGGCCGCCACCGTCGCGTTGCCTGATGTGCCGATTGCTGACGGTCGAACGGCCCTCGATTTTGCCTTTTCTAACGCTTTGAACCACCTCAGTACCAGCCAGCGCGCTCATGTCGAGAGCTTCAAGGTCCCTCGTCCCGCCGCTCTGCCGATGCCGATTATGACCGGGCCGCTCCAAGGTCTTTACCGCCTTGAGGGCGGTTTGCACGCCTTGGTCGGCAATGACCTGTACCGCGTAAGCCGAGAGTCGAGTCGTGTGTTTATCGTTGATGCTCTCGACCCATCACGCACCGGGCCATGGTTGAAGAGCAATAGCAGCGGCCGCTGGACTTTGGACCTTGCACCGAAGCTTCGGGGTGGTGCTCCGGGTGACAAAATCAAGGAACAACAACAGAAAAACCGCGCTGCAAAGAGGAAAATGAAAGCCGAACAGAACCGGCTTGATCTGGAAACCGCACGGGTAGCAGATGTTATGACTGCGCGTTTTGATAACCTCAAAGTTCAACGGGGCCTTTATCTTTCGGCCAGAAAGAAGCTCAGAAATTGGTGGACTCTGCTTGAGCAAAATACCGATGAACGAAAAGTCGCTTTCCTGAAAAAACAGCACGAAGACGAACAAGCCAACTGCCAGGCACTGCGTCAATCACTCAACAGCGCACTGGAGGTGTTTGTTTCACAGGCCACTCTCTTGATGGATGCGCGCCGCGCGGTGATCAAGGCCATCAAGCCGGTAGAGGCCGCACTCGAAACCAGTGAGTTTGAGAAAGAACGGTCCACCGAATATGGCGCCATCAGTGCCACCCAATTGCTCATCCATAACCAGCACTTGGCGTTGGCCATGGACAGTGAGTTCTCACTCCGAGGTGAGTCTCTGGGGGAAATCACCCGGCGTATCGACAAGCAGGTAGTGGCACGTACTCCCGAGGCCTATCAGGATTTGATCACCCGCCTGGCGGATATAAGTGAATGGGACGAGCAACTGCTACAAGACACCTATGCGCTGGATGCCACGCTGAATGAACACGCGCGGGACTCTGCGCGGGGCCTGGGCGAGAGCCGGGCGTTCGTGAAATCACTGCCCACCCAGGAAATGGCCGACCCGTTTAACGTTGTCCTCAACAACCTCTACCTCCTCAGGACGCTGAGTATCGATCGGCTCAAGCTGACGGACGCACCCTATGTCCATCATTTTTGCCAGTTGCTCAACGAACAGAACCTGCGATTGGCGACCTCTTCTCACATTGCGTTGAGGACGTATTCACATTTTTCTGTCAGCGAGCGCAAGGCGGTGCTGACGACGTTGATCAACCAGTATGGCGCCCTTGCGCGTGCCTCTGGCTCACTGCATGAGCTTGATCCTGGGCTGAGCCGTCCTCTATATCAGGCACGCTTTCTGGAACGGCTGGACCAAGCCCGTAGTAGTGCCGAGTCAGACCTGGCGCAAATGATTCGTGAGGAGGAAGGGGTGGCACTGCCCACGCGTGCGCTCACACTTCGAGAGCCTAAGCGTTCCACTCATCGTGTGTTCAGGACCCAGAAACGTGGCACATTGATCGGTGATGTTCGGGCGGCGCAACCCGACGAACCGGAAGCCATCATGGATATTCGTGATCCCTTCACCCAGCAGCGGGTCGCCAGTTTTATCGAGCACCCCACTGAAGGGGGCTGGAAGGAGCTGGTCGTTGCCGGCCCTGTAAGGCCAGCACCTGCACCTGTCAGGCGCTCCTTGGCCAATTTGAAGATCGCTGCCAATCAACTGATGGAGCAAAGAACACACATCGAACGCTCCATCCACTTCCAGATGAAAAAGCTGCAAGACCCGACACGTCGCGAGCACGTCAACCCGATGGATTGGGACATTATGCTGACACAGCAGGCCGGAAAACTGAGCGGCATTATTGACGAAATCGAGGTCGCCCATGCTGCCAAGCCTGGTGTGGTGTCGTTGCTGGACGACTATCGAACCAAGGTTGCTGACATGCTCGAAGCGGCGCACGACTATTGCAGCAAAGGCTACAAGGCACAGCGTCCGACCCAGGAAAACGTCGACTACCTGTGGACCCACCGAAAGGTCGATATCAACCTGGTTCACCGACGAGAGCTCACTGCCAGCGGCGATTACGTTGCTGAGTTTGCTGTTCGCGAGAAGAACTCACCGACTGTGCTTTGGTATGCGCACTTTCACTATGCCGATATGGATGCGCTGGACAGCGCCTACCGCGTCGCCCATCTGAAACTGGCCAGCCAACGCTTCCTGCTGCAAAAAGATCTGGTGCGCGAAGCCGGCGCCAGCGACGAAGCAGTGGTGAAGGTGATCTATGCTTCGGTGACGCCACCGCTGGATCACAAGCTGTTTCTCAGCTTGCTTGGGTGAGCGCAGTGATGGGGGAGTGGCCTTGTGGGGGCAGGCAACATGCGTGCGCGTAGGCTTTGGCCGAGCACGGAGACTCCTCCTAGATAGCGCATTTGGTCTGCCCAGGCCTGGGCTTTGTTGCCTCTCGCGTGTTTTTCAGAAGCCGCTGTCGGCGATGCCACACGGGGATCTCGGACACGGCTGACACTCGAAGCAGAAGTGGCTGCTCAGCGGCTTGCCAGCCTCCACAAATGAGTACATAGTTGCGCACATCGAAACGACGAATGTGCAAAAAAACATCAATTGTTTCAGGGAGATAGCGCGGGAATGTCAGTCTCGTTTCCCGCTCAAAATACAAAAAAAAAGCCACTCAATCGAGTGGCTTTTTTTGCCTATGATTTACGGAATACAGACTTAGGCGTCTTTTTTCGTTTCTGCGAAAAGCTACTGAAGGCCAGGGTAATCCAGTACGAACAAGTACAGGATTAAGAACAACATTACGGACAGACCCGAATTCGTATTGTTGCTGGGTCCTCTCAGGCCTTCAGGTGAGCATCAGGTGCTGATTCTCTTACAGGAGCTCACCATGCCTCTCTCAGAATTCGCCATCCGGCATGCCCGGACTAGATAAGCCAGGCTATTGCTGGGGGCTAACTACAGTTGGCAACTCACTGGTCCGAGCAGTGAAACGGTTTTGATCAGCCATTTCCCACGCCTTGTCAGCGACGACATTGCCGTATTAAAAAGCGCAATCCTTGAAGGCGTCGGCATAGCCGTGTTGCCACACGCGACGATCAGCCAGGAGTTGGCCGATGGGCGTTTGCTCCGACTATTAGAGCCGTGGGAGCCCGCTGAAGGTGTTATCACTGCGGTATTTCCTTCACGCAGAGGGCTGCTTCCCTCGGTACGCGCACTGATTGATTTTCTTGCGAAGTCGTTCGAGAACAATCGTCTATGACACTCGTTAGGAGTGGACATCGACTTACCTGTCGAGGCCGCTTCCGCACGCCATCTGAATCGCCCAGTTTAATGCAGCCTGTACCGCGCTCTCACGTACTTGCAGCGCCGGGTTGGTGAGGTCCCTGGTGGCCAGTTTCAGGGCTTGCTCACTTGGGTAGTTGGACTGTTCAGCCAGCAACGTCGAGCGCTGGATCGTCGGCAGGTTATTGCTTCAACCTGGACGGCAGCTGCATCAACATGACAGTGCTGGCGATCTTCATTGCCCAGGCACTGGACCTCGATGTGTCGCTGTATCACCAAGTGACCTTGCTGTTGATCCTGCTGCTGACCTCCAAAGGCGCGGCGAGTGTGACCGGCGGCGCGTTCATTACCCTGGCCGCTACCCTCGGTTCGATCGATGTAATTCCTGCGGCGGGGTTGGTGCTGGTGTTGGGCGTTTACCGATTTATCTCGGAAGGCGGCGCGCTGATCAACGTGATCGGCAACGGCGTTGCCACGCTGTTTATTGCACGCTGGGATGGGGCGTTGGATCGAGAGCAGCTCAAGCGTGAGTTGGGGTAGGGCGTGCAGCGACGCTAAAGGACAATTGAAGGTCAGTAGCATGATTGGGCAGTGAGCCTGCTTGCTCCCGATACGCGTGAGGCTCCACGCGGGATGTGAAACCGAGGGGAACTCTTTCACAACTCTTTACCTTTAGCGTGTGGATTATCCAAAAAACAAAGTGCTAATTTGCGTTTTCTTTAGAACAGCAAACCGGGTGCTGCCGTCTGCCTCATACCGGGTACGCTTTTCTTCAACCCCATCACTCACCACCTGGAGTCGGCCCATGAGCCGATACCTGAATTCCTGTCTTATCGATGCTGGTGAAGAATGTTGCCTCGCAAGGAAGGGGGGCTGGTAATGACGATGGCTGCTTTTGTTGATAAGAGAGTAAAGCGCTGATGAAATTTCCTTCCCAGTGGTCCCGGCAGTTCGATGGGGCGACGATCGAGCGCCAAATGGTTGGCGAATCCGGGGCCGAGGTTTTTCGCGTCCGCGGTGCCGATGCGCAGGACCTGTTCGTGAAGGCCGAGCCTATTGGCGTACACAGCGAGCTGCCGCAAGAGATTGAGCGACTGGGTTGGATGAACGGGCTGAACTTGCCTGGGCCGACAGTGCTTGATGCCACGACGGAAAGTGATCGGCATTGGTTGCTGATGACGGCTGTTCCCGGAAAGGATCTGTCCGATTGCGCCAGCGTATCTCCAACCGAACTCATCAGCATCCTCGCAACGGCCTTGCGCGCGCTGCATCAGGTGCCTGTTGAGCTATGTCCCTTTGATCACTCGTTGGAGCAGCGCATAGACATCGCCAGGAGCCGAATGCTTGCTGGCCTCGTTGACGAGGACGATTTTGACGATGATCGAACAGGCCGGACTGCCGCCGATGCCTTTGCAGAATTGTTGGCGTCACGTCCCAAGGTCCAAGATCTTGCGGTCACCCACGGCGATGCCTGCCTGCCCAACTTCATGATGGAAGGCAGCCGTTTTACCGGCTACATCGACTGCGGTCGGCTCGGTATCAGTGACATCTATCAGGATCTTGCGCTGGCAGCCCGAAGTATTGAACGTAACTGTGGAGCCGCCTGGGTCGCTCCGTTTTTCAGGGCCTATGGCGTGGAGCCGGATCATCGACGCATAGCGTTCTACTGTTTGCTGGATGAGTTTTATTGACCGCATGAACAGCTGGGTCGCATGCCCCTGAGGCTCGGCCGATAGACAGGGTAGCGATCAGGATGCATAAGAAGTTTGTGATGTTTGTCGTCGCGGGAATCTGCGCAGTGCTGCTGGGCTTGACTGTTTTCATTCTGCAGAATCTGTCCGATATGGCGTTCAGCAATGCCCGGGTTTCGACGCTGACGTTTCGCTCAGGAGGGGCGCAGTTGGTTGGGACGCTGGCATTGCCTCCCGATGTGCAAGCGGGGCCCATCGTCCTGATCATTCATGGGGATGGGCCCATGGACCGTTTTGCGTCCGACGGCTATTTCCCGCTCATCAACAGTTTGCTCGACGCCGGAATAGGCGTTTTCACGTGGGACAAACAGGGGGTCGGACAGAGCACGGGGAATTGGCTCAACCAGTCGATGTCAGATCGAGCCACGGAAGCCCTGGCTGCACTTGCCCTGGTGCGCGAGCAAAAGGGCGTTGTAGCCGATAAGGTCGGGTTTCTGGGTTTTTCCCAAGGCGGCTGGGTGATTCCACGCGCCGCCAGTGAAGGAGATCCCGGCTTTTCGGTGATTGTCGGCGCAGCCGTGAACTGGCGCCGACAAGGCATGTACTACACGCGGGTACGAATGGCAGATGAAGGGCGGACCCAGGATGAAATCGACGCAGCCGTGAAGGCCGAATATGCGAAGAACGACCGGGTTTTCGGCGCGTCGGATCAAACCTACAACCCTGACCTTTTTCCCCGCATGGACGCGGCCCATTTCAACTTCGTCCAGAAAAACTACAACGAAGATGTGACGGCGGCATTGAAGACCACGAGGGGGCCGGTATTGGCGATCTGGGGTGCGCTGGACTTGAACGTCGATACTGCCGAGGACTCGCGTCTCTACCGGGATCTATTTGCAGGCGTCAGGCAAAGACAAACGGTAGTGATCCCCGACGCCACTCACAGCTTGTTAAGGGCTAGCCTGTTCAATTATCAATTGGTAACGCAGTGGCCCGTATGGAAAGAGTATCTGTTCGCAGGGCTGGGGCGTCATGCTTATGCGCCCGGCTCCCTGGCATTGATCACCCGCTGGATCAAGTCTTCATCCGCAGCCGAGTTGAGTGGCGTTGAGCGCGGTGGCCAAGGGTGAAATGTACGTCGCTGTACACTCTCTGTGCGCTGTCCTGCTTGGGCGTGTAGAGTGACCGGCAATTCCCAGGTAAAGGTGACCCAAGGATGTCGCAACCCGCAAAACCGCGAGGCAAGAACCAGGACACAGGCTGGCGCGGCTCGGTCGATGTGTGGCTGGACGCCGCCTACGCGGCCCTGAAAGAGTCCGGTATCGACGCCGTGCGCGTGATGCCCCTGGCCAAGCAGCTTGGCTTGTCACGCACCAGTTTCTATTGGTTTTTCGAAGATCGGGAGCAACTGCTTGCTGCGTTGTTGACCCGATGGCGCGACAAGAACACCGGCAACCTGGTGCACCAGTGCGACCGCTATGCCGAGAGTATTTCCGAGGCTATTCTCAACGTCTTCGAGTGCTGGTTGAACCCGGAGCTGTTCGACTCACAATTCGAATTTGCCGTACGCAGTTGGGCGATGCAATCGGCGGAAGTCGCGGCAGAAATCGCGCAGGCTGATGACACCCGCATCAATGCCCTGACCGGGATGTTCCGACGTTTTGGCTACGATGAAGAGGCGGCTGATGTGCGTGCGCGGACCATCTACCTGACGCAGATCGGCTATATCTCGATGAACACCACCGAAGAGGTGGTGGTGCGGTTCCGGCGTATTCCCCAGTATGTCAGCGTGTTCACCGGCAAGGCCTTGAAGCGGCGCGAACTGGACCGCTTCTATGGGGCGTTTGGCTATGCCGAAACCACACCGGGGGTGTTTGAGCGTTTTTAAAGGTCCTTGACCAACCGCAACGCATCGTAGATCGCCGCATGGGTATTGCGTGCGGCCACTGCATCGCCGATCCGGAACAGTTGGAAGCAACCTTCAGGGTTGGTCACGATGTTCTGCGCGTTCCCTGCAATCAAGTCCTGCTGCTCAACCGCGCCGCCATTACTGGAATGCTTGCGCAAGTCGAAGTACAGGTCATCCAGGGGAATCGTGCCATGGTTGACCACCACCTGGTCGACCACCCGTTGCTTGTGCACCGCGCCGTAGTCACTGCCAAAGCGGGCGAGCAAGCGACCGTCGCGTTTCTCCACCGACTCGACCCGATAGGTCACGGTAAAGGTCACATCCAGGTCCTGCAGGCTGCGCATGTAGGGCACCAGGTTCATGGCCATGACTTCAGGGGCGAACGCACGGTCCGGGGTGACGATTTCGACGCTGGCGCCACTTTGCGCAATCACCTCGGCGGCTTGCAGCGCGGCATGGTCGCCGGCATCGTCGAAGATCAACACATGGCGCTCCGGTTTGACGTCGCCGGAAATAATGTCCCAGGTCGACACCACCCATTCATTGCCCTGAGCCAGCACCTCTGTGTGCGGCATGCCGCCGGTAGCGACGATCACCACGTCCGGCTCATGGGCCAGCACCGTCTCGGCCTCGGCCCAGGTGTTGAAGTGGAATTTCACACCAAGGCGTTCGCACTGGGCCATGCGCCAGTCGATGATGCCGATCATCTCGCGGCGCCGCTCACTCAGGGCGGTCAGGCGGATTTGCCCGCCGGGCTGGTCCGCCGCTTCCATTACTGTCACATCATGCCCGCGCTCGCCGGCAACCCTGGCCGCTTCCAGCCCGGCCGGACCCGTGCCGATGATCAGCACTTTGCGCTTCACCGCTGCCTTGGGAATGTCATGGGGCATGCTGGTTTCACGGCCGGTGGCCGCGTTGTGGATACAGTAGGCGGCGCCGCCCTGGTAGATGCGGTCCAGGCAGTAGTTGGCGCCGACGCAGGGGCGGATGTCTTCTTCACGGCGCTCGATGATCTTGCGCACGATATGCGGGTCGGTCATATGGGCGCGGGTCATGCCGACCATGTCCACCTTGCCCGACGCAATGGCGTAGCGCGCGGTGGCGACGTCCGGGATTTTCGCCGCATGGAAGGTGGGGAAGCCGGTGGCCGCACGGATTTCGCCGGCAAAATCCAGGTGCGGCGAGTTGCGCATGCCCTGGATCGGAATCACGTCGGTCAGCCCTGCGTCGGTATCGATATGCCCACGTACCACGTTGAGAAAGTCCACCAGCCCACTGTCCTTGAGCATGTGCGAAACCTGCAGGCCTTCGCTGGCGGTGAATCCACCCGGCACGGTTTCGTCGCCGGTGTAGCGCACGCCTAGCAGGAATTCTTCACCGACGCGCTGGCGAATGCCGCGCAGGACGTCGAAGGTAAAGCGCATGCGGTTTTCCAACGAACCACCGTAAGGGCCGTCCAGTTCGTTGGTCAGCGGTGACCAGAACTGGTCCATCAAATGGCCGTAGGCTTGCAGTTCCAGGCCATCCAACCCGGCGGCTTTCATGCGCTCGGCGGCGTCGACGTAGTCCTTGATGATCCGCTCGATGTCCCAGTCTTCCATCTTCTTCGGGAAGGAGCGGTGTGACGCTTCACGACGGTGTGACGGCGAGACCACCGGCAGCCAGTCGGCCTTGTCCCAGCGTGTGCGCCGGCCCAGGTGCGTCAGCTGGATCATCACCGCCGCACCGTGTTCGTGGCACTCATCGGTCAGGTCTTTCAACCAGCCAACCACTTCATCTTTGTACGCCAGCACATTATTGAACACCGGCGGGCTGTCCCGCGATACGGCGGCGGAGCCTGCAGTCATGGTCAAGGCCACGCCGGCCTTGGCGCGTTCGACGTGGTAGGCGCGGTACAACGCCTGCGGCATGCCGTCCACCGGATAGGCCGGTTCGTGGGCCGTGGTCATGATCCGATTGCGCAGGGTCAGGTGCTTGATTTTGTAGGGCTGCAGCAGGGGATCGCTGGACATTATTCTGTGCTCCGTAGTGGGCATCATCAGGCTCGGCGATCTGAAATTAGGATAAATGTACATGTGTGTCAATAATGCTCTACATGCATGTACATTTTTATTGCGATGCGCTGAAGTCGTCGCTAAGATCGGCGTCATCCCTTAGGAGGACGTCTGATGAATGCTCATGTGCACTGTCGGAAAAAAGCCTGTGCCTACCTGTTCGGCCTTGCGCTGGGCGCCAGTGCGGCGGTGACCCACGCAGAGGAGAAACCACCGGTCCGCATCGGTTGGGTGAACTGGTCCGACACGGAAATCACCGTCAAGCTCGCCAGTACGGCCTTGCAGGAACATCTCAAGCAACCGGTCAAGCTGGTGATGGCCGACATCGGCATCCAGTTCCAGGCGCTGGCCAACGGCAATATCGACCTGATCCCGATGGTCTGGCTGCCCAGCACTCACAAGGCGTTCTACGACAAGTACAAGGACCGGCTTGAAGATCTTGGCGTGCTGTATGAAGGGCGAATCGGCATGGCTGTACCCACTTCGGTGCCGGTCGCGGAAGTCTCCAGCGTGGAAGACCTGAACAAACCCGGGATCCGCGAGAAGTTCGACGGCAAGATCTTTACCTCCGAAGTCGGCAACGGCCAGTACAAGCTCACCGTCAAGGCGATTGAGGATTACAAGCTGACGGGCTACAAACTGGTGGGGTCTTCGGAAAGCGGCATGCTCAACGAGCTGGACCGCAATCTCAAGCGCGACAAGTGGTCATTGGTCAACGCCTGGAGCCCGCACTGGATGTTCTCCAAATGGTCGCTGCGCTATCTGGATGATCCCAAGCAGGTTTTCGGCGGCGCGGAGCAGATCCACGCCATGGCCCGTAAAGGCTTCAGCCAGGAACACCCCGAGGTGGCGTACTTCTTTGCGCATTTCTCGATCCCTCAGGCCGACCTCGAAGCGCTGATGATGCAGGCGCGGGAGAGTACGGCAGACAAGGCGGTGGCGGCGTATTACGCGGCGAACAAGGTGCGTTTTGAGGGGATGTTCAATCCGGGATTGGTTGCCCGGTAGGCATAGCCTTCTGCTCAAGGTTTCCGAGCGATTTTGGTGAGCGGGCTTATTGTGGTGAGCGGGGCAAGCCCGCTCACCACGATATCAGGCATATGAATAGCCGCCACGCGCTGCTCGCAGCGAATCGCGAACGGCATCGGTGCGCAACTGAAGTGTCATCTGCGCCTCGTCGATCACGATTTCTGCGACGATCAACACGCAGATCAGCGGCGCGGTCACGAACCAGTGGCACCAGCATTGCGTCGCCAGTGACCCGAAAACGCCGATGATCCACAGCGCCAGCACCCACTTGGGCGCGCGCTGTTGCAGCGGCACCCAGAACCGTTGCAGCCGTTTCAGGCGGGCCGTGTGCAGTCGCAGCGACTCTTCGAGGAGTGATAGGGAAGGGCTCATGTTCACACTCGTTAAGTTATCCGGGCACGGCTGGGGACGGGATGCCCCAGCCACGACAGGTTGATGCGTTCAACTTCTATCCAATGCCCGTTTTGAGGCGTTGCAACGCAGCTTTTGAACGCAATGCAAACATGCTCGGCGTTCAATAAGACAAAGCATCGATAGCGTTGGTTTTTTTTGAACATCATGGAAAAGATGCACATGGCGGGGCCTGGTTTACTCAAAGGTTCCAGCTGAGTTCAAACAGCGTTCCGCCGTTTTCCATTTTTCGACACGTCACCGCGCCGCCATGGGCAATGGCAATCGCACGCACCACCGCCAGGCCCAAGCCACTGCCACCCTGGGCGCGTGAGCGAGAGTTTTCGCCGCGCTGAAAGGCTTCGAAAAGGTGCGTCGCAAAGTCCTCATCAATGCCAGGGCCGTCGTCGCGTACCCTCAGGTAATGAACGCCATCACGCGTGCTCAGGTGCACGTTGACGTTGCCCGGTGTCGCGTGCCGACGCACGTTGTCCAGCAGGGCCAGCAAGGCCTGGCGGATACGCGCGGGATCGCAGCGCAGAATGCGGCGTTGCAGGTCCAGTTGCAGGGTAAAACCAGCAGCGGCCAGGCTCGGTTCGAACAGCCGCACATCGTCCTCAACCCCTGCGGCGAGGTCGGCCTCTTGCACGTTGATGTCGAGGTAGCCGCTGTCACCCAGACCCACCACGCGCAGGTCCTCGATCATCCGCGCCAGCCCTTCGACCTGCCCGAGCAGGCTGTAGAACTGCGCCGTGTCCGGCTCGAATACGCCCTCGGCCAAACCTTGCAGGCGACCCCGCAAGATGGTCAGCGGCGTGCGCAGTTCGTGGGCAATCGCCGCGTTCCAGAACGCCTGCTCCTGCGCCATGCGTTTCAAACGTTGGGCCATGCTGTTGAAGTCATTCACCAAAATAGCCGCCTCACCGATGGACTCGTCGCTGGCCACGGCCTGCACATCGAGGTCGCCGTCCGCCAGTTTGCGCAGGTTTTCGGCCACAGAATTCAAGGGCATCAGGATGCGACGGGATAACTTGGTGGCCACGAGTGCGCCTACCGCCAGGCTGACGCAGGTGGTCAAGCCCATCCACGCCCATTCGGCATTGGCCGGCATCCACTCGTCGACCTGCTCGTCCGTAAGCGGCCAGTAGGTCCAGAGCAGGGCGTAGAACACATAGGAGCCGATCACCGCCAAGGCGATCACGCACAGCACCACGACCGACATGGACAAGATGATCTGGCGGCTCAAGCCATTGAATAGTTTCACGCGCCACTCCCGAACCGATAACCCACCCCGCGAATGCTCGCCGGCACGCCTTGCAGCCCGAGGTCTTCGATCTTGCGGCGCAACTTACTGATATGGCTGTCGACCGTGCGTTCCAGGCTGTCGCTCTCCGGCGAGCACAGTGACAACAATTCTGCGCGGCTGAACACGCGTTTCGGCGCTCGGGCCAACTGCGCCAGCAATCTGAACTCGGTGACGGTCAGCAGCAGCGGCAACGTGTTGCCTTCGATGTTCACCGTGACCTGATGGCTTTCGATATCGATTTCAAACCCATCCACTCGCAACACGCTGGCGCTGACGCCGGATTTGTAGTTGACGGAGCGCCGCAGAACCGCCTGGGTACGTGCCACCACCTCGGCCGGGTTGAACGGCTTGACGATGTAATCATCGGCACCGATACGCAAACCCATCAACTTGTCCATGTCCTGGTCCTGTGCGGTCAGCATGATCACCGGCGTGTTGCCGCGATGGCGCACTTCGGCCAGGACTTGCCAGCCATCGACATGGGGCATCAGCACATCCAGCAGCATCAGGTCTGGCTTGAGGCTCAGGTGCAGCTCCAGCGCACGCCGGCCATCAAGGGCGTGGGCGGTGCGAAAGCCGCTGCGCTTGAGATAGGCGATCAGGATATCCGCAATCTCGGGCTCGTCTTCCGCGATCAGCACCAAAGCCTGGTTCTCTCGGATGCTGTTGGGCCGGGGTGTCGATGCGGCGGGGTAATCGTTCATAGTCTGCTCGGTGAATAGGCCTTGTCGTGATTGCCGTTCCATGGTCCACGCTGTTATGTGTTGATCATAGCTTCTGGGTGAGGGCGCCCAACATCTGGTTGGCGGTGGAAATCACTTTGGAATTCATCTCATAGGCCCGTTGCGTGGTGATCATGTTGACCATCTCTTCTACCGTGCTCACGTTCGAAGTCTCCAGGGAGCGCTGCAACGTGCTGCCAAAGCCGTTGAGCCCCGGCGTGCCGACTTGGGGCGCTCCACTGGACGCGGTTTCCAGGAACAGGTTGCCGCCGATTGCCTGCAAACCAGCCGGGTTGATGAAGTCGGCGGTCTGCAGGTTGCCGATGACTTGCGTCGCGGGGTTGCCGGCCACAGTGATGGACACCGTGCCGTCCTGGCCGACGGTGAAGGTCTTGGCGTTGTCCGGCACCACAACGGCCGGCTCCAGGGCGAATCCGCTGGCGGTGACCACCTGGCCATTGGCGTTCAGATGAAAGGTGCCGTCACGGGTATAGCCGATGGTGCCGTCCGGCTGCAGCACCTGGAAAAACCCCCGGCCATTCACGGCCAGGTCCAGCGGTTGCCCGGTGGTCTGCAGGCTGCCGGCGCTGAAGTTCTTCTGGGTACCGACGATCTGCACGCCGGTGCCGAGTTGCAGGCCCGACGGCAACGCACTGTCTTGCGTCGATTGCGCGCCCGGCTGGCGCTTGATTTGATAGAGCAAATCCTGGAACTCGGCACGATCGCGTTTGAAACCGGTGGTCGAGACGTTCGCCAGGTTATTGGAAATGGTCGTCAGCTGGGTGTCCTGGGCCGACAAGCCGGTTTTTGCGACGTACAGGGCTGGAATCATTGGGCTCTCCGCGTGACCCGCTCGATGGGGCACTGTGATGAACCTGATTGTGCACAGCCAACGTGCGCATTCATGGGAGGTTTTGTGGAGGAATGATGGAGAGGGCAGTTTTTTTCCGGCCATGCTCATTTAAGCCAGGCTCGATCAAGCCCGCCACGCCACGCCCGATGACTTCCGGGTAGCTGTGCTCGGCATCCAGGTTGGTCAGCACCACCACCGTCAGCCTGTCGTCGAGGTAGCGCGAGATAGACGAGGTAAAGCCTTGCCAGGAGCCGCCGTGCTCGACCACGGGGTGCCCGTTGATCGTGCGAATTTCCCATCCGAAACCATAGCCTTGCGCACGCTGTTTGCCGGCGTAGGGGTAGGGCGTCCACATTTTTCTCAGTGAGGCTTTTTTCAGCAGAGTTTCATCGTAAAGGGCACGGTCCCAGCGCTCCAGGTCGCGCACGGTGAAGTAGAGCGTGCCGTCTGCGGTAGCGTTGAACGTCGGCGAGACCCATTCCTGGTTCCTCAACACACCGTCCACCTTTTCGTAGCCCGAGACACGGTTGGGCACAAGGTCTAGGTCTGAGATGACGCGCGACGAGGTCATGCCCAACGGTGTGAAAATACGTTGCTGGAGAAACTCGCCATAGGGCTGCCCGCTGGCGCGATGGATCAGGATACCGAGCAACACGAAGTTGGTGTTTTCGTACGTCCAGCCTTCGCCCGCCTTGAAGTTGACCGGCAGTTTGGCAATGGCCGCCGTCAGTTGTGCGTCGGTAAAGTCCTGGCGGATATCCAGCGGTGCGCCGGGCTTTTGCAGCTCAGGCGTGTCATAGGCCGACAGCCCGGACGTGTGGGACAGAAGGTTGGCTACTGTAATTGGCGCCCAACTGGCCGGCGCTTCGGGAAAATACTGCCGGATGCTGTCATCCAGGCCAACCCTGCCTTGTTCCACCAGCATCATGACGGCCGTTGCGGTAAAGGACTTGCCCACCGAGCCGGATTGCAAAACGCTGTCCGCGCTCATGGGCACGTTGAGTTCCACATTCGCCAGTCCATAGCCTTTGGCGAATACGGTGTGGCCGTTTCGATACACACCGAGGGCAAGCCCCGGCAACTGCTGTCGGGCCATTTGCGAGGTTACATAACGGTCGATGGCCGAAAGCTGTTCGGCCGTGAGCGGCGTTGCAATCGCCGGGGGCGCCGACATCAGCAGGAGGCTAGTCGCAAGAGTTCGGAGCATGGAGACCTCTAAAGCGTTGTCGCTGTTTTGGGAGGCGCCAGTGTGCACAAGGGGGGTGGAGTTTTACGGGAGGTTCGATGGAGGGGGCGTGGAGCCGATGGGAAACACAATCACAGGGGTTGGATGAATTTCACATACACCTGCTCAGCGTCGTGGTCGTCCAGGTTGTCGATCTGCCCGCTCGGCACGAATCCAGCCTTTGCAAACAGCGCCTGGGCTGCGGTGTTTGACGCATTGGTCGAAGCAAACAGCTTGGGCGTCTTGCATGCCGCCTGCGCCGCCGCCAGCAACCGCAGCGCCACACCTTGACGCTGATGCGCCGGCGACACGACGACCAGCGCCACAAAGCCATGATCGAAAAAGTCATGGGTCAGCACCAGGTAACCGGCGCATCGGCCAGCGGTGTCGACGGCAACCAGGCATTGTTGGCGAACCACGGCGTCATGGATGAACACGCGGCGAGGGGTGTGGGCGGTTGCGTAGGCGTCCAGTTCGATCAGGGCACGCACGTCGTCGGGTGTGGCTTGGCGGATAATGTTTATCGAGCATGTAGGCACAGGAATACCTTCACTGATTGGGTTTGGCTTTTGACTTGGTCAGTTTGGGTGTGCCAAGCACTCGATTCAACTCGCCAGCGAGCGCTATCAACTGCTGTTCCAGTGCTTCGACCTCGCCAGGCCCAATGCCATCGTTAATTATTTGTAGGGTTTTGGTCTTTTTCGTCGATGCAGGCGTGAGGTTATGCGTGCCTTGGGGGAGCAGCGCCTGGCGCAACAGATTATTGATCACTGTTTGATAGCCCGTACCGGCATTTTCCGCACGCTCGCGGGCGGCTTCAATTACTGCATCATCTAACATGATCGTGATGCGGGTCTTGCCCTTGGTACTGGCAACCGCGCCGCGTTTGCCAGTACTGAAATTGTATTCGTCTTGCATGGTTCAAGCCTCCAGATACTGGTGTCTTTCATTTTTGGATGCGAGCCTGGCACTGATAATGCGTACGAAGTTTGGGTCACCATAGGTGTAGGCCACCACTAAGACCCTTCCTTTTGTACCAGTACCCATGATTACCCATCGCTCCTCGTCGTGATCATTGTCTTGAATGGTCAGAGCCGCTTCGTCGTAGAACACCGATTCCGCGTCGGCAAGGCTGACGCCTTTGTGCTTCTGCTGATTTGCAATGCTTTTTGCCTTGTCATATTGAATCCTGAAAGTCCTCATTATGCATACTTTATATGTATATAAAAGCGATTGGCGAAAGTGACAGTCAGGGCGGAGGTTTAACTCATAAGGGTTCTTATTTGGATGCACAGTGCCCTCATCTATCCGTGGGGGTTCGATTGTGCTGAGGCTTCGCAGGTATGTCCGTGCGTAACCGGTGATCTGTTAAGTAGCCAGGTTCTGATTCCGCCGTCAGATGAGGTCCCATGTCGATATCAGACCAACTCCCGCCGCTCCCAGGCTATTTTTGATGAACTCAGGCCGCGTAAGGTGACCCATCATTAAGAAATGATGATCGCCTGACTCTTCAGTCAGTACACCTTGACGTCGATCACCGAGAACAACAAAAACAATGAATAGCCTGAATTCCAACGATTCCAACGGCCAGTTGGCGCAAGGCTTCAAGCCGCGTCATGTGACCATGCTTTCCATTGCAGGCATTATCGGCGCGGGGTTGTTTGTCGGTTCCGGGCATGCGATTGCGGCGGCGGGGCCGGCGGTGCTGCTGGCTTATCTGTTCTCTGGCACGCTGGTGGTGCTGGTCATGCGCATGCTCGGGGAGATGGCGGTGGCCAACCCCGATACCGGGTCTTTCTCGACCTATGCCGACCAGGCCATCGGGCGCTGGGCCGGCTTCACCATCGGTTGGTTGTACTGGTGGTTCTGGGTGCTGGTGATCCCCATCGAGGCCCTGGCCGCCGGGCATATCCTCAACCAGTGGTTCCCGCAGATCGACGCTTGGCTGTTTGCCTTGTTGTCGATCTTTTTGTTGGTGGTCACCAATCTGTTCAGCGTGTCCAAGTACGGCGAGTTCGAGTTCTGGTTCGCCATGGCCAAGGTGATCGCGATCATCGGCTTCATCGGCTTGGGCTTTGCGGTGCTGATGGGCTGGATTCCCGAGCGCGAGGTCAGTGGGTTGAGCCGGTTGATGGAGGAACACGGCGGTTTCGCGCCCAACGGACTGTCGGCGGTGGTTGGGGCCTTTATCACCATCATGTTCAGTTTTATCGGCACTGAGGCGGTCACCATCGCGGCGGCCGAGTCCAGTAACCCGGCGCAGAATATCGCCCGGGCCACGCGCTCGGTGATGTGGCGCATTGGTGTGTTTTACCTGTTGTCGATCTTCGTGGTGATTTCCGTAGTGCCGTGGAATGACCCGTTACTTGCCTCGGTAGGCTCTTATCAGCGCGCCCTGGAGCTGATGAACATTCCCCACGCCAAGCTGCTGGTTGATGGGGTGGTGTTGATCGCTGTGGCCAGTTGCATGAATTCCTCCATCTACATTGCCTCGCGCATGCTGTTTTCCCTGGGCAAGCGCGGGGATGCCCCCACGTTGATGAAGAAGACCTCGGCGGCCAGCGTGCCTAGGGCCGCGGTGATTGCCAGCACCATCCTGGGCGCGGGCGTGACCCTGTTCAGTTACTTCGCGCCGGCTGGGTTGTTCCAGTTTCTGCTGGCCAGTTCGGGCGCCATTGCCTTGCTGGTGTACCTGGTGATCGCCGTGTCGCAGTTGCGCATGCGCAAGATCCTGCGACAGCGCAACGTCACGCTCACCTTCCAGATGTGGCTGTTTCCCTGGCTGACCTGGCTGGTCATTGCGTTCATCTGTGCCGCATTGACGGTGATGCTGGTCACGCCTGAACACCGTTTTGAAGTGTCATCGACCATCGGCCTGGCCCTGCTGATTTCCCTGGTCGGCTTGCTCACCGCGCGGCAGCCCGAACGCACGCAAAAACCAGTGGCCGCAGCCTCACCGCCATGAGTGGCCGCCCTGTAAGCAGCATCGTGTTCTTGCTGCTGGACCAGTTCACCCTGATGTCACTGGCCTCAGCGGTCGAGCCCTTGCGCATGGCCAACCAGCTCTCGGGCCAGGAACTGTACAAATGGCACACCGCGAGCCCGGACGGCAATCCCGTGTGGGCCAGTGACGGCGTGCCCATCACGCCGGACGGTTCGATTCTCAGCGTGCCGTCCGCCGACATTGTGATTGTCTGCGGTGGCATCGGCATCCAGGGCACCGTGACGGGTGAGCTGGTCAAGTGGTTGCGCAGCCAGGCACGTTACGCCAAGCGACTGGGCGGTATCTGTACCGGTAGCTTTGTGTTGGCGCGGGCCGGTTTGCTGGATGGCTATGAATGCAGCGTGCACTGGGAATGGTTGGCGGCCATGCAGGAGGCGTTTCCACGGGTGACGGTCAGTTCCAGCCTGTTTACCCTCGACCGCGACCGTCTCACCAGTTCGGGCGGCACGGCGCCCCTGGACATGATGCTGCACCTGATCGGCCGTGATCACGGGCATGAGCTGTCGGCGGCCATCTCCGACATGTTTGTGTACGAGCGCATCCGCAACGAGCAGGACCATCAGCGCGTGCCGCTCAAGCACATGCTCGGCACCCAGCAGCCCAAGCTGCAGGAAATCGTCGCGTTGATGGAGGCCAACCTGGAGGAACCGATCAACCTGGATGAGCTGGCTGCGTATGTCGCGTTGTCGCGTCGTCAGCTTGAGCGCATGTTCCAGAAATACCTGCACTGTTCGCCGTCGCGCTACTACCTCAGGCTGCGGCTGATCCGGGCGCGGCAGTTGCTCAAGCAGACGCCCATTTCCATCGTGGAACTGGCCGTGCTCTGCGGCTTTGTGTCCACGCCGCACTTCTCCAAGTGCTACCGCGAGTACTTCGGTGTGCCGCCCAGCGACGAGCGTTCCGTCACCGACAGCGAGCGATCCATCGCGCTCAAGCCGGTGATGCATGCGTTGCCCACGCCCGCGCCCATGAACGTATTGGAGCAGGCGCGGGGAGAGGCAACGTTTGCCAGCGTGAAAAACCTGAAGCCCTGAACTCAGCGCATGTGCAGGATGATCGGGCTGCTGCTCGCCGGGTCAGTGTGCCCGCGCAACTTGCCCACCGCTTTGGCATCCACCGTGCCACCGTTATTGCCCCAGGTGCTGCGCACGTAACTCAGTACATCGGCGATTTCCGCGTCGGACAATTGCTCACGGAAGGCCGGCATACGGTAGGCATCCGGCACGCCGGCCGCTACCACGCGTTGCGAGCCGTTGAGGGTGATGTTGATCGCCGAGGCGCTTTCTTTCGCCAGTGCTGACGTGGCGCCGGCCAGGGGCGGCATCCACTCGGGCTGGCCCTTGCCGTCGAGACCATGGCAAGAGGCGCAGCGAGTGGCGTAGGTGTGGGCGCCGGGAGCGTCTTGAACCGCCGCCACCGCCTGATACTGCCAGGGTGCGCCGTCGCGCTGCGGGTCGCCGGGCAATGACTTGAGATAGCGGGCGATGGCCGCCAGGTCCTCGTCCTGCATGAATTGCGTGGAGTTGTTGAAAGCCTCGGTCATCGATCCGTAGACCACCGCATGGGCGTTGCGCCCGGTCTTGAGGAACTGCACGATCTGCGGCTCGGTCCAGCGGCCCAAGCCGGTGTTAGGGTCCTGGCGCAGACTCGGCGCATACCAGCCGTCGAGCAGGGCGCCGGCAAGGAACGGCGCGCCAGATTCATCCAGGGCTTTTTCATTGAAGGCCAGGCCGCGGGGCGTGTGGCAACTGCCGCAGTGGCCGGGGCCTTGGACGATGTAGGCACCACGGTTCCACAGGGCGTCCTGATTGGGCTTGGCCGCGTAATTCGCGGTGGGCGCGAACACGCCGTTCCACAGGGCGATGGGCCAGCGCATGTTCAGCGGCCAGGGAATATCACTGGGAATATTCGGTTGGTTGGCCGGTTTTATGCCCTGCATGAAGAACGCGTACAGCGCTTTGATGTCGTCATCGCTGAGTTTCACGTAGGACGGGTAGGGCATGGCCGGGTACAACCGGCGGCCACCCGGTGCCACACCATGGCGCACCGCACGGTCGAAATCGGCCAGGCTGTAAGTGCCGATGCCTGTCTGTTTGTCCGGTGTGATGTTGGTGGCGTGGATCGCCCCCAGCGGTGTAGCCATTTCCAGGCCCCCCGCGAACGGCGCCTTGCCCGCCAGACTGTGGCAGGCCACGCAATCGCTGAGGCGGGCGACATACTCGCCACGGCTGACCAAGGCGGGCTCGAAGTGGGCTGCGGCCTGTTCCTGTTCGAACGGCGTAGCCGGTTCACGGGTAACGTACCAGGCCAGCAGGCCTGCGGCGACCAGGCAGGGCAGCACCAGCCAGCCTGCGGTTCTTGCGAATCGACGGTTGTTCATGGGCGTTTCCTGAAGGTCAGCTAAAAGTGTGTCGGCTCAAGGGCAGGCTGCGCACGCGCTGGCCTGTCAATTGCGCCACCGCGTTGGCCACGGCCGGAGCCACGGCGGGCAACGGCGGCTCGCCGATACCGCCCATCTTTTCGCCACTCTCGACTATCCGTACATGCACCCGTGCCATCTGCGCGGGCCCCAGGATCGGATACAAGTCGTAGTTGCGCGCCCGTGGCTTGCCGTCCACGTACACCGCTTCCTCCAGCAAGGTCTGGGACAAGCCCAACGCCACGGCGCCATTGACCTGGGCCTCGACAATCGCCGGGTTGACGATGCTGCCGGGGTCGATGGCTTGCCAGATATCGTGCACCTTGACCTTGCCGTTCTCGATGGACACCTCAGCGATCGCCGCCGTGTGGGAACCGAATGGCGAGGCCATGGCCACGCCACGTGCGCGTCGAGTGCCATCCTCGGCAGTGAAGGGGCCGCGCTTCCAGCCACCGGACAGTTCACCCGCCGCTTGCAGCAAGGTGGTCAGCCGTGGGTTGTCGCGCAGCAGGTGCAGGCGCAGCTCATAGGGATCATGCCCGCCCTTGTCCGCCAGCTCATCCAGGAACGACTCGTAGAAAAAGTCGTTGAGCGAATTGCCCACCGAGCGCCAGTAACCGAGCATCGGCGCGCCTTTGACGTAGATCTGCGCGATGCGTTTGTTGGGGATGGCGTAGGACTTGCCCGATAACCCTTCAACCGCTGTGGGGTCGATTTTATCGCCCTGTTTGCCAGCGAGGGCTTCGGTCGGGCCTTCGGTCGCACTGACGGCTTCGATGGCGACCGGCAAGCCTTTGTCATCCAGCGCGGCGCGGAACTTGACCACTGCCACTGGGCGCAGCACATCGCGCAAGAACTCTTCTTCGCGACTCCAGATCAGCTTGACCGGACGGCCCACCGCCTTGGCCAATGCAATGGCCTGTGGGTAGGGGTTGGCCGAGTCATACAGGAAGTGTCGGCCGAAAAAGCCACCGAGTAGCGGCGAGTGCAGGTTGATTTGCGCAGGGTCGAGGCCGGTGCGCTTGGCGATGTCGGCGCGGAACATGTCCGGCGCCTGGTTGGGCAGCCAGATGTCCAGGCTGCCATCCGGATTGAAGCGCGCCAGGGCTGATGGCGGCTCCAGTTGGCCGTGGTTGAGGTATTGGTTGTGATACGTCGCCTCGAGCTGGGTCTTGCCACCTTTCAGCGCGGCGGCGACGTCTCCTTCGTTCTCGTCGTCGCGGACCGGGCCTTGCTGGGCAGCAAGAAAGTCGAAGTGCTTGTCGCTGGAAAAGTCCGCTGGCATGACGCGCAATGTCGAGTCGGCGGCCGCTTCCTGCCAGTCAACCTGGATCGCTTCAACCGCACGCTTGGCGTGCCACCAACGTTCAGCCACCACCGCCACCGCGCCAGGCAGCACGTGCACCGAATGTACGCCTTTCATGCCTTCGACCTGAGGCTGGTTGCGCAGGCTGCCGACGGTCATGCCCAGGCGTGGCGCATGTTGTACCGCCGCGTGGAGCATGTTGTCGACTTTCAGGTCGATGCTGTAGAGCGCCTTGCCGGTGGATTTGTCGTAAGCATCCAGGCGCTTGACCGGCTTGCCGATCCAGCGGAACTGGCTCGGGTCGCGCAGGGTGATGCTGGCTGGATCTGGCACGGGCATGTCGAGGGCGCTGCTGGCCAGTTCGCCGTAACCCAGCGAACGTCCGGACGCCGCATGCACCACTCGGCCGGGCTGGGTGGTCAGTTCGCCAACCGGCACGCCCAATTGTTTAGCGCCAGCCTGCAGCAGCATCGCGCGGGCCAGGGCACCAAGGCGACGCATGGTCGGGTAGCTCATGCGCACCGACATGCTGCCGCCGGTGATGCGCATACCGTTCTCCATCACCACATAGGCCTCGCCGGGCGGGGCGGCTTCGACGATGAAAGTGGCGGGGTCGGCATCCAGTTCTTCGCCGACGATCTGCGCCATGGCGGTGTGGGTGCCTTGTCCGCCTTCCATGAACGGGCTGAGCAGGCGCACTGTGCCGTCGGGGCGAATCTCCAGGAACGCCGGCACCTGGGTGCCGCGTTCAGCGGCGGTGGCGGCTTGCACTCGACCCGAGCCCAGTGGCAGGCCAAAACCAATGACCAGTGCACCCACGGCCGTGCTCGCCAGAAAACGGCGGCGCGATAGGTTGACCGGTGCATCCAGCAGTTCGTTGAGGATGCTCATCAAGCGCCCTCCTGTTTGGCCAGGGCGTCGACGGCCGCGTGTATGGCGTTATAGGTGCCGCAGCGGCACAGGTTGATCATCGCTGCGTCGATCTGCGCCTTGCTGGGCGCGGGGGTGTGCTTGAGCAGCGCAGTGGCCGCCATCACCTGACCGGACTGGCAATACCCGCATTGCGCCACCTGATGCTCGACCCAGGTCGCGACCACGCGCTTGCCCACTTCATGGGTTTCAATTGCTTCGATGGTGGTGATTTCCCGCCCGACCACCCCGGCAACCGGCGTGACACAGGAGCGCACCACATTGCCATCCACCAGCACCGAACAGGCGCCGCACTGGGCCAGGCCGCAGCCGTACTTGGTGCCGGTCAGGCCCAGGTCATCGCGGATCACCCACAGCAATGGCGTGTCCGCGTCGGCATCGACCTGATAGGCCTTTTGGTTGATTCGTAATTCCATGGCTCACCTGCTGATCAACGGTAGGTGCGGCCTTTTTAATAGTCAATGCACTGGCCGCTTATCGACGAACTCTAGACCAGTGCACAAGGGCTATCTATCCGTTAGTCGATAAGTCGGAGGATCAGGCAAGTATTCAACAGGATTGTGCGACTAGGATTCGGCCGTCGGCCGCACGAAGTCCTCCTCGAAGTGTTCATGCTCACCCCGAGCGTCACTTTGACGCCGCAACACTTCCATCTGGCGCAGTTCTACCCGACGAATTTTCCCGGAAATGGTCTTGGGCAGTTCGGTGACGAATTCGATACGTCGCACACGTTTGTAGGGCGCCAAATGCTCACGGGCGAAGGCGAGGATGTGCCGGGCAAGCTCGGCACTGCCCGGTTCGTCGTGGGCCAGGATCAGGAACGCCTTGGGCACCGCCAGGCGCACCGGGTCGGGGCTCGGCACCACGGCCACTTCCATGACCGCCGGGTGTTCGATCAAGGCGCTTTCCAGTTCGAATGGGCTGATGCGGTAGTCGGAGGCCTTGAACACATCGTCGGCGCGACCGACGAAGGTGATGTAGCCGTCGGCGTCGATCTGCGCGGTGTCGCCGGTGCGGTAGTAGCCATCACGCATGACCTCGGCGGTTTTCTCCGGGCTGTCCTCATAACAGAGCATCAGGCCGAGCGGACGAACGTCCAGGGGCAGGGCGACTTCGCCTTCATTACCAGGATTGCCATCCGGGTCGAGCAGCGCAACCTGATAGCCCGGCAACGGGCGGCCCATGGAACCGGGCTTGAGCACCTGGCCGGGCGTGTTGCCCACCAGGGCAGTGGTTTCCGATTGGCCGAAACCATCACGCAGCGGCAAGCCCCAGGCGTGCTGGATCTGTTCGATGATTTCCGGGTTCAGCGGCTCACCGGCGCCTACCAGTTCGCGCAGGCTCAAGCGTGATTTGTAGCTGGCGAGATCCTCTTGGATCAGCATGCGCCATACCGTGGGCGGCGCACACAGGCTGGTCACGCCGTAGCGTTCCAACGCACTGAGCAAGGCCGGCGCGCTGAACCGCGCGACGTTATGGATAAAGATGCACGCGCCGGCATTCCACGGGGCGAACAGGCAACTCCAGGCGTGTTTGGCCCAACCCGGTGATGAGATATTCAGGTGCAGGTCGCCCGGTTGCAGGCCGATCCAGTACATGGTCGACAGGTGGCCGACGGGGTAGCTCTGGTGGCTGTGCAGCACCATCTTCGGTTTGGACGTGGTGCCGGACGTGAAATACAGCAGCATCGGGTCGGTGGCCAGGGTGCGGCCTTCGGCCTCAAACTGCTCGGGGTGTTCAAAGGCTGCATTGTGCGCGACCCAGCCGGCAGGGGCAGACCCCACACAGACGCGGCTGCAACCGTCCGCCAGCCCGGCGAACTTGTGCACATGCGCTTCACCCACCACCAGGTGACTAACTTGCCCGCGCTCGATGCGGTCGCGCAGGTCATCGGGGTTCAACAACGCTGTGGCAGGGATGACCACCGCGCCGATCTTGAAGGCCGCGAGCATGGTGTCCCACAACGCCACATCATTGCCGAGCATCAACAACACACGATCACCCCGGCGCACGCCGAGGGCGCGCAGGTGGTTGGCCACCTGGTTGGAGCGCGTAGCCAGTTGCTGGAAGCTGTAGCGCTGCTCGCTGCCGTCTTCCTCGACGATCCACAGCGCATCCGCCGCATTGCCCTCGGCCATGGCGTCGAAATAGTCCAGGGCCCAGTTGAATTCGCCCAGTTGCGGCCAACGGAAATCCCGTACGGCGGTGGCGTAGTCGGTGCGGTGAGCGAGCAGAAAATCCCGAGCGGCCAGGAAGGGCTGGGTCATGGTGGCTGTCCTTAATTATTGTTGTGGGACTTTCCCTCGGCTGAACCGAGAGGCTGGACCGAGTATAGGCACGCAGAAATCAGAGCAGAACGCTCAAAAACACCGTTGCGTTGTGCAAAAAAGTCATGGGTGTTGAACCGCCAAGCGGGGTGATTGACGATAAAGACATAAAAGTCCAATATGGAATTATAAGTACAAAAACTGGCTTCATCTCTTTCTTCAGGCTTGCCAAACCAACAACAACTTGCGAGAACACCCCCATGAAGAAGCGCTCCCTTATCACCGCACTGACCCTAGGCCTACTTGCCTCCAGCCATTTGATGGCCGCCGAGAAAACCCTGCGCATCGGCATCGAGGCGGCTTACCCGCCGTTCGCGTCCAAGACGGAAGAAGGCAAGATCGTCGGCTTCGACTACGACATCGGCAATGCGCTGTGCGCGCAGATGAAGGTCAAGTGTGTGTGGGTAGAAGGTGAGTTCGACGGTCTGATTCCTTCCCTCAAGGTGAAGAAAATCGATATGGCCCTGTCGTCCATGACCATCAACGAAGACCGCAAGAAGTCGGTGGATTTCACCCACAAGTATTACTTCACCTCATCGCGGCTGGTGATGAAGGAAGGCGCCGTGGTAGATGACCAATACGCCAGCCTTAAAGGCAAGACCATCGGCGTACAGCGCGCCACCACCACCGACCGGTATGCCACCGAGGTGTTCGAGCCCAAGGGCATCAACGTCAAGCGCTACAGCAATAACGAAGAGATCTACATGGACCTGGCGGCCGGACGGCTGGATGCGATCTTTGCCGACACCATTCCCCTGAATGACTTCTTGCAGATGCCGCGCGGCAAGGGCTATGCGTTTGTCGGCCCGGAACTCAAGGACCCGAAATACGTCGGCGAAGGTGCAGGGATTGCGGTGCGCAAGGGTAATACCGAGTTGGTAGGCGAGTTGAATGCGGCCATCGATGGCATTCGTGCGAGTGGTGAGTACCAGAAGATCTCGCAGCAATACTTCAAATCCGACATCTACGGCGATTGATGCTTAATCTCAAGGGCTGATCCTCCACTTGATCAGCCCTTCAATTCCTTCAAATGCTTGTAGACCGTCGCCCGCCCCATGCCCAGCACATTGGCCACATAGTTCGACGCGCTCTTGCCCTTGAACGCCCCTTCAGCATGCAGCGCCAGCACCAGCTCGCGCTTGTGGTCACGAGTCAGCAGGTTCAGGCTCAACTGGCGCTCGCGCATCCACGCATGCAGGAAGGTATTGATGCGCTCCTGCCAGTCATCGCGAAACAGCGAGTCCGGTTGCGGGATCAGTTTGCTCGGCGACAGGAACAGGTCCAGCGCCGCCTTGGCATTTTCAAACAGTGAGATATTCAGGTTGATGCACAGCACCGCCAGCCGACGACCTTTGTGGTCATGCAGCACGGTACTCAGGCTGCGGATTTTCTGACCGTCCCAGTTGAGCTTTTCGTACGGGCCTATGTTCACATCGCTGACGTCATCACTGAGCATGTCCTCCAGCGCCGAGTCATCACCGATGCTGCGCTTGGACAGATTGTTGGCGATGTAATCGACTTTTTGCGAGCGCAGATCATGCAACACCGCTTCGGCGTGGGGGAAGAACAGCGTGGCGATGGCGTCGGCCATCGCACGGAAGTTCTGCATGACCTTGTCTTGTTCAGCGGTGTTCATCAATGGGGCTCCAGGCGGGCAGGGGAGAGCATACCAGCGTCGAGGCCGAACTGCGTCAGAGCCTCCGGCAGCGGCGCGCCACGCACCAATGCAGCACTGGCCTGGCCCATGGCCGGCGAGGTCTGGATGCCATAGCCGCCTTGTGCCGCAACCCAAAACAGGCCCGGTATCATCGGGTCGAAACCCGATAGCAGATCACCGTCGTGCACAAAGCTGCGCAGGCCGGCCCAGGTACGGGTCGGGCGGCGGATGGTCAGGGTGGTGGCTTCTTCGATCTGGTAGATGCCCATGGCGATGTCCAGTTCTTCGGGCTGGATATCCTGGGGTTCCACTGGATCGGCATTGGCCGGTGAGCCGAGGAACATGCCGGCGTCGGGTTTCATGTAGAAGGATTCGTCCAGTGCCACCAGCATTGGCCAATGGTGGCTGTCGATGCCTTCGGGACCGGCGAAGATGAACGCCGAGCGCCGCTTGGGCTGCAAGCCGATAGATGCGGCGCCGGCGAGCCCGCCGATATGGTCGGCCCAGGCCCCGGCAGCGTTGATGATGACGTGCGCGGTATGGGTTGTGTCTTGGGTTTGCACGTGCCAGATGCCGTCAGCGTCGCGGCTCAAACCGAGCACATGACTGTCGATGCGCACTTCGCCGCCGTTGCGGCGGATGCCACGCAGATAGCCCTGGTGCAGGGCGTCGGTATCGATGTCGCTGGCGGTGGGGTCATACAGCGCCCCGTGGACTTTTTCGCGGCGAAGGATCGGCAGTTTCGCACAGGCTTCGTCGGCGCTGAGCAGTTCCACCTGAGCCACGGTGGCCTTGGCACTCAGGTACTGGGCGTTCAACTCGGCTGCATCGCCAATGAAATCCACCGTCATCTCGCCGCGTGGCGTGAGCAATGGATGTTCGCAAAAGCCTGGCGGCGGGTTGTCGAAGAACTCGCGGCTGGCCAGGGTCAGCGCGCGTACCTGCGGCGTGCCATAAGCGGCGGTATACAGGGCAGCAGAACGCCCGGTGGAGTGATACGCCGGGTGGCTTTCGCGTTCCAGCACAATCACCTTGCCGTGCTGCGACAGCCAGAACCCCGTGGAAGCACCGGCAATGCCGCCGCCGATGATGATGAAGTCTGCGTGGCTCATAGTTGTCTCCAGAGGGCATTGGCCAGTGCGATGTCTTCCAGGCCCAGGCCGATGGAGCGGAAAAATACGTGGCGGTCGTAGGACGGGCGCTGGACGTGGTCGCTGAGCAGTTCGGGCAGGTCGCCGACCACAGCGCGCGGGTCCCAATCGTGTTGTTCAGCGGCGATCAGCATTTCACCGGCTGAGCCTGGGGTGGTCTGGCGATAATCGCAGAAAACCTGCATGCCGTTGAGGGACTGCGGCGGTACTTCATGGGCGCGCGGGGCGTTGGTGCTGATGGAAGTGATCAACGCCGGTTTGCTCAGGCGCGTCGGGTCGAGCACCGGCCCGGCTGACGAGGTGCACAGCAGGATCACGTCGGCGTCTTCTACCGCCTCATCACAGCTCTTGGCGATGACCACACGTGGGTCCAGGCTTTTGAGCTGCTCGATGGTCTCGGCGGGCGCCTTGGCCAGGCTTGGCGAATACACACTGATGTTCTGCCAATCCCTGAAATCCTTCGCATAGTGCAAATGCGCTTGCGCCACCTTGCCACTGCCAATAACCGCCAAACGCCGCGCGGCTAAAGGCGCCAACGCATCCACCGCCAGTGCAGTCGTAGCGGCCGTACGTGCCGTGGTCAACTCGGCGGCATCGCACAGCAGCAGTGGCTGGCCGGTCTGCATTGACATCAACAAGGTCCATGCGGTCACCAGTGGCCCTTGCTCACGCATGATATACGGCGAGGTCTTGACCCCGTACACCCCATCCTCGGCCAGCACGCCCAGGTAATTGATGAAGTCGCCAGCCGCTTGCGGGAACTCCACCAGTTGCTGCGCAGGCTGTACTGCTTGCCCGGCCGCCAGGTCATGGAACAGCTTGCGCAGGATCTGCGGCACATCGATTTTGGCGAGCAGTTCGCGGGCCTGGGCCTGGTGGATCACGTGAGGTGTGCTAGGCATGGGGATCTCAGATTTTGAACTTATTTGTCCATTATGGACTTTTTGTTCCGTCTGGCAATATCCCTTGGGCAACAACTGTCAGGCCAGCCATACCTATGATCGCGAAAAAGTCTAGCGACCTGTCAAATGTGACAGGTTACGGCATTCCGGCGATACCGTAGGTTCAGGAAGACTCAGGGAGAGAAAAATGAAACTTCAAACCGTATTCGCTGGCCTCGTCTTTGCTGCTTTGTCTTCATTGTCATCGGCTCAATCCCTCGGATGGAATGACCCGGATATCAGCGATGGGTCATGCACCTATCCTCCACCTATCGCATTTCCCACTCACATTGTTAACACGCTCAAGGGGCTTGGGCTGGGTTTCAGAGTTTATTTACCGTATGGAAATAAGGCGTACTTTCGGTGGGTTTACCAAAAGGTAAACGGTGGTAATCCTGCGACAAACGAGGCTGACATTTTATTAACCCAGCCTAGAGTTCGATTCCCCGACTTGCTTGCGATCCTTTCGTTGGCGGTAGGGTTAGTTGATGTGTATGGACCTTTTCCAACTGGCAAGTGGTATGAGGTACGCGCCATTCCAGTAAATTTCATCGCTACAGACCTACTCGTCAGTATTGTTAACCCCAGCCCGGGAGCGGCACCTTTTGGATTTGGAGGTGAGGTCATTCCGTCACGCTACATCTGGGCTGATTCTTTAGCACTTGTCGAGTGGCACTGTTTTGAAGGAGACGTTCAGGTAGTCAATGTCATCTCTTTGAATCCCACACTGACCAGCCAACAAATTTCAGCCATTGCAAGCTTCCTGCAAGGTTATGGCTTCCAATCCAAGAACTTAATGACGATGCCTTATTAAGTCACCCAAAGAACTTGAACCCACCCGACAATTTTCCCTTAAGAAACTCCACCAACACACTCACCGCCTTCGGCACATGCGGCGAATACGGCCGGATCAGGTAGATCTCATCGGCAAACGCGCCCTTGAGCATCCAGCCCTTGAGCACCTGCACCAACTTGCCGCTGGAAAGGGCGGCATGGGCGCTGAAATCCGGCAGCAGGGCGATGCCCAGGTGGTTGAGCGCCGAATCGCGCAAGGCTTCGCTGTTATTGGTGGCGAAGCTGCCGGAGATCGGCACGGTGAGGCGTTCGACGTTTTTAGTGCCGCGCTCGAAGGTCCAGGCGGGCTGGTCGGTGCCGCGCGGGTAGAACAGGCAGTTATGCGCGGACAGGTCGCCGGGCTCGCGCGGTTCGCCGTGGCGTTGCAGGTAATCCTGGGTGGCCACCAGCACCGAGCCGGTGTCGCACAGCTTCCAGGCCACATGGGTTTCCGGCACTTGGAAACCGTGGCGCACGGCCAAGTCGTAGCCCTCGGCGGCCAGTGAACTCAGGGCATCCGACACATCCAATTGGATACGCACCTGCGGGTACTGCTGCAAAAATTCCGACAGATGCGGCACCAGTTGCTGACGGGCAAACGCGACAGGCGCTGTCAGCCGCACCAGCCCGCGAATCTCCCCGACCGAATCGCGCACTGACGAGAAGCTGCGGGCGATCTGTTCATAAGCGCTGCGCACTTCGCGAGTCAACGACAGTCCTGCATCGGTCAACCGGACGCTGCGCGTGGTGCGCGTCACCAGCCGCGTGCCGGTGGCCTTTTCCAGGTCGGAAATACGCTGGCTCACGGCGGACTTACTGACACCCAGGCGTGCGGCGGCGGCGGTGTACGTGCCTTGCTCCTCCAGTACTGACAGCCAGTGGATATGGGTCCACAGCCCCTCGATCTCAGCCTTTTCCATGATTGTATTGTTCGCCAGTATGGACAATAAGTTCTGGATTATGCTCTGGTTTGGAACAAATCTAAAGCCTATCGTGATGCCCATCGCTACTCACCTGGGATCTGCTGCCATGACCACCACCATCGAGCACTACATCAACGACCAGCGCGTATCCCGCGATGATCGCTATCAGGACGTCTTCAACCCGGCCACCGGCGAAAAGACCGGACGCGTCGCCCTGGCCAGCCGCCAGACCGTGTCCGAAGCCGTCGCCGCCGCCCAGGCCGCGTTCGCCGGTTGGGCCGACACGCCGCCGATCCGCCGCGCCCGTGTGCTGTTCGAATACCTGCATCTGCTGCGTGAACGCAAGGACGACCTGGCGCGCATCATCGTCGCTGAACACGGCAAGGTCTTCACCGACGCCCAGGGCGAAGTTGACCGTGGCATCGACATCCTCGAATTTGCCTGCGGCATTCCGAACCTGCTCAAGGGCGAACACTCTGATCAGGTTTCCCGTGGCATGGACAACTGGACCCTGCGCCAGCCCCTGGGCGTAGTGGCCGGTGTCACGCCGTTCAACTTCCCGGTGATGGTGCCCATGTGGATGTACCCGATCGCCATCGCGGCAGGCAACACCTTCATCCTCAAGCCAAGCCCGACCGACCCAAGCGCCTCGCTGTTCATGGCCGAACTGCTGCGTGAAGCCGGCTTGCCAAAAGGTGTGTTCAACGTGGTTCAAGGCGATAAGGAGTCAGTGGACGCGCTGATCGAACACCCGGACGTCAAGGCCCTGAGTTTCGTTGGCTCTACCCCGATCGCCCAATACATCTACGAAACCGGCGCCCGTAACGGCAAGCGCGTACAAGGCCTGGGTGGTGCGAAAAACCACATGGTGGTGATGCCTGACGCCGATATCGAAAAAACTGTCGATGCCCTGATGGGCGCCGCCTACGGCAGTGCCGGCGAGCGCTGCATGGCCATCTCCGTAGCGGTGCTGGTAGGCGATGTGGGCGACAAAGTCATCGCCGCCCTGACCGAACGCGCCAAGCAACTGCGCATCACCGACGGTCGCGATTTGAAAGCCGAGATGGGTCCGATCGTGTCCCGTGCGGCGCTGGAACGCATCAGCGGCTATATCGAACAAGGCGTGCAGGCTGGCGCACAATTGCTGTTGGATGGGCGTGACTATGTGCCCACTGAAGCAGGCCTGGAAAACGGCTTCTGGCTGGGCGCGACGCTGTTCGACCATGTGACCAAAGAAATGAGCATCTACCGCGAAGAAATCTTCGGCCCGGTGCTGGCCTGCGTGCGTGTGAATGACTTCGCCGAGGCCATCAAACTGGTCAATGATCACGAGTTCGGCAACGGCGTGAGCTGCTTCACCCGCGACGGCAACATCGCCCGTGAATTTGCGCGGCGCATCGAAGTGGGCATGGTCGGCATCAACGTGCCGATCCCGGTGCCGATGGCGTGGCATGGCTTCGGTGGTTGGAAGAAGAGCTTGTTTGGCGACATGCATGCATACGGTACGGAGGGTGTGCGGTTCTACACCAAGCAGAAGTCGATCATGCAACGCTGGTCGGAAAGTATTGAGCAGGGCGCGGAATTCGCCATGCCAGTCTCCAAATAACTAAAGCCAGTACGCGGTCAACTGTGGGAGCGGGCTTGCCCGCGATAGCGTGGTATCAGTCAGCACATCGGGTACTGATACACCGCTATCGCGGGCAAGCCCGCTCCCACATTTTTTTAACCCGTCTCCAGCAGATGCTCCAGCGCCAGGAGCGGGGTGCTTGCTCTACTCAGAGGAACTTGGCACGCTCACCCAGCGAGCGACACAGTCAAGTCAATCAATAGGGAAATGCTACGTTGAGCTGGGTAAAATTCGGAACACTGCTGGCCTTGCCGGGGGCACTGCTGTCAATCCTGAGCATGTATATGGTTTTCAAGGACGACAACAAACTCGAGGCCGATCTTTCCTACCAATACGACAGTGCGCCACGTCTATTCACCGAGCGCTTGGGTACGATTTCTGAACACCTCAAGTACACACGTCTGTATGACGACATCAAGAATGCCGGCAACGGTGCGCTCAGCCACGAACAGATCAATAAGATCGTTGACCTCAGCCAGGCACCCTATCTGGCTTTATTCGAGGCGCCGTTCGAACGCGGGCCCGACCATTACCCTGTCAGGCTGGTGATCACGCTCAGGAATACCGGCAGCAAGGTGATCAAGGAGGTCCACGTCAAACTGCCAGCGAAAGGCGTCGTTCAGATCAGGGACGATTCACGCATAGATACCCTCAAACCGGATTTGATGAGCAGCGTGGAGATTCCGGCGATTGTGCAAAACGGCGTCTACAGGATCTGGGTTTATTTTCAAGGTGATCTGGAAACGCTCAGGGAGAAAGACGTACACATCGGCTACAGCGATGGCGTGGCACAGGTTCGAGTATCTGAGGATGTCATTGGCCTTGACGCGTATATGGCCCGATACGGCGTTTTCTGGTTGGCTGTCCTGACGCTGGTTTACTTGTTGCTGGTCGCCATCTACATGCTGATTTCGGCTTACAAAGAAGATGAAACCAGCCCTGCGTCACGATAAATGACTTTTCAGGCATGGAATGGCTCCCTGCCACCGTCCATTGGAGAACGCTTTGAAAGCAACCATGGGTATCGCCTTGTTGGGCACGTTGCTGGCCGGTTGTGCGCCGTCTTATTCGGTATGGACGGACGGCATGAATGCGTTTGTCGGCACGCGCTTCGATGCCCACCTCTATGACGATTGCAGTCGCGGCTGTGGCGATTCCTATTGGTCCCCGGTCAACAAGAAAAAAGTCTATGACCAGGTTGTGAAGGAGGGCGACAGCCAGCGCTACTTCGTGACCTGGATCCGCGACTGTCGATACTCCGTGCTCGTCTCGGGTGAGGGCATTATCCAGTCGTGGCGCTATGAGAATGAAGACCGTAGCAGCTGTTACGTTTTTTAGTCGGCTGTCAAGAATCAGCGGCCGCTAACCGATCGGTTGAACGACCCGCCTGGCAATCAGAATACCCATCACCGGCGCCAGCGCAAACACCCCAAACAACCAAACCGCGGCGCTTGCTGTGCCTTCAATGCCGCCGGGTTCAGTGAGGCCCGCGATGTTCGCTACCATGCCCGCCAGTGCTGCGCCAAACGCAGTGGCGAACAGTTGCACCGTGGTAATCGACGCAGAAGCCAGGTCCTGTTCGCCTGCGGGTGCCACCTGGAACACTCGGGTCAGCAAGTGCGGCCACGCCAGACCTACCCCCAGGCCGATCAGGGCAAGGGCCAGGCAAATTGGCGTAAGCGTCTGCGCACCGCCATCGCTTTCGCGAGGCATTAAAAGCGCCAGCGCCAGCATGCCCACAACACCCAGGATCGGCCCAGCCAGGATCGCCAGGCGAACATTCCTGCCCGTCATTCCCGCGCTGGCGATTGACCCCAGCGTCCAACCGGCCGCCATCAGTGCTGCAAGATAACCGGCTACCAGCGGCGTTTGGTGGTGCAGAACTTGAAGAAACAACGGCACAAAGATTTCGCCACTGGTCACGGCGACCGCCAACAACGACATCGTGGCGTACAGCGCGCCAAGCGCAGTGGTGAGTCGAAAGGCTCCAGCGGGCAACAGTCGATGGCGGGCCCGGCTTTCTGTGATGATCAGCAGCACAGTGAGCATCGCTGCCGCGGCGAGCCCCAGAAGGTTCAGGGGCAGGGTGGAAGAGACACTGCCGGCCGACACCGCCAGTACCGCTGCCGTCAGTAACCACAACTGAGCGAGCGGCAACGGTGTGGGTTCAGCGCTATCAGGGCTGCGCCTAGGCAGCACTGCCGCGGCCAGCATTGCGAACAACCCGGCCACGGGAATCAACGACCAGAATGCCGCCCGCCAGATGCCCAGCTCGGCAAACACGCCGCCCACCGCTGGCCCAACCAGCGTCGCGACCCCCCACATCCCCGAGACCAACGCCATTGCGCGTGGCCACAAGTGTTCATCGAACACCATTCGAATCATCGCGTAAGACAGAGCGAACAAGAACCCACCGCCCAGGCCCTGTACCAGCCGTCCGACCAGCATCACGGGCATGGAAGGTGCAAATGCGCAGGCCAATGCCCCGCCGGCGAACACCAGGCTGGCAAACAGGTAAGCCCCGCGCGGCCCCAGGCGGCCAAGCAAGCGCGCAGACAACGCCGAACCGAGGATCGAGGCGGCGACAAACAGCGTGGTATTCCAAGCGTAATAGTCGATGCCGCCGATGTCTTGGACCACTGACGGCAGAATCGTGGTGGCGATGTAGACGTTGATCGCATGCAGCACCACGCCGCCTGCCAGGGCCAGTGACCTTACGCCGTTTGCACCCGACAGCAAGGCGGACCAGTTGGAGGGAGAGGTTTGTGTGGTATTCATGGAGACTCCATGTCAAAGGAATGAAGGCTTGCCAGGACAGGCCGACACTCTTTATAAGACCTCATGTATAGATGAGGTCAAGCCGCCGATGGAACCGAAAATCGATGTGCACATCCCCCTCGGGGTAGGCGAGTTGGCGCGGCGTAGCGGGGTGACCGTGGCGACTGTGCATTTTTACGAAGCCAAGGGCTTGATCCACGGGCAACGCAGCCCGGGCAATCAGCGCCGCTATCATCGTGATGTCCTTCGTCGCATTGCTGTGATCAAGGTGGCGCAGCGCGCGGGAATTCCATTGGCAACCATCAAGGCTGCGCTTGAGCAACTGCCGTCGGGGAGACCGCTGACGGCCAAGGATTGGACGCAGCTTTCCACACATTGGCGAGACATGTTGAATGAGCGAATCAACAGCCTCACGCAACTGCGCGACCAACTCGACGGATGCATTGGCTGCGGGTGTCTCTCCCTGGATGACTGCCCGCTGCGCAATCCGGCGGATCGGTTGGGGCAGGTGGGGGACGGGGCGGTGTTGCTCGGCAAGTGAGACGGTCAGCGTCTGACGGTACGTGTGCTCACATCCACCCAAACCGCCAACACCAAAATGCTGCCCTTCACAATCATCTGCCAGTAACTGTCCACATCCAGCATCGACATCCCATTATCCAGACTGGTGATCACCAATGCCCCGAGCAACGCGCCGTACACCGTGCCCGAGCCGCCGCGCATGGAGGTGCCGCCAATAAAACACGCGGCGATGGCATCCAGCTCGCCCATGCTCCCCGCCGACGGCGAGCCGGCCGCCAGGCGAGCCGTGTTGACCAACCCGGCCAGGGCACACATCACGCCCATGATGCCGAAGATCCACAACTTCACCGCCTGCACGTTGATCCCGGACAAACGTGTAGCTTCCATATTGCTGCCCACCGCGTACACGCGACGGCCAAATACGGTCTGGCTGGTGACGTAGCTGAACACGCCCAATAACACCAGCAGCAGCAAGACGGGCACGGGAATCCCGTCGTAGCTGTTGAGGGTCGTGACGAAGCCAGCCAGTACGGCGCCGATCACCGCCACGCGCACCAGGTCACGCGTCAGCGAGTGCGCAGTCAGACCATGCAGCGCTCGATTACGCCGCTGCTTCCAGGTCAAAAAAAGCGTGAGCGCGAACAATAGAGCACCCAGGCCGATACCTACCGAATGCGGCAAATATCCCTGGCCCACATACACCAGCGACGGTGAAACCGGCGCAATGGTGGTGCCGCCGGTAATCCCCAGCAGAATCCCGCGAAACGCCAGCATCCCCCCCAAGCCGACAATGAACGACGGGATCCGCAGGTACGCCGTCATGTAGCCGTTGGCCAGCCCGATCATCAAGCCGCACAGCGCCACCAGGCTCAAGTTGGCGAGCAATGGAATGTGATAAACCACATCCAGAATCGCCGCCAACCCGCCGAGCAAGCCCAGCAATGACCCCACCGACAAGTCGATCTCGCCGCTGATAATCACCAGCACCATGCCGCACGCCAGAATCCCGGTGATCGACATCTGCCGGAGCAGGTTGGACAGGTTGCGCGGTGTAAGGAAGCCACCCTCGGTCTGCCAGCTGAAAAACACCCAGATCACCGCCACGGCGATGACCAGGGCGAGCATTTTGTAGCGGGTGAAAAGGTGTTTGACCTGATTCATCTACGCGGTCTTCCGATCATTATTGTTGTGTTGGCTGAGCGCGGCGGCGAGCACCTGTTCCTGGGTGAGCCCCTTGTTGACGAAGTCACCGCGCAACTGGCCGTCGCCGATCACCAGCACGCGGTCGGAAACGCCGAGGACTTCGGCCAGCTCCGATGAAACCATGATGATCGCCACGCCTTCGGCCGCCAGCGCGCCCATCAACTTGTAGATCTCGTATTTGGCGCCCACGTCGACGCCGCGTGTGGGTTCGTCGAGGATCAGTACCTTGGGCTTGGCCATCAGCATTTTCGCCAGCACGGCCTTTTGCTGGTTGCCGCCGGACAGGCTGGTGATCGGCAGGAACGGGCTGGCGGTCTTGAGGTGCATGCGCGCGATCTGCTGGTCGATGCTGCCCAGTTCGGCCTCGGCGTCGATGCGGGTCAGGTGCGCGTAGGTGTCGAGCACCGCCAGGGTGATATTCTGGCCCACGCCCAGGTCGGGGATGATGCCCTGACGCTTGCGATCCTCGGGCACCATGCACAGCCCGGCGCGGATCGATTTGAGCGGCGTGCGCGTGTCGATCACCTGGCCGTCCAGCCACACCTCGGCGTTGTAGCGGCCAGGGTAGGCGCCGAACAGCGCCGACACCAGTTCCGTACGCCCGGCGCCGACCAGCCCGGCGATGCCGAGGATCTCCCCGCGCTTGAGCACAAACGACACGTCGTCCACGCGCTTGCGCTTGGGGTTGTCCACGTCATGACAGGTGACGTTGCGCGCTTCGAAAATCACCTCGCCCACCTCGTGCGGTTCGGTGGGGTAGAGGTTGCTCATCTCGCGGCCGACCATCTGGGTGATGATCTTCGCGATGTCCATGTCGGCCATGGCGGTGGTTGCGATGTGCTTGCCATCGCGGATCACTGCGATGGTGTCGCACACTGCCGCCACTTCATCGAGCTTGTGGGAGATGTACACGCAGGCCACGCCCTTGGCCTTGAGGCCACGGATGATGTCCAGCAGCACCTCGATTTCCGAGCGGGTCAGGGCCGAAGAGGGCTCGTCAAGGATCAGCAGCCGCGCCTTCTTGTTCAGGGCCTTGGCGATTTCCACCAGTTGCTGGTAGCCGCCGCCGTACTGCGACACCGGCAGCGCCACGTTCATGTCCGGCACCTTGAGCTCACGCATCAGCGCTTCGGCGCGGTGGAGCATGGCTGGATAGTTCATGCGCCCACCCGGCAAGGTCAGTTCGTGACCCATGAAGATGTTTTCGGCCACCGACAGGTCGGGCACCAGGGTCAGCTCCTGGTGGATGATCACGATGCCGGCGGCCTCGGTTTCGCTGATGGAGTGGGCCTTGAGCGCCTGCCCGTCCCAGAGGATTTCGCCCTCCCAGGTGCCGTGCGGGTAAACCGCCGACAGCACCTTCATCAAGGTGGACTTGCCGGCACCGTTTTCGCCGCACAGGCCGACACATTCCCCCGGTCGCACCTGGAGGTCGATGCCGTTGAGGGCGTTGATACCGCCAAAGGTTTTGACGATGCCGTTCATTTGCAGCAGGTAGTCGGACATGGCGGTCACTGCCCGGCAATCTGCTCTTTGGTATAGAACCCGTCCTTTTCCAACAGATCGATATTGGCCTTGGTCAGCGGTGTCGGGGTGAGCAGAATGGTGTCGACCTTTTTGCTGCCGTTGTCGTATTGCGAGCTGTAGGTGGGTTTCTCATTGCGCGCCAGTTGCACGGAGAGCTTGGCGGCTTCCGAAGCGATCAGCTTGAGCGGCTTGTACACCGTCATGGTTTGGGTGCCGTCGATCACGCGCTTGATCGCGGCCAGGTCGGCGTCCTGCCCGGAGATCGGCACCTTGCCCGCCAGTTTCTGCGCGGCCAGGGCCTGGATCGCACCGCCAGCGGTGGCGTCGTTGGAGGCGACGATGGCGTCGATTTTGTTGTTGTTCCGGGTCAGGGCGTTTTCGACGATGCTCAGGGCTTCGGTGGGGTTCCACTCTTTGACCCACTGCTGGCCGACCACCTTGATATCGCCCTTGTCGATGGCCGGTTGCAGCACCTTCATCTGGCCTTCGCGCAGCACCTTGGCGTTGTTATCGGTGGGCGCGCCGCCGAGCAGGAAGTAGTTGCCCTTGGGCGCCGCTTGCAACACGCCGCTGGCCTGCATTTCGCCGACTTTTTCGTTATCGAAGGAGATGTAGGCGTCGATGTCCGCGTTGAGAATCAGGCGGTCGTAGGACACCACCTTGATCCCGGCTTTCTTGGCTTCGGCGACGGCGTTGGTGAGCACGGTGGCGTTGAACGGCACGATGACGATCACGTCGACGCCACGGGAAATCAGGTTTTCAATCTGCGAGATCTGCTTCTGCTCGTTGGCATCGGCCGATTGCACGAAGACCTTGGCGTCGAGTTTTTCTGCAGCTGCGACGAAGTAGTCGCGGTCGCGGGACCAGCGTTCCAGGCGCAGGTCGTCGATGGAAAAGCCGATTTTCGGGTGGGCTGAGTCGGCCATGACTGGCAGGGCAAGCAGGGCCAGGGCAGTGGCGATGAGTGTACGTTTCATGATTGTGCGTCCTTTTATTGTTGTTGGAAGACTCTAGACAAACACTGTATCTGTGGTGAGCGGGCTTGCCCCGCGCTGGGCTGCGAAGCAGCCCCAAAACCAGGCACCTCAGAGTGTCAGGTAAAAACACATCGCCTGCAGTGGGGCCGCTACGCGCCCCAGCGCGGGGCAAGCCCGCTCACCACATACAAGCCAACACCCCACAGGCAAGCCTGCTCGCCACAGTGCTAGCGGTAGATAAAGCGGTTCACAACACCTTCAAGCATTTCCTGCCGCCCACTCACCGCCTGCGGGTTCAGTTCCTGGGCAAACGCATGCTCAGCCAGTGATTCCAGGCTGAACTCACCCGCCAGCACGGCCTGGCCCAACGGTTGCTGCCAGCCGGCATAACGCTGGTCCTTGAACTGCTGCAACCGGTCGTTCTCGACCATCGCCGCCGCGCGTTCCAGTGCCAGGGCCAGCACATCCATGGCCGCCACATGCCCGTGGAACAAGTCCACATCGTCCAGGCTCTGGCGACGCACCTTGGAGTCGAAGTTATAGCCGCCGTTCTTAAAACCGCCAGCCTTGAGGATTTCATAGGTGGCCAGGGTCATCTCTTCGACGCTGTTGGGGAACTGATCCGTATCCCAGCCGTTCTGCGGGTCGCCTCGGTTGGCGTCGATACTGCCGAAGATCCCCAGGGACACGGCGGTGGCAATCTCATGATGAAAGCTGTGCCCGGCCAGGGTCGCGTGGTTGGCCTCGATGTTTACCTTGATCTCCTGTTCCAGGCCGTATTCATGCAGGAAGCCAAACACCGTGGCGCTGTCGTAATCGTATTGGTGCTTGGTCGGTTCCTGGGGCTTGGGTTCGATCAGCAGGTCGCCCTTGAAGCCGATCTTATACTTGTGTTCCACCACCATGCGCATGAATCGCCCCAGTTGTTCGCGCTCGCGCTTGAGGTCGGTGTTGAGCAGGGTTTCATAACCTTCGCGGCCACCCCACAGCACATAGTTGGCGCCCTTGAGCCGCAGGGTTGCATTCATCGCGCTGAAAACTTGGGCAGCGGCGTAGGCAAACACCTCCGGGTCCGGGTTGCTGGCGGCGCCGGCGGCAAAGCGCGGGTTGCTGAAGCAGTTGGCAGTGCCCCAAAGAAGCTTGATCCCGGTCTGTTCCTGATGGCGCTCCAGGTGATCGACCATCTGCGCAAAGTGGTGGCGGTATTCCTTGAGCGAGCTGCCTTCGGGGGCGACGTCCGTGTCGTGAAAGCTGTAGTAGTCGATGCCCAGCTTGGAGAAAAATTCGAAGGCGGCGTCTGCCTTGCCGATGGCCAATTCCATCGGGTCGCCGCTGCGCTGCCACGGCCGCTTGAAGGTGCCCACCCCAAACATATCTGCCCCTGGCCAGACGAAGGTGTGCCAATAACAGGCCGCCATGCGCAAGTGTTCGCGCATGGGTTTGCCGAGGATGAGCTTGTTGGCGTCGTAATGGCGAAAGGCGAGGGGGGCATCGCTATTGGGGCCTTCGAAGCGAACCTTCTCGACACCGGGGAAGTACGGCATGGCGTTTTCCTTATTGTTCTTGGCGGTGGCTCGATACTAGCAACGGCGTGCGGCCTGCCGATTACGAAAATCACCAAGAGACGGTGCGATTTTGCGTGGCAGGGACTAGTCTGTTTTGATCGGCCCAGGACAACAACAATGAAAACCCTACCGCCCGTGCACCGCATTGCCTTGCTGTTCAACGGCAGCAAAATCTACGACCGTGGCATCATCGCCGGCATCGGCAATTATCTGAGCAGCACTCGCGCCTCCTGGGACTTGTTTCTGGAAGAAGACTTTCTGTGCCGCCTCAAAGGCATCGAGCGCTGGCAGGGCGATGGCATCATTGCCGACTTCGACGACCCGCTGATTGGCGAGGCGCTGGCCGGGAGCAAGGTGCCGGTGGTGGCGGTGGGGGGTTCCTACGAGGATGCGCGCGCCTATCCCAAGGGCATTCCCTACGTGGCCACGGACAACTATGCGTTGATCAAGTTGGCCTACGAACATTTGATCGAGGCCGGCCTGACTCGGTTTGCCTGTTTCAGCCTGCCTGAAGCCCAGGCCAATCGCTGGGCCCAGGAGCGTGAAAAAGCCTTTCGCCGCCTGCTGCAACGGGACGGTTTGCAGGTCGAGGTCTATCGTGGGCTGGGCACCAGTGCGCCGCTGTGGGACAGCGCCGTCGAACAGCAAATCGCCTGGCTGCACAGCCTGCCAAAACCCATCGGCATCATCGCCGTCACCGACGCCCGCGCGCGGCAGTTGCTGCAAGCGTGTCTCACGGCAGGGATTGCCGTGCCGGAAGAGGTGGCGCTGATCGGCATCGACAATGATCCGCTGACCCGAACCCTCACACGGGTGCCGTTGAGTTCGGTGATCCAGGGTACGCAAACCATGGGCCGTACCGCCGCCGCGTTGCTGCATCAGATGTTGCACGGCAAGCCTTGTAAGGCGGAGCAGATCCTGGTGCCGCCGGAGGCAATCAATGTGCAAGCGTCCAGCCTGCATCAGCCCTTGGGCAATCCGTATGTGATGCAGGCGTTGTTGTTTATCCGTCAGTACGCGTGCCAAGGGATCAAGACAGCCCAAGTGGCGGGGTACGTGGGGATATCGCGTTCATCCCTGGAGTCGCATTTTCGCAAGGAACGCGGGTGCAGCGTGCATGACGAGATCCTGCGCTTCAAACTCGCCGCGGCCGCCAAGGGCCTGCAGAATCAGGCCCTGGCGATTGCCGATATTGCGCAAAGCTGCGGCTTCAAATCCGCGCAGTACCTGCACACGGTGTTCCGCCGCGAGTTTGGATGTACGCCACGCGAGTATCAGCAGAGTGAGGCCTAGAACACGGCCTTGACTTGCAAGCCCAGCACCAGCGCGTTGTCGATGTTCTCGCCTGAGAACGCCCCCGGTTCGAGGATGTATTGCACATCCGGGCGCAGGGTCAGCCAGGGCGTGGCCTGGTAGCCGTAGCTGAGTTCGATCAGCTGTTCTGCATTGTTCAGGTCGGGGTAGTCGTTACCGGCGTTGAACGCGGCCAATTCCTGCACCTCGCGGCTGCGGGGGTTGGGTACGGCGCGACCATAACCCAGGGCCAGGGTGTCACGCGGCCGGCCTTCGAACGGTTTGTACAGCACCACGCCCGCGCCATACCATTTGCTGAACGGCGAGGCCGCTTCACTGGCGGCGGAGTATTGGCCGAAGGCGTGCAGCACGCGGCCAGCGGAGGAGTCGGAAGCCCAAACGGCCTGGTCGATCAGCAGGTAGTGACCGCCGCGACCACTGACCTCCTTGTTGCTGCCGATGCGTTTCACGTCGGAGCTGTCGTAGTAATAGCCCAGCTTGTATTCACCCGGCAGGTTGCCCGCGTGTTTGTAAACCAACTCGATCGGCACCACGGTGCCGGTAGTGTGTTTGGGGCTCAGCTTCCAGGCGCGGCTGGAATTGCCGTTGCTTTCCGGGTCCACGTTGAACGCGGCGACGCGCAGTTGCCAGTTGGGGGCGAAGTCGTATTTCACTCGCGCACCCAGGCGCGCATTCGGGTAGTTGGTCCAGCCACTGCCGCCGGACATATTCAGCGGGTGCCCGCAGAAACCGGCGTTCATGAAGTTGCACAGGATCCCGCTGTCCAGGCCGCCGAGGTCGTTGCCCATGGCCATGTAGCCGAGCTTGACGTTGAGTGCCGGGGTAAACAGGGTGCGCTCGTAGCTCAGCTCGGTCAGGCGCGTGTAGAGGCCGCCGTAGTTTTCCTGGATTGGCAGGCGGTTGCCCACCAAATCCTCGGAAGCGCTGTTGCCACGACGGTCGTTGATAGTGACTTGGATGCGATCGCCATTATTGAAGCCATACAGCTTGCCCAGGTCGAACTGCACGCCCAGCTTGAGGTTCTGCGAGTAACGCGCAGAACGGTGCTGGCCGCCGTGAGCGTTGTAGGCGGTTTCGCCGCTGTAGTCGCCGGTAAAACGGATGCCTTGCGCGTCGAGTTCACGGCGCAGGCCGCCCCAGTCGCCGGTCAGGGTGGTGTCATCGGCTTGCACGGGCAGTGCGGCGCCCAGGGCCAGGCCCAGCAACAGGCGCCCAAGGGGAATAGGAGAAGTGGGGGTCATGCGGGTTCTTCCAGACAGAAGGCGCGGCGCCGGGGGAGGCGCCGCGCGAACAGGGGGTTATGGCAGGGCGTAGGCGATCACGTAGTCGCCACGGTCGGTGGACTGGCGTGCGCCGCCGGCGGTGATGACGATGTATTGCTTGCCGGTTTTCGGCGACACGTAAGTCATCGGGCCACCTTGGCTGCCCACGGGCAGGCGGGCTTTCCAGACTTCATCACCGTTGCCGCTGTTGAAGGCGCGCAGGTAGAAGTCCTGGGTGCCGGCGATGAAGATCAGGCCGCCCTGGGTCGACAAGGTGCCGCCGAGGGTCGGCAGACCGATCTTGATCGGCAGGTGCATGCGGATCCCCAGCGGACCGGTGTCCTCAACAGTGCCGACCGGCACTTGCCAGGCGACCTTTTGCGTCTTCATGTCGATCGCGGTCAGGGTGCCGAACGGCGGCGCCTGGCACGGAATGCCGGCCACCGACAGGAAGCGGTTCTTGTTCACGGCATACGGCGTGCCCTTGAGCGGCACGGCGCCCATGCCGGTGTTCAGCGCTTCGCCACCGGACGCGGCCTGGGCCTTGTTCTGCGACGGCACCATCTGGATCCACAGGCCCAGGCGCATGTCATTGACGAAGATAAAACCGTGTACTGGGTCGGTGGAAATGCTGCCCCAGTTCATGCCGCCCAGGGAGCCTGGGAAACTCAGGGATTTGTCGGTGCCCGGCGCGGTGTACAGGCCGTCGTAGCGCATGCCCTTGAAGTCGATGCGGCACAGCAATTGGTCAAACGGCGTGGCGCCCCACATGTCCGATTCAGTCAGGGTTTGCGCGCCGATCTGCGGCATGCCCACTGATTTTGGCTGGGTCGGCGAGTAGGGTTCGTTAGGGATGTTGGCGGCCTTGACTGGGACTTCCTGCACGTCAGTCAGCGGTTTGCCGGTGGCGCGGTCGAGCACGTAGATCTGCCCGGCCTTGGTGCCGATCACCACGGCAGGCACGGCTTTGTCGCTACCTGGCGGCGTGAAGTCGATCAGGCTTGGCTGCATCGGCAGGTCGAAGTCCCACAGGTCATTGTGGACGGTCTGGTATACCCACTTCTCTGCGCCGGTGGAGGCGTCCAGCGCCAGCACCGAAGCGCCGTATTTATGGTTGAGCTGGGTGCGTTCCACGCCATAGATGTCGGTGGACGAGCTGCCCATCGGCAGGAAAACCGTGTTCATCAGCGGGTCGTAGGACATCGGCGCCCAGCTGTTCGGGGTGCTGCGCACATAGGTGCTGCCGTCGGCCGGGGCTTTTTTGTCTTCCGGGTTGCCCGGGTCGAACGCCCAGCGCATCTGGCCGGTGATCACGTCGAAGCCACGGATCACGCCGCCGGGCATGTCGGTTTGCACGTTGTCGGCCACGCGGCCGCCCACCACTACGGTGGTGCCGGCGATCAGCGGTGCCGAGGACAGTTGGTAGTAGCTGTCCGGCACGTTACCCAGGCCGGCTTTCAAATCCACTTGGCCGTGGGTGCCGAAGTCCTCGCAGAACTTGCCGGTGTCGGCGTCCACGGCGATCAGGCGTGCATCGATGGTATTGGTCAGCAAGCGACGCTGGCACTGCGCGCCGGCGGGAACGCTGGCGGCAATGATCGGCGAGCTGTTGGGCTGGGTCGGCTGGGCAATCGGCGCGGTGGCGTCGAAATACGCCATGCCACGGCAGCGCTGCCACACCGCCGATTTGGCGTTGACTTCATTCTTCCACAGCTCTTTGCCGGTGTCGGCGTCCAGGGCGATCAGGTTGTTGTGCGGCGTGCAGATGAACACCTTGTTACCGATCTGCAGGGGCGTCAGCTGGTCTTCGGCACCGTTGCCGTCGCTGATGGCCACGTCGCCAGTGTGATAGGTCCAGGCCACTTTGAGCTTATTGACCGTGTCACGGTTGATCTGGTCCAACGCGGCAAAACGGCTGCCGCCTTCGGTGTTGCCGTAGTGCGCCCAGTCTTTCTGTGCGTCGGCTGCAGCCACCGGGGTGATGCCAGGGCCGGCGCCGGTCGGTGCCACGCTTGGGTGGGCGACGAACATATTGCCTGCCGCGACTGCTACGCCCACCGCCAGTACGGCAGCCACCGCATAGGCGCCGCGTGCAGGCCGGTTGACGAGCAGCGGGTACACCAGCGCCACCACCATGCCAATGGCCGCAAACATGAATACGCGGGAGAACAATGGCCAGAATGCCAGGCCCACATCCGCCACGGCCCAAATGGCCGTGCCGATCAGGAAGGCTGCGAACAACCACGCACCGGCCGGCTTGCGGCCGGCGATCAACAGCCCGGCGATCGCCATGATTGCGCCGCCGATCAGGAAGTACCAGGAACCTCCCAGACTGACCAGTTTGACGCCGCCAATGGCCAGCGCGAGGCCGAGCAGGGCGATGATCACGCCCAGGCCCAGCAGTAAGAATCTAGAGGCGCCAGCGGCGCGCGATGCTCGTTTCATGTCGAAAAGACTCGAATGTGAGAGGGCAAAGACGCGATTTTAGCAAGATAAGTAACTGGTTAGTACATTAGAGTCCTGCAATAGACTATTACAGGTGCTGCGATGATGGCGTGTGGCTAAATGTCGCCTAGGGTCTGATGTGATACTTAAAGGCGCACGCGACTTGTAGTGAGCGGGCTTGCCCCGCTCACCACAGCAAGCCCGCTCGCCATAAATTGTTGCTCTGCGCACTAGCGGGTTTGTTAGAACTTGAACCGGCCCACCAACCCCTTGAGCTGAGCCGAAATATCCGTCAACCGACCTGATCCGGTCTGCGCCGAGTGGGCAAAGCCTTCGACCAGTTGCGCGTCGGCATGGATTTGCGCGATGTGGCGGTTGATCTCCTCGGCCACTTGGTGCTGTTCCTCGGCGGCGGTGGCGATCTGGGTGTTCTGGTCGCGGATCGAGTCCACCGAGCCGCGGATCTTGTCGAAGCTGTCGCGGGCCTGCTGGATACGTTCCACGCTGGTGTGGGACACCAGGAGACTGCCTTGCATCTGCTGCGTCACTTCCTGGGTGCGACGAGCGAGGTTGCCGAGCAGGCTGTCGATCTCGCCGGTGGAGTCTGCGGTACGGCGGGCGAGGGCGCGGACTTCGTCGGCGACCACGGCGAAACCTCGGCCCTGGTCCCCAGCGCGCGCCGCCTCGATCGCCGCGTTCAGCGCCAGCAGGTTGGTCTGTTCGGCAATCGAACGGATGGTGTCGAGGATGGTGTTGATGTTTTTGCTGTCCTGCTCCAGCAACTGCATGGTCTGGGTCGACTTCTGCAGGTCTTCGCTGAGCTTGAGCACGCTGCCGGTGGCTTCACCGATGTGGTGCTGGCCGTCGTGCACGTCGCGGTAGCCTTCGTCGGCACTGGTGGCGGCGGCGCTGCAAGAACGGGCGACTTCGTTGGCGGTGGCCACCATTTCGTTGAACGCGGTGCTTACCAGCTCCACGGCTTCGCGTTGTCGGCCGGCGGCCTGGTTCATGTTGTTGGCGACTTGGCTGGTGTCGGCGGCGGCGGTCTGCAGGTCCGACGAGGCGTTGCCGATACGCTGCACCAACTGGGCGATCATGCTCAGGAACTGGTTGAACCAGCCGGCCAGGCTGGCGGTTTCGTCGTTGCCTTGTACCTTGAGCTGACGGGTCAGGTCGCCTTCACCTTCGGCGATCTCTTGCAGGCCGTCGGCCACGCCGCGAATCGGCCGTACGATGACGCTGGCAAAGCTGGCGCCGACCACCGCGAACACCAACGCCAATACGGCGGCGATGGCCGCGATCAACCAAGTCAGGCGGGTGGCGCCGGCCATGACTTCGTCACGCTTGATCAGGCCGATAAAACGCCAGCCCAGGTCTTTGGAGCTGACCATATTGGCCATGTAGGCCACGCCATCGATCTCGATCTGGGTCACGCCGTCGCCGCGCTTGGCCAGTTCGGCGTAGTTCGGGCCCAGGTCGGCCAGGGGTTTGAAGTTGTGCTTGGCATCGCTGGGGTCCACCAGCACGTTGCCGTTGGCTTCCACTAGCATCAGGTAGCCGCTGTCACCGAGCTTGATGTTGCGCACCAGTTCGGTGAGCTGCTTGAGCGACACGTCCAGGCCGACCACACCGAGGATATTGCCGGTGGCATCCGCGACGGTGTGCACGGTGCCGATCAGTGTCACGTCGTCCGGCGCCCAATAATAGGCACCGGTGCGCACGGTCTTGCCCGGCGCGGCGATGGCTGCTTGGTACCAGGGCCGTACGCGTGGGTCGTAATTGTTGAGTTTGGTGTCGTCGGGCCAACTGGCGTAGCCGCCGTCTTTCAAGCCCAGGGACAGGTAGGCGGTGCTCGGATGGCTCTTGGCGAACTGGTCGAAAATTTCCAGCAGTTCTTTATTGGTGGGGGTGAGGGGGATTTGGGCTGCGTCGGCGCCGGCGTAGCTCTTGAGGTCTTTGGCCGCGACAACGCGCGGGTCCTTGGCCACATAATCGACGTTCTGGCTGATGCCCTCGAAGAACTGCTTCATGCCATTGTCGATCTGGCGGATCTCACGGCCGCTGCTGTCGAGGAAATTGGCCTGGGCCCCCTCGCGCAGATTCAGCACAACCAGTACTGCGACCAAAATAACCGGGACGCACGCGATGGCGGCAAACGCCCAGGTCAGCTTTTGCTTGATATTCATGACTTCACCCGCGGGTATTTATAATTTTTGGCAAGGAGAAAACAGTGGCGTCGAGCGTCGCATGTGTTGTTTTGAGGTGGGTGTGGCCCATGCGTACTCCCTGTGTATCGACTGCGGGAGCACGCACTTGAGGGCCAAAGGAGGGTTTAACCGATACGCTCGCCACCCAGCGCATCACGCTGCATCGACTGCAGGTTTTTTTCGATGGTTTCGCAGATGGTTTCCATCTGGATCTGGTGTTCGCTGGAGTTGAACGGGCTTTGCAAATCGGTGCCAATGCGCTCGATGGCCAGTAGCATGAAACCCACCACCGTCGAGGCCAGCGGGGTGAACCAGCCCAGGGACTCCACCAGGCCCACCGGCACGATCAGGCAAAACAGCGAGATAAACAGGCGCGGGAAATACACGTAGGGGTAGGGCAGTGGAGTGTTGGCGATCCTCTCCATGCCGCCCTGGGCGTTGGACAAGTCCACCAGGGTCGACTCCAGCCGCGCCAGGCGGATGCTGTCGAGGTGGCCGGCCTTGTATTCCTTGGCCAACAGCGCGGCAGAGCCGGTGAGGATGTCGTTGGCGAAGTTGTTGGTCGCGCCATTGCGCGCGAACTCTTCGCTGGGAATGAAGGCGCGGACTTCTTCAGGGCATGGCTCGCCCTTGAGGTGGGCGGCCAAGCAGTTCACGTACGCCACATGGCGGCGCAACAGGGTGGCCTTGACCGGGTTGACTTCGCCATCAGGGTCGTCCAGCAGCGTCAATACCTGACGGGCAAAACTGCGCGAGTTATTGACCATCGCACCCCACAGCGTGCGTGCTTCCCACCACCGATTGTAGGCGCTGCTGTTACGGAAACTGATCAGCACCACCAGCGCCGAACCCAGCAGGGTCAGGGGCATCAGCGGTAAATTGATCTTGGCGGTGAGAAACAGCATGAAGTCCACGGTAACGGCGACGTCCCACAGCAACAGCCAGAACAGCGCCCAGCCCACGTAGCCCATGGTCTTGATGATCAGGCGGTACTTTTTGAGGATGGCAGCTTTCAAACGAAGACCTCGAGGCGAGCGGTAAGCAACAGTGCCTTAGCTCGGACGCCGTTTGGTGGGTAAGGTTCGCCCCGCAGACTGAAACGTTTAAGTCAACTTGGCTGGATTTGGCTTGCACCGCCTGGCTTTCGAGTGCGCTGGCGATATGTAAGTAAATGTCACAAGGGTTTTGCTGGTCACCCAGTTGCTACGGGCCATTGGAACAATTTTGGTAGCGATGGGGTCCCGTACTCTAATCACGATAGATTGCGCTTCGAGGCAAAACGCCATTAGTGGCTTTTATTCTGACGTGAGTTGTTGTGAGACCTGGTTGCATAAAGAGTGCAATTGATATCAATGAATTCAGGTTGTTTGATCAGGGCTCTTTCTCATGTGTGGTCGTTCGTTAAAGTTGGCGCTGGAGCATTCGGCACGCGTAGCCGAATGCCATGTGGAATTTGAGGCGTGCATTCGCACGCATTACACACTGCTGCTGAAGCCCTATTCGAAAAGACCGTTTTTCTACAAGACGGCGTTGAAGTTCAATCGTTTGATGGTGTCTTTTGCACTATTAAGTGCCTATTTTTCCAGGCCGGTGCCGTTACTTTCCGAAGTGAAAGCACTGTGTGTGGCGCGCGGGTTTTGCTCGAGGAACGGCCTGGAGTCGATTTTCCTGCTGTTCAGGGCCTTGGGGTTCATGAAAGTGGCGGGACACCCGGAGGATAGCCGTTTCCGCGTTTTCAGCCCGTCGTCCCAGGCGTGCCAGGAAGTGCGGGCGATGCTCACTTCCGTCGTGGAGCCGCTGGGCACGCTCTATCCGGAACATACGATGATTCGGCATTTGGATGGGGTGGATGACCGTGCTTTTCTGACCGTTTATTTCAAAGGTTTTACGAAGATCCTTGAGGATAACTCGACCCTGGATCAGTTGTTGCCGGATTGTTATTGGTTGGTCAATCGAGATGCCGGTCACTTGTTGATGTTGGCTATCTATAACGACGCGTGTGCGTTGGATAACACCGGCGCGAGTTTCCGGTCTTCTTCCTATCTTTCACTTGCCGAAAAATTATCGGTCTCCAAGACGCATGTTATTCGCTTGGTTCGGGAGGGGGTCGACAGGGGATATTTCAAAATTCATTCCAAGACACAGCTGGAAGTGCTGCCGCCGTTTGTCGTGTTGGTCAGACGCTTCATGGCCTATTCATTTGCGATCAGCCTGCACAGTCTCCAATCGGGTCATACCGACAGTCATTAGGCAACTCATGTACAGGGAATGAACGAATGCCGGCGAATTTGAAGCTTCGGCCACGGATGCAAAGGCTATTGTCACCGGCGATCTTGCAGGCTGAAATCATCGGGATTATCGCCTGGTTGGGCGTGTTGCTGATTGATCCGTTGATGAGGTTTGGGCTGGACAAACTGATGGTCACGCTGGGCCTGCTGGTGGTCTGCCAGCTTCACCGCACGGTGACCCACTTCTACGTGTGGCGACTGCTTGGCGTGGCCTACATGGTGTTGCTGGCTGTTGGATTCGCCTATGTGTTGCACACCAACTTCGAACTGCAGGTATTTGCCTTGCCGCTGGCGTTGACGCTGGTGCTCAGCAGCGCAGTACTCTTTATCACGCCCCAGGATTTCCTGATATGTGCAGCGTTGGTCTGGTGGGTGATGTGGCCAAATATCCAGATAGGTATTTACGCTGACGTCGAGGTTTACCTGTTCATATTTTGCCTGTCATCGGTGTCTATTGGCTTCATCCTGAACTTCTCTTACTTGAAGAACTTGCGCTCCGTGCTGCTGGTTGAAAGTGAGTTCCGCGAACTGGCACACACTGACCACCTGACGTCCCTATTGAACCGGCGCGCCTTTATGGAAAGTTTCGCCAAACTGATTGCAGCCGGTCATACCGGCTATTTCATGATGTTGGATATCGACGGTTTCAAGTTGAAGAATGACCAGTTCGGGCATGACGTTGGCGACAAGATTCTCTGCGCGATGGCCGCGTGCCTGAAATCCACCCGAGGCAGCCACAGTTTCGGCAGGATCGGCGGCGAGGAGTTCGGCGTATTACTGGTCTGTGATGACCCCCACACGGCGACCGATTATGCGCTACGCCTGCTGCATGCCATTCGCTGCAGTGTCGCGCCGCCCCATGACTACACCTGCAGTGCGGGCATGACGCGCTTTACGGCGGGTGCCGAGCTGTCTGCGGTACTCAAATGCGCCGATCGCAATCTCTATGAATCCAAGCGCAACGGCAAGGATTGCGTGCATCTGGATGGCAAACCTGTGCGGCCGCGCTTACCTGCGGCGGTTGAATAAGCGAGGACGTATGAAGATCGAATTGGAAGACGTGGACTCACCCGAAGGTTGTCTGCTACGGCTGGGTGACTTGAGCATGATGTTCAACACGCGTTTGGAGGCGCAGCGATTTGTCGACCAACTGCAAGGGCGTATTGGTGCAATCAAATTGGGTGGTATGCCGAGCCGGCACGTCGAGCAAGGCGAAGGCGATCCGCTAGCCTGAACCTGGTTCAGTGCTGGGCGAGGATGCACCCGAGTAAACCGGGAAAGCGCTCTTCAAGCAATTCGCCGCGCAATGAATTCATATGCGTGGTGCCCACACTCCGGGTCTGCACCAACCCGGCATCGCGCAACACGCGAAAATGATGGGACATGCTCGACTTCGGCCGGCCGCCGTCCAACTCACCGCAGGTGGCTTCGGGCACGCCTGCCAGGCAACGCACGATTTCCAGGCGCACCGGATCACTCAGGGCGTACAGCAGGCGCTCGAGAGTCAGGTCTTGAAGAGGGGGGTGTTTGAAGGCTCGCATGAAACGAATCATAACAGGGGGCTATCGTTGAATACCATAGTTCGATTACCATCGAACTATCGAATCAACCACCCACTGGCTGGAGTCAACATGTCCGCATTGTTCGAACCGTTCACACTCAAAGACGTCACCCTGCGCAATCGCATCGCCATTCCACCGATGTGTCAGTACATGGCCGATGACGGCATCGTCAACGATTGGCACCTGGTGCACTTGGCCAGCATGGCCCGTGGCGGGGCTGGCCTGGTAGTGGTCGAAGCCACCGCCGTGGCGCCGGAAGGGCGTATCACTCCAGGCTGCGCCGGGCTCTGGAGCGATGCCCACGCCGAGGCGTTTGTGCCGATGGTCCAGGCGATCAAGGCTGCCGGTTCGGTGCCGGGCATCCAGATCGGCCACGCCGGCCGCAAGGCCAGCGCCAACCGTCCGTGGGAAGGTGACGACCATATGGCCCCGTCCGATGCACGCCGTTGGGAAACCATCGCACCGTCGGCCATCGCCTTCGGTGCCAACCTGCCGCAAGTACCGCGCGCCATGACCCTGGACGACATCGCACGTGTGCGCCAGGACTTCGTCGACGCTGCGCGCCGCGCGCGTGATGCCGGTTTCGAGTGGATCGAACTGCACTTCGCCCACGGCTACCTGGGCCAGAGCTTCTTTTCGGAGCACTCCAACCAGCGCACCGACGCCTACGGCGGCAGCTTCGACAACCGCAGCCGATTCCTCCTGGAAACCCTGGCCGCCGTGCGTGAAGTCTGGCCGGAAAACCTGCCGCTCACCGCGCGTTTCGGCGTGATCGAGTATGACGGCCGCGACGAGCAGACCCTCACCGAATCCATCGAACTGGCCCGTCGTTTCAAGGCCGGTGGCCTGGACCTGCTAAGCGTCAGCGTCGGCTTCACCATCCCAGAGACCAATATCCCATGGGGCCCGGCGTTCATGGGCCCGATCGCTGAGCGCGTGCGTCGTGAAGCCGGCATTCCGGTGACATCGGCCTGGGGTTTCGGCACGCCGCAACTGGCGGAAGGCGCCTTGCAAGCCGGGCATCTGGACCTGGTTTCGGTGGGGCGTGCGCACTTGGCTGACCCGCACTGGGCGTACTTCGCGGCCAAGGAGCTGGGCGTCGAGAAGTCGTCGTGGACCTTGCCTGCACCTTATGCGCATTGGTTGGAACGTTATCGCTAAGGCGGTCATGGCGTGACAAAAGCCACTCGTGAGAGTGGCTTTTTTTTTGCGCTGTTTTTGCTGTGCGTTGATACAACGCGGTCACTCGATAAGTAGTTAATGAGAATAGATGCTAAACGGTAATGATTTGACCTATCATGCGCGCCACAATAATTGGCAGTTATGCCGTCCTGTCTGGCTCTTTCACTAGGTTTATCCTTCATGCGTCGTACCCTGCTTTCCGTGTGTGTGCTTCAGGCGTTTTCTCCATTGAGCTGGGCGGAGGTCGAACCGGTTGAAAAAGCCGCGATCGAGCTGCAAACCACCAGCATCACTGGCGCAGCCGACTACGAAACCGCTCAGGGCCCGGTGCAGGGCTACCACGCCAGCCGCTCGGCGAGTGCGACGCGTACCGATACCTCGATCCATGAAACTCCGCAGTCCATCAGCGTGGTGTCCAAGGCGGTGGTCGAGGATATCGGCGCCACCCGCTTGCAGGACGCGCTGGACTACGCCGGCGGCGTCGGCCGTGCCAACAACTTCGGCGGGCAGGGGCTCACCACCTTCACCGTGCGCGGCTTTACTACCGGCGAGTTCTACCGCAACGGTTTCCCGATCAACCGCGGCTACCCGAACATGCCCGATGCCAACACCATCGAGCGCCTGGAAGTGCTGCGCGGCCCGGCGACCATGCTCTACGGGCGGGGTGATCCGGGCGGCACTTTCAACGTGGTGACCAAGCAGCCGCTGGCCGAACGCACCGTGACTCTTGGCAGCCAGTTGAACGACCAAGGTATGAAACGCGGCACACTGGATGCTTCCGGCCCGTTGGATGAAGAAGGCCGTCTGGCCTACCGCTTGAACGTAGTAGGCGAGGGCGGCGAGACCTTCCGTGATCATGTGGAAACCGAACGCTACGGCGTGACCCCGGTAATCACCTGGCAGGCCACCGACGACACCAAGGTGATCTTCGAAGGTGACTTCATGCGCAACAATCACCCGTTGGACCGTGGCTTGACGCGCTTCGCCACGCAGAAAGGCACGGCGTCCCGCGATACCTTCTGGGGTGATAAAGACGTTGGCAAATTGCACAACGACAACAGCATGGCTCAGTTGCGTTTCGAGCATCTGCTCAATGACAACTGGACCCTGGGCGGCGGTTTTCAATGGCTCGACGGTACGTTGCAGGGCAACGCGATTGAAGCCAACAGCCTGGCTGCAGACGGGCACACACTCAACCGCAACTTCAACTACCGCAAGCTGGAGTGGACCGACAAGGACACCCAGCTCAACCTCACCGGGCATTTTTCCACGGGTGGGTTCGATCACACCTTGCTCACAGGCGTCGAGTTTGAGGATTACGACTACAAGTCAATTATCCAGCGTTCGTCCGCTGCCTACACCAGTGATATTTTCAACCCGGTCTATGGCAAGCCACGGCCTGCACTCACCAGCACGCCTACTCATGACAAGGAAAACCTCAAGACCTACGCCGCCTTCGTTCAGGATCAGGTTGCCCTGACTGAACGTCTAAAAGTCCTGGCTGGCGCTCGTTTCGAGCGTTTTGAGCACCAGTATGAGAGCTACGTGCCGGGCACAAAAAACTGGGAAGCCAGCGATAACGCTGTAACACCACGGGTGGGTGTGATCTACGACCTTACCGACTCACTGGCCGTCTACGCCGATGCTGCGCGTTCATTCAAGCCCAATACGGGCGCCGCCCGCACGGGTGAAGGCTTTGAACCGGAGAAAGGCAAGTCTTATGAAATGGGCATCAAGTGGGAAGCGCTGGATCACCAGTTGAGTGTCGACGCTGCGATTTATCAGATCGACAAAAAGAACGTGCTGACCACTGATCCTGCGGACCCCACTGCCACCTTCAGGGTCGCAGCGGGCCAGGTGCGCAGCCGTGGTCTTGACTTGAACGTCGCCGGCAACCTTACGCCAGAGTGGCGCGTGATCGGTGGTTACGCCTACGTGGACGCCGAAGTGACCAAGGACAACACACTCCGTGTCGGTACGCACCTGGCCAACATCCCGCGCAACAGCTTCAGTCTGCTGAACGTCTACGAATTCCAGGACGGCAGCCTTAAAGGGCTCGGGCTGGGCGCGGGGGCGAAATATGTTGATGAGCGTGTCGGCCAGACCTCCAACACCCCGTTTACCATGGACGCCTACACCGTGGTCGACCTGCTTGGCTACTACAAGGTCAACGACAAAGTGCGGCTCAACCTGGATGTGAAGAACCTGTTCAATCGTGACTTTGAAGAGGGCGCGTTCGGCAACTTCTACGCCTACCCAGGCGCGCCACGCACAGTGCAGGTGGGCATCGCTTACACCCTGTGAATCAATAACACGATGGCCTGGCACACCGCCTTCGCGGGCAAGCCCGCTCCTACATTTGGATTGATTTAAACCTGATAGAGCGTGGTTGATGGCTTGCCCATTACAGCGGCGTCAACACATTCATCACCGTATCCAACGCCACCCGCGTGTCATCCAGCTGCACCAGTGACGCATGCCGCGCCCCAAGCGCATCACGGTTCTGGATCGCGGTAAGGATCGCCTTGTGCCGGGGCAGGCTCAGGCCCTGGATATCCGGGCGGCGGTTGGTGATGTTGATCGACTCGCGCAACGGCAGCGACAGCATGTTGCACATGTAGGCCAGCAGGTCGTTGCGGGTGGCGTCGGCAATCGCGCGGTGGAAGTCCAGGTCGGCCTGCAGCAACTGTTCGTGGGTCTGCGCGGTTTCCATGCCCAGGTAGGCTTGCTCGATGGTGGCGATGTCTTCGTCGGTGGCGGTGGTCGCAGCCATGGCGGCGATTTCCGGTTCGAGAATGCGCCGAACGCCGGCCAAGGTGTTGAAGAATTCGCTGTGCGGCGTGGACTGCATCAACCAGGACAATACGTCCGGGTCGAGCAGGTGCCATTTCAAGCGCGGCCGCACCACCGCGCCCACCCGTGGCTTGGAATACACCAGGCCCTTGGCGCTGAGCACGCGGGTAGCCTCACGCAATACCGAGCGGCTGACCTTGTACTCTTCGCAGAGCGTGGCCTCCATGGGCAACCGTTCTTCAGGCTTGAAGCGACCGGAAACGATGTGCATGCCCAAATCCTGAACGATCTGGGCATGCTGGCTCTTGCGCGGCTTGGGCGGCTGGTGATCCATGACGACAGGGAGGCTCTGGCTTAAAGACGCGGCATCATAGCATCCCAATTAGTGGGAATGCCTTGGGACTTCCGCCCCACGGCAACCCACCAGGAAGTCAAAATCACAGCCCTGATCGGCCTGCAGCACATGGTCGATGTACAGCTGGCGATAGCCGCCGACGATCAGCTTCTCGGGTGGTGCCAGGTCGGCCATGCGTGCCGCCAGCTCTGCGTCGGGGATGTCCAGGTGCAGGCGGCCGTTGGCGCAGTCCAGTTCGATCCAGTCACCTTCCTTCACTGTGGCCAACGGACCGCCGGCCGCAGCCTCCGGCGCCACATGCAACACTACCGTGCCGTAGGCCGTGCCGCTCATGCGCGCGTCGGAGATCCGCACCATATCCGTTACGCCTTGGGCCAGCAGCTTGGCGGGCAAGCCCATGTTGCCGACTTCGGCCATGCCTGGGTAACCCTTGGGGCCGCAGTTTTTCATGACCAGGATCGAGTTGGCGTCGACGTCCAGCTCCGGGTCGTTGATGCGTGCCTTGTACATGTCGAAGTTCTCGAACACCACGGCGCGGCCTCGGTGCTGCATCAGTTCAGGGCTGGCGGCGGACGGCTTGAGGACTGCACCGAGCGGTGCCAGGTTGCCGCGCAGCACGCAGATGCCGCCGTCGGCGCGGATCGGGTTATCGAGGGTGCGGATCACCTCGTCCTGGCCGTAGATCGGCGAGTCCTGGGTGTTCTCGCCCAGGGATTTACCGTTGACGGTCAGTGCGTTCGGATGGGGGATCAGGTTGGCTTCACCGAGGCGGCGGAGTACGGCAGGCAGGCCGCCGGCATAGTAGAACTCTTCCATCAGGAAGCGCCCCGACGGCTGCAGATCGACGATGGTCGGCATGCCACGGCCGATGCGGGTCCAGTCATCCAGGTCGAGTTCGACGCCTATGCGTCCGGCGATGGCCTTCAAATGGATCACCGCGTTGGTCGAACCGCCAATGGCGGCATTCACGCGGATCGCGTTTTCAAACGCTTCTTTAGTGAGGATCTTCGACAGCTTCAAGTCTTCGCGCACCATCTCCACCGCGCGCATGCCGGACATATGCGCCAGCACATAACGTCGTGCATCCACCGCCGGAATCGCTGCGTTGTGGGGCAGGGAAGTGCCCAGTGCCTCGGCCATGCAAGCCATGGTCGACGCAGTGCCCATGGTGTTGCAGGTGCCCGCCGAGCGCGACATGCCACCCTCGGCCGCGAGGAAATCGTCCAGGGTAATGGTGCCGGCCTTGACCTGTTCGCTGAGCTGCCACACCACGGTGCCCGAGCCAATGTCCTGGCCTTTGTGCTTGCCGTTGAGCATCGGCCCGCCGGTGACCACGATAGCCGGCACGTCGCAACTGGCGGCGCCCATCAGCAGGGCCGGGGTGGTTTTGTCGCAGCCGGTCAACAGCACCACGCCGTCAATCGGGTTGCCGCGAATCGCTTCCTCCACGTCCATGCTCGCCAGGTTGCGCGTGAGCATGGCGGTGGGGCGCAGGTTCGATTCGCCATTGGAGAACACCGGAAATTCCACCGGGAAACCACCGGCCTCGATCACGCCGCGTTTGACGTGCTCGGCAATCTGGCGGAAATGCGCGTTGCACGGGGTCAGCTCCGACCAGGTGTTGCAGATGCCGATGATCGGTTTGCCATGGAACTGATGGTCGGCAATGCCCTGGTTCTTCATCCAGCTGCGGTACATAAAGCCGTTCTTGTCGGCAGTACCAAACCACTGGGCGGAGCGTAGGCCGGGCTTTTTATCAGACATGATCGATTCTCTTATTGTATGACTATATGTTCTATGCGTGCTTAAACATAAGCGCAAAAACGCTGCTTTGGAAGAGTTGTTTTGCAAATAGTCATACTATATAGTCGACTTCAACTGAGGCATGACCCTGGCGGATTTTCGCGAGAGGCGTCCCCCGAGCTTCTATAAAAACAACAATCGGAGATCGACCCCATGAGCCAGGAGCTGCGGCTTATTCGGCGCATCACGCTGAAACTGATTCCCTTCCTGATCCTGCTGTACCTGATCGCCTATGTGGACCGTTCCGCCGTGGGTTTCGCCAAGTTGCACATGGGCGCCGACGTCGGCATTGGCGACGCCGCCTACGGCTTGGGCGCAGGGTTGTTCTTCATTGGCTACTTTCTCTTCGAGATCCCTAGCAACCTGATGCTTGATCGCTTTGGCGCGCGGCGCTGGTTTGCGCGGATCATGATCACCTGGGGCACCATCACCATCGGCATGGCCTTCGTGCAGGGGCCGCACAGCTTCTACGTGATGCGCTTTTTGCTCGGCGCGGCGGAGGCGGGGTTCTTTCCGGGCGTTCTCTACTACATCACCCAGTGGTTCCCGGTGCGCCATCGCGGCAAGATCCTCGGGCTGTTCATCCTGTCCCAACCTATCGCGATGATGATCACTGGCCCGGTGTCCGGCGGTTTGCTGGGCATGGACGGCATTCTTGGTCTGCATGGCTGGCAGTGGCTGTTTATCGTGATCGGCACCCCGGCGATCCTGCTCACCTGGCCGGTGCTGCGCTACCTGCCGGACGGCCCCAAGCAGGTCAACTGGATGAGCGAGGACGAGAAAACCTGGCTGACCGGCGAGCTCGCCAAAGACCTGCAAGCCTACGGCCAGACCCGCCACGGCAACCCGCTGCATGCCTTGAAAGACAAGCGCGTGCTGCTACTGGCGCTGTTCTACCTGCCGGTGACCTTGAGCATCTACGGCCTGGGCCTGTGGCTGCCGACCCTGATCAAACAGTTCGGCGGCAGCGACCTCACCACCGGTTTCATCTCTGCCGTGCCGTACATCTTCGGCATCATCGGCCTGCTGATCATCCCGCGCAGTTCCGACCGTTTGAATGACCGCTACGGCCATCTCGCCGTGCTCTACGTGCTGGGCGCCATCGGCCTGTTCTGCAGCGCCTGGCTCAGCGTGCCGGTGCTGCAAATGGCCGCGCTGTGCCTGGCGGCGTTCGCGATGTTTTCCTGCACAGCGGTGTTCTGGACTTTACCGGGACGGTTCTTTGCCGGTGCCAGTGCGGCGGCAGGTATCGCGTTGATCAACTCGGTGGGCAACCTCGGCGGCTATATCGGCCCGTTCGTGATCGGCGCACTCAAGGAATACACCGGCAACCTGGCGTCGGGCTTGTACTTTTTGTCCGCAGTGATGGTGTTTGGCTTGCTGCTGACGGGTGTGGTCTACCGCCAGCTGGAGCGCAAGCACGTGCTGCCTGCCGACCAATTTGCCGCCAGTGCCCGTGGCGCTACACGTACTTGATTCAGGAGAAATGGCATGCGTTTAGTTCAGTTTGAATTGCGTAACGGTGAGCGCCGCGTCGGCGTGGTAGAAGGCAGCAAAGTGCGTGAGGTCAACAGCGCCCGCACTGTGCGCGAACTGGCCCTGGCTGCGATAGAAGCCGGTGTCGGCCTGGCGCAACAGGTGGACAGCCTGGGCCTGGGCGACAGCTACGACTACGCCACCTTGCTGGCCGACCTGAAAATACTGCCGCCACTGGACCACCCGGACCCGGCTCACATGCTGATCAGCGGCACTGGCCTGACCCACCTGGGCAGCGCCTCGGCGCGGGACAAGATGCACCAGGCCGGGGATGACACTGCGTTGACCGACACCATGCGCATCTTCAAATGGGGCGTGGAGGGCGGCAAGCCAGAGTCCGGCCAGGCGGGCGTACAACCGGAGTGGTTCTACAAGGGCGACGGCAGCATTGTGGTGCGCCCCGGCGCTGCCTTCCCGTCGCCTCCCTTCGCGGAAGATGCCGGCGAAGAACCGGAAATCGGCGGCCTCTACGTCATCGGCCCGGACAGCAAGCCCTATCGCGTTGGTTTCGCGGTGGGCAACGAGTTCTCCGATCACGTCATGGAACGCAAGAACTACCTGTACCTGGCCCATTCCAAGTTGCGCAGTTGCAGCTATGGCCCTGAGTTGCGCGTGGGCGAGTTGCCCCAACACCTGGCGGGCACCAGCCGCATTCTGCGCGAGGGCGAAGTGATCTGGCAGAACGAATTCCTCAGCGGCGAAGCCAACATGTGCCACAGCTTGGAAAACCTCGAATACCACCACTTCAAGTACCGCCAGTTCCTCAAGCCGGGCGATGTGCACGTCCACTTCTTCGGCACCGCGACCCTGTCATTCGCTGACGGTATCCGCACCCAGCCGGGCGATGTGTTCGAGATCAGCCAGGCCGAGTTCGGCGCGCCGCTGGTCAACCGTGTCGGCAGCAGCGATGCGGCCTTCGAACCCGGCAACGTCATCACCCTTTAAAGGAGAACCCTATGACCTCGTTCCTCGGCCACAACTACATCGGCGGCCAACGCAGCGCCAACGGCAGCATCACCTTGCAAAGCGTCGACGCCACCACTGGCGAAGCCTTGCCCCAGGTGTTCTACCAGGCCACGCCACAGGAAGTCGATGCCGCCGCCAAGGCTGCCGCGCAGGCTTATCCAGAGTACCGTGCGTTGAGTGCGGCACGTCGTGCGCAGTTCCTGGATGCGATAGCCGATGAACTGGATGCGTTGGGGGATGAGTTTGTCGAGCTGGTCTGCCGCGAAACCGCCTTGCCCGTCGCGCGTATCAAGGGTGAGCGCGGGCGTACCAGTGGCCAGATGCGCCTGTTCGCCAACGTGTTGCGTCGCGGTGATTTCTACGGCGCGCGCATCGACAAAGCGCTGCCTGATCGCCAGCCCCTGCCGCGCCCGGATTTGCGTCAATACCGCATCGGCCTGGGGCCGGTGGCCGTGTTTGGTGCGAGCAACTTTCCCTTGGCGTTCTCCACGGCGGGCGGCGACACCGCCGCCGCGCTGGCGGCAGGCTGCCCGGTGGTGTTCAAAGCCCACAGCGGGCACATGGCGACGGCCGAGTGTGTTGCCGATGCAATCATCCGTGCGGCAGAAACTACCGAGATGCCCGCCGGTGTGTTCAATATGATCTTCGGTGGCGGCGTCGGCGAAGCGCTGGTCAAGCATCCGGCGATCCAGGCGGTGGGCTTTACCGGTTCGCTCAAAGGCGGCCGTGCGTTGTGCGACATGGCGGCAGCGCGCCCGCAGCCGATCCCGGTGTTTGCCGAGATGTCGAGCATCAACCCGGTGATCGTGCTGCCTCAGGCATTAACTGCACGGGCCGAAAGCGTGGCACGCGACCTGACTGCCTCGGTAGTCCAAGGCTGCGGCCAGTTCTGCACCAACCCCGGCCTGGTGATTGGCATCGCCTCGCCTGAATTCACCGCGTTCACCCAACAAGTCGCGCAACTGATCGGCGACCAACCGGCACAGACCATGCTCAACGCCGGCACCCTGGGCAGCTATGGCAAGGGCCTGGAAAAACTTCTGGCACATCCGGGCATCCAGCACCTGGCGGGCCGCCAACAGGCCGGCCACCAAGCGCAACCGCAGTTGTTCACGGCCGATGCAAATCTGTTGATCGACGGCGATGAAGTGCTGCAGGAAGAAGTCTTCGGTCCTACCACCGTGTTTGTCGAAGTCGCCGACCAGGCCCAGCTCAGCACGGCTTTGCAGGGGCTGCACGGTCAACTCACCGCCACGATCATTGGCGAGCCGGCTGACCTGCAACAGTTCGCCGAACTCACGCCGTTGCTGGAACAGAAGGTCGGCCGCATCCTGCTCAACGGTTACCCGACCGGCGTGGAGGTCTGCGATTCGATGGTGCACGGCGGGCCGTACCCCGCGACGTCGGACGCCCGTGGCACCTCGGTCGGCACCTTGGCCATCGACCGTTTCCTGCGCCCCGTGTGCTTCCAGAATTACCCTGATAGCCTGCTGCCTGAAGCGTTGAAAAACGCCAACCCGTTGCGTATCCAGCGGCTGGTGGATGGCACGCCATCTCGCGACCCGCTGTAACGCGCACCTGAGAACAACAACAATCCAGGAGGCATCATGTCGTGTATCGCCGTTACCCCGCACCGTGCGCAGTTGGGCGAAGGTCCGTTCTGGGACGCGCCCACTCAGGCGCTGTACTGGGTCAATATCGCCGGTAAACAGGCGCTGCGCCTGATGGACGGGCAATTGCAGGTGTGGCAGTTGCCCGAGCATGTCTCGGCCTTCATCCCGTGTGAAAGCGGCGATGCGTTGGTGACCTTGAGCAGCGGCGTGTATCGCCTTGACCTGGCCACCGAAGCCCTGACCCTGCTGTGCGTCGCGGACCCGCAACCGGGCAACCGTGGCAATGAAGCGCGCTGCGATGCCCAGGGCCGCCTCTGGCTGGGGACCATGCAGAACAATATCGGCGAGCGGGGCGAAGACCTGCCCGTCACCCGGCGTTCCGGCGGCCTGTTCCGTATCGATGCCGATGCGCAGGTGACGCCGTTGCTCAGTGGCCAGGGCATTCCCAATACCTTGCTGTGGAGCGACGACGGCCGCCACGTGCTGTTTGGCGACAGCCTGGACGGCACGCTGTACCGGTATGGAATTCAAGCGGACGGCCAACTCGATCCCGCGCAACGCTGGTTCGGCCCCCACGAACGCGGCGGGCCGGATGGCTCGGCCATGGACGTCGACGGCTATCTCTGGAACGCCCGCTGGGACGGCAGTTGCCTGTTGCGCCTCACGCCCGACGGCGAAGTGGACCGCATCATCGAGCTGCCCGTCAGCCGTCCCACCAGTTGCGTGTTTGGTGGGCCGAACCTCACCACCCTCTATATCACCAGTGCCGCCAGCCCTTTGGATCACCCCCTGGATGGTGCGGTATTGGCCATCGAGGTCGACGTGCCAGGCAAGCCCTGTCACCGCTTTGCCGGATAAGTCCCCCTTTAAAAACAACAACAAGGAGTCACCCGTATGAATCGTCGTCGTGGTTTGCGTTCCCTGTGCTGCGCCGCTGTGGCGGTCTCGGCCATGAGCTTGAGCGGGCTGTTGCTGGCCGCTGAAGAAGTGAAGATCGGTTTCCTGGTCAAGCAGGCCGAGGAGCCGTGGTTCCAGACCGAGTGGGCCTTTGCCGAGAAAGCCGGCAAGGAACATGGCTTCACCGTGATCAAGATCGCCGTGCCCGACGGTGAGAAAACCCTCTCGGCCATCGACAGCCTGGCCGCCAACGGCGCCAAGGGCTTTGTGATCTGCCCGCCGGACGTGTCCCTCGGCCCGGCCATCGTCGCCAAAGCCAAGGCCAACGGTTTGAAAGTCATCGCGGTGGATGACCGTTTCGTCGATGCCAAAGGCAACTTCATGGAAGACGTGCCGTACCTGGGCATGGCCGCCTTTGAAGTGGGCCAGAAGCAGGGCGCCGCCATGGCCGCTGAAGCGAAAAAACGCGGCTGGGACTGGAAGGACACCTATGCGGTGATCAATACCTTCAACGAGCTCGACACCGGTAAGAAACGTACCGATGGCTCGGTCAAATCCCTGGAAGAAGCCGGCATTCCCAAGGATCACATCTTGTTTACGGCGGCCAAAACCCTGGATGTCCCAGGCTCCATGGACGCGACGAACTCGGCCCTGGTGAAACTGCCCAGCGGCGCGAAAAACCTGATCATCGGCGGCATGAACGACAACACCGTGCTCGGCGGCGTGCGCGCGACTGAAAGCGCCGGCTTCAAGGCGGCCAACGTGATTGGCATCGGTATCAATGGCACCGACGCCATCGGCGAACTGAAAAAGCCGAGCAGCGGCTTCTTCGGCTCGATGCTACCGAGCCCGCACATTGAGGGCTACAACACCGCGCTGATGATGTACGAGTGGGTCACTAAAGGCACTGAACCGGCGAAGTACACGGCCATGGACGAGGTCACCCTGATCACCCGTGACAACTTCCAGGCTGAACTGACCAAGATCGGGCTGTGGCAATGACCGCTGCCGCCTTGCGATTTGACGGTATCGGCAAAACCTTTCCCGGGGTCAAGGCGCTGGATGGCATCAGCTTCAGCGCCCACCCAGGCCAGGTGCACGCGCTGATGGGCGAAAACGGCGCGGGCAAGTCGACGCTGCTGAAGATCCTCGGCGGCGCCTACATTCCCAACAGCGGCACGCTGCAGATCGGCGAGCAGGTCATGGCCTTCAAAAACGCTGCTGACAGCATTGCCAGCGGCGTGGCGGTGATCCATCAGGAATTGCACCTGGTGCCGGAAATGAGCGTGGCCGAAAACCTGTTCCTCGGGCACTTGCCGGCGCGTTTTGGCGTGGTCAACCGAGGGCTCCTGCGCAAGCAGGCCCTCGCTTGCCTCAAGGGGTTGGCGGATGAAATCGATCCGGCCGAAAAGCTCGGGCGCCTGTCCCTGGGCCAGCGCCAACTGGTGGAAATCGCCAAGGCGCTGTCCCGTGGCGCCCATGTGATTGCGTTTGATGAGCCCACCAGCAGCTTGTCGGCGCGGGAAATCGACCGCTTGATGGCGATCATCACGCGCCTGCGGGATGAGGGCAAAGTGGTGCTCTACGTGTCGCATCGTATGGAGGAAGTGTTCCGTATCTGCAACGCGGTGACGGTGTTCAAGGACGGCCGTTATGTGCGCACCTTCGACGACATGAGTGCGCTGACCCATGATCAATTGGTGACCTGCATGGTCGGTCGCGATATCCAGGACATCTACGACTACCGCCCGCGTGAGCACGGCGAGGTAGCGCTCAAGGTCGACAGCCTGCTGGGGCCCGGCCTGCGCGAGCCGATCAGCTTCAACGTGCGCAAGGGCGAGATTCTCGGCCTGTTCGGGCTGGTGGGGGCAGGGCGCACGGAGCTGTTCCGTCTGCTCAGCGGCCTGGAGCGTGCCAGCGCCGGGCAACTGCACCTTTGCGGCGAGCCGCTGCATCTGCAGTCACCACGGGATGCTATCGCCGCTGGCGTGCTGTTGTGCCCGGAAGACCGCAAGAAGGAGGGCATCATTCCGCTGTCCAGCGTCGCCGAGAACATCAATATCAGCGCGCGGGGCGCCCATTCCACGTTTGGCTGGCTGTTGCGCGACGGCTGGGAGAAGGGCAACGCCGACCAGCAGATCAAGGCCATGAAGGTCAAGACGCCCACCGCTGCGCAGGAAATCATGTACCTCTCCGGCGGCAACCAGCAAAAAGCCATTCTCGGCCGCTGGCTGTCGATGCCGATGAAAGTGTTGCTGTTGGACGAGCCCACCCGTGGCATCGATATCGGCGCCAAGGCCGAGATCTATCAGATCATCCATAACCTCGCCGCACAGGGCATTGCGGTGATCGTGGTGTCCAGCGACCTCATGGAAGTGATGGGCATCGCCGACCGCATCCTGGTGCTGTGCGAAGGCGCGCTGCGCGGCGAACAAACCCGCGAACACGCGACTGAATCCAACCTGCTGCAATTGGCCTTGCCGCGCAGCCTGGCGAACTGAGAGACGATTATGACCACTCAACACAACGTGCTGCCCACCGCGCGCAAGCCCCTGGACCTGCGCGCATTGCTGGACAACTGGGCGATGCTGCTGGCCGCCGTGAGTATCTTTTTGCTGTGCGCCTTGCTGATCGACAACTTCCTTTCACCGTTGAACATGCGCGGGCTTGGCCTGGCGATTTCGACCGTGGGCATTGCTGCGTGCACCATGCTGTTCTGCCTGGCGTCGGGGCACTTCGACCTGTCGGTGGGCTCGGTCATCGCCTGCGCCGGGGTGGTGGCGGCGATTGTGATGCGCGACACCGACAGCGTCATGCTCGGCATTGGCGCAGCGTTGCTGATGGGCCTGATGGTGGGGCTGATCAACGGCATCGTGATCGCCAAGCTGCGGGTCAATGCGCTGATTACCACGCTGGCGACCATGCAGATCGTGCGTGGCCTGGCGTACATCTTTGCCAACGGCAAGGCGGTGGGCGTGTCCCAGGATCAGTTCTTTGTCTTCGGTAACGGCCAGTTGTTTGGCGTGCCGGTGCCGATCCTGATCACCATTTTGTGCTTCCTGTTCTTCGGCTGGCTGCTCAACTACACCACCTACGGGCGCAACACCATGGCCATTGGCGGCAACCCGGAAGCGGCGTTGCTGGCGGGCGTGAATGTGGACCGCACCAAGATCCTGATCTTTGCCGTGCACGGGGTGATCGGGGCGTTGGCCGGGGTGATCTTGGCGTCGCGCATGACCTCCGGCCAGCCGATGATTGGCCAGGGCTTTGAGCTGACGGTGATTTCGGCGTGCGTGCTGGGCGGGGTTTCGTTGAGTGGCGGGGTAGGGATGATCCGCCATGTGATCGCCGGAGTGCTGATTTTGGCGATTATCGAGAATGCGATGAACCTGAAGAACATCGACACGTTCTATCAGTACGTGATCCGGGGGTCGATCCTGCTGCTGGCTGTAGTCATCGACCGCATGAAACAACGCTGAGCCCAAGCCTTGTGGAGATCCAAAAGTGGGAGGGGGCAAGCCCCCTCCCACATTTTCAGTCCGCGGAGAATTTGAAGACGGTGTTCTGGGTGTAGGTCTGCCCTGGATTCAGGCGGGTAGACGCGAACTTCGGCTGATTAGGCGCATCCGGAAAATGCTGGGTCTCCAGCGTAAAACCGCTCCAGTGCAGATAGGTCTTCCCAGCCTTGCCCTTCACCGACCCATCCAGGAAGTTGCTGGTATAAAACTGCACCCCAGGCTCCGTGGTAAACAGCTGCAAGCGCCGCCCCGACTCAGGATCATGCACCTCAGCCGCAAGCTGCTTCACATCACCTTTGTTATCCAGCGCCCAGTTGAAATCAAATCCACCTTGCTTCGGCTCGGCAAACTTGAGCTGCGGGTGATCGTCCTTGATGTGCTGGCCGATGGGCGTCGGTTTCAGGAAGTCCATCGGCGTGCCCTTGACGGGCGTCAGTTCCCCGGTAGGGATCAAGGTGGCATTCACCGGTGTGTAATGGCTGGCGTGCAACGTGGCAACCTGCTTGAGGATGTCGCCATTGCCCGCGCCCGCCAGGTTGAAGTAGCTGTGGTTGGTGAGGTTGAGCACCGTGGGTTTGTCGGTGGTGGCCTTGTAGTCGATGTGCAGTTCATTGTTGTCGTTGAGGCGGTAGGTGACCTCGGTTTTCAGGTTGCCGGGGAAGCCCATTTCACCGTCCTTGGACAGGTAGGTGAGGGTCACGCCCACCGAGTCCTTGGCCTTGACGGGCGTGGCTTTCCACACGTGTTTGTCGAAGCCCTGGGCGCCGCCGTGCAGCGAATTGGGGCCATCGTTGAGCGGTACCTGGTAGCGTTTGCCGTCGAGCTCAAAGGCGCCGCCGGCCAGGCGATTGCCGAAGCGCCCGATGGTCGCGCCGAAGAATGCAGTGCCGCTTTGATAGCCCTGCACGTCGTCGAAGCCCAGCACCACGTCTTCGACCTTGCCGTGTTTGTCCGGCACCTTGAGCGACTGCAGCACGCCGCCATAGGTGATCACCGTGGCTTGCATGCCGTGGCTGTTGCGCAGGATGTACTGTTCGACGGCAGTGCCGTCATTGGTTTTACCGAAGGGCTTGTGCTCACTGGTGAGGCCTGCGGCCTGGGTGCCGCCGCTGGCGATCAGCATGGACATCGCCAGGCCAGACAGCAGGTATCGAGGGTGCTTCATGATCGAACTTCCTTTTGTTGTTTTGAGTGGAATAGTTCTACTAATGTGCGATATTTTGTCGATAGAGCAGCGAATTTATAGCCTTTAACGCCATTTTTGCAAAATAAAATAAGACTAATTAAATGAGGCAAGCTTTTATGACCAGTCAGCACGCTGTTTACCCCGACCTCGAAGACAAGACGGTCCTGATTTCTGGAGGCGCCTCGGGCATTGGCGAATTCATGGTGCGCGCCTTCGCCGCGCAAGGTGCCAAGGTCGGCTTTGTCGACCGCGCGCAAAGCCAGGGCGAACGCCTGGCGGCGCTGCTGAGTTCGCGAGGGCACACGGTGGAATTCGTGAACTGCGACATCACCGACGAGATCGCCTACAAGGCCGCCATCACACGCTTCGAACACTCCCTGGGACCGATCACGGTGCTGGTGAACAACGCCGCCAATGACGTACGCCACAGCTTGGAAGAAGTCGACTCGGAAATGTTCGACCGGCTCATCTCCGTCAACCTCAAGCACGCTTTCTTCGCCGCCAAGGCCGTGGTGCCGATGATGAAAAACGCGGGCGGCGGGGCGATCATCAACCTCGGCTCCGTCGGCTGGATGATGGCTTCCGCCGGCTACCCGGTGTATGCCGCCAGCAAGGCCGCCGCCCACGGCATGACTCGCGCCCTGGCGCGGGAGCTGGGGCCGAGCCGGATCCGTGTGAATACGCTGGTGCCGGGTTGGGTGATGACGGAAAAACAACTGGCGATGTGGGTCGACGATGCGGCCAAGGAACTGATCAGCCGCAGCCAGTGTTTGCCGGGCAGCGTGCTGCCGGAACACATCGCCAATATGGCGTTGTTTCTCGCCTCCGATGCCTCGGCGATGTGTTCGGCGCAGAACTTTATTGTGGATGGCGGTTGGGTTTAACCGTGTCGCACCCTCCATCCGAATGTCGACTTCAATGGACTGCTCTTGCGCAGGAGCAGTCTGTCAACACGCGTGTGCATAAACTCCTCCCCCTCCCGCCAATATGCGTTAGCCGACGAATGGTCAAGCGCGCCAGTGAGCATTCGGGTGCCCTTCGGACCGGTCAGTCGAGCTGTCGGCCAACAGCTTGAAATCAAGACAATTTTGCCGATGAAGGCGCTTCGATCTGGTAGTGGATGTTAACTGATAGTGTAGTTTTTCTTAAATAAACGCGGATTTTAAGCGGTCTAGTTCGTTCGTATTGGTAGTTTAGGTTAACTATATGCGTTCTTGAACCTAGACATCTCCGAGGCGTCGGGCGTATGGTTTTGATCATTGGATCCGAAAGATCACTGCTCCATACCTAAGCCGCATCAGGCCCCGTTTCATAAGGAGATGAACTATGCGCGAAAGGTATTCATCGGGCTCCAGCTGGGAGGAAGTGTTCGGGTTTTCCCGGGCGGTTCAAGTGGATGACACCCTATACATATCCAAGACGGGCGCACTCGGGCCCGACGGAGTCATCGTCGCGTCCAATGTCGCCGGGCAGACTCGCGTCATCCTGGAAAAGATCAGCCGCATCCTGCAGGACGCCGGTTTCGCCCTCGCAGACGTGGTGCAAAGCCGCATGTACCTGACGCAATTGACGGAGTGGCGGCAGGCGGCCGAGGTCCATGGCGCCTTCTTTCGTGATATCCGGCCGGCGTTCACGCTGTTGCATGTGCTGCCTTTCCCCGAGCCGCAAATGCTGGTGGGCATTGAAGTGGTTGCCCAACGGAATCGTTGACGGAGAGCGTTGATATGAGCCTATCCGACACACGATCCGTCACGGCTTTTGTGGCTGTCGCCGCAGGGCTGTCCATCGCCAATAATTACGTGTTGCAGCCTGTGCTGCCGGCCATCGCGGTCTCGTTGAACATCCCCGTGTCGGCCACCGGTTTGATCGCCGGCAGTACCCAGGTTGGATACATGCTTGGGATCATGCTGCTGGTGCCCCTTGGCGATTCGCGGAACAAGCGCAGCGTAGTCAGCCTTCAATTTCTGGTGTTGGGCTTGGCATTGTTGCTGGCGGCTTGCGGCACGCACCTGTTGTACATGATCGGCCTCGGTGCCGTGATTGGCGCCATGGCCACCAATGCGGTGCAGCTCAACGCCCTAGGCTTTCAGATTGACCCGAAGGGCAGCACGGTCGGGCTGGTGGGTGCCGGTATCGCCGCCGGTATTCTGCTGGCGCGGTTCATGGGCGGTGTTCTGGCTGATCAATTCGGCTGGCGCGGGATGCTCGTGGTGGTGGGGCTGCTGATGCTGTTGCTGGCCTTGGCCAGTCGAGCCGTGTTGCCCTATATCGAAACCCGGCGCAGTGCCAGTTATCGGCAATTGCTCCTCGGCCTTGCGCCTCTGTTCATGCGCCACGAGGCATTACGCCGGGCTACGTTATTGGGAGGCTGTTGGTTTTTGATTTTCAGCTTGTTGTGGGTCGCATTGATGCTCCACGTCAGTAGCGCACCGATGTCGTTGAGCCCTTCACAGGCAGGCATGCTCGGCCTGGCCGGGCTGGCAGGATTATTGATGGCACGGCCGGCCGGAAAATGGGCAGACAGGTGGGGAAGCCGACAGGTGATTGGCGCCGGCTTCGGCATGACCGGACTGGGCGCGCTTGTGTTGCTGGTGTTTCCCTATTCTCTGCTCGCGATTATCGCGGGAGTGGTGCTGTTTGACTTGGGTTGCTTCAGCGCCCAAGTCGCCAATCAAACGACCGTGCTGAAAATAGACCCACTCCAGCGCAATAGCCTGTTTGCACTTTATATGTTTTTTTATTATGGCTGCGGCGCCATAGGGTCGATAGCTGCGCCGGTCATTCATGCTTATTTCGGCTGGGCCGGTATTTGTTGGACGAGTCTTTTACTTGCGTTGACGGGCGGCGCTGCCAACTACTTGATGCGTTCGCCTGACGCGCGCGCAGTTGTCGAACTTTCGATTGCCGATAGTGTTGATAAGTAAACTGCGCACGCATCACTAAGTTTTATTGATGGATGGACTGCTGTACTGCCAATGACTGTGTGGCGGGTGGGTTTAAACCGTGCCTGGATGCCGAAGGCATGCCTGATGTTCGGCGTCTTGTGTGGCTCTTTCAATCGTTGTACTGCATGGGTACTTCACTATGTTTTTCATACAACTGGCCGTTATATTACTTGCTTGTCACCTATTTGGTTGGCTGGCTGAGCGCCTTGGACAATGTCGCGTGGTGGGCGAGATCACCGCGGGTATCGTGCTCGGGCCGACGGTGTTCGGGCGTCTGGAATCATCCCTTGGTCAGTCCGTGGGCCTGTTTGAAACCCAGCACATCGGGTGGTTGGCGCATGTTGCCGACCTGGGGCTGATCTTCCTGATGTTCCAAGTCGGTGTGCACATCAATCAACGGCACCCCGAAGCATCGGCACAGGGGCGTTTCGCCGCCTTGGCGATTGCCCTGCTCGGGCTGGTTTTGCCCTTTGCCCTGGGCGTAGGCGTGGCACTGGTTGCCCATGAACACTTGGCGCCGACCTACTCGAAATGGGGGTTCGCCTGGTTCTGCGGTGTTGCGTTGGCGGTGTCTGCGGTGCCGGTCATGACGCGGATCGTCCAGAGCCTCGCCTTGCAGGAAACGTTGGTGGCCCACGTCACATTGCGTGCGGCTGTGATCACCGACGTAGTGGGCTGGGTGATATTGGGCGCGATAGTGTTTTGCTCCCGAGTGGATGGCAATCCCCTCGATGCTCGCTATTTCGCTGCGCAACTGCTGGTGGCATTCGTCGGTTTCTATGGCCTGACACGCTACATGGTCATCCCCTTTATCCGCCGCGCCCAGGCGCGGGACGAGCACGCGGCGATCATGCCCATGGTAATCAGCTACGTATTGCTGTGTGCCTGGGTCACTGACTGGTTGGGCCTGCACTGTGCAATCGGAGCGCTGCTCGCCGGCTTGATGATGAAGCAGGTGCCTGAATTCACTCACTATTGGCGCAACCAGGTGGAAGGGTTTCTGAACTTTGTCCTGTTGCCGGTATTTTTCGCCTACGCCGGGATCAAAACCTCGTTCGCCAGCCTTGGCAGTCAGGAAAACCTGATCTGGCTCGGCGTATTCCTGGTGTGTGCGTTTGTTGGCAAGTTCGGTGGCGCCTATCTGGGGGCGCGTGTCAGCGGTCTGCAACGGACCGATTCGGCCATTGTCGGCGCCCTGATGAATACCCGTGGGTTGATGGAGCTGATCATCCTGGCGATTGGCCTGGAACTCAAACTGATCTCGATCGATGCCTACACCATCCTGGTGTTCATGGCGCTGATTATTACTGCAACGACGACACCCTTGGTCCGGCGTCTGTTACGTCCGGATCCCCATGTATTTCTTTCGAAAGAAATGCTGCAAACGCGAAGTTCTCACTGACCTGTAATACCCGTTGTTTCCTTTGATAAAAGCGAGGTTTCCATGAGCGTACATACCCGGCAAGAAGTTATCGCGATTCTGAAGAAAATTGTTTCCGAAAAGTTGGACCTGGATATCCCGGAGTCGCACATAAAAGAGGAGGCGGGGTTCTCCTCGGAAGTGGGCGTGGACTCGATTGGTTTTATCGAGCTGCGTTTTCAATGCGAAGAAGAATTCAAGATTAAGATCAGTGAAGAAGAGTTCGGGCCCGACAACTTCTTTAATTGCAAGACACTGTCTGACTTTATTGTCAACAAGCTTGAGGCTCATTGAAATGAATAGCCTTGTGTCAATCGAACGAAGCAGGGAGTTCTTTCCTGCCGATAAACTGTTGAATATTTCGGCCACCTCATCCGTAGGCGATCATTGCACAGCGACTGACACTTACACGGACTACCTGAGGTTCTGGCAAACCAGTCCGCTGCAGCCTGGACACGTCGTGGTCATCGCCTTGCCGAACACGATCGATGTACTGCACATGTTTTTCGCTGTGCTCAACAGCGGCCTGGTACCGGCGTTGATTGCGCCGACTACCCCGGCTGAGCGGTTTGGGCAGATCATCGAGGATTTCCAGGCCGCGGCGTTGGTGAAGTCGAGTCTGCGCATTGATGGTATTCCCCATGGGCCAGGCGCACGGGCTGAACTCATCGGTCGCTGGAGTGTGCTGATTTTCGATGCGCCGCGTATGCCGTCGACGCGACCTGGTGAGGTCATCATCACCACATCAGGCACTTCAGCGTCGTTCAGCAGCGGTTGCGTGCACCGGTTCGAATCGTTGCAAGCCAATGGCCTGCGACATGCCCACAGCATCGGGCTGCGTAAAGAGGATCGGGTGCTGGTCAATCTGCCGTTGTATTACTCGACGGCACTGGTGGCCCAAGCCATTGCGACCCTGACGCTGGACGCCCAGTTGGTCATCAGCGGTCCGCCCTTTTTACTGCCGCAATACACCCGCGATATCGCCGCGCATCGCATCACGGTCAGTTCGCTGACACCGGTGCTGTTGCGTCAGATCAATGCCTGCGAACCGTCCGGCTTACCGCCTGGGTTGCGCGTATTGAGCGTGGGGGGCGACCACGTACCGGCGGAGCAGGTGCAGCATTGCCTGCAAGCAAACCCGCAATTGGAGCTGTATCTGACGTACGGCATCACCGAAGCCGGGCCCCGCGTGTCGACGTTGGCCGCCCACCGCGTCGACCCTGCCCGGTATGCCTCGGTGGGGCTACCGTTGGCGGGCACCCAAGTGAGGCTCGACTGGCTGTCCGAGAGCCCTTGGCAAGGGGAGTTGCTGGTGTCATCCAATACGTTGCTGCTCAGCAAAATCGGGCGCAGCGCGAAGTCGCCTCTGGTCGATATCGACGGGACGACATGGTTGCGCACCGGCGATATTTTTACCCAGGACGCGCAGGGGTATCTGTTTTTCAAAGGGCGTAAATCGGACTTCCTGGTGATCAACGATGAGAAGGTCAACCTTGGGGCGATCAAGCACATCTGCCGCACGCTGCCAGGGGTCATCAGTTGCCGAACGCTGGTCAAGCCGACACATCAGGCGCTGGCGGGATTCGAGCTGGAAGTGACGCTCGATCAGTCCATCGTGCCGTCCTGCGACGGCCCTTCGTTCAAGCAACACATATTGAAACTGCTCAAGCGCTACGAGCGCCCCGGCCGCATTGACCTGGTCTTTCAGGACGCCGGCTCCATCGTCAATTACAAGTAGGTGACTGCTATGAATGAACAGCTTACGGCTGCGGCCCGCGAAGTGATCAGTCGCTACGCGTTGTCCTCACTGGAGGATGTCATGGCGTTGATTCCCCGGTACATGTGTCATGTGCTGCAGGAGTCCGACCAGTTCGAGACCTACCCGCCCAATGTGGTCAAGTTGAAGTTCGACCCGAGCCAATGGGAGGCCTGCATCCAGCGCTATGAGCACTATCGGGACGTGGTGATTCCCGCGATCAGCCCGCTGGACTACCTCAACGCCATGCTCGACGAGGGGCCGCGGTTGCCGTGTTTCTGCTCGGAAATGGCCAACGTGGCGGGCGTGCTCGTCAGCCAGTTGCTCGGCCAGAAGGTCTACGCGGTGAGGAACATCTTCGTCAACTATCTGTACCTGCCACAGCGCTGGCATTGCATCAACGCGCTGATACAGGACAACCGTATCCGCTACTTCGATGCCTCGGCCTATGCCCAGGTACTGGACAAGAAGCGCCGCAAGATCGTCGAACCATCGCAGTTGCCGGGCTTCAATGCCGCCGATATCGACGAAACCTTCATCCACAGCGACCGCTGGCTGCAAAGCGAGCCGTTTGCCCGGCGCATCGAGCTGGTCTCGGGCGAGTTGCTTGATAACTACTATCCCTCGCCAGTGAACGACAAGCCGGTTGACGAATTTCAACGGGTCTACGGCTGAGGCGACTCCCGATTTTTCTGCTGGAGGCACTATGAACAAGGTTGTAGTGACAGGTCTCGGATGGACCACCGCGTTAGGGTCTCAATTGCAGACCGTATGGGAGCGGCTGGTAGAGGGTCAGACAGGCATACGTGATCTGCCCGTCGAATATCCGCTCAAGAACACGCTGGCAGGCTTCCTGCCGGACAGCGACATCGCCGAGCCGAAGGCACGGCTGCTGGATCTGACGCAACGCACGGTCAAGGCGGCATTGGACGATGCCCGAGTGGCCGTCAGCGGGCAAAACCCCCGGCAGTTTCTGATTGCCGGCACCAGCCTTGGGTATCGCCTGGACAGCCTGGCGTTTCATGAAGATCCGCTGCATGAATGGGTAGTGACCACCGCGCAGCAACTCGGTTTGCAGCCGTTGGCGCTGTCCACCGCGTGCTCGTCGGGCTCGGATGCGCTGATGCTGGGGGCTTACCTGATCCGAGCCGGGTTGGCCGACACCTGTGTCTGTGGCGGTGCGGATATCCTCGGCCGCTCCAAACGCCTGGCTCATACCGCGTTGGGCACCATGTCGGCGACTCGACTGCGGGCGTTCGACCAGCGTCACGACGGCACGCTGCTGGGGGAGGGCGCGGGGTTCCTGGTGCTGGAGCGTCAAGGGCAGGAGGCGCGTAAGCCCTATGCCTATCTGCTGGGCTGTGGCTCGGCCAACGATGCCGCCGGACTGACTGCGCCGGACGAGCAAGGCACGGGTATTCGCCTGGCCTTGGACCGGTCTCTGGAGGAGGCGGGGATTCACCGTAACCAGATCGGCCTGGTCAATGCCCATGGCTCCGGAACCCTGACCAATGACCGGGTGGAAAGCGCAGCCTATGCCGATTACTTCAGCGGCTACCAGCCCATCGTCTTTGCCACGAAAGGCGCCTTTGGCCACACATTGGGCGCAACCGGGGCGTTGGAGGCGATTGCCTTGGTCAAGAGCCTGCAGACCGGAGTCGTGCCGCCCATTCACGGGCTTGAGACGCCGATCGCGAACCTGGATTTCCGCTTGCCCGTCGGCACGGCATTGCAGGCCCAGGCGCAGATCGGCCTGAGCCTCACCATCGGCTTTGGCGGGTTCAATACCAGCCTTGTGTTCCAACGCTACAGCTAAGTCACTTCAAGGAGGGTCTCATGAAAATCCTGGATCGTGCTCATGCCAGCAACTTCACCTACAACGACCTTGATGAAGGCTTGCGCAAAGGCCTCAAAAGCGCTGACCCGTCGGTCTACAGCGTGCTGTCCAGCGTCAGCGAGTTGTACCTCAAATACCACGAACGCCTCGACCCGGTGCGTGCTCAGGTCGGGTTCATTTATTACGGCAACGCTTATCCCAAGACCACTACCGGCAGGATCGTCGAAGGCCTGGCCAGCAAGGACCGTGTTTCGCCCTCGGACTTTATCAACGCCAATGCCGGAGCGGCGACCTCCATCTGTTGCACACGCTATGGCTTTCAGGGACCGACGCTGGTCCTGACCATGCCTGGACGTGATGTTCAAGCCATTGCCCGAGGCTTGGCCGACTATTGGCTAGCCACGGGCCAGGCCGACTATCTGTTTCTGGTCGAGGCCCAGACCGACAGCGTCGAGGTGCTTCAGGTCAGCACCGAACTCCTACAGCGCGCAAGTGCGCACTTTCACTGAATCAATACCCACCGATCGAGGTTGTCATGGAAAACACTTACGACGTAGCCATCATTGGCAGTGGCATTGCCGGAACCATGTTGGGCGCTATCCTGGCCAAGGAAGGTGTGAGCGTGGTCATCATCGACGCTGGCACCCATCCGCGTTTTGCAGTGGGCGAATCGATGGTGCCCGAGAGCGCTGTGCTGTTGAAAATCCTGGCCAACCGTTACGCCATACCGGAGTTGGCCTACCCCGGCGAACTCAATTCGCTGATCAAGCATGTGGGTTCCTCATCGGCCGGGATCAAGTTGGCGTTCAGTTTTGCCTGGAACGGCAAACACCAGGAACATAACCCGCTGGATGTGGTGTCCACTCCGGTTATCGCCCCCGAGGCCCATCTGTTCCGACAGGATGTGGACGCCTATTACCTGGCCCTGGCCGCCAGGCTCGGCGCGACCATCAAGCAACAAGCGCGGATTCAGGATATTGAAGAAACCGCCGACGGCATGATCCTGAACCTGGGCCGCGAACAGCTCAGCGCACGCTACGTGGTGGACGCGGCGGGTTACCGTTCGCCCATCGCCGACAAGTACCAGCTACGCCAGGGCGCCCGGGAAATGCAGGCGCGTACCCGGTCGATCTTCACGCACATGACCGGGGTAAAGCTCTACGAAGAGGTCATCGCGTCGACCCAGGCTTCCGGTTCGCCTACACCCCTGGCGCAAAGCACGTTGCACCATATGTTCAAGGGCGGATGGCTGTGGATCATCCCGTTCAACAATCATCCTCACTCCACCAATCCGCTATGCAGCATCGGGCTGCAGTTGGATATCGACGAGCATGGTCCTGCGGGTGATCCAGAGGTGGAGTTCAAGCAGTTTCTTGACGATCACCCTTCCGTTGCCCGGCATTTCGAGGGCGCGGCCAGGGTGCGCGAATGGACCGTAGCCCCGCGACTCAACTACACCAGCCGCGAAAGCGTAGGGGACCGTTATTGCTTGCTTGGGCATGCAGTGGGTTTTGTCGACCCCTTGTTTTCTCGTGGCCTGGTCAATACCTTCGAGTCGATTGCGCGGGTGGCACCGAAGATCCTCAAGGCGGTCCAGACTGACGTCTGGCGCAAAGAAGACTTTCTCTCTTATCAGGATTACAGCCTGGAAGTGGTGAAAGTGAACGACCGCCTGGTGGCCAACTCCTTTACCGCGTTCGACAGCTTCCCACTCTGGAATGCGTGGTTCAGGGTGTGGATCAGTGGCAGTTACATTGGCGTGCTGCGGTTTCGCAAGATTCTCTCCGACTACCTCAAGACCGGCGATAACGAGGCGTTGGAACAGGCGTTCGAGACGGCAACCTATGCCGGGCACCTGTCGATCGAGAGTCCGTATTACGAAGCGCTGTTTGAGGCCGCTTGCACCGCCATGGAAGCCTACCGTGCCGGCCAGCAGAGCGAAGCGCAGACCATCGAGGTATTGCAGCGCTTGTTCGAAGAGCAGCGCGAGCATTTGCCGATCGATTTCGCCGATTTCTCCAACCGCTTCATCTCCCGCGCGAGCCAGGAGTTTGCCGATTCGTTGCTCAAGTGGGCCAATGACGCACCGGGCGGGCTCAAGGCACGGTTTGACCGCGGCAATGCACCGGTCAAGTTCGACTTCCTCGACAGCTACCGTTACGGCGACCGCCTGCAGCTGGCTGCCGAGGCAGATGCAGCGCTGCAAGCCTATCGGGCCCGCTGAGTTCCCCCACTGCATGCGGCTCCGGTGAAGGCTGGAGCCGCTTTGACTGTCGTCTACGAGAGGGCAAGGGTATGCAAGATACAACCCAGGCATTGGCGCAGCGACGCACCCAGGCAGTCGCCCGGGGCGTCAACCAGGCCCATGCCGTGTACGTGGAGCGTGCCGACAATGCGCTGCTATGGGATGTCGAAGGGCGGCGCTACGTGGATTTCTGCGGCGGGATTGCAGCGCTCAATACCGGTCACCTGCACCCGCAGGTGGTTGACGCGGTGCAGGCGCAATTGCAGCAGTTTTCCCATACGTGTTTTGCGGCGGTGCCCTATGAGAGCTATATCGCGGTCTGTGAAGCGATCAACGCGAGGGTGCCGGGCGATTTTGCCAAGAAGACGCTGCTGCTGACCACGGGCTCTGAGGCGGTAGAAAGTGCATTGAAAATCGCCCGCGTACACACAGGCCGCACGGGTGTGATTGTGTTCACCGGCGCCTATCACGGCCGAACGCTGATGACCCTGGCGATGACCGCCAAGGTCAACCCCTATGCCCAGGGCATGGGACTGATGCCCGGTGGTGTCTATCGGGCGATGTTCCCGGATGCGGACGCCGGCGTTTCGGTGGTCGAGGCGATGAACAGCATTTACCGGATCTTCAGCAGCGACGCCGCACCGGAAGATATCGCTGCCATCGTTATTGAGCCGGTCCAGGGTGAAGGGGGATTTGTCGCAGCTCCTGTGGCGTTCATGGTGGCGCTACGCGCCTTGTGCGACCAGCATGGCATTGTGCTGGTCGCGGATGAAATACAGTGTGGCGCGGGGCGTACCGGCAGTTTTTTCGCGATGGAGCAAATGGGCGTCCATGCCGACTTGATTGTGTTCGGCAAGTCGATTGCCGGCGGGCTGCCGTTATCCGGCGTGACCGGCAAGGCTGAAATCATGGACGCGCCCCTGCCCGGCGGCCTCGGTGGCACCTACGCCGGGAACCCGCTGGCCTGCTCGGCTGCATTGGCCGTCCTGCGGGTATTCGATGAGCAAGGGTTGCTCAACGTCGCCCGCGAACTGGGCGAGGATCTGCGCGACAACCTCAAGGAAATCACCGGCGCCCTTGGTATCCATTGCCGTATCCGCGGCCTGGGGGCGATGGTTGCCCTGGAGCTGTTTGACGATGCGGCGCACCGTGTACCTTCTGCGCGCCTGGCCCGGCAACTGATCCAATGTGCGCGCGAGCGAGGCTTGCTCCTGCTGGCGTGCGGGCAATACGGCAATGTCATCCGTTTTCTCATGCCACTGACCATTCCCCGGCCCGTGTTGCTCGAAGGTCTGGAGATACTGGCGGCATGCTTGACGACAATCGACAACCACACCGTGGTTGGCCAACTCTGAAAAGGTGGACAGGGACATGCAGACGCTTGAAAAACAGATGGACACGCGCGCGTTGCGTAACGCCTACGGCAAGTACGCCACGGGGGTCACCGTTGTCACAACCCTGGATGATCGAGGCGCGCCTGCCGGGCTGACGGTCAGCAGCTTCAATTCGGTGTCATTGGAGCCGGCCCTGGTCTTGTGGAGCCTGCGCAAGGAATCTTACACCGCCCGTGCATTCCAGGCGGCGGATGGCTTCGCGATCAATGTACTGGCCCATGAGCAACAACTGCTGAGCGACCGTTTTGCCACGCCGACCGCTGACAAGTTCAGCCAGGTGCCCTATGCAATCAGCGAAAACCAGCTGCCGTTGATCGATGGCGCGATTGCTCAGTTCGAATGCATCAAGCGCAATGAGTTCGACGGTGGCGATCATTGGATTTTCATCGGCGAAGTCATCAGCTTCACACTCAATGAAGGCAACCCGCTGATCTTTCATGCAGGCAAGTACGCCACGGCGGTCTAGCCCGTCGCGCGGCGATCGGCAATGGCCATAAGCTTGTCGACGTCGCCGTGCGTGCGCTCATGATACGGCGCGCCTGCATCATAGGCGCGTCGAACATCGTCCCGTTGGGCCATGTGTTGCAGGTACTGCACGGTGTGAGGTAGCGCCTCCAGGCTGATGTGCAGCACCTTGTGCAGCCGCAGCCAGGGATAAATCGCCATGTCGGCGATGGAAAATTCGCCGCAGATAAACGCGCGCCCGGCGATGGCTTGCTCGAAGACCTGGAACAGCGTGCGGGTCTGGTTCAGATAACGGTTGGCCGAGTATGCCTCGGGTTGGGAAGCCTGATGGTGGAAGTGATAATTCTGGCCGGCCATCGGTCCCAGGCTGCTGACTTGCCAGATCAGCCATTGCACCACCTGCCAGCGCTGCTCGGGCGAGGTCCCGCGAAAACGGGCGTGCTTGTCCGCCAGGTAGAGCAGCACCGCCGCCGACTCCACCACCACTTGCTGGGTATCGTGGTCGAGCAGCACCGGAATCTTCGCGTGCGGGTTTAGCTGCAGATACGCGGGAAGGTGCTGCTCATCGCGGGCGAGGTTGATGTGGCAGATGTCGTAATTGACCGCCAGGGCCTCAAGCATCAGCAGGATTTTATAACCGTTGGCGGTAGGTGAAAAAAATACGGTGTACATAGGGGGCGTTCATGTGGGCACAGGGCGAGGAGCCGGTGGGGACCGGCTCGCGTGGCGTTTGAGCCAGTTTATTGGATGGGGTATTGCTTGAAGGCCGGGAGTTCCTCCAGGCGCTTGGCGTGACGCTGCAGGTACGGGAAGGACTCGGCGTTGACCACTGAGGCGACCGTGAACTGGCTGAACGACCACGCCACCGCAGCGGTAATGGCGCCTTGAGTCAGCGTTTCGTCGGACGCGTGGGCCAGGCGTTTTTCCAAGGTCGAGTAGGCTGCCAGCAATTGGCCGGTCACCCGGTCGAGCCAGGGCTCGTGGAGCTTTTCGGCGGGGCGCAGATTATGCTCGTACACAATCTGTACGGTTTTTTCACAGGCGGCCAGTGCGAGCCCGATCAATTGCAGGTCCTGGGCGCGCTCGCTGGCGCGATCGGGCAACAGCTTCCTGTCGGCCGGCGCCAGCGCTTCGAAGTATTCGAGGATCAGGCTTGAGTCCATCAACACGGTTGAATCGTCCAGCACCAGGGAGGGCGCCTTGACGACCGGATTGATTTGGGCAAATTGCTCGTAGGTGCTGAATACCGAGAGCGGCTGATGCTCAAAGTCGACGCCATACAGGTCCAGGGAGATTGCGACGCGGCGCACGTAGGGCGAGTCCAGCATGCCAACCAGTTTCATGAAGCCTCCATTTACGTCAGGGTAATTTTCAAAGTGCAGTGGGGATGCTTGAGGTATTTGTAGAGATCCAGAAGCAACCCGCGCACGCGAGGACTGGCCTCGTCGGCGGCCAGGAACAGCGCGATTTCCCCGTCGCCCTCCAGCAGAATCAGGCCCGGCGCAAGACAGGTGAAATCCCCGGGTTCCAGGCAGACATCGGTACCTTGGGACGTCATCCAATGACGCCCTTTCAGCGCGACGACATAGGCTTGCTGTTCCAACCAGAAAGAGAGTAGTTGATCCTTGGTCACCAGCCATTTCACGGAATGTCGGCCCAAGGCCATTTTCGCCAGCAACACCTGCGGAGCCTGAGTGATTCGGGCGGTCGAGACGCTCTGTTCCATGATCGTGGTTTTCATCGAAGACGCTCCGCGGTTCGCGAGGTGACGGTGGAACGAAAAGACGCCTGCATCTGGCAGGATTGTTAATTTGAGGTTACTTTATCCTGAGTATAGCCCTCAAAGTATCGATAATTTTTACCACAATAGGTTAGTTTAGCTTACATGAGTGCATTCCCCCCGTTGACCTGCCTGCGCAGTTTTGAAGCCACTTCCAGGTTGGGGAGCGTCACCCTGGCAGCCAAGGAATTGCACGTTACCCATTCAGCCATCAGCCAGCAGATCAAGGTGCTGGAAGAGATTGTCGGCTTGACCCTGTTCGTGCGTGAAGGGCGGGGCTTGCGTGTCAGCGAGGATGGGCGGCTGTACGCGTTGCAGATCCGCAAAGCCTTGGGCGATATCGCCGAAGCCACGCGATTGATCCAGGCACAGCCCAAGATGGGGGAGTTGGTGGTGGCGGTATTGCCGTCGTTTGGCCGGTCCTGGCTGTTACCGCGCCTACCACGTTTTCAGCAGCTTTACCCTCATATCAGCATTCGTCTGCAAGCCAGCCTGACCATCTCCAACTTGCATCAGGAATCGGTGGATATCGGTATCCGTATGGGCAAGGGGGATTGGGAAGGGGTCGAGCAGAAGCTGTTGTTCCACGATGAAGTCGTCGTCGTCGCCGCCCCCCACTTCAATAGCGGGCGCCTGCCGCAAACACCGCAAGAGGTCATCGACAGCGAGATCATCTACAACACTGAATCATGGTTGCCCTGGTGCGAGGCCGCGGGCGTTGAAATGGGCAAAGAACGCAAGGGGTTGTGCAGCAACGACTCCAATCTGGTCTTGGAGGCGGTTCGCCTGGGGCAGGGCATCACGCTGGAGCGGCGCAGTCTGGTGCATGACGCTATCGAGCGCGGAGAGCTGGTCCAGTTGTGCGATGTGAGTGCGCCCTATGCCTATCCGTATTGGCTGGTGTGGCCACCCAGGGAAAGTTCGGAAGACAAGCAGCGCGAATTCTCCCATTGGCTGTCCGGGGAAGTGGAGCGTTATCTTGACCAACTGAGAAAAAACGCCTGAAGGAGGCCCCGCCCGAATGGATCTGTTTTTGCAACAACGCCTGGTAGTGGTCGCCGGCGGTAGCTCAGGCATTGGCCTGGCCTGCGCCCAGGCTTTTGCCGCCGAAGGCGCGCGGGTGGCAATTGTTTCGAGGTCACATCAGCGGCTTGAGCAGGCGCAACGCGTGTGCGAGGAAGCGGGCCTGCACGTGCATCCTTTTGCCGGCGACCTGTCAGACGCCGATCAGGCTCAAGCGGTCATTGACGCAATCAGCGCGCGCCATGGCGCCATCAACGTGCTGGTCAACAGTGCCGGTGCCGCTGCGAGACACCCGGTGAGTCAACTTACTCCGGCCCATTACCTGGAGGCGTTCAGCGCCAAGTTCTGCCCCTACATCAACACCCAGCATGCGGTGCTTGCCCATTTTCTTGGCCAGGCGCAGCCGTCGCTGCGGGCGGTGGTCAATATCGTCGGCATCGGTGGCCGGGTCGCAATGCCCGAGCATGTCGCCGGCGGTGCAGCCAATGCAGCGTTGATCCTCACGTCACAGGGGTTGGCGCAGGCCTATGGCTGCCAAGGCATCCGTATCAACGTGATCAACCCTGGGTTTACCCTGACGCCCCGTACCCAGGCGACCTTGGAACGTATGGCGCAACGCAGCGGCGAAAGCCTTGAGCAGACCCTGGCGCGACAGCAGGCATCGATCCCGATGGGCAGGTTTGCCCGCGCGGGGGAAGTGGCCGATCTGGCGTTGTTCCTGGCCAGTCCAAGAGCGTCCTATTTGTCGGGGGCGGTCATCAATATGGACGGTGGGGCCTACCCCGGGGCGTAGGCCCTACCCGGCGCAAAGGCCGACGGTTGCCCGGCGGCGCGCAGCAGGCCATTGATCAGGTACTGCTGATCATGCGACTGGTGTGCCGATTGCGTCCAGACCAGCCTGTATTCGTAGGGGGAGGTGAGTTGATGGCGGTCGCCGAACACGGCTACCAGGCGTCCGTCGGCCAATTCGTCTTGCAGCAGCGCAGAACTGCCGATCATTACCCCGCCATTCTGCGCCACTTCATGCATGGCATAGCCCACACCGCTGAAGGAAAGCGCTGCCGTCGTCTGCGTATCGCACTTGGCAATCGCCGTGAACCAGTCGTCCCAAGTGGCATTGCCCAAGCGATCGTCGTGGTACCAGGGTGACTGGACCAGCCGCGCACCCACCAGGTCCAGCGGTTCGTCGACAGGCCCAAGGCTGTTCAGGTAGGCAGGGCTGCAAACGGGGAAGTAGCGGTCCTGCAGCAGCAACGCCGAATGGCTCAACACAAGTTCGCGCGGGCAGTAGCGAATCGCCAGATCGGCATCGCCATGGTCGAGGTTGCGCACTTCGGAACTCGGGTCGATCGTCAATGCAAGGTTACCGCCAGCATACGCGGTGATGGCCGGCAACCGCTTGCTCAACCAGTGACTGGTGATGGACACCGTGCAAGTCAACACGATGCTGGCGCCGGTTTGCGGGCGCATATCCTGGGTGGCCTTGAGCAGCAGCGAGAAGGCCTTGGACACGTCACGGGCCAGGCGCTGCCCCGACTCATTGAGGGTTACGCCGTTAGCGGTGCGATGAAAGAGGCTCAGCCCCAGGTCGTCCTCCAATTGGCGGATCTGCCGGCTCACTGCGCCCACGGTCACGCACAACTCCTGGGCGGCTTCGGTGAGCGTGCGGCAGCGTGAGGCGGCTTCGAACGCACGCAAGGCGCTGAGGGAAGGGAGGCGGTGAGGTTTTTCCAGGTTGAGTTTCATGCAAGCACCTTAGCAAAAAATCGATTACTTGCCAGAGGTGATGCGCATAGCCTTGAACCTATGTTTTTCAATGCCGTGGCTCAAGGTCTATGACGATGCTCGACACACGCAAATCCCTCGATGTCTTTTCCGTGTCCACGATGATGGTCCTGTGCCTGTTATGGGGCGGGCAGCAGGTATTGATCAAACTGGCCGCGCCGCAGCTCGATCCGCTGATGCAATTGACAATTCGATATGCCATTTCCGCGCTGATCCTTGGGGGTTACCTGTGGTATCGCCAGGGTGCCGGGCTGTTCGGCGATAACACCGTCGGCGCGGGTATCGTGGTCGGAATCCTGGTAGCCCTGGAATCGATCTTCATCGCTGAAGGCTTGCGCTACAGCAGTGCCAGCCATATCACCGTGTTTCTGTACACCGGCCCCTTGTTTGCGAGTTTCGGCCTGCATTTCCTGCGCGAGGAGGAACGTCTCAGTGGCAGCCAATGGTGTTTCGTGGTGCTGGCGTTCCTTGGCATCGTCATTACCTTCATGGGGCGGGGCGACGGTGCCCAGGGCAACACGCTGCTGGGGGATGGGCTCGGGCTGCTGTCCGGAGCCGCCTGGGGGGCCACCACCATTGCAGTGCGTACGTCGACGCTCGCCAGTGCGCGACCGGAGAAAACCCTGTTTTACCAGGTGAGTATCGCGACGCTGTTGATCTTTCCGCTGACCTTTTTCATGGGCCACTCCACCTTTGAGATCGACGGTGCGGTGGTCGCGAACCTGACCTTCCAGACCCTGGTTCTGGTCCTGGGGACCTTCCTGGGCTGGTATTGGCTGCTGACCAAATACCTTGCGTCACGCCTGTCCGTGCTGCAGCTGTTAACGCCGGTGGCAGGTGTGGCACTGGGGGTGGTGGTCCTCAACGATGCGTTGGACCTGTGGTTCGTGTGCGGAGCCCTGCTGGTCCTGATTGGCATCCTGGGTGTGAGCGTGCTGGAGGTCCTGAGCGTGCGCCGCGCAGGAGCGACTTCGCGCCTGGCATCCGAGGCGTGATGCCGCTGTTTCCAACGGTCAAGGGTCAACTCGCTATGGATATGAATGACTGCAAGACAGTGTTGTCCACCCGCATCGGCATTGTCGGCTCGGGCCACTTGGGGGTCGCCCTGGCCCAAGGGCTGATTGCCGCCGGCTTACCCAGGGCCAACCTGTTGCTCAGCAATCGGCATTCCAGCGCTGCGCGGGGCAGGCTCAAGAAGGCCGGGCTGGAAGACCGATATGCCGACAACCGGCGAGTCGTCGATGAGTCGCAGTTGATCCTGCTGACCGTAAGGCCTCAGGACTACCGGGCGTTGAGCGGGCTGCAGCTCAAGAGCGGCACTGTGCTGGTCTCGTTTATCGCCGGTTTGCCGGTTGAGCGCATCAAGTCCCTGTTCCAGCCGCCCCCCCAGATCGTCCGTGTCATGGTCAGCGCCCCGGATACGATTGCCGGCGCCTGTGCCATCGGCGCGCGTTATGGCGCCGATTCGGCCCTGGTTGATGGGTTGCTGCGCCGGTTGGGAATCGAACTGATCAACCTGCCATCGGAAGCTGAATTCGACGCCTTTACCGTCTATGGCCCCTGCCTGCCGATTGTTTTGACCTACTGCGAGAGCCTGGCCGTCAACGTGTCCCAGGAAGCCATTGCCAGGGGCGCCACAGCGTGCAACCTGCCGCCCTGGGGCAAGGTGATTGCGTGGGCCAACGCCGTAAGGCCCCGGGGGCTGGATGACCGTGCCCGGCGCGACTACCTGCACAGCGCCACCACGCCAGGTGGCGTGACGGAAGCCTTGCTGGACGCCGTAGGCGAAGGCTTGACGTTGTCCGACTGTTTCCGAGCCGGTATTGCGCGCAGCCAACGGCTGGCGGGCTAAGGCTTATTTCCCCACGTGACATCAATCGAGGATCGACAATGAAACACACGGCAGAGGAAAGTGCATTGGTGACCGCATCCCACCGGCTCAATGGTGAAAAGGAGGTGCTGCGGGCCTTCTACGATGAGTGGGCGCAAGGCTACGTAGACACCGCTTTTGGTGAGAAGTATGTCGGTCACTGGGTTTGTGCAAAATTGCTGGATGTGGTGGCCCACGCGTTGGTCAAATCGGGCCGGCCACACAGTGCGCGGATTCTCGATGCCGGGTGTGGTACCGGGTTGGTGGGAGAGCAACTGGCCGGGATCGGCTACGGCGAGATCGATGGCATCGACCTGTCCGCCGGCATGGTCGAGCAGGCACGCAAGACCAACGCATACAGTCAGCTCACGGCTGATGTCGACTTGAACGTGCGCAACCCTGCCATCGCCGATGATCGCTATGACCTGGTGGTCTGTTGCGGCGTGTTCATCGACGGACACGTGGCCGTCACCGCACTGGACGAACTGCTGCGTGTCGCGCGCACTCCTGGCTACCTGGTTGTCAGTACGCGCCAGAGTTACCTGGACCATGAACCTTTTGTCGAGTACGTCAAGCGTTTGGCCGAGGACGGCAAGGTGCGTGTGGTCATGCGTATCGAGCGCGGTAACTATATCAACGTCGACACCGCCGATTATTGGGTCCTCGAAAAAACCACCTGAACGCCGGCATCGGCCAGGATATCTTCGAGGCGCTCGTTCATGCCGGGCTCCGGCTGCGCTGGCGGCTGGCCCCCGGCGGATGGCCGGTAATACGCTTGAACGCACGACTGAACGCTGCCTGGGAGGTATAGCCCAGGCGCAGCGCCACTTCTTCGATAGGCAATCGCTCCAGGGTCAGCCATTGGCTGGCCAGGCGCATGCGCAACTCCGTCACGTAGCGCAGGGGCGGGATGCCCAGGGTGGCCTGGAAGCGCTCGGCGAACACCGAACGGGAAGCATGACAATGCGCCGCCAATTCGGCCACGCTCCAATCGCGCCCCGGGTCCTGATGCAGGACGAGCAGGGCACCGGCCAGTCGCGTGTCGCGTAGCGCCGCCACCAATCCCGATGCATTACCGCAGGCACATTCCACCCAGCCCCGCACGATCATGGCGGCGACCACATCAGCCAGGCGCGCGAGGATGCCGGAGTAGCCGATGCGAGCAGCGGACACTTCACGTTCCATCACCGCCAGGATCGGCATCAGGCCGGGGTACCGCTGGCCCTGGGCATCGATCAGCATCAAGGCCGGCATCAGACTGCCGAGCCCCTGGAGACTGCCGAGTTCGAACGCCATGCAGGCGCTGAACAGCAAGGTGCAGGGGGGCGTATCGGGGGACGCATCCACGGCGCAGACGGTATCGCCCAACGCGGTCGCGCCAAAGCCATCGATGTCCTGCACAGGCCTGTCCGCATCGGAGGACAGCGCATGGGCGCCGCCGTGGGAGATGAACACCGCATTGCCCGCTGACAACTCAAACAGGCCGCCGTCGTCGGTTCGCAGGGTGGCCGTCCCTGCGGCCAGGAAGTGGAAGTAGGCGTGTCCGGGTTTGGCCTCAAAGCCCATGCCGAAGCTTGGTCCGGCCTGGATGCGTCGGTACTGCACGCCGCTCAGGCGCATGCCGCGCAGCAGCTCGTCGATAAGGTCGGAGGACTGATTGAAAGGGGCCACTGTTGTCATGTTCGGGGTTTTGGTCAAAAACTTAAGGGTCTGCATCATAGATCATCCGGATGGGCGAACCTAGACTGGCCGTCGCGCTAATTTCCCGAGGATGTCGTGTGATGAATGATTGTGTAGCCCAAGCCGCTCACTCTGCCCAAGTTGAGCCCGATGCGCCCGCCTGGATGGCGGTGTTTTCCCTGGCCATGGGGGTATTCGGCTTGTTGACGGCGGAATACCTGCCGGCAAGCTTGTTGACGCCAATGGCGATGGACCTGGGAGTGTCCGAGGCGCTGGCCGGCCAAGCCGTGACGGTGACGGCAGTGGTGGCGTTGTTTGCCGGGCTGCTGGTGCCCGGCCTCACGCGTGGGATCGACCGACGCGTGGTGCTACTGGGTTTCTCCCTGCTGATGATTGCGTCAAACCTGTTGGTGGCGTTCTCTTCAAGCCTGGCGGTATTGCTGCTGATGCGCATCCTGCTGGGCGTCGCCCTGGGCGGTTTCTGGAGCATGGCGGCCGCCGTGGCGATGCGCCTGGTGCCAGCGGCGCTGCTGCCCCGCGCGCTGTCGATCATCTTCAGTGGTATTGCGGTGGGCACGGTGGTCGCTGTGCCGCTGGGCAGCTACCTCGGTGGTCTGTATGGCTGGCGCAGTGCGTTCGTTGCCGCCGCCGCCGTCGGTGCAGTGACGCTGGCGTTCCAACTGTTCACGCTGCCCCGCCTGGCGCCCTCGGGGACTGCACGCTTGCGCACGGTACTGGATGTGCTGCTGCGTCCGGGCATCGCCATCGGCATGTTTGGCTGCGTGCTGGTTCACACCGGGCACTTTGCGCTGTTCACCTACATCCGACCCTTCCTGGAAAGCACCACGGGGGTGGGGACAGAAGGGTTGGCGTTGATGCTGCTGGGGTTCGGCGCAGCCAACTTCGTCGGCACGCTGCTGGCCGGTTGGATGCTGGTGCGTTATCCACGTGGGACCTTGGTGCTGATGCCGGTATTAGTGGGCGTCGCGGCGCTGGCCCTGGTGTTGCTGCCAGTCTCTCTCCCAGGCCAGGCATTGCTGCTGGCGCTGTGGGGCATGGCCTTTGGCGGGGTGCCCGTGGCGTGGTCGAACTGGGTGGCCCGCGCCGTGCCGGACCAGGCTGAGAGTGCCGGTGGCATGGTCGTGGCTTCGGTGCAGTCCGCCATTGCAGCGGGCGCGGCCGGAGGAGGCGCGATGTTCAGTCTCAGTGGCATCAGCGGGGTGTTTCTGGGCGCGGGTGTACTGATGCTGTTGGCTGCCTTGTTGATTGCGCTGCGGGTACAAGTGCCACGCACCGAGGCAGGCATGGGCGTGGCGCTGCACCTGTGAGCTAGGTGTCCAGGTGGGGCAGCAACTGGCTGACCAAACTAATCCCCAACAAGCAGCAGCACGACGAGGATGCGCTGCTGGCGGCCCAGATCGCCGAGGAAACCGGCGCCCGGCCTATCCGCAGCGAACGGGTGGGCGAGGGCGGCGGGATTGAGGTTGACGGCCTGGGCACCGGTATCATGACCGAAAGCAGCTGGATCAACTGCAGCGGGGGGCGGTGGCATTCACTGTGTGACGAGCCATCAACCTTTGGTTTAGTCTGGAGCGCTTCGCCGATCGCAAACGCCTCTGGAGCCGTCAGCATGACCGATTACGTACCCCCGAAAGTGTGGACCTGGGACACCGAAAATGGCGGCACCTTCGCCAGCATCAATCGCCCGATTGCCGGCGCGACCCATGACAAGGAACTGCCGGTAGGCAAGCACCCGCTGCAGCTGTATTCCCTGGCCACGCCTAATGGCCAGAAAGTCACGATCCTGCTGGAGGAGTTGCTGGCGCTGGGTCACAGCGGTGCGGAATATGACGCCTGGCTGATCAAGATCGGCGACGGCGACCAGTTCGGCAGCGGCTTTGTGGGGGTGAATCCGAACTCCAAGATCCCGGCGCTGTTGGATCGCAGCGGCGCCACGCCGATTCGCGTATTCGAGTCGGGGGCGATCCTGCAGTACCTGGCCGAGAAGTTCGGTGCGTTCTTCCCCTCCGAGCCTGCGGCCCGTGCCGAATGCCTGTCGTGGCTGTTCTGGCAGATGGGCAGCGCGCCGTATCTGGGCGGTGGTTTCGGGCATTTTTATGCCTATGCGCCGAGCAAGATGGAGTACGCGATCAACCGCTTCGCCATGGAAACCAAGCGTCAGCTAGACGTGCTCGACCAGCGCCTGGCAGTAAGCGAATACATCGCCGGTGATGAGTACACCATCGCCGATATTGCGATTTGGCCGTGGTATGGCGGGCTGGTCAAAGGCCGTTTGTATGGCGCGGCGGAGTTCCTGTCGGTGCATGAGTACAAGCACGTGTTGCGCTGGGCAGACGCGATCGAAGCGCGGCCGGCGGTGCAGCGCGGCCGGCGGGTGAATCGGGTGTCCGGTGAGCCCCATGAGCAATTGGCCGAGCGGCATAACGCCAGCGACCTGGACTAAAGGCCTGACGCGGTAAGAAATGTGGGAGCGGGCTTGCTCGCGAATGCGCAGTGTCAGTCAACAGGTTCATTGGCTGATCCACCGCAATCGCGAGCAAGCCCGCTCCCACATTTGGATTTGTGTATTTCACTCTACTTGTAGCGCTGCTCAAACACCGCCACCTGCTCCGGCTTGATCAGTTCAAACGGCACCCACACATCCGGCTCAATTGCCTCGCCCTTGATCATCCGCACCGCTGCCTGCACTGCCTGGGTCGCCTGGGCTTTCGGGTCCTGGAATACCGACGCCGTCAGCAACCCCCGCTTGATCGCTGCCAGCCCATCGGGCAAGCCATCGATACCCACAATCGCCACTTCACCCTTGGTTTTTCCCGCCTGCTGCAAAGCCATGGCCGCGCCAATCGCCATTTCATCGTTGTTGGCCACGATGGCATCGAACTGCGTGCCCGCCAGCAGCCAGTTGCTGGTCAGGTCCATGCCCTTGCTGCGTTGCCATTCGGCGCTTTGCTGCTCGACCACCTTGATACCGGGAAAGTCCTTGAGCACCTGTTTGGCGCCCTCGGTGCGGTCATGGGTGGCGTTCTGCGCAAGGTCGCCCATGATGATCGCCACATTGCCCTTGCCGCCGAGTTTTTCCGCCAGGTAGCGCATCTGCAACTGCCCGGCCTCGATGTCGTTGGAGGCCACGGTGACCACGCCCTTGGGCAGGGTGCGTTCGTCCGGGTGACGGTTGACGTACACCAGCGGCGTCTTGGCCGCCACGGCAGCACGGGTCATGTTGGCGGTGGCGGCGGTGTCCACCGGCAGTACGATCACCGCGTCGACCTTCTGGTTGAGGAAGCCCTCGACCTGATTAAGCTGGCGCACTACGTCCCCCTGGGCGTCTTCGAACTGGATCTGCACATCCTGCTGCTTGGCGGCCGCTTCCAGGCCGGTGCGCACGTAGGTCATGAAGTTGTCGTCGACCCGGGCAATGCTCACGCCGATGCGATAAGCCGCCAAGGTCCATTGGCTGAACAGCAGCAACAAGGTGGCAGCAAACAACGAATAGCGATTCATAAGGGTGATCCTTTTATTGTTATAGGGTGAACGCCTGGCGGAAACGCTCCAGGGCCAGCTCGCTGTCGCCGCTGGCCCAGCCTTCCAGGCCGACCACGCCGCTGTAGCCTATGGCGTGCAAGGCCTTGGCAATGGCCGGGTAGTGGATTTCACCGGTGCCAGGCTCCTTGCGACCTGGTACATCGGCCACTTGGATTTCACCGATGGCGCTGCCGGCGCGCTGAATCAGTTCGATCAAATTTCCTTCGCCGATCTGCGCGTGGTACAGGTCCAAATTCATCTTCAGGTACGGGCTGCCCACGGCCTCGATCAGCGCCAGGGTATCGTCGGCGCGGGCGAAGGGGGTGCCAGGGTGGTCAACTTCCGTATTGAGGTTTTCCAGCAGGAACACACGGCCGGCGTCTTCCCCCAAGCGGGCGATTTTTTCCAGGGTCTTGCATGCGCTCAGCCACATGCGTCCGGTGGTCTGGCTCACCGGTTGTACGGGCAGGCCGCCGTCACCCAGGCCGGTGCCGTGCAGGTTGAGGCTGGGGCAATTCAGTCGTTCGGCGACCCCTAAGGATTCGCGGGCGCTGTCGAGCAGTTGGCGGATACCGCCGGGGTCGGTGAGGGTACCGCTGATGTAGCCGGTCATGGAGGTGAAGTCGGCGCCGGTAGCGACCAGGGCGGCGATGTCCTTGTCTGTCCAGTTCCAGATTTCGGCACTGAAGCCCAGCGCATGAATGCGCTGTACGCGCTCGACAAAGGGCAGGTCGAGAAACACCATCTCCGCGCTGACAGCCAGCTTGAAGGGGCTCATACGGCCACCGCCTTGCCGGTTTCGAATGACTCGATGCAGGCGCGGGCAATCGCCAATGCCGCACGCGCGTCTTCGCCGCTGGCCAGGGGCTTGGCGCCGCTGCGCAGGCAGTCGACGAAGTGGTTGAGCTCGGCGATATAGGCGTCGCGCAACAGGTCGGTGTCCAGGCGCTGGGTGTCGGCCTGGATGCCCTGGGCCAGGTAGCGCACCAGGTCGGAATCGTTGAGGCTGCCCATGCTCAGCATGCCGGCGCTGCCGAACACTTCGCCGCGCACGTCGTAGCCATACACAGCCTGGAAGTTGGCCTCGGCGGTGGCGATGGCGCCGTTGTCGAAGCGGATCGCGACCACGGCGGTGTCGAGGAAGCCTTTGCTTTTGTATTCGGGCGCGATCAATGCGTCGGCCATCACGTAGACCTGCACCGCCTCGGCGCCAGGGTTGAGGTAGCGCAGGGTGTCGAAGTCGTGGATCAGAGTTTCCAGGAAGATCACCCATTGCGGCGACTTGGCCGGGTTGTTCAGTGCTGGGTCGCGGGTCAGCGAGCGCAGCAACTGCGGGGTGCCGACGCGGCCGGCGGCGACGTCGAGGTGCGCGGTGCGAAAGCTCTTGGCGAAACGCCGGTTGAACCCGACTTGCAGCGGCACTCGCGCATCGGCCGCAGCAGCGATAGCGCGGTCGGCTTCATCGAGGGTGATGGCCATGGGTTTTTCGCAGAAGATGCCCTTGCCGGCGCGGGCGGCGCTGATCACCAGCTCTGCGTGGCTGCGGGCGGGGGCGGCGATCAGCACGCCGTCGATCTCCGGGTCGTCGAGCAACTGCTGCGGGTCGGTGTAGACCTTGCTCACGCCCAGTTCAGCGGCGAGGCGGGCGGCCTGACCTGGCGTCGGGTCGGCAATCGCTGCCAGGCTGGCACCGGGGATATGCCGCGCGGCGGTCAGGCCGTGGAAGCTGCCCATGCGGCCGGCACCGATCAAGCCCAGGCGGATGTTCTGTGTACTCATGAAATAACCCCTTGTTGTTATTGGCCTCAGGGCGCTCCTGATGGCAAAGGGGTCAGAGCAAGGCTTGTGCCATTTTTTAACGTGTTGATAAATAACGATTAATAATTATCTATAAACAAAAAAGTGTTCATTTTGATGACATGCCTATACTGACATGTCAAAAACATGAACATGGATACCGCCCAATGAGCATGGCGTTCAGCGTGCAAGACCTCGACTACCTCACGGCCCTGGGGCCTGCGGCGCTGAATGATGGCCCGGTTGCCGCACTGGAACAGGCCTGGCGCGACTGCCTGGCCGGCCAGGTCGACCGCCCGACGCACGTGCGCCAAGTGATCTGGGATTCTTGGCGACGCAGCGTCCAGGCCGGTATCGACCCGGCCGACAATACGTACCGCTTCGTTGGCGCCGACACGCTGGCCGCCACCCAGGCCACCCACCGCGTGCTGATCGAGGCGGCTGCGCAGGTCATGCATGGCTTGCTGGCCTACAACCCGCGCGGCCATATCAACCTCACCGATGCCGACGGTACCACCCTGTATTTCTGTGGGCTGGACATCACTCCGGTGGGCAGTCGCCTGCTGGAATCGGTGCAAGGCACCAACTGCACCGGCCTGGCGCTGGCCGAGGATCACCTGGTATACGTGCTGGCTGAGGAGAACTTCGGCATCGGCCTGCGCCAGCGCCGTATGCATTGCGCCGCCGCGCCGATCAAGAATGCCCAGGGCCAGACCGTGGCCATGCTGACGCTGACCGCCGAGCCCGGCTGGTTTCACTTCCATACCCTCGGCACGGTGCAGGCCGCAGCCGACGCGGTATCGCGGCAGATGGCCCTGCAAGGGCTGTTGGAAGAACAGCAGACTGTCCTCGAAGTGCTCAACGAAGGCCTGGTGGTGCTGGACGAACGCGGCTGTATCAAGGCGCTCAACCGCTATGCCCGGCAGCTGTTTGGCGTTGGGCTGGAGCTGATCGGGCAGCCGTTCCAGCAACTGGGCCGTAGCGAACTGAGTGAGGCCCTTGGCGCACCCGTACGCGACCTCGACTGCACCTTCCTCCTGCACAACCGCAGCCAACTCGCCTGCCTGGTCTCGGTGTGCCCGCTGGAGCAGGGCGGTGTGATCGTGTCACTGCGCGAGAACCGCCGCATTCGCGAAATCACCCGACGCATCATCGGCACCCAGGCCAGCTACACCTTCGACACCATCCAGGGCAGCTCGCGAGCGATCCAGGACGCGCTGCACCTGGGGCGCATCGCCAGCCGCAGCGATTCCACCACCCTGATCCTTGGCGAAAGCGGCACCGGCAAGGAGCTGTTCGCCCAGGCCATCCACAATGGCAGCGAGCGCTGCAACGGCCCGTTTGTGGCGGTCAACTGCGGCGCGATTCCACGAGACCTGGTGCAAAGCGAGCTGTTCGGCCACGTCGAAGGCGCGTTCACCGGTGCCAGCCGTGGCGGCTCGGCGGGCAAGTTCGAACTGGCGGATGGCGGCACCATCTTTCTCGATGAGATTGGCGACATGTCCTTCGATGCCCAGGTCAGCCTGCTGCGGGTGTTGCAGGAGGGTGAAATCACCCGCGTGGGCGCGAAAAGCTCGCGGCAAGTGAACGTGCGCATCATCGCCGCCACCCACCGCAACCTCAGCCAGGCGGTCGCGGAAGGCGCGTTTCGTGAAGACCTCTACTACCGCCTCAACGTGCTGAACCTGACCGTGCCACCGCTGCGCATGCGCCGTGAAGACATTGCGCTGCTGGCGCGGCATTTTCTCGCCCGCTGCGCGCGCTCGTTGCGTAAATCGGTGCAGGGCTTTTCGCCGGAGGCGATGGCGCTGCTGTCGGCCTACGGCTGGCCGGGCAACGTGCGCGAGCTGGAAAACAGCATCGAACGGGCGACCAACCTGGCGATGGGAGAGCTGATCGAACCGGTGGATCTGCCGCTGGAAAGCCGCCAACGCACCCCGCTGCGCGCCCACGAAGCGCCGCCCGCCCAGGACCTGAGCAGCCACGAAATGCACGCCATCGTCGCCGCGCTCAACAGCACCGGCGGTAACATCCGTCTGGCTGCGCGGCAGCTCAACGTGTCGCGGGGTGGGCTGTACAACAAGATGAGTCGGTTCGGCTTGAGTATTGCGGATTTTCGCAAGCCTTTGTAGGAGCGATGTTTCAGTTACCCATGTTCTCCGACGTCACAATCTGCGGTGGCACATACACCCGCTGCCGCACCGGATCGAACCCCTCTGCACTCTGCAACTCCACCATCAACCGCACCAACGCCGTCGCCGTCTGCCCCGGTTGCGAATCCATCACCACATCGATCAACCCCTGGCCCAGTGCCTGACGTGACAGCACGGTCGACTCCTGCAGGATGCAACACAACGCCGGCCGCTTGGGCAGCTGCGCCAAGGCGCTGATGATGCCGTCGCCGCCGCCGCCCACCACGCATAATCCGCGCAGGTCGCTGTGGCGGCTGATCAGGTCGAGGGTGGCTTCTTCGGTGATGTCGCAGTTGTCCAGGTTGATCAACGGTTCCAACGGTTTGAGCCCTGGCGCGTGCTCGGCCAGGTAGCTGTGCAAGCCTTCGACCCGTGCCTGGTGGCCGAGGAAACGGTGGCCGCCGAGCAGGATGCCCACGCTGCCTTTGCGAGCGCCGCAGGTGCGGGCGAGCAGCCAGCCCATGGTGCGGCCGACCACATGGTTGTCCTGGCCGACGTAGGGTTCTTCGGCCTGTTCGTGGATATCCGAGAGCAGGGCAACCACGGGCACACCGGCTTCGCGGATCTGCTTGAGGCAGGCGTTGATCAGCGGATGGGCAAAGCTGACCACCGCGAGGCCATCGCATTGCACGGCCAGTTGTTCGATCTGCGCGACAATGGCGCTGGGCGTGCGATCGACGATGTACTCGAACTGGCACGTCAGGTTGGCAGCGCCATGCTGTTCGGCGGCGGCGTTGATGGCTTGCGCCAGGCTGGCATAGAACGCCTGGGCGGTGGCCAGCAACAGGATGCCGAAACGATAGGTCGGCCGGCGTTCGCGAATGCGCTGACCGATCAACCGCGCCGCGAAATACCCCACGGCTTCGGCCGCCTGGAACACCTGCTCGGCGGTCTCGGGATTGACCGGCGCACGTGCGTTCAACACGCGGTCGACGGTGGCCACGCTGAGCCCCGCCTGGGCGGCGACGGTGGCGATGGTTGGGCGTTTATTGTTGTTCATGACAGGCCCCTTTGAGCGTCTTGATAGAAAACTATCAAGCCCCGCTGGGCCTGGATGATAGCTTGATAGGGAATGGATTCAAGGCATTGAGGGTGAAAGATTCGTTCTCTAAGGTGGGTTTCACACAGCACTTGAAACCACCCGCTTGCGGAGAACAATAACAATGCCTGAACACACCGCTCACACCGCCCGGCGCGATTACAGCCTCACCGGCCCCGAAGCCGCCCGCGCGGCTGAAAAGGGCCTGGTCTCGGCCAGTTGGTACCAGTCGCCCATCTCGCGCAAACGCATGAAAGAACTGATGCAGCGCCGCGACGGCCCGGCCTTGCTCGACACCGCCCTCTGGGTGATCGCACTGTTGGTCACCGGCTTTGGCGGCTACTGGTTCTGGGGCACCTGGGCCTGTGTGCCGTTCTTCCTCGCCTATGGCGTGCTCTACGGCACTGCATCCAATCCGCGTTGGCACGAAACAGGTCATGGCACCGCGTTCAAGACCCGCTGGATGAACGACGGGCTGTATCAGGTCGCCAGCTTCATGTGCATCTTCGAACCCCACGTATGGCGCTGGAGCCATGCCCGTCACCACACCGACACCATCGTGGTCGGCCGCGACCCGGAGATCGTCGAGCCGCGTCCGCCAAGCTTTTTGATGATGTTCTTGAGCCTGTTCAACCTGCCCCTGGCCTGGAAAACCTTCAGCGGTGTGGCGCGGCATGCCATTGGCAAGATGAGCGCCCAGGAAGCCGACTTCATCCCCGAATCCGAATGGCCCAAGGTGTTTCGCGCGGCACGGATCTGGGTCGGTATTTATGCGGTGGTGATTGGCACCGCGTTGTACCTGCACAGCTGGCTGCCGCTGATGCTGATTGGTCTGCCGAGCCTCTACGGTGCCTGGCTCGGCTATATCTTCGGCCTTACCCAGCACGTCGGCCTGGCGGAAGACGTGCTGGACCACCGCAGCAACTGCCGCACCATCTACATGAACCGCGTGCTGCGCTTTATCTACATGGACATGAACTACCACCTCGAACACCACATGTACCCGATGGTGCCGTACCACGCCCTGGCGCAACTGCACGAAGAGATCCGCAGCGACTGCCCGCCGCCGTACGCCAACCTGTTCGAGGCGTACAAGGAAATCTTGCCGACGATCTGGAAGCAGCGCAGCGATCCGACCTACTTCATCCAGCGCCCGATCCACACTAAAGCCGAACCGGCTGCCCATGCCCCGCTGCATGCAGAAACAGCTGCTGGCTGAGTTCCCCCCTAGAACAAGAGAAAACACCATGAACGATCAATGGATCGACGTCTGCGCCGTGGGCGAAATAGACGAGGAAGACGTACTGCGCTTCGACCACGGCCCGCACACCTACGCGGTGTATCGCTCGGCCGAGAATGAATTCTTCGCCACTGCCGGCCTGTGCACGCACGAGAAAATCCACCTGGCCGACGGCCTGGTGATGGACCATGTGATCGAGTGCCCCAAGCACAACGGGCGTTTCGATTATCGTACGGGCAAGGCCCTCGGCGCGCCGGTGTGCGTCAACCTCAAGACCTACCCGGTGCGGGTCGAAGCGGGGCGAGTATTGCTCGCCGTCACGGCGTGATGATGAACGCCCCCCTGATCATCGTCGGCGCCGGCCATGCCGGTGGCCGCGCGGCGCTGACCTTGCGCGAAGAAGGTTATGCCGGGCGCCTGATCCTGATTGGTGATGAAGTGCACTTGCCCTATGAGCGACCGCCGTTGTCCAAGGGCGTGTTGCAGGGCACGGCGGACCTGGCTGGCTGCAGCCTGTGCGACAGCGCGCGGCTTGCCGAGCTGGGCATCGAGCATATCGCCGGTAACCCGGTGACGCAGTTGCAGCCGCAGCAGCATCGCCTGCAACTCGCCGACGGCCAGTGGCTGCCGTACGCGGGCCTGTTGCTGGCCACTGGCGGCCGGGCGCGCCGCTTGCCCCAGGAGCAGGCCCATGTGCTTTACCTGCGCACCCATGATGAGGCGCTGGCCCTGCGCAGTGCGCTGAAGGCAGGTACGCGGCTGGTGGTGGTCGGTGGTGGCTTTATCGGCCTGGAAGTGGCAGCGACGGCACGTGGCCTGGGCTGCGAGGTGACACTGCTCGAAGCCGGCCCGCGCCTGGCGGGGCGGGTGTTGCCACCGGTCATCAGCGAGGCGCTGCTGGCGCTGCATCGTCAGCACGGGGTCGACGTGCGCTTGAATGTGGCCTTGGAATCCATCCAGGCCGATGCCGTGTGGCTGGTCGACGGGCAACGCTTGCCCTGCGACTTGGTGGTGGTTGGCATCGGCATGCAACCCAATACCGAATTGGCCGCAGCGGCGGGGTTGGAAGTGGGGCAGGGCATTCGCGTCGATAGCCACCTGCGCACCAGCGCGCCGGGCATTTATGCCGCCGGTGACGTGTGCGAGTTTCGCCTGGGTGGCGAATACCAGCGCCAGGAAACCTGGCGCAACGCCGAGGCCCAGGGGCGGCATGCGGCGCTGAACCTGCTCGGTCGCGACGTGCCGTTCGAGGCACTCCCAGGTTTCTGGTCCGACCAGTACGACTGGGGCTTGCAGACCGTGGGTGTGATGACACCCCTGACGGTCAGCCGCCCATTGGCGAGCGGTGGCGTGCTGCTGTTCTACCTGGATGCCGATCAGCGCTTGCACGGTGCCTGCGGCTGGGCGCCGGGCAACAGCGTGGCCAAGGACATCAAGCTGTGCGAACGCCTGATCAGCGCACGCCTGTCACTGGCCCCCGCCAGCCTGGCCGACCCCGAGCTGTCCCTCAAATACTTGCTGCGAGGCTGATATGCGTCAATTCCTGGTGTTCCAATCCCTGTGGGCCATGCAAACCGAGCCCGGTTCGCTCGATGCCCAACTCGACCGCATCAAGGCCGCCGGTTTTGACGGCATTACCGATCATTACTGGCAGCCTGCCGACGTCGCGCGTTTGCACGCGGCGGCTAGCTCAAGAGGCTTGCAGATCGAGGGCCAATTGTTCCCGCAATCGGTGGATGACCTGGCCGCGGCGCTGGATGTGATCAGCCGCTATGGCTGCCACCACCTCACCCTGCAAGCCGACGTACGCCCGCGCACTCAATCCGAGGCGGCCCGATTGGTCGAAGGCTGGCAACGCCTGGCCGAGCAGGTGGACTTTCCGGTGTTGCTGGAAACCCACCGTTATCGCCTCACCAACGACCTGTTGTTCACCCTCGACCTGCTGGCGCAAATGCCGGATTTGAAGCTGCTGGCCGACCTGTTCCACTACGTGGTCGGGCGTGAACTGCCCGAGCCCGGCGCGCCTGAAGACGACGACCATATCCGCACGATTTTGCGCCACAGCTGGGGGTTCCACGGCCGTGTCGCCAGCAGCGAACAGGTGCAGGTCTCCCTGGACTTCCCCCAACACCAAGCCTGGGTACAGCGTTTTACCCAGTGGTGGCGCTACGGGATCGAAGACTGGCTGGCCCGGCCCGACATGTCACAGAGCCTGTCCTTTACCTGCGAACTGGGGCCGCCGCCCTATGCGATTACCGGTGCGGACGGCCGCGAAATCAGCGATCGCTGGGCCGAAGCGCTGAAGATGCAGGCGCTGATTCGCGACGTGTGGGAGAGCTGTCAGGCATGATCTGCTAATCTGCGCGGGTTGAATTTCGCCCTTTAGCCTGGACTTTCTCCATGACACCATCCTCCGTTCAGCCGCCCCTTGAGCCGCAGTCCGTCTGCCATCCCATCACCAGCAGCGCGATTTTCATGGTTGCGACCGTTGCCCCCGGCAGTGAAGACACGGTGCGTGGCTGGTGCGCGGACATCGCCGGGTTGGTGCGTTCGGTGGGCAAGCGCGTGCCGGCGGGCAATCTGACCTGCGTCTGCGGGTTTGGCTCGGACGCGTGGGACCGGCTGTTCGGCGCACCGCGCCCGGCGTCACTGCATCCGTTTCGTGAATTCGGCGTAGAAGGGCGCAAAGCCGTGTCTACACCGGGGGATATCCTGCTGCATATCCGCGCCGAACAGATGGACTTGTGTTTCGAATTGGCCACCCACGTGATGGCGGCCCTGGGCGACAGCGTCAAGGTGGTGGATGAGGTCCAGGGTTTCCGCTATTTCGACATGCGCAGCATCATCGGCTTTGTCGACGGCACCGAGAACCCGGTGGGGCGCAAGGCCGAAGGGTTCACCATTGTCGGTGATGAGGACAGCGAATTTCGCGGCGGCAGTTACGTGCTGGTGCAGAAGTACCTGCACAACATGACAGCCTGGAACGGCTTGACGGTGGAGGCCCAGGAGAAGGTGATCGGGCGGACCAAGCTGTCGGATATTGAATTGGACGAAGAGACCAAACCAAGCAATTCCCACAGTGCGCTGACAGTCATCACCGACAAGAACGGCGATGAAGTAAAGATCCTGCGCGACAACATGCCTTTCGGCCGCCCCGGTGCCGGTGAGTTCGGCACCTACTTTATCGGCTATGCGCGTTCGCCGGAGCCTCTGGAATTGATGCTGGAAAACATGTTCGTCGGCCGTCCGGTCGGCAACTATGACCGCCTGCTGGATTTCAGCACGGCGGTCACCGGCGGCCTGTTTTTCGTGCCTTCGGCCGATCTGCTGGAAGAGCTGGCCGAGCGTGAGCCACAGGCTTAAGCCAGCAACCCGGTACTGACCGCCACAATCAGGAAGATCCCCAGCAACGCGCGATAGATCACGAACGGCCAGGTGGAGAACCGTTCCAGGAACTTCATCAGGCCCCAGATCGCAAAAAACGCCGAGATGCTCGCGACCACCAGGCCGAACAGCAAATGCGGCCAGGCATGGGCGGGCATGTCGGCGTGCAGCAGCACCCACAGTTCCTTCAAGCCGGCGAGGGCGATGGCGGGCAAGCCGAGCAGGAAGGAGAACCGCGCGGCTTCCTCACGCTTGAAGTTGAGGAACAGCGCGGCGGTCAACGTAGAACCGGAACGCGAAACCCCTGGAATCAGCGCACCAATCTGCGCAATGCCCACGATCAACGCATCCCGCAGGCGCATCTCGCTCACCTCGCGGGTGTGCCGCGCGCGCACTTCGGCCACCGCCAGCAGCACGGCCATGACCACGCAGGAAATACCGATCACCATCAACCCGCGCAACGGCGAGTTGCAGGCGTTCAGGGTCGAAGACAGCGCCAGGCCAGCGATGCCGATGGGGATGGTCGCCAGCACAATCGCCACCGCCAGCTTGAACCAGCGATCGTTGTAGTCACCTCTGCGCACGGCGTCGATGCTGCCGGTGGTCACCTGGCGCACATCTCGCCAGAAGTAACTGACCACTGCCGCCAGCGCCGCCAACTGCATCGCCGCGGAGAATGCTGAACCGGGGTCCTGCCAGCCGAGTAGGGCGGGTACTACGCGCATATGGGCGGTGGACGACACCGGCAGCAGCTCGGTAATGCCCTGGATCACGCCCAGGATGAAGATTTGCAGGTAGTCCAGGGAGGCAAAACCCACGTCCAGGCCAGCGGTACAGGCGTTTGTCAAAATACGTGTCCTTGAAAGAGAGCGGCAATTTCGCGAAGTTTATTCGAAATGTTTCAGGGTTTTGGCAGAGGCAACACCTATTTGCAATCGGTTCAGCAAGTAGAAAGGTTGACCGCTCTCTTGGCCTGCCCACCGGTTTTGTGAACAATGGCGCCCTGTGTTTTTTCACCGAGAGTCTCATGCCCGAAGTCACCGTCGAATTGATCCAGACCGGCCCGGAGCACGCCGAGCTGATCCGCAATCTTTACCAGTACTACGCCTATGAATCCTCTGACTGGGAACAGGAAGATGTCGAGGCCGATGGGCGTTTCTACATCCATGACGAACACCTGGTCCGCTACTGGCAGGACACGCAATGGAGCGCCAACCTGCTGTTGGTGGATGGCTATATCGCTGGCTTCCTGTTGATCGAAGGCAGCGAGCTACCGGGCATTGACGCCTTGGAGTTGGCCGACTTGTTCGTCCTCAAACGCTACCGCCGCAAAGGCATTGGCCGCGCCATTGCCAGCCAGGTGCTGTGCAGTGGCGAAGCCGATTGGCTGGTGCGCTTCTATGACCAGGACGAAGTGTCCCAAGCGTTCTGGCGCACGGTGCTGGATAACCTGCCGCGTCCGGTGCAAACGATTGAGCTGGAGGATGAGCCGCAGCTGGTGAGTTACCTGATTACGCGGGCGGCACTGCATTAAACGCCTGCTGCATCACCTGCGGCGGCTGCCCGAACGCCCTTAAAAATGCCTGGCGCATGCGCTCGCGATCACCAAACCCGGTTTCGCGGGCGACCACCTCGACCGGGTGGCGACTGGTTTCCATCATCGCCCGTGCCGCTTCTACCCGCAGCGACTCGATGGCCTTGGCCGGTGTTTGTCCGGTCTCTTCCCGGAATACCCGACTGAACTGGCGCGGGCTGAGGCGGGCGACATCGGCCAGGGCGTCTACCGACAAGTCGTGGGTCAGGTTCTCACGGGCATAGGCCAGGGCCAGTTGCACGCGGTCCGACTTGGGGTCCAGCTCCAGCAGCGCCGACAACTGCGACTGTTCACTGCCCCGGCGTTGGGCGATCACCAGTTTGCGCGCAATGCGCCGGGCCAGATCACTGCCCAGGTCGTTTTCCACCATCGCCAATGCCAGGTCCACCCCGGCACTCATGCCGGCACCGGTCCACACCTGGCCGTCCACCACGAACAGCTTGTCTTCTTCCAAATGAATGTCCGGATAGCGCTTGCGAAAGGCTGGCGCGTGAATCCAGTGGGTGGTGGTGCGCTTACCTGCCAGCAAGCCCGCTTCGGCCAGCACGAAGATGCCCATGCACAACGAGGCGACGCGTCGCGACTGGGCGGAGGCGGCCTTGACCAGTTCCAGCAGGTTGGCCTCCGGCAGGCGGAACTCCAGGTAGCCGCTGACGATCAGCGTGTCGTAGCCCTCCGGCCGGATCGGCATGGTGTTCACCGAAAAGCCCTGGGACGTCATCACCGCGCCGCCGCTCTCCGACACCAGGTGAAACTCATAGGCCGGTTCGCCGCGCAGCAGGTTCGCGCACTCGAACACCGAGCCCAGACTGAGGCTCAGGGACTGGAAGTTCGGGTAAACCATCAGCGCAACGCTGTGCATCGCATGTCTCCGGGTGGGGGGAGCAGGGATTGTCGGCGGCTGCCGGGAAAACGGCAACCGACTTTGGCGGATGTCCGAAATCCTTGCGGATCTGACATTGTGCGAGCCTGGCCAGGGACCTAACATTCCCTCAACGAACTAGACGACTGGTCTAATCCGATGAGCAACGAAACTAAAACGGTACGCCTGAGCATTCTTGATACGGCGCAATTGATTGTTGGCCGCAAAGGATTTTCTGCGGTGGGCCTGAACGAAATACTGCAAGCCGCCGACGTACCCAAAGGTTCGTTTTATCACTACTTCACCTCCAAAGATGCGTTCGGCGTTGTATTGCTCGACCACTACTTCGACAACTATGTGCACGGCATGCAGCAACTGTTCGACCTGCCGGGTTTAACCCAGCACGCCAAGTTGATGGCTTATTGGCAATGCTGGATCGACAACCAGACCGGCTGCACCGACGCGGGCAAATGCCTTGCCGTCAAACTCGGTGCGGAGGTGTCAGACCTTTCAGAGCCGATGCGCCTGGCCCTGCAACGTGGCACTGCACGCACCATCGGGTTGCTGGCCGAGGCCTTGCAGCAGGGCGTCGAAGACGGCTCGGTAGCGATTACGCAACACCCGGACAGCCTGGCGCGGCGCCTGTATGCGTTGTGGTTGGGGACCAGCGTCATGAGCAAGATCACCCGTACTACGGCGCCTTTTGATGAGGCGTTGGGGTTGACCCGACAGTTGTTGGGTCAGCCGCAAGAAACTGACATTCACACCTATCGAGGCACTGGAAAATGAAAGTATTAATGGTACTGACCTCTCACGACCAGCTTGGCGATACCGGCCGCAAGACCGGCTTCTGGCTCGAAGAGTTTGCCGCACCCTATTACGCGTTCAAGGACGCCGGCGCCGAGATCGTACTGGCTTCACCGGCCGGCGGCCAGCCGCCGCTGGACCCGGTGAGTGACCAACCGGACTTCCAGACCGAACAGACTCAGCGCTTTGCCGCCGATCCTGCCGCCCAGCAAGCCCTGGCGACCACGGTGAAACTGGACTCGGTCAACGCCGACGATTTCGACACTGTGTTCTACCCAGGCGGCCACGGCCCGCTGTGGGACCTGGCCGAATCGCCGGTGTCGATCGCGCTGATCGAGTCCTTCGAGCGTGCTGGTAAGCCCATCGGCTTTGTCTGCCACGCACCGGGCGCGCTACGTCACGTCAAGGCGGTGAATGGTGAACCGTTGGTCAAGGGGCGTCGCGTCACCGGGTTCTCCAACTCGGAAGAGGCGGCGGTGGAACTGACCGATGTGGTGCCGTTTCTGGTGGAAGATGAATTCAAGAAGCTGGGCGGCCTGTATGAGAAAGGCGCTGACTGGCAGTCCTTTGTCATTACCGATGGCTTGTTGGTGACTGGGCAAAATCCTGGCAGTTCCAGTGATGTCGCTAAAGCCCTGCTGAAACTGACCGCTTAATTAAATAAACCGCTGAGTTCATTGGCGACTTTTATAAGTCGCCAATGCTTTAGCACGTCCAGAATTTGGAAATGATTAGATGACTGACAATGTTTTAAGTACCCCGATAAAGCTGGGGCACCATACGCTGAACAACCGTATCGTCTTGCCGCCATTGACGCGCCAGCGCAGCGCCCAACCGGGTGATATCGCGACCGACTTGATGGCCGAGTATTACCGCCAGCGGGCCAGTGCCGGTTTCATGGTCAGCGAAGGCACGCAGATAGAGCCACGGGGCCAGGGCTACGCCTGGACACCGGGCATCTACACCCCGGCGCAGATCGACGGTTGGCGCAAGGTCACCGACGCGGTGCATGCCGAGGGCGGGGTGATCTTTGCCCAGTTGTGGCATGTCGGTCGGGTGTCGCATAACGCCTTGCAGCCAGAAGGGGCGGCGCCAATCGCACCGTCTGCCCTCCAGGCCCTGCAAGCCAAAGCCTTTATCGAAACGGCGCCGGGCGAGGGTGAGTTGAAACAGCCGCCCGTGCCACGTGCATTGACCACGCAGGAGGTCAAGGAACTGGTCGGGCACTATGCCCAGGCTGCACGCAATGCGCTGGATGCCGGGTTTGACGGGGTGGAGATCCATTCGGCCAATGGCTACCTGGTGAACCAGTTCATCTCGGCCCATGCCAATCAACGTGACGATGAATACGGTGGTTCTTTGGAAAATCGCCTGCGTTTTCTGCGTGAGATTGTTGAGGCGGTGAGCGCCGTGGTCGGGCCGGAACGCCTGGGCGTGCGCTTCTCGCCGTTGTTCAGTGGCACCGATCAGGACCGCGTGTACATCGGCCTGGTGGAAGACGACCCGCACCATACCTACATCGAAGCCATCAAGGTGCTGGAAGCGTCGGGCATCGCCTACGTCTCCATTGCCGAAGCCGACTGGGACAACGCCCCCGACCTGCCTGAAACCTTCCGCCGTGCAGTGCGCGAGACGTTCAGCGGACGGATCATCTACGCCGGCCGCTACACCGCTGAACGCGGTGCGCGATGGATAGAGGCGGGGCTGGCGGATTTGATCGCGTTCGGGCGGCCGTTCATTGCCAATCCGGATCTACCGCAGCGGCTGTTCAATGGGTGGCCGTTGAATCCGCTGCGGGTAGAGGGCATGTACGGCGGTGGTGCAGAGGGCTACATCGATTACCCGGTTTACGCCGGATAATCAGGCAACCCGTAACACTATCTTGCCAATATGATCCCCACCTTCCATCCGCGCATGCGCCTGATCGGCCTGGGTGTAATCGAACACCTGGTCGATCATCGGCAGGCAGCGCCCGGCTGACAGCACTGGCCATACATGCTCGCGCAGTTGGTCGGCGATTGCGGCTTTTTCGTCCTTGGTCCGTGCGCGCAGCAGTGAACCGGTGACGATTGCGCGTTTGCCTAGGATGGTCAGCAAGTCCACCTCATTGGCCTTGGCACCGCCGAGGAACCCCAGCATTACCAGACGGCCGTCCATCGCCAGCGCCTTGAGGTTGTTGTTGAGGTAGGAGGCTCCCATGATGTCGAGGATCACATTTACGCCTTGATCACCGATCACCTGGGCGAAATCCTGTTCGCGATAGTTGATTGCTTCTGCGCCCAGGGCACGAATGGCCGCACATTTTTCTTCGCTGCCGGCAGTGGCAAACGCCTGGATGCCGAACTCGCGGCATAGCATCAGCGCGGTGGTGCCGATACCACTGGTGCCGCCGTGGATCAGCACCCGCTGGCCGTTGTGGGCGCCGCCGATGCCGAACAGGTTGGCCCACACGGTAAAGAAGGTTTCCGGGATGGCCGCCGCTTGAATCCAGTCCATGCCTTCGGGAACCGGCAACGCCTGGCTGGCAGGCACTGCGCAGTATTGGGCGTAACCACCGCCATTGGTGAGGGCGCAAACCTTGTCACCGACGGCGTACTCGGTCACGCCATCGCCCAGCGCTACCACTTCACCTGCCACTTCCAGGCCGGGGATTGGGCTCATGCCGGGTTTCATCGGGTACTTGCCGGCGCGTTGCAAGGCGTCTGGGCGGTTGACGCCGGCGGCGTGCACGCGGATCAGGATTTCACCGGCTACCGGCGAGGGCAATGGCACCTGGCGCGGCTTGAGCACCTCGGGGCCGCCAGGGGTGGTGATTTCAATCAGGGTCATGTCGGTAGGCAGGGGCATTTTGCGGGTCCTGTTGCGGTGAGCGTATGAAGTGGGACCACGCTGCGCGACGGTTGATTCAAATGAAACCGTGCAGCAGGGTCATCTTGGATATTTTCCATGGTCGACAGGATAGCAAGGTCGCATGATGCAATAATGCTGCGATTCAGCAACACGTCAATGCATATATGCAGCAGTGGAGAACACAATGAACTGGGACGATGCACGGGTGTTCCTGGCGGTGTGCCGGGAGTCCACGTTGCGCGGCGCCGCACGGTTGTTGGGCGTGGATCAGGCCACCGTAGGCCGGCGGGTCAACGCCCTGGAAAAGTCCTTGGGCGCCACCTTGTTCCTGCGCACGTCCGAGGGCTACGCGCTGACGGCCGTGGGCGAGGCTGCATTGCTGTCGGTGGAGAAAATGGAGCGTTCAGCCCTCGACCTTGAGCGCCAGGTTCAAGGCCTGGATGATCGTTTAACGGGCACCGTGCGCGTCAGCACCACCGATTCCCTGGCCATCGACTTCCTGATTCCGTCCATCGCTCGCCTGCACGACAAACACCCCGACGTGCGCGTGCAACTGGACGCTTCCACCCAAATGCTCAGCCTGGCCAAGCGTGAGGCCGACATCGCTGTGCGCAACCAGCGTCCGGATAACCCCGACCTGATCGCCCGTCGCATCGCCCGTTGGCCGTTGGGCCTGTTTGCCTCCCAGGACTACATTGACCGCCACGGCGTGCCCGAACCGGGCAGCCTGTTCGAGGGGCATGACCTGGTGGTCTACCAGCCGCATCTACAAAGCAAGAAAGAGCTGACCCTGGTTTCCGAGCCTCTGGGCCGAGGGCGTATTGTTGCTGCCTTGAGTTCCAGTTTGCTGGTGCGCCGCTCGATCGCTGCCGGCATCGGCATAGGCGAAATCCCGGTGTGCACGGGTGAGCGTGACGGGCTGGTGCGCCTGTGGCCCGAGCGCTCCCGGCCACTGCCGTACGACGTGTGGCTGGTGACCCACGCCGACCTGCGCCACACCGCACGGGTGCGGGTGGTGATCGATGAAATCGTCGCGGCGTTTGCCGGCGTCGGGGAGTGAGGTCAGCACAGACTTGCAAGCGTGAGGGCGCCTCCGCCGACACAATCGACGTTTATGTCGACCTACCGAGAGTACGCATGAACGAATCAAAATGTCAGGACTTGGGGCTGCTGTTTCTGCGGGTCAGCGGAGCGCTGTTCCTGTTGTGGGTACATGGTTTGCCCAAGCTGCTGAGTTACAACGAGCAATTGAAGCTGATCGAAGATCCGTTTCATCTGGGCGCTTCGGCCACGCTAATGTTGGCGATATTTGCTGAAGTGCTGTGCCCGCTGCTGATCATTGCCGGCGTGCTGGTGCGTCTGGCGTGCCTGCCGATCCTGTGTGTGCTGCTGATTGCCTTGCTGGTGGTGCACCCGGAGTGGACGCTGTTCGAGGCGCAGTTCGGTTGGCTGCTGTTGATCATTTTCACCACGGTGCTGATCAGCGGGCCAGGGCGACTGGTACTGCCTCAGCGTTTCTCTTGAGCAAAAAAAGGCCGGGCAAGCCCGGCCAAATAAGGAGAGGAGGGTTTAGGTGTTTCAGCGGTTCAGGAACGCCAGCAGGTCTTCATTCAACTGCTGCGCATGGGTCACGGCAAACCCGTGGGGGGCGTCCTTGTAGACTTTCAACTCGGCACCCTTGATCGAGGCAGCGGCCACTTTGCCGGTTGTCTCGAACGGTACTATCTGATCGCCATCGCCGTGGATCACCAGGGTCGGCACGTCGATCTTGGCCATGTCCGGGCGGAAGTCGGTTTCGGAGAATACGGTGACGCAGTCGACGGTCGATTTGAGGGACGCGAGCAACGCTACCTGCAAGGTTTGGGTCAGCACACCTTCTGAGACAACCTGGCCTTTGTTGGTGCCATAGAACGGTGCGTTGAAATCACTGATGAATTGCGCACGGTCCTTCAGCAGCCCGGCCTTGATGCCGGCGAACACTTCAGCCGGCACGCCTTGCGGGTAGTCCGGTTTCTGACCAAACAGCGGCGTCACCGCGCCCAGCAACACCAGGCCGGCCACGCGCGCGCTGCCATGGCGTGCGATGTAGCGCGCCACGTCGCCGCCACCCATGGAGAAGCCCACCAGGGTCACGTCCTTGAGGTCCAGGTGCTCGATCAACTGGGCGATATCGTCGGCGAAGGTGTCGTAGTCGTTGCCGGTCCACGGCTGGTCCGACCGGCCAAAACCACGGCGGTCGAATGCGATGGTGCGAAAGCCGCGGCTGCTCAGGTATTCCATCTGGTATTCCCACATATCGGCATCCAGCGGCCAGCCATGGCTGAACAACACGGGCTTACCGCTGCCCCAGTCCTTGAAGTAGATCTGGGTACCGTCTTTGGCAACGAATGTGCTCATGGAAAACTCCTTGGAGGGTGGGAAGAGAATGCTAGTTCACTATTGCGCTAAACCGGACGAAGGGCTTGTACGCCTGTGCTCGGTTGAACGGTTGAGCGTCTATGCTGGTCGATTGACTTCCAACGTCAGATCACACAGGTGAACGAAATGGCCAAGACTTACAGCTACGCCGCCCAGAACGCCAAAGACTCTCTCAAGCCCTACACCTTCGAGCGACGTGCGCCGGGGGAGGATGATGTGCAGATCGACATTCTCTATTGCGGCGTCTGCCACTCCGACTTGCACACCGTGCGCAACGAATGGAACAACACCCTTTATCCTTCCGTGCCCGGTCATGAAATTGTCGGTCGCGTGACTGCAGTGGGGGGCAACGTCAAGACGTTCAAGGTCGGTGACCTGGCCGGCGTCGGCTGCATGGTCGACAGTTGCCAGCACTGCGCGTCCTGCGCCGAAGGCGAGGAGCAATATTGCGAGAACGGCTTTACCGGCACCTACAACGGCCCGGTATTCGGCGGTGAGAACACCTTCGGCGGCTACTCCGACAGCATCGTGGTCAAGGAGAAGTTCGTGCTGCGCATTTCCCACGACGCGTCCAACCTGGCCGCCGTAGCGCCGTTGCTGTGCGCGGGCATTACCACCTATTCGCCGTTGCATCACTGGAAGGTGGGGCCCGGCAAGAAGGTCGGCGTGGTGGGCCTGGGCGGCCTGGGCCACATGGCGGTGAAGATCGCCCATGCCATGGGCGCCCATGTGACGTTGTTCACCACCTCACCCAACAAGCGTGAAGACGGTTTGCGCCTGGGCGCCGATCAAGTGGTGGTATCAAAGAATGCTGACGAGATGGCCAAAGTCGCCAACAGCCTGGACTTCATCCTCAACACCGTTGCTGCGCCGCACAACCTCGATGCGTTCCTCAACCTGCTCAAGCGAGACGGCACCATGACCCTGGTCGGCGCGCCCGACAGCCCGCACCCGTCGCCGACGGTGTTCAACCTTATCTTCAAGCGCCGCAGCCTGGCCGGCTCGCTGATTGGCGGCATCCAGGAAACCCAGGACATGCTGGATTTCTGTGCCAAGCACGGGATTGTCTCGGACATCGAAATGATCGATATCCAAGGCATCAATGAGGCCTATGAGCGGATGCTCAAGGGCGATGTGAAGTATCGGTTTGTGATCGATATGGACAGCCTGAAAAAAGAAAGCCACGCCGCCTGACCCCCTTGTGCAGGAGCCGGTAAGCCGGTTCCTATGGGGTTTTGATGTTCAGACTGAGAGGTGCTCGTAAAAAATCGTTGCACTTACCACCGTGCCCATCAGCGTTGATCATCGGATAGGCATTGGCGTCTGAATATTGTGTAAAAGGCCATTATTGAAGCTCACGAATGATCCGGCAAAAGACCGGGTCATCCAGGTACGCCACGTTCAGGCGGGTCCAGGGCGAGGTATCTTTTGGCTGGGTCGAGAAGATCGAGCCGGGTGCGAGCATCACGCCCTGGGCCAGGCAGTGCCGGGTGAGCACATGCGCGTCCTCGATATGCGGGAAGCGTGCCCACAGGTACAGGCTCTGCTCCGGGCGGCAAAACACCTCGGCGCCGAGGTCGTCGAGCAGGTCGAGGCCGCGCGCGGTGGCGTGGCGCAGGCGGTCTTGCAGGCGCGACAGGTGCCGTAAAAACTGCCCTTCGCCGAGGATCACGTCGATAGTGCGCTCACTGTATTCGGCGCCGCTGTTGTGCAGGATCATCTTGATGTCCGCCAGTTCTTCCACGCGTTGTTTGCTGCCGGCGATAAACCCCACACGCAACGCCGCCGACACCGATTTGGAAAAACTGCCGACATACAGCGTGCGGTTGAGCTGGTCGAGGGAGGACAACTTGATCGCGGAGCTGGGCTTGAAGTCGGCCATTGCATCGTTTTCCACCAGTAGCAGGTCATAGGTCTCGGCGATTCGCAGCAGTTGGTGCGCCTTAGCCGGAGACAGGTCCGAGCCGGTGGGGTTGTGGCCGATGGACTGCAGGAAGAACAGGCGCGGTCGATGGGCCTTGATCAACTGCTCCAGCACCTGCAGGTTCGGCCCGTCGGGCTCGCGGGGCACACCGAACATGCGCGCGCCTTGCAATTGCAACTTGCCGAACAGCGGGTAGTAACCGGGGTCTTCCACCAGCACCGGGTCGCCGGGGTTGAGGTAACGACGGATGATCAGGTCCATCGCGTGGTTGGCGCCCAGGGTGGTCACCAGTTGGCGCGGTGAGACGGGCAGCGCGTAGTCCGCCAGTTTTTGCACCAGCCGTGTGCGCAGTCCGGCATTACCCAGGCGTGTGCCATAGCGAAACAGCGTGGTCACGCCTGCCCGCACGACCTGGCGGTGGAACTTGTCCAGGCGCATGTCCATCAGCCATTCCACTGGCGGAAAGCCTTCACCCAGGTGCGAGTGGCCAGGGTCGCGCACGAACTGCTGGCGCATCATCCAGATAGTGTCCAGCGCCCGGTTGTAGGGTTGGCTGTCTTCCTCTTCGCTGGTGTGGGCCACGCGCTTGATCACGAAAAAGCCCTGGCCGTGGCGCGCCTCCACCAGCCCCTCGGCGGCCAGGTGTTCATAGGCGGTGATCACCGTGTTCTTCGAATGCCCATGCAGGCGCATGTATTCGCGCAGAGACGGCAGCTTCTCGCCGGCCTTGAGGGCGCCGTCGGTGATTTGCTGGGCGATGGCGCTGGCCACCTGTTGCGCGAGGGTCGTGCGCGACATGCTGCAATTCCTTGTGGATGCTTCTTATGGGTACAGTGTCTGAACTGTCCGGCAAAACTGTACCTTCTTTCAAGGCTACAGATGGGGCAATTTGACGGCATCCAATAACAAATGACTCCTTGAGGAGCCCTGCATGTCGATCGATTCCCGCTTGCCCAATTTCCGCTGCCTCACCCCCAGTCAGCGCCTTGAGCACCTGCAACCCTTGCTCGGCCTGAGCAACGAAGACCTGGCGCTGCTGCGCGATGCCGGTGCGCTGCCGCTGGAAATCGCCGACGGTATGATCGAGAACGTCATCGGCAAATTCGAGTTGCCGTACGCCGTCGCCAGCAACTTCCGTATCAACGGTCGCGACGTGGTGATCCCGCTGGTGGTAGAGGAGCCGTCGGTGGTCGCCGCCGCATCGTTCATGGCCAAGTTGACCCGCCCGGCCGGTGGTTTCCAGACCTCCAGCAGCGCGCCGTTGATGCGTGCGCAGGTGCAGATCATCGGCATACGCGACCCGTTTAATGCGCGCTTGAGCCTGCTGCGCAACAAAGACGAAATCATCGCCCTGGCCAATAGCAAGGATCAGTTACTGAACACGTTGGGAGGGGGTTGCCGGGACATCGAAGTGCACATCTTCGCTGACAGTCCGCGCGGGCCGATGCTGGTGGCGCACCTGATCGTCGACGTGCGCGACGCCATGGGCGCCAATACCGTCAACACCATGGCCGAGGCCGTGGCGCCGCTGATGGAGCGCCTCACCGGCGGTAAAGTGCGCCTGCGCATCCTGTCCAACCTGGCCGACCTGCGCCTGTGTCGCGCGCAGTTGCGCATCGCCCCGGAACACTTGGCCACCGCCGAATACAGCGGTGAAGAGGTGATCGAAGGCGTGATTGATGCCTACACCTTTGCTGCCATCGACCCGTATCGCGCCGCCACCCACAACAAGGGCATCATGAATGGCATCGACCCGTTGGTGGTTGCCACCGGCAATGACTGGCGCGCGGTGGAAGCCGGTGCGCATGCCTACGCCTGCCGCAGCGGTCACTACGGTTCGCTGACCACCTGGGAGAAAGACAGCCAGGGCCACCTGGTCGGTACTCTGGAAATGCCCATGCCCCTGGGCCTGGTCGGCGGCGCCACCAAGACTCATCCGCTGGCGCAACTGTCGCTGCGTATTCTAGGGGTGAAAACTGCCCAGGAGCTCGGTGAAATCGCCGTCGCCGTTGGCCTGGCACAGAACCTGGGTGCCTTGCGTGCCCTGGCCACCGAAGGTATCCAGCGTGGGCATATGGCGCTGCATGCACGCAACGTGGCGCTGTCCGCCGGAGCCAGGGGCGACGAAGTGCAGTGGCTGGTCGAGCGCATGGTCGCGACCCACGACGTGCGTGCCGACAGTGCCCGCGCGCTGCTGCTCGACAAGCGCGGGCAGTGAGCATGGACAGCGTTCGGCTGGTGGAGGTGGGCGCGCGCGACGGCTTGCAGAATGAAGCGCGTAGCCTGTCGGTAGACACTCGAATCGCCCTGGTGGAGCGCTTGGCCGATGCCGGTTTGCGCACCCTCGAGGCGGGGGCCTTTGTGTCGCCGCGGTGGGTGCCGCAAATGGCCAATTCCGATGCCGTGCTGCGCGGCCTCGGCCAGCGCACCGGGGTGACCTACACCGCGTTGGTGCCCAACCTGCAAGGCCTGGACATGGCCCTGGCCGCCGGTTGCCGTGAGGTGGCGGTGTTCGCCGCGGCGTCCGAGGCGTTTTCGCAGAAGAACATCAACTGTTCGATCGCTCAGAGCCTGGAGCGCTTCGAGCCGGTGCTCGCCAAAGCCCTGGAGGCGGGCGTTGCAGTGCGCGGCTACGTTTCCTGCGTGCTGGGCTGCCCGTTTACCGGCGCGGTCCCCGTCGAACAAGTGGTCGCCGTCAGCAAGGCCCTGTACACCATGGGCTGCTATGAAATCAGCCTGGGCGACACCATTGGCACCGGCACGCCAGGGGCAACCGCGCGGTTGATCGAGGCCTGCGCCGACGCAGTGCCGCTCAGCGCATTGGCCGGGCACTTCCATGACACCTATGGCATGGCCGTGGCCAATGTGCAGGCCGCTTGGCAGGCCGGCGTTCGAGTGTTCGACAGCTCTGTCTCCGGCCTGGGTGGTTGCCCTTACTCACCGGGCGCCACTGGCAACGTAGCGACTGAAGAGCTGGTGTACCTGTTTGAAGGCCAAGGCATCGCCACGGGCGTCGACCTTGCACAATTGATCGAGGTAGGCGTCTTTATTGATAGTCAGCTGCACCGCAGCGGCGCGTCGCGGGTCGCCAAGGCACTGCGCGCACGCATCCAATAACAATACGTGGAGCACCCATGAACCCTCTCGCAACCACCTTGGCCGGCTTCGGCCCGCTCAAGGGCGTGACCATTCTCGACCTCACCCGCGTGGTGGCCGGGCCTTATTGCGCCATGCTGCTGGCGGACATGGGCGCCAGCGTGATCAAGATCGAGCACCCCGCTGATCCCGATCTGACCCGCGAATTCCCGCCCATGAGCCGCAGCGTCAGTGCGCCGGTCAGCGGCTTTTTCGCGCAGTTCAATCGCAACAAACAGGCGGTGTGCCTGGACCTCAAGCACCCGGACGGCAAGGCAACCTTCCTGGACATGGTGCGCAAGGCCGATATCGTTATCGAGAACTTCCGACCCGGCACCATGGACAAGCTGGGCCTGGGCTACGCGGTTCTCAAGGCGGTCAACCCGGCGCTGGTGTTTACCGCCATCAGTGGCTTCGGCCAGCATGGGCCCAACTCATCACGCCCGGCGTTTGACAGCAGCGCCCAGGCCTGTGGTGGCCTGTGGTCGATGAACGGCACCGTTGAAGAGCCGATGCGCGTCGGTACGGTGCTGGGGGATTTGTCGGCGGCGCTGTACGCCGCCATCGGAACCCTTGGGGCCCTGCGTGAGGCCGAGCGCAGCGGTCAGGGCCAACGGGTGGACGTGTCCCAGCAGGATTCGATCATCTCCCTGACCGAAAACGCCGTGGTCACCTACACTGAAACCGGCGAAGTGGTCGGGCCTACTGGCAACGGCCATCCCTTCGTCAAGCCTTACGGTCGTTATGCGTGCAAGGACGGCTTCGTCTTCTTCGGTGCCTACACCGACAAGTTCTGGCGCGAGGCCTGCCATGCGTTTGGTGATGCGGCCCTGGCCAGTGACCCGGAAATCGACACCATGGCCAAGCGTTTCGACCACGCCACCTACCTGCGGCGGGTCAAGCCCATCGTCGAAGGTTGGTGCGCCGCCTACACCAAGGCCGAGCTGGAGGCCCTGACCGGCGACCGCTTCCCGTTGTCACCGATCAAGAGCATGGATGAAGTGGTGGCCGATCCCCATGTGCGTGAGCGCGACATGGTCATCAGCGTCGAATGCCAAGGCGCGCATTTCGAGGTGTTCGGTAACCCGGTGAAGCTTTCCGGTGGCACCTTGGAGAAAGGTGCCAGCGCCCCTGGCGTCGGCCAGCACAACCAACAGATTTACCGTGAATGGCTGGGCCTGGATCAGGCGCAATACGACGACTTGGTCGCGCGAGGTGTGATTTGAGCCTGCTTACCGCCGAGATCAAGGCGTGTATCGGCCTGGCATTGCCGCCCGTGCGCTTTGAAATCAGCCGCCAGGATATCCGTAAATACGCGGTCGCCACCGGCCAGCGCCAGGCACGGTTCCTGGCAGGGGATGAGGCGCCGCTGATGTTTCTGTTCAGTGTGCTGATGCCGGTGTTGCCCCTGGACCAATTGCGTGAGGACGGCCATTTCCCGGATAACGCGCTGCTGCCGGAACTGCCACTCAAACGTATTCTGGCCGGGGGCAGCCGCTATCAAGTGTACCGGCGTATTTATCCGGGTGATGTGCTGGTTTGCCGCCAGACATTGGTGGATATCCATGAAAAACAAGGCAGTGACGGACCGTTGATTTTCCTGGTGTTCGAAAACCGCTTCGAAAGCGAGGCGGGCGAGCCGCTGGTGATCGAACACCTGACCCGGATAGCGAGGTAACCATGCCCCTGATCGAAATCGGCCAGGCTTTGCCCGAACGCCAATACTCACCGGGCACGGTGCAGTTGTTCCTGTACAACGCGGCGATCTGGAATGCACACCGCATTCACTACGACCTGGACTACGCCCAGAAAAGCGAGGGCCACCCGGCGTTGTTGGTGGACGGCCCGTTGCAGGGTGACTGGTTGACGCAGTTGCTCTACGACTGGATGGAGGACGCGGACGAACTGGTGGCGTTCGAGTACAGCAACCGTCGCGCCGCCTATGTAGGTGATGTGTTTACCGCCAAGGGTGAGATCCATACGGTGGAGGGCAACTGCATCACGTTGCTGTTGCAGCTAGTCAATCAACAGGGCCAGGCGACCACGGTGGGTCGCGCCACGGTTCGCAAGACCTGAAGCTTCACCCCCCTTATAAAAACAACAAGCCCGAAAGGGCCGGAGGGCACCATGCAGCAACCCCTTTTACCGTCGGACAAGCAACACCTGTATGAAGTCTGGGGCGACACCATTGACGCGCGTCACCTGGCGCTGTCCATCGGTATTGGCGCAGTGGTCAGCCTCGGCGCGTATTTTGCGGCGCAACACCTGTTGCACTACGTGGTGGAGTCGGCGCAGATGGCGCGTGCCTACGCCATGTTGATCGGCATTCTCGGCTGTCTCGCCGGCGGCGCGATCAGTGCCAGGTTGTTTGCGCCCAAGCGCGATGTGCAGGAAAACGTCGCCGACCAGAGCTTTCGCGAGCAAGTGGTGGCCGATCTGCTCAAGGAGTACGGCAGCCTGGGACGCCTGGAAGATCTGTCCGCCGAGGTGATCGCGGAACTGCGTGAATTGGAGCTGTATGAGTTGTTCCGCGAAGCCCAGGCCCGCGAAGAAAATGTGCCCGTCACGTCGGCGCCCGTACTTACGGCCAGCCTCAGCGGAGGGCGCGGGTGATGGACATCTTGTTGCATGAAATCATGATGGCCTTCGCCCTCGGGCTGCTCGGCGCGGTGGTGTTTGCCGCCATCGGCCTGGTCTCCGGTACTGACGAAACCACCACCCTGGCGCCCCTGACCATGCTGGTGGTGCTCCTCGGTGCGCCTCCAGCCGGGGTGCTGACGTTCTTTCTCGCTGGAGCAGTCGCCAAGCACATGACCCATGCCGTGCCCACCGCGTTGCTGGGGATTCCCGGCGACACTTCGGCCACGGCGTTGCTTGCCGATGCGAACTACCTGCGCAAGCTCGGCGTGCCGCATATAGCCCTGCGCAAGATGATCTCCGGCGGAGCGGTGGCGGCCTTGATTGCGGTGCCGCTGTCGGTGCTGTTCGCCGTGTTGCTGGCGCCGTTTGGCGGGGTGATCAAGCAGTTCGCGCCTTGGGTGTTCCTGTGCGCCGCATTCACCATCGCCTACTTCTCGGCGGGCCGTTGGGCCGCAGTGCTGGCTCTGGTGCCGTTCGTGGTGGTGATCGTGGCGCTGCAATCACTGACGGGGCAATACGGGGTCAAGCTGTCGGTGAGCTACTTCCTGGGTATTGCCGTGGCACCGCTGATTGCCTCGCTGTTTTCGCTATTGGCTCCCAGCGAGCGCCAGCGCATGCGGCGCGATCAGTACCGGGTGTTTTCCCTGGCACCGGACGTGAAGGGCTGGAGTGGCTATTTCCCCAACCCGTTCAAGGTCATCAACCCGCGCCAGGTGCGTGTGACGGCCATGGCCGCCAGCGTGTCCAGCGCCACCTTCGTGTTCAGCCCGGTGGCGATGACGGTGATCATGGGCGAAGTGATTGGTTCGCGGATCAAGCATGCCTATGACCGCCTGACCACGGTGATCACCGCGCGTAACGGAGTGACCGAGTCGACCTACATCGCTGAAACCCTGATCCCGCTGATGGCATTCGGTTTGCCCCTGAGCCCGGTGGCAGCGGGCCCCGCTGCGCCGTTGTTCAACGCGCCACCACGGTTTTTCGTCGACAACGCCACCGGTGAAATCAACAACCTGCATAACCTGCTCAACACCTGGGAATTCCTTGGCTACGGCATGCTTGCGGTGATCGTGGCGATCCTGGTGGCTTACCCCTTCACCATGAACTTCGCCCACGGCGCGGCGGCTTATGTGGTGCGCAAGATCAGTCATGAAGCGGTGATTGCGACCTTTATCGGCCTGGTGCTGGTGATCGGTATCTGGGAAGGCGGGCTGCTCGGGCTAATGGTGATCATCACCGTGGGCTTGCTCGGCGGGTTCCTGGCGCGCTTCCTGGGGTTCAACATCGGCGTGCAATTCATGGGCTACTACACGGCGGTCCTGACGGTGCCTGCAATCATCGCGCTGACCGGCCACTAAATCCGCAACACCTCACCTCAACACTCTAGCCAGCAGATACCGGTTATCTGCGACGGGAGGCGTTTGCCTCCCAGAAAGGAATAATAAAAATGAAGATCCTTTTGCGCTCCAACCCTGTTGTGTTCACTTGCCTTGTCTTCAGCGCCGCCAGCAGTTACGCCGATGGCTTCCTGGAAGACGGCAAAGCCTCGCTGAACCTGCGTAATTTTTACCTGAACCGCAACTTTGTCGATGGCAACTACCCCCAGGCCAAGGCTGAGGAGTGGACCCAGAGCTTTATCCTTGACGCGCGCTCCGGCTACACCGCAGGCGTGGTCGGCTTTGGCGTGGACGTGCTGGGGCTGTATTCGCTGAAGCTCGATGGCGGCAAAGGCACCGCCAATACCCAATTGCTGCCGGTGCATGACGATGGGCGCCCGGCGGACGATTTCGGCCGGCTCGGCGTGGCGTTCAAGGCCAAGCTGTCGAACACCGAACTCAAGGTCGGGGAATGGGCGCCGACTTTGCCGGTGCTGCGTTCTGACGATGGCCGTTCGCTGACCCAGACCTTTCGCGGCGCGCAGTTGACCTCGAAAGAATTCAGCGGCGTGAGCCTTTACGGCGGCCAATTCCGCGCCAACAGCCCACGTAACGATGCCAGCATGGAAGACATGTTCATGGCCGGTCGCCCGGATGCCACCTCCGACCGTTTCAATTTTGGCGGGGCCGAGTACCTGTTCAACGACAAAAAAACCCAGGTCGGCGCCTGGTATTCAGAACTGGCCGACATCTACCAGCAACGCTACTTCAACTTGACCCACAGCCAACCCGTAGGCGGCTGGGTGTTGGGCGCCAACCTGGGGTTCTTCTCCGGTGCGGAGAACGGCAAGGCATTGGCCGGCAACCTGGAGAACCGCGCTTTATCGGCCATGCTTTCAGCCAAAACCGGCGCTCATACGGTCTATGTCGGGTTGCAACGGATGTCCGGCGACAACGGCTGGATGCGCGTCAATGGCACCGCCGGCACCAGCCTGGCCAACGACAGCTATAACTCCAGCTACGACGCCGCCAAAGAGCGCTCCTGGCAACTGCGCTACGACTACGACTTCGCCGCCCAAGGCTTGCCTGGCCTGACGCTGATGACGCGCTATATCCGCGGCAGCAATGCCCACGTCGGCGCACGTACCGACGGTGAAGAATGGGGGCGCGAATCAGAGTTGGCCTATGTGGTGCAGAGCGGACCGGTCAAAAACCTCAATGTGCGCTGGCGCAATTCGACCTTGCGTCGGGACTTCAGCACCAATGAGTTCGATGAAAACCGCTTGATCATCAGTTACCCGCTGTCGTTGCTGTAGTCAGGGCCGCTGCGGTTTCACCGATGTCCCGAACGTGTTGCCCATACGCACGCTGGTCGCCGCCGGGGTGGATAAACCCACCGCGTTCGGCGGCCGTTTTTCCACGGGGATGTTCTGGGCTTCGCGGTTTTTCTTCGCCGCCTTGGTCGCATTCGTATCGTTGCCCATCTGCTGGCTGAGGCAGCCATAGTCGGGCGCCTTGTAGCCATCCACGCTGACTTCGGCGCACGTGCCGGCAGCGCTCTCGGCGTGGGCGAGCACGGGCATGGCAGCGCACAGCAACAGGCTGGCGAGGGTCGGTAACAGCTTCATCGGGCCTCCTGGCAGGCCCTGAGGAGTGGGCCGGTAAGGGTTGAAAGTGTAGTGCAGCGGGCTTCTCATCACCGTGATGTTTTTTTTGCTATCACCGTAACATCAGGTTCATAAACTGGCCTCAGGATGACGGTTTTCTAGGGCGCGTCGGCCGTGCAGCGATGCAGAGCAGGGGGTGAACAGGGAGTCTGGAGGCGCGTCATGTGCGCCCTGGTCTTGCTGTTGCTGTTGGCCGGCGGTCGTACGGCGCAGGCAGAGTCACTGCTGCTGTCGTTGAACCTGCCGGCGCAAGACCTGGAACATGCACTGCAAGCCTACAGCCGCGCCACCGGGATGGCGGTGCTGGTGGACCGCGAGTTGACGCGGGGCCGGCGCTCCATCGGGGTACGCGGACGCTTTACGGCGCAAGAAGCACTGGCGATGTTGCTGACAGGGAGTGGCCTGATGGCACGTTATGCACGCAGCGATGCGTTTACCTTGCAGACCCCGCAGGTCAGCCAGCCACCGCCCACAAAAGGGGCGGCGACACGCAGCGCCGCGCGGATCAACAACAGCTACGCGACGGCATTGCAGCAAGCCATCGAGACCAGCCTGTGCCGCTCGCCGCTGACCCGGCCCGGCAGTTTTCGGGCATTGGTGCAGGTGTGGGTCAACCCGGACGGGGTGATTGAACACAGCCGGTTGGTCAGCTCTACCGGCGATGAACAACGCGATGAAGCACTGGTGCGCAACCTGAGCGCAGCCCGGGTCCAACGCCCGGCGCCGAGTTCACTGCGCCAACCGGTGACTTTACTTCTGATGCCTGACACAACAGGAACACGCATGGAATGCACAGCAGCGAAAGGAACCTGGGGCGGATGAAAAATACCGGGCACAGTACGATGGTCAGCTTGTTCCTGGCCTCCTACGAAGACTTCAAGGTGCGTTTGCGCAAGCGCCTGGGCTCGGAAGACCTGGCCAACGACGTGCTGCACGAAACCTACCTGCGGGTCGACCGCATGGACGTGCCGCCCAACCTGCAACAGCCCAACGCCTACCTGTACCGCATGGCCCTGAACATCGCCGCTGACCGCCGCCAGGCCGATGCGCGCCTGCTCACCGGCAGCGAAGTGGAAGAACTGCTGCAAAGCGCCGACGAAGCCCAGGACCCGTCGCGGGTGGTGGGCGGCCAGAAAGAGATCCAATCCTTGGTCAAGGCGCTTTACGAACTGCCGGCACGCCGCCGCAAAATCCTCATCGCCGCGCGCCTGGAAGAGGCGCCGCACCTTGAGATTTCCCAGCGTTTCGGCATCTCCACGCGCATGGTCGAGAAGGAAATCAAGGCCGCCCTGGGCCACTGTGCCAAGCGCCTCGAAAGAAAAGTGATTCAGCGGTTCGGTCCCGGGGCCGGAAAACCGTCTTAGTGTCGAGTCCCTGATAAATCCGTGAGTACGTGCGCGCTTGAATATTTTCAGCTTCCCCAACGCCCGGCCATCCGCCGCCAGCCCCCTGCACGATGAAGCCCGCGATTGGCTGCTCCTGCTGACCTCGGGCCGCGCCACCGTGGCCGATGCCAAGGCGCTCAAGACCTGGTGCGCGCAGAGCCCGGAGCATGCCCAGGCATTCGAGCAGGCCAAGGTGCTGTGGCAAAACCTCACACCGGCCCTCGACCAGGTGGCGCAACCGCGCAGCTTTGGTCGACGGGCGTTCCTGGGCGGCGCGATTGCCGCTTCGGCCGCGGTGGTGATGGTGCGCGTCGGCGTGCCGGGTGGCTTTGCCGGGCTTACCGCGGACTATCACACTGACGTCGGTGAGCAGCGCCAGGTGCTGTTAAGCGAGGGGATCAGCTTGGAGCTCAACACCCAGACCCGCATCAGCCGGGTGGGGCAGGGCATTGAACTGCTTGAAGGCGAAGTCGAAGTGCTCGCCCACGTTGCCCAACCGCTCAAGGTCCAGGCCGGCGAGGGTTGGGTGAGCGCGGCGCAGGCGCGGTTCAACGTGCGGCATACCGATCACACCGTGTGTGTCACCTGTATCGAAGGGTCGCTGTCGGTGGACGCTGCCGGCAACAGCATGAGCCTGGGCAGTGGCCGGCAATTGACCTACAGCACTGCCGGTTTCAGCGAGGTGACGACAGTCGACACCCAGGCAGTCGTGGCCTGGCGTGAACAGGTGCTGGTGTTCAACAACGCCACGTTGGCGACGGTGGTGGATGAGATCAACCGGTACCGACCTGGGATGCTTGTATTGCTTAACAAGCAACTGGGACAGCGCCGGGTGCAGGCACGGTTCAGTCTGCAGCAACTGGCGGGCGTGGCGTTGTTGATTCGCGATGCATACGGGGCGAAGTGCACGGAGTTGCCGGGTGGGGTGGTGTTGTTGAGTTAATTCATCGACCCCAACGGCCCCACCACCTGCCGATATTTTTCCACGCCCTGAGGCGTCTGCCGCACCAGACTGATTTCCAGTCCCAGCGGATCCTCCCGACGATTTCCGCTCAATTGTCGCCATCCCTTGTCTGCGTCCCACACTCGCACCTGCAGGTCACTCACACCGGTCAACACCACCACCCCATCCTTGGCCGCCGGCAGCGGGTATCGGTCCCGCGTCGGGGCGGCGGCGCGGTACAACGAGTCGCCCTTGAGCCACCAGCGCACGCGTTGCAGCCCATCCCCGGCCATCGGAGCGCTGCGGATCACGTCCAGCCTGAAGCCCTTGCTGTCGGAGCTGCGCACGATCACGGCGGCCAGCCCTTCGGTTTTGGGCGCCTCGTCTTGCGACACATCGGTGGCGACCAGCTCAACACTGGCGCGCAAGCTGATGTCGCGCTGCATCTGGTTCAGTGCCCGCAGCAGCACCTCCGTCTGCTCACTGCTCGCCTGCAAATGCTGATCAGCGCGCGTCACGCTGTCCAGCCCACGCCAGGCGATCAGACTGACCACCGCCATGAGCATGATCGCCACCATCACTTCGATCAGGGTGAAGCCTTGCTGGGAGGTGTTCATGGTTGACTCACTACGCGCATCAAGCCGGCGGCGTCGCGTTGCAGGCTGAGGCTGTGTTGCCCGTCGGACAGCACCACCCGCAGCGGTGGGTTGATCCATTCGGCATTGAGCACCAGGGTTTGCCGGGGTTCGATGTTGATCTGCATGGGCGTGCTTTCCCAGAGGCGCGGCCGCAGTTGGGTGTCGCCCTGGAAAGACTCCACGCTCCTCCCATCATCGCTGCGGCGGTTGAAACCAAACCCCTTGGCATCCGCACGCCAGGTGATGGGACGGCCGTCGGCGTGGGCTTGGGCCTGGGCGACTTGCAGCAATTGGCTCAGGCGCTCGGCGTCTTTGCGCAGCAGGTGCAGCGGGTCGGGTTTGATCGTGAGGCTGATGGCGGCGCTGGCGATGCCGATGATCACCAGCACCACCATCAGCTCAATCAGGGTGAAACCTTGCTGTTTCATCGCGGGCTTCCTGGAGAACTGGGGAGTCTGTGAAATAAAAGCGTGCGAATTGATCTGTAGGCTGGTGCGACGGACAAACAGGAGGTCCTCCCCATGGCATTTGCCCATCGTTTCACCCTGGCCCACGGCGTGCAGGCGCTGGGTGTGCTGGCCGCCCTGGCGGGCGTGGCGGTATGGACGCCGCTGCTGCTCACCAGCGCCGAATCCCACACGCCCCAAGCCACGCCCCAGGCACTCGCGGCGCGCAGCGATAACCCGGCGCTGCAATGGTTTTCCAATGCGCCGACGGCGCTGCAGGTGAAGGTCACGGGTGTGCTGGCGGGCGCCCGTGGTGCGGTGGCGATCCTCAGTCTCAACGACGGACCGCCGCGCAGCTTTCTATTGGGCGAGCGGCTCAGCCCCAGCGTGCGGTTGACGGCCATCGAAGGCGATGGAGTCGAGATCGAGCGCGGTGGCGAGAAGCTGCGCGTCAACCTCGACAAGTTGCCGGACGGCCCTGCGCTGCCGCTGCTCACTCGGCCATGACCTGGGTGTCCAGCCGCGCCAGGGGTGGCGCTTCGCGGCTGGCGTCGAGCACCTGCAGGTTGACCTGAAACAGGCGGCCATCGGCGTTGATGGTCTGCTCGCAACGCAGTTTCAGGCGGCCTTGATCGCACTCGAAGGTCTTCTTGCCGCTGCGCAAGTGGCCTTCCAGGCGCAGTTCCGCCAGGCGACTCTGCGCCGCCAGCAACGCGATCGATTTATCCCGCAGCAAGCCGTTGCTCTGGGTCATCAGCCCGGCCACGCGTACGGCGGCGGCCATGGCCACGGCGATGATCGCCAGCGCCACCAGCACCTCGATCAGGGTAAAACCTTGCTCCTTGCGACGGCCGTACATGGTGCTCTCAAAGCCGGGAAACAGGCCCGCAGACTAGCGCCGGCAGTTGACCGATTGGCGACCGAAACTCCCGAGGATTTTCAATACGACTGACATGTGTTCTTGCAACACTGCGCCACGAATTGCACTCAAGCCAAGGAATGTCGAGATGGATATCGCGCGCCTAACGTCCCCATTGCCAGGCCCTCGCGGGCAGCGTGGCTTCACCTTGATCGAGATCATGGTGGTGGTGGTCATCCTCGGGATCCTGGCCGCCATGGTGGTGCCCAAGGTGCTGGACCGGCCGGACCAGGCAAGGGCCACGGCGGCCAAGCAGGACATCGGTGGGTTGATGCAGGCGCTGAAACTCTATCGGCTCGACCACGGTACCTACCCGAACATGAACCAAGGTCTGAAAGTGCTGGTGGAGCGCCCGGCGGACGCGAAGAACAGCAACTGGCGCGCCTACCTGGAACGGTTGCCCAACGACCCGTGGGGCAACCCTTATCACTACCTTAACCCAGGCGCCAACGGTGAGGTCGATGTGTTCTCCCTCGGTGCCGATGGCCAGCCGGATGGCGAGGGTGTGAATGCCGATATCGGCTCCTGGCAGCTGTAAGGCCCATTATGAAACGGTATTCGCCCCCAGCGGCGAAGCAGCGCGGCATGGCGATTATCAGCGCCTTGCTGATCGCTGCGGTGGTCGCGGTGTTGGCCGGCGCCATGCTCACGCGCCAGACCGTGTTCACCCGCGGCCTGGAAGCCGAGCAGCTGCGCATCCAGGGCCAGTGGTTGTTGCAGGGTGGCCTTGAGCGCAGCCGACAGATGCTCTGGGACGCACGCCAGAAGGACGTGCTGACCCGCCTGGACCAGCCTTGGGCCCGCGCTCAAAGGGGCGAATTTGAGGGCCGGATCGAGGACGAGCAGGGCAAGTTCAACCTGCGCAACCTGGTCAATCGCCAGCAGGTGGATGCCGAACAGTTACAGAGTTTCGAGCGGCTGTGCCGGCTGATCGGCGTCGATCCGGCCGTGAGTCGGCGCATAAGTCAGCGGGTGATTGCCTCTTATGAACCGCCTGCCAAATACCCGATGCTACGCAGCCTGGATGACCTGAGTGGGATTGAAGGCCTCAACCCCGTCATGTTGCAGCGCATGCAGGCCTACATCAGCGTGTTGCCCGGCCAGACCTGGATCAACGGCAACACCGCCAGCGCCGAAGTGCTCAGCGCGGTGGTGCCGCAGCTCAGCCTGTCCCAGGCCCACGGGCTGGTGGCCGAGCGCGACAGTGGGCAGTGGTTCATCAACCGTGGGGATTTTGTCAATCGCCTGCGGCTGCCCCAAGTGGCGGTGGACACAGTCCAGGTGGGCATCACCAGTGAATGGTTTCGCGTGCAGGGCCAGGCCCGGCGCGAGCAGCGGCGGGTGACGATCGACGCGTTGTTGCATCGCCCGGAAGACCGTCAGCCGCGCGTCATCTGGTCGCGGGTGGGTGTATGAAACGCCTGCGCATCGGCTTGCCGCCCCTGGATCAATTGACCGCTGACAGCAGGGTCAGATTTGCCTGGTTGGAGCGTGGCGCAGTGATTGAAGAGGGGTATGAAAGCCTGACGCAATTGGCAACATTCCGCCAGGCAATCGACTGTTTCCTGCATCCGCGCGACAGCCTGCTCACCAGCCTGGAGCTGCCACCACTACCCGCCACGAAAACGGCGGCGGCGGTGGCCTGCGCGGCGCAGGCGCTGATCCTCGGCCCGGTCGAACAGATGCAGGTGGCCCACGGCCCGCGCGAAAACGACGGGCGCGTGCACGTTGCGTGGGTGCCCAAGGCCGGGTTGGCGCGGCTCGCGCAACTGCCAATCAAACTACGCGGTCTGTACCCGGCGCCTTATGCCTTGCCGGTGGGTGCTGCTGCGTTGGATGACGGCTATCTGTTGACACGTGACAGCCTGCAACAAGGCGCGGTGCACCCACTCGGCTTGCAGGCGCTGGATGTGCAACTGGTTGACGCGGCGCAGCGTTGGAGTGGGCCTGTACCCACTTGGGGCTTGCACGGCGGTCTCATCCAGCCTTCGACTGTTGGATGGGGCCGGGCGCTGGCCTGTGTCGCGCTCGCCACCGCCATTTGGACCCTCGGCCTCAACCTGTACGCCGCACGTCAGGTAGAGGACGGCCAACGCCTTAAAGCCTTGATGAGCCAACAGGTGCGCCAAGCGTTTCCTGAGTTGCCAGTGGTGCTCAACCCCCTGCAGCAAGCCCGACAGCAATTGGCCGCCCGCCAGACCGGTGCGGCCGCCGACCCCGGCCAACGCTTTACCAGCCTGCTGCAACTGGCCGGCAGCAACCTGCCGTTCATGGTCGGCAGCGTCGACAACCTGAGCTTTGAGCAGGGGCGTCTGCATGTGGCATTGCTCGCCGACAGTCGTAACCCGGCCGCCGAGGGTGAATGGCAGGCGGCGCTGGCCCAGGCCGGGTTTACCGCCAGCCGCGATGAGCATGCCTGGACGATTGCCCCGGCCCAGGCCGCAGAGAAGCCAGGAGCCGGCGATGAATAAAGTACAGCGAGTGCGCAGCCAGGCCCAGGTGTTCTGGAACGGCCTGGCCCTGCGCGAAAAACGCTTGCTTGGTGGTGCCGGGCTGGTGCTGGCGAGCTTGCTGACCTGGCTGGTGCTGGTGCAGCCCGCGCTGAAGAAGATCGATTACTGGCAGGCCGAAACCCCCAAGCTGCGCGCCCAGGCCGCAGCCTTGCAGGTGCTGTTGCAGGATGTCGCCGCGCCCCGTCAGGGTGACGAAACCACCCTGCGCCAGGCCTTGGATGGCGCGGGTCTGCAAGGCCATTACCAGTTGCAGGCGCTGGAACCCACGGGGTGGCGGCTGACCTTCGACAACGCGCCGGCCGATGCCGTGGTGGGTTGGTTGCTGGGCAATACCCGTTCGTTTTCCCTGGAGGTGTCCGAGGCGCGATTGCAGCGCACCCTCGACACCGTCGACAACTCGGCCGGCACTGTGTCCGGGACCGTTCGCATGGATCAGGCGCTTGGCGCTAAGGAAGCTTCATGAAGTGGTCAGTTCCCCCGTTTCGTCTGGTCGCGCCGCTGCTGGTGCTGGCCCTGAGTGCGTGCAGCAGCCAGCAGGCGCCCAAGCCGTTGCTGGTGGACAGCGAGCTCGGCCAACCGCTGGCCGAGACGCGTAGCAACGGCGAGACCTTGCAAGATCGTCTGCGCGAACCCGTCCCCAAAGCTCCCGTACAACACCGGGTCACCAACAGCGCACGCGGCCATGCCCCGGCGGTGGTCAAGGCACGCAACCCGTTGGGTGACCAGCCAGTCCAGCTCAACTTCGTCGACGCCGATATCCAGGCGGTGGTACGCGCACTGTCCCGCGCCACCGGCCAGCAATTCCTGGTGGACCCGCGTGTGAAGGGCAACCTCACCCTGGTCAGCGAAGGCCAGGTGCCGGCGCATCAGGCCTACGACATGCTGCTGGCGGCGCTGCGCATGCAGGGCTTCAGCGTGGTCGACGTCGGCGGCGTGGCCCAGGTGGTGCCCGAAGCCGATGCCAAATTGCTCGGTGGACCGATCTACAGCGCCGGCAGCAGCGGCATGCAGACCCGCACGTTCCGCCTGCAATATGAGAACGCGGTGAACCTGATCCCGGTGCTGCGCCCCATCGTGTCGCCGAACAACCCGATCAACGCCTACCCCGGCAACAACAGCATCGTGATCACCGACTACGCGGAAAACCTGGCGCGGGTGGCGCAGATCATCAACGGCATCGACACGCCCAGCGCCATCGACACCGACGTGGTGATGGTGCAGAACGGCATCGCCGTGGACATCGCCGCCATGGTCTCCGAACTGCTGGAAACCCAGGGCGCCGACCAGACCCAGAAGATCAACGTGATCGGCGACCCGCGCTCCAACTCGATCATCATCCGCTCCGGCAGCCCGGAGCGTACCGAGCTGGCGCGCAACCTGATCTACAAACTCGACAACGCCCAGAGCAACCCCAGCAACATGCACGTGGTGTACCTGCGCAACGCCCAGGCGGGCAAATTGGCGCAATCGCTGCGCGGGTTGTTGACCGGCGAAAGCGATTCCGGCGTCAGCGACGACGCGCGTGGCAAGCTCAGCGCCATGGGCGGCAATGGCAAGAACAGCCAAGGCGCGGGCAACGCGCAAAACAGCAGCGGCACACCCACCGGCAGTGGTGTGCAATCCGGTTACGGTCAATCCACGGGTTCAACCGACACCGCCAGTGGTACCTCCAAAGATCAGGACACCGCGTTCAGCGCCGGGGGTGTGACCATCCAGGCCGACGCCACCACCAACACCTTGCTGATCTCTGCACCGGACCCGCTGTACCGCAACCTGCGTGAAGTCATCGACATGCTCGACCAGCGCCGCGCCCAGGTGGTGATCGAAAGCCTGATCGTGGAAGTCGGCGAAGACGATGCCACTGAGTTTGGCGTGCAGTGGCAGGCCGGCAATCTCGGTGGCAAGGGTGGGTTTGGTGGCGTGAATCTCGGCGGCAGCGGCGTAAATGGCAAGCCGGGTAGCCCCACCAGTATCGACGTGTTGCCCAAGGGGCTGAACGTGGGCTTGGTCAACGGAACCGTGGATATTCCTGGTATCGGCAAGGTGCTCGACCTCAAGGTGTTGGCGCGTGCGTTGAAGAGCAAGGGTGGCACCAACGTGTTGTCGACGCCGAACCTGCTGACGCTGGACAACGAAGCGGCGAGTATTTTTGTGGGGCAGACGATTCCGTTTGTCACCGGCAGTTATGTGACTGGCGGCGGGGGCACCAGCAACAACCCGTTCCAGACGGTGCAGCGTGAGGAGGTGGGGTTGAAGCTGAATGTGCGGCCACAGATTTCCGAGGGCGGTACGGTGAAGCTGGATATCTACCAGGAGGTCAGTACGGTGGATACGCGGGCGTCGGTGGAGGCAGGGACGGTGACCAACAAGCGGGCGATCGATACCAGTATTTTGCTGGATGACGGGCAGATCATGGTGCTCGGCGGGTTGCTGCAGGATGGGTATAGCCAGAGTAATGATGCGGTGCCGTGGTTGTCGGACATTCCAGGGTTGGGGGCGTTGTTCAGGAATGAAAAGCGCAGTGTGAACAAGACCAATCTGATGGTGTTTTTGCGGCCTTATATTATTCGGGACAGTGGGGCGGGGCGCAGTATTACGTTGAATCGGTATGAGTTTATGCGGCGGGCGCAAGGGGGGTTGCAGCCGGAGCATAGTTGGGCGATGCCGGATGTGCAGGCGCCGCAGTTGCCTTCGGTGGAGAAGGCGATTCCTCGGGGGCGGCCTTGAAGGTCTTGACCGTGTACATATCCGTTGCTGCGGTAACGGCGGCTTATGGTTCCGCTCTTACAGCGGGTCACTTTTGGAAGAGCCCAAAAGTAACCAAAAGGCTCTCGCCCCACCACTCGGCACCTCGCTTAGGCTCGGTGTGCCCTCACTCCGGCTTTGGAGCGTGGGCCGCCGCGATGGGCCATCCTTGGCCCAGCGCGGCTAACCCGGCGTCCTGCCGGGTTACCCACGCTCCAAAGCCTACGTTCGGCCAGCGTGGTTTTACGGGGCGCCGAAGATCAAAAGCCAAAGCAAAAGCAGAGCGCGGCGGCCTTAAAGCCGACCGGTTTCTTATTGTCGACCCTTGCCAAATGTGGGAGCTGGCTTGCCTGCGAATGTATCGCCTGGGTCTATCTGATTCACCAAGGCGCCCGCATCGCAGGCAAGCCAGCTCCCACAGAAAAGCCATCTGCGGTGCACAAAAAAATGTCTTTGCTCTACACCACTCAAGCCGGCTGTCAGGCCGCTGTGCTCTTGCTTTTGATTTTGATCTTAGGCGCCCCGTCAAACACGCTGGCCGGAATTCGACAGGGATTTGGGGGGTAAACCGGCAGGGATGCCGGTTTAGCCGCCCCGCGCCATGGATGGCGCGTGGCGGCGGCCCCCCAAATCACTGTCGGATTACGGGCACACCGAGCCTAGGCGAGGTGCCGAGTGTTGGGGCAAGAGCGTTTTGCTTACTTTTGCGCTTTTCAAAAGTGAGCCGCCGTAAGGGCGGAACCAATAGTCGCCGTTACCCAAAAAACGGATATGTACACCTAAAAACAGGTCCAACCCAATGAGCCTACTCCCGTACGCCTGGGCCAAATCCCAACGCATCCTCCTGCGCCCCAGCGCCGAGGGCATGCTACTAACCGTGTGCCCCTCAACCCCCGGCTGGTCCATCAGCGAAGTCCACCGCCAATTCGGCCAAACCCATCTCGAACAGGTCCGCGACGACGAACTCGACGGCCTGCTCACCAGCGCCTACGCCGACACCGGCAGCGCCGCCGCTGTAGTGGGCGCCGCCGAAAACGAGGTCGACCTCGACCGCCTCATGCAAGACATGCCCGAAGTCACCGACCTGCTCGACACCCAGGACGGCGCCCCGGTAATCCGCATGATCAACGCCTTGCTGACCCAAGCCGCCCGCGACGAAGCCAGCGACATCCACATCGAACCCTACGAAACCCACTCCGTCGTGCGCTACCGCGTCGACGGCACCCTGCGTGACGTGGTCTCACCCCGCAAGGCATTGCACGGCGCGCTGGTCTCGCGGATCAAAATCATGGCCCAACTCGATATCGCCGAAAAACGCCTGCCCCAGGACGGCCGTATCGCCCTGCGCGTAGCCGGGCGACCCATCGACATTCGCGTGTCCACGGTGCCCACCGGGCATGGCGAAAGAGTCGTCATGCGCCTGCTGGACAAACAAGCCGGGCGCTTGCAGTTGGAGACCCTGGGCATGGAGCCGCAGTTGCTGGCACGCCTGGATACGCTGATCCGCCAACCCCACGGCATCGTACTGGTCACCGGCCCCACCGGCAGCGGCAAGACCACCAGCCTGTATGCCGCGCTGGCGCGGTTGGATGCGAGTACCAGCAATATCCTCACCGTGGAAGACCCGGTGGAATACGACCTGCCGGGCATCAGCCAGATCCAGGTCAACGCCAAGATCGACATGACCTTCGGCCTGGCCCTGCGGGCGATCCTGCGCCAGGACCCGGACATCATCATGATCGGTGAAATCCGTGACCTGGAGACCGCACAAATCGCCGTGCAGGCCTCGCTCACCGGTCACTTGGTGCTGGCAACCTTGCACACCAACGATGCAGTGTCGGCGGTCAACCGCCTGATCGATATGGGCGTCGAACCCTTCCTGCTGGCCTCGTCATTACTCGGCGTGTTGGCCCAGCGTCTGGTGCGCCGCCTGTGCCCGCACTGCAAGCAGGAGGACCCGGCTGCGCCTGGCACGTGGCGCCCGGTCGGGTGTGCGCAGTGTAATCAGATCGGCTACAGCGGTCGTACGGGTATCCATGAGTTGTTTTGCGTCGATGACGATGTGCGCAGTTTGATCCATCAGGGCGCCAACGAGCAGGACCTGCGCCTGGCCGCGCGACGTGCCGGGATGTTCAGCATGCGTGAAGACGGCGAGCGCTGGGTGCGCAGCGGCGCCACCGCGCCTGAAGAAATCCTGCGCGTAACACGGGACGCCTGATGAATCGCTATCGCTATGAAGCAGCCGATGCCAGCGGCAAAGTCCAGGCCGGGCATGTGGAGGCCGATAGCCAGAGCGCGGCATTTGCCAGCCTGCGCAGCCGGGGCTTGACCGCACTGCTGGTGCAGATCGAAGGTAATCAGCAAACAGCGGCGGGCAGCAGCCTGTTCACCGCCAAGCTGTCGGACAACGACCTGGCCTGGGCCACGCGGCAACTGGCGAGCCTGTTGGGCGCCAGTCTGCCGTTGGAAGCCGCCTTGAGTGCCACGGTGGAGCAGGCCGAGAAAAAACACATTGCCCAGACCTTGGCCGCTGTGCGCGCCGACGTACGCGGCGGCATGCGCCTGGCGGATGCGTTGGCGGCGCGGCCACGGGATTTTCCGTCGATTTATCGCGCGTTGATCGCGGCGGGGGAGGAGTCCGGCGACCTGGCCCAGGTGATGGAGCGCCTGGCCGACTACATCGAGGAACGCAACAACCTGCGTGGCAAGATCCTCACTGCGTTTATCTACCCCGGCGTGGTGGGGCTGGTGTCCATTGGTATTGTGATTTTCCTGCTGAGCTACGTGGTGCCGCAGGTGGTCAGTGCGTTTTCCCAGGCGCGCCAGGATCTGCCGGGGCTGACGTTGGCGATGCTCAACGCCAGTGACTTTATCCGCGCCTGGGGCTGGCTGTGTTTTGCCGGGATTGTCGGCGGTTTCTGGAGCTGGCGCCTGTATTTGCGCAACCCGGTGGCGCGTTTGAGTTGGCATAGCCGGGTGTTGCGCCTGCCGCTGATCGGGCGTTTTGTGCTGGGCCTGAACACCGCGCGGTTTGCCTCGACCTTGGCGATTCTCGGCGGTGCCGGGGTGCCGCTGTTGCGCGCCCTGGAGGCGGCGCGGCAGACCCTGTCCAATGATCGCCTGAGCCAGTGCGTCAACGACGCCACCGCCAAGGTGCGCGAGGGCGTCAACCTGGCCCCGGCGTTGGCGGTGGAGAAGGTGTTCCCGCCGGTGTTGATCCACCTGATCGCCAGTGGCGAAAAAACCGGCTCGCTGCCACCGATGCTAGAGCGTGCGGCGCAGACCCTGTCGCGCGATATCGAACGCCGCGCAATGGGCATGACCGCGTTGCTGGAGCCGCTGATGATCGTGGTGATGGGCGCGGTGGTGCTGGTGATTGTCATGGCGGTGCTGTTGCCGATCATTGAAATAAATCAACTGGTCACCTAGCTCACCCGACCGACCTCGGGTTCCTTGTTGCGTCATATTTTCACACCCTGCGCGGCCTCCAGCCATGGCTGCTGAAACCTCGCTGTCACCTGCGCCGAAATCGCTCAAAACCGTGACCAAAACACCCGAGAATCTTTTTAGAAATCAAGGTGTTCCTCCCGAGGTTTTTTCCCATAACCGTCATCGGAAACTGCGACTTTCTCTCCCATGGTTTTAACCCCTGGCCACCCCCGAAAAAGGGCTTGGGACAGAAGCCATGGCGTCATGCAAGAGCCCTCTACCCCAAACGTACAAACACGACGAAAGGAGATTCTTCATGTTTAAGCGCAACGTTCTCGCGGTATCCGTGACCCTCGCCGCACTGTGCTCGGCCCAGGCTGCAATGGCTGACATCAACGGCGGCGGCGCAACCCTGCCACAGCCGCTGTATCAAACCGCTGGCGTACTCACCACTGGCTTCGCTCCGTACATCGGCGTGGGCAGCGGCAACGGCAAGGCTGCATTCCTGACCAACGATTACACCAAGTTCGTGGCTGGCGTGACTAACAAGAACGTGCACTGGGCTGGCAGCGACTCGAAGCTGTCCGCTACTGAGCTGTCGACCTATGCTTCTGCCAAGCAACCGGCCTGGGGCAAACTGATCCAAGTGCCTTCGGTAGCTACTTCGGTTGCCATTCCGTTTAACAAGGCCGGTACCAACGCGGTTGACCTGAGCGTTGACCAACTGTGCGGCGTGTTCTCCGGTCGTTTGACCACCTGGAACCAGATCACCAACTCCGGCCGCACTGGCCCGATCGCCCTGGTGTACCGCAGCGAGTCCAGCGGCACCACTGAGCTGTTCACGCGCTTCCTGAATGCCAAATGCACCGAAGCCAAGCCTTTCGCAGTGACTACCACCTTCTCCTCGAGCTACGGCGGTGGTCTGCCATCGACGGCTGTGGCCGCCACTGGCAGCCAGGGCGTGATGGATGCACTGAACGCCGTTGAAGGCCGTATCACCTACATGAGCCCGGATTACGCTGCGACCACCCTGGCCGGTCTGGATGACGCCACCAAAGTGGCCAAGGTTGGCGGTGTTTCCCCAGCACCTGCCAACGTATCGGCTGCGATCGGCCTGGTTCCAGCGCCAACCGAAGCCCGTGCGGATGGCTCGTTCATCGACGCGACCAACCCGGACAACTGGGTGCCGGTATTTGCCGCCACTGCAAGCGGTCCAGCCACCTTCGCTTACCCATCCAGCGGCTACCCGATCCTGGGCTTCACTAACCTGATCTTCAGCCAGTGCTACGCCGACGCTACCCAGACCACCCAAGTGCGCGGCTTCTTCGCCCGTCACTACGGTGCTTTCGGTAACAACGACACCGCCATCAGCAACAACCGCTTCGTACCGCTGCCAGCCAACTGGAAAAAAGCCGTGCGTGACACCTTCGCCACCGCTTCCAACGCTCAAGGCATCGGCAACACCAGCGTCTGCAACGCCATCGGTCGTCCGCTGTAACCCACGCTTCAACGACCCGCAACACCGATCAGCAACGGCCTGTGCCGTTGCTGATTTTTTTGCGTTAACAGCCCTGCATGAACTTTGCGTGACAGAAGTTCAGTCCCGCGCCTCGCCAACCGCCTAACCCTCATACGTGAGCCTGTCTTGGCCCCAGCGCGATAACAAAGAAGGAAGATTCCAGATGGTTCGCTGCAAATCACCGGTTAACCTCAAAGCCCCAGTGACAGTCCTGCGCCTCAAGCCACTGGCCCAGGCCATTGCCTTGTTGATGGTGGCCGGTAATGCCCAGGCGGCCACGGCGTTCAGTTCCGGCTGGTTTGCCGACAAGGGCGCGTCCCAGGCGAGCACGGCAGCGCGCACGGGTGCCGGCCAGGTCCTGGGGATTCCTTCGCTGAACCAGCAGGCGCAGGTCAAGCAGCAGTTGGCGCGTTCCATCAGCACGTTGAACACCAGTGTTGCGGCGATTGCGGCCCAGCAGGCGGCGCAAGCGGCGGGGCGTCAGGCGGCGTTCGGCCAGGTCTCGAACATCCCCGATGGCTTGGGCAAGGGCGGCCTGCAGGTCGATAACAGCCTGACCCAGGGCTGGACCAACGCCAAGGGGCCCACCCAGAGCCAATCCGGCGGCAAGACCACGGTGACCATCGAGCAGACCGCCGACAAGGCGATCCTCAACTGGGAAACCTTCAACGTCGGGCGCAATACCACCGTCGACTTCCAGCAGCAGTCCAACTGGGCCGTGCTCAACCGCGTCAATGACCCCAATGCGCGCCCCAGCGAAATCCAGGGCCAGATCAACGGCGCCGGCACGGTGATGATCATGAACCGTAACGGTGTGGTCTTCAGCGGCACCAGCCAGGTCAATGTGCGTAACCTGGTGGCGGCGGCCGCGACTATAACGGATGACCAGTTCACCCAGCGCGGCCTGTATGTCGACACCAATGGCACCCAACCCACGTTCACCGACGCGGCGGGCAAGGTTGAAGTACAGCGAGGCGCGCTGATCCAGACACACACTGCCGCCACTTCCACGGACTCAGGCGGCTATGCCTTGTTGCTGGGCAGCGAGGTGGAAAACGCCGGGACCATCATCACTGCCAAGGGCCAGACCACCCTGGCGGCCGGCGACAGCTTTTACATTCGCAAAGGGGTCGGCACGGCGGGCAACGAACGCTCCACCACCCGTGGCAACGAAGTGGCGACCAGCCTCAAGGCCGGCAGCACTGCCGGCAAAGTCACCAACAGCGGCCTGATCATGGCCTCCACTGGCGACATCACCCTGACCGGCCACCAGGTGCAACAAAACGGCGTGGCCCTGGCCAGCACCTCGGTGGATACACGCGGCACGATTCACTTGCTCAACGCCGCCAGCGACACCAGCGGCAGCGTGACCCTGGGCGAGGGCAGCACCACCGCGATCCTGCTCGACGCAAGCGGCAGCACGGCTCTTAACAGCCAGAAAGACAACGGCCTGATCAAGCTCGACGGCACGCCTGCCAACCTGATCACTGGGCAGTTCAACAACCTCAGTACCGTGGTTGACCGCACCGACCAGTCGCGCATCGAGATTGTCAGCGGCGGCACCGTGGACTTCCAAAAGGGCTCGATCACGTTGGCTACCGGCGGCCAGGTAGCGGTCAGCGCCGGCCAGCGCAGCCTGGTGCGGGATGGCGCGATGATCGATGTGTCGGGTGCCATCGGCGTCAAGGTGGCGATGGAAGCCAACAACATCAAGATCAACGTGCAGGGCAACGAGCAGCGCGATGCGCCGGTCAACCGCGACGGCGGGCAACTGATCAACAATGACGTGTGGGTCGACCTGCGCGAGCTGGTGTTTGTACCGGCCGGCACCAACGGCTACGCCACCGATCGTTGGTACACCGCCGGGGGCTTGCTGGAAGTGGGCGGTTACCTCGGCACCCAGGGCCACTCGGTGGGCGAGTGGATGGCCCAGGGCGGCACCGTGACCTTTACCGGCAAGGAGGTGGTGACCCAACAGGGCGCGCAGATCAACCTGTCGGGCGGCACCGTGGATGTGCAGGCCGGTTACATCCAGCAGACCTGGCTCAAGGGCCCGAATGGCCGTTTGTATGAGCTGTCGAAAGCGCCGGGGGACATTCTCTACTCCGGTTTCTACAAGGGTTATGAAGACAACAGCGCGCGCTGGGGCCAGACCGAGTATTACTACAACCCGCTGATCGCTCCCCAGCGTCGTTACGAAGCCGGTTACACCGTGGGCCGCGATGCCGGCAAGCTGGTCGTCGGCACCGCCAGCGCAGTGTTGGAAGGCCAGGTGATCAGTGATGTGTTCCAGGGTGACCGCCAGACCCAGGCACCCAACATCAATCTCGACGGCTACCAGCAATCCCAGAAAGCCAGGGCCCAGCGTGCGCAACTGATCATTGGCCAATACATTCCGATCTACAACAAAACCACCGGCACGCTGCGTTATGCCCTCAGTGGTACCTCCGACCAGGTGCTGATCGACAGCAATACCCAGAAAATCGCCGACGGCCTGGACCTCAACACTGTGCTGCCGCTCGATCGCCAGGGCAAGATCCTGCTCTACAGCGATCAGCTCAATGGCTATCAGCTGGGCGCGGTCAAGGTCGCTGCCAAGCAGCAGGTGACCGTCAATGGCGCGCTCAGTGTGGCGGACGGTGGCGATATCACCTTGTTCGGGCCGGGTGTGCAGATCAATGCCAACCTCACGGCCCACGGCGGCAGTATCAACGCCGGCAACATTCTCAGCCAGGTCGATCCGCTCAAGGCCGGTGCGGTGGCGGATACGATCCTGGCCGGTGGTTCGAGTGTGAACGTCGCTGCTGGCGTCAAGCTGGACACCAGTGGCCGCTGGAACAACCTGGCGCTGGACCCGGCCGCCAGCGCGGGTGTGGCGTACGTGAACGGTGGCAAGGTGTCGTTGCGCAGTTCCAGCAACGTGAACCTGGCCGCCGGCAGTGTGGTGGATGCGTCTTCCGGTGCCACCCTCGGCGTGGATGGCAAACTCACTGGCGGCAAGGGCGGCAATGTGACCCTGGGCGCCCTCGGTGCACTGGCCCTGCAGGGTGATATTCGCGGCTACGGCGTCAACGGCGGCGGCACCCTAGCGTTGCAGGCGCATAAGGTACAGATCGGCGAAAGCGCCAATGCGCTGGGCAGCGACACCCTGAAGCTGGCCGGTAATTTCTTCAACAAAGGCTTCTCGGCCTACGACATCACCGGTAATGAAGGGCTGATCGTCACGGACGGTACTCAGGTCGATGTCAGCCTGCCGGTTTACCGATTAGGTGCTCAAGCTTCAGGTATGCCAACCGGTAGCGATCCAGCCACCGCACTGGAACGCTGGACGCCGCCGCTGTATCAGGAAGACGCCACCAAAGGTGTGTTGACCCAACGCCGTGGCGCCGGCTTGAGCCTTACCGCCGGCCATGTCAATTCCACCGCCGCGCAACTGGCGACCACGGCGCTCACAGTCGGCCAAGGCGCGGTCATCAATGTGGACCCCGGCCAGGCGATCAACCTGCGCAGCGTCGGCCAATTGACGATGGACGGCACGCTCAACGCCTGGGGCGGCAGTGTCAGCCTGGGCGGCTTGACGGCGGGCGCTTCAGAAGCCGTGAATGCCATCGGCCATGGCCGCTCGATCTGGGTCGGCGAGCAGGCGGTGATCGACGTCTCGGCTCGGGCGGCGACGGCGGTGGACAACCGTGGGCGCACCTATGGCCTGGTGCGTGACGGCGGCAGCATCAACATTGGCGGCACGTTCGACCTCAACACCGGCCTGGCCAAGGCCAGTGACTTGTTCGTGGTGGTGCGTAACGGCGCACGCCTGGAAGCGTCCGGCACCCAAGCCCTGATAAATGTGCCGGGGCAGGGCGCCGTGCAAGCGGCCAGCAATGGCGGCAGCATTACGCTGGCGTCGAATAATGGCCTGTACCTGGACGGCAGTTTTGTCGCCAGGGCCGGTGGCGCTGGTGCGGCGGGCGGCAGTCTCAATGTGGCGTTGGACACCCCGTATTACCAGAAGGCGTCCGTCACTGACCGCGTCCTCAAGGTGCGTGAACTGGTGTTGGGTCAGGTGTATCAGCCGACGGCGCTGGCCGGCACCGCAGAAGATGCCGCCGCCAGTCTGGAGTACGGGCATGCTCGGTTGGGTGTGGATCAAATCAGCGCGGGCGGTTTCGATAACCTGGCGCTGATGAGCAACGGCCTGTTGAGCGTTGATGGCGACGTGACCTTGAACATGGGCCAGAGCCTGCGCCTGTACAGCCGTGGTTACGGCCTCAGCGAAACCGCAGCGGGCAACTCGCGCATCAATCTGTCGGCACCGTATTTGCTGCTGGCGGGGTTCCTCGCGCCTGAAGAGACCGGCAAGGACCTCTATGTGCGACCGATACCGGTGCTGCCGGCCCCGTCCCAGCGGGCAACCGAGGCGCAATTCAATGCATCCGGCAGCCTGATCGACGTGCGTGGCAATGTCATCTTCGGTAACCGTAGCAGTCTGTTCCGGGCAGATAACAGCCAGGCCAGCCTTGAGCGTCGCGGGTTCGATCAGGTCAACCTGACCAGCCAGGGCGACCTGTGTTTTCTCGCGGGTGCGGCCGAGAACGACATCATTACCGGTGTCAGCACGCAGTTGCTGACGCAGGGCGATATGACCTTGCGCGCCGCGCAGCTGTACCCGGCCACTGAAGTCAGTGCGCGCGTCATCGCCGGCTATCTTGGGCAGTCGACCACCACCTCCCTTGACTTGGACTTTGACCCCTTGCGTACGCTGACCATCGGCCGCGTGGGCAGTGCCGATGCGCCTATCCCGTATTCGGCGTTCGGCCGCCTGCAACTGGGCGCGGCCACCGTGCGCCAAGGGGGCGTGGTGCGCGCCCCCTTGGGGTTGATCGATATCGGCAGCATGGGCAGCAGCGTGGTGCAATTGCTGCCCGGCAGCCTGACCTCGGTGAGTGGCAAGGGGTTGATGCTGCCTTATGGCGGAACGCTGGATGGCCAGGTCTACAAGTACAACGGTAAAACGGTAAAATTTATCGGTCAGGGAGGGCTGGCCTCCCGTGAAGTTGACCTGAATGTCGGCGTCGTGCTGGGTGGCAAGTCGATCAGCGTGTTGCCGGACGCCACCCTGGACTTGTCCGGCGGAGGCGATCTGTTGGGCGCCGGCTTTGTTTCCGGGCGCGGTGGTTCCACGGATGCGCGCTACAGCCCGTTGGTGCAGTTTGGCGCCAATGGCGGGTTCGTGCTGCCGGGACTCTCCACCAACCCGATCTATGCCATTGTGCCGGGGATACAGCCGGGTGCCGCGCCGGTCGCGGCGGAGGGCGGGGCCGTGACGCCATTGGTTGGTCAGCAGATCACTATCGGCGCCGGTGTGCCGGGGTTGCCGGCGGGCACGTACACGCTGATGCCGTCGACCTACGCGTTGATGCCAGGCGCCTTCCGCGTCGAAATCAACGGCCTGGCCGGGCTGGGCAGCGGCACCGCGACCACCTTGATGGGCAACGGTTCGTGGGCCACTGCCGGGCACCTGTCGATTGCCCATACCGGGATCAGCAACAGCGTAGCCAGCCAATTGATCCTGACCTCGGCCGATACCCTGCGGCGCTATTCCCAATACAACGAAACCAGTTACGCCCAATTCGCCAGGGCCGATGCGGCCAGGTTGGGCGTGCCACGGCCGATGCTGGAGGCCGACGCGAAAACCTTGAAACTGGCCCTGCGTCCGGGAGACGGCGCCGAGGCCTTCTCGTTCCAGGGTATCGGGCGCTTTGGCGCGGCATCGGGTGGGTATGGCGGCACGGTGGCAGTCATCGACCGCAGTCAGCAAGGGATCGAAGTGGTTGGCGCAGGACAAGCGGCGACAGCCGGGTTCGCCGGCATCACCTTCAACGCCGATAGCCTGAATGCATTGGGGGCTTCGCGGCTGATGGTGGGTGGGATGACGGCTGTGGAGTACGGCCAGTCCGGGAACTTCATTTACCTGGCGGGCGGGGTCAATCGCGCCCAAAGCAACGTGACCTTGCGCAATGGCGCAACCCTTGCCGCGCCGGAAGTGTTCCTGGTGAGTGATACCGGCTCGATCGTCGTGGAGCAGGGTGCTTCGATCAATACACTGGGGCGCGGTAATGCCAGCTACGATGCCCGCGACGGCTATATCTACCAGGTGGCCAACATGCTGGCGGTGTCCAATGGCCTGCTCAACGTGATCAGTGCGCCCAAGGTGGGCAGTGTGATTAGCCAGGGGATCAACATCGGTGCCTGCGGCAGTGGTGCGTGCAGTGGCCAGACCGGGCTGTACTCCAACGGCAGCATCGTGGCCCTGACCGACAGCACCTTTCAACTTGGCGACCAGGTGCGTTACGGCACCCGTCACCTGAACCTGGGCGTGAGCACCATCAACCTGGGCAGCGCCGACGCCCTGGCCGCAGCGGCGGCGGCGAATCGCTTGCCGGCCGGGCTGACGCTCAGCCAGGCGCTGCTTGATCGATTGCTGCGTGGCGATACGCAGTTCGGCGCCCCGGCCCTGGAAACCCTGCAGCTCTCGGCCCGCGACGGCTTCAACTTCTACGGTAATGCGGTACTCGACACCTATGACCCGCTCACCGGCAAATCGCTGCTGAGCAACCTGATGCTGTCCACCCCGGCCCTGTACGGTGCCGGTGGTGCCAACGACGTGGCGACGATCCACACCGCCAACCTGATCTGGCTGGGCGCGATCACGGCGCCGGGCGCGGTGGTGGCGGGGGGCGCGGGCACCGGCAGCGGCCGCCTGGATGTCAACGCCGAGCGGATCGAGTTTGGTTATGGCGCCTTTGGCCAGCCGAGCAACGTGAAAAGCTTCGACCGCCTGGCCCTGGGCTTTGCCAACGTCAATCTGAACGCCAGCGAGCGCATCACGGCCAACCATAAGGGCAGCCTGTCGGTGTACCAGAGCCAGGGCGCCTATGACCCGGTCAGCGGCTTTCAGTACAGCGGCGGCAACCTGACTATCCGCACGCCGTTGATGACCGGTGAAGCCGGCTCGGTGAACGTGATCAAGGCGGGCGGTGCGATCGACATCGGCGCGTCCGCCGGCCCGCGTGGCGCGGCCAGTGGCCAGGGTGCCGAGCTTTCCCTGCACGGCGACAGCATTCGGCTGGCCAGTGCGGTGGTGTTGCCCAGCGGCAAAGTCAGCCTCAGCGCGCGTGGCGATGTGGTGTTGACCGATGACGCGTTGATCGACGTGGCCGGTCGCGCCATTCCCTTCAACGACGTGACCCAATACGGTTGGGGCGGCGATGTGCTGTTGGACAGCCGCAGCGGCAATATCCTGCAGGCGGCGGGGTCGACCATCGACCTGTCCGCGAAGAACAACCAGGCCGGCAAACTGCGCGCTGTGGCAACGGATGCGGCCGGGGGCATCGTCGACCTGCAAGGCAAAATCCTCGGCAGCAGCAGCGGCCACTACCTGGCCGGCGGCACTTCAATGCCATACCAGGCCGGCACCGTGGAAATCCAGGCGCAACGCCTGGGCAGCAGCGGCGCCCTCGACCAACAGTTCGCCGACCTCAACCAGCGCCTCAACCAGGGCGAAGTGTTCGGCGCCCGCAGCTTCCAGCTCAAGCAGGGTGACCTGACCATCGGCAACGGGCTCAAGGCCGGCACCATCAGCGTGTCGGTGGACAATGGCAGCCTGCGCGTCAATGGCCTGGTGGACGCCAGCGGCGAGCGGGTCGGCAGCATCAACCTGGCCGGCAAAAATGGCCTGACCCTGGACAGCACGGCGGTACTCGACGCCCATGGCAGCAAGCTGCGCGTGGACAGCTACGGCAAGATCATCGACGCGCCGAACCGCGCCATGGTGGTATTGGGTTCCGGCACCGGCCAACTGACCCTGGCCGATGGCGTGCGCATCGACCTGCGCCACGGCACCGACGGCGCGACCGGCAATGATGGGCGCAATCGCGGCACCCTGGAGCTGAACGCGCCACGGTTGTTCAACCCGGACGGCAGCAGCAATGACATCAATATCGACGCCAGCGGACGCCTGACTATCCAGGGCGCGCGCTCGATTACCCTCAACGGCATGGCCACTTACGACGATGCCCCGGAGAAAACCGACCCGACCGCCAGCGGCAGGCCGTATCAGGAGATCACCCAGGGTTACCTGGATGGCAAGCACGCCTTGAGCGAGGCTTTTATCAATGCCGCGCGGCTCAATAACGACCTGTTGCAAAACAAACTCGCCGGGTTGAACAACGCCACGTATGCCGATGCCTTCCACCTGCGCCCAGGCGTGGAAATCGTCAGCAAGACCCCGGACGGCGACCTAGTGGTGCAAGGCGATCTGGACCTGTCCGGCTATCGCTACGCCAGCCTCAACCCCAACAGTCAGAAGAACAACGCGGTGTATGGCAGCGGCGAGTCCGGCAGCCTGACCCTGCGCGCCGGCGGCGACCTGAACATCTACGGCAGCATCAACGACGGTTTCGCCAAGCCGCCGGTGTCCGAGGATGACAAAGGCTGGGTGCTGTTGCCGGGTGTCGATTTCAGTGGCGGGAATATCGTGGTGCCGGGCAATGGCGTGACCCTGGCGGACGGCACTGCCTTCCCGGCGGGCGCCACGCTTAACTACGACCTGCCGATCAAAGGTTTGACCGTGGCGGCCGGCACGCGCTTGCCGGTAGCCGCGACATTGGCCCAAGACCTGGTGCTGCCCGCCGGCAGCGTGTTGTCGGCTGACGTGCGCGATGCTGGCGGCAACCTGCTGTTCGCCGCCGGCACCTTGCTCAGCCAGGCGCAAACCCTGGTGGCGGGGACGCAACTGGGCGCCGGCACGCTGTTGACCGAGGGCACCCGCCTGCAAGCCATGATCTGGCCCAAAGGCGTGCCGCTGCCCACCGTGCACGGCGCAACGCTGAGCAATAACATCGTCTTGCTAAGCGGCACCAAAGCCCTGCCGAAGGGCGGGCTGATCCCCGCCGGCACCGATGTGAAGCTGCCCAACGGGGCGACGTCGGTGCAACTGCGCGTCGGGGTTTCCGGCGGCGCCGGCCAGGTGTGGGCGATCTCGCCGATGCTGGCCGAAGGCACTCAATCGTGGTCGTTGCGCCTGGTGGCGGGCGCCGATACCGAGGCGGCTGACAGCCGTATCCTGCAAGCCCACCCGCGCAGTGGTGACATCCACTTGGCGGATAACCACTACGGCATGTTTGCCAAAGAGATGCCGGCCAAAGGTGTGCAGACCTGGACCGCCCAGGCAGTCATTGATATGGGCTTTGCCGGTGTGGTCGTCAAGGAAGGCGACCCGATTGATCAGGCGGTACTCGACCGCTTCGAGTTGGGTTCAATCGAGGACTTCTGTGCCGCAACACCGGATTACTGCAAGCCCAAGGTGACGTATGTATTCACCCAGTACGCTGTTGATCAGTTGGCAAGTCAAGGCATCACTGTGGTCGTTAATACCGAGATGACCGATGCGTTTTTCCAGAGCATTGAATACCCGACTGTGGCTGAGGTGTGCGGCAGTGCGCCTGAGTTCTGCCTGCTGAAGGCGGACAAGGAGTACGCCGCCACACCTTCCAGCACGCGATTCAGCGTCATCCGCACTGGCACCGGCGACCTGGAATTGTTGAGTGCGGGCAACCTGAGCATGGATTCGTTGTACGGCGTCTACACGGCCGGCACCTCCTCGATCGGTACCTTTGCCGGCGACCCTTACAACCTGCCCAAGGCGACGCCGACAGGCGCTGATCCCTCCAGTAAAACGGTGCTGAGCGATACAGGCAGCTTCTTTGAAAAGTTCGTCAACGGCTCGCCCACCAGCCTGTATCGGGCGTGGTACCCGGAGGCAGGGGGCAACCTGACGCTGAATGTCGGAGGGGACCTGACCGGTCATATCACCAGCCTCACCGCGTTGAGCCCTGCGCGACCCAACCCCAAGGATGCCGGGGTGGACTCCGCTGCCGTCGGCAATTGGCTGTGGCGCCAGGGCAGCAGCGACGTGGCGACGGGCGGGCAATCTCAGCCGACGGCCTGGTGGATCAATTTCGGCAGCTACACCGCAACAACGGCGGCGGACAAGATGCTCGGCTTTACCGGCTTCGGCGCCCTTGGCGGCGGCAACGTGGATGTCAACGTCGGCGGCGATGCCGGTGTATTGAACACGCTGGGCTACAGCACGAGCCATGTCGAGGCGAACCCGCATAGCCAGGGCCTGGTACTGGCCGTGGGCAGTACGGGCCGGGTCGCCAGCGATGGCAGCCTGCAGTTGACCGGTGGCGGCGATCTGCGGGTGCGCATTGGGGGGACACTGAACCCGGCCAGCGTTGCCGGCACCGCCGATCATCGTGATGGTGTACTGGTCAACTTGCGAGGTGATGTGCAATTTCGCAGCGCCACCGTGGGCAGTGTCGACATGATGTACGGCAGTATCGCCAGGTTCCAGAGCCCCGGCGAAACCCGTGCCTACGATCCACTGGTCGCGACCCGTGGGGCGGCTCGCGGTGGAATGACCCTGGTGCCGGGGGATGCGACGTTCAATCTGCAGACCCTGGGTGACCTGGTGGTGCAAAACGTCGAAGACCCTGGGCGGGTCGTGCTCTCCCATCTGTCACCCTTCGTTCAGGGGGGGGAGCAGGGCACCGGTACCAGTTGGTTCACACTGTGGACCAAGGGCACGTCGATCGACCTGTTTTCCTTGGGCGGCAACCTCACGCCCTTCAGCCGATCCGACGCGACGGCCGACCTGGCGGTGGTCTATCCATCGATCGTCAGGGCCACGGCTGCCGGCGGCAGTCTGTATTACGGTAAGGCGGCAGAGACGCAGGCCAATGGCGACGACAACTACACTTACCCACTGCTGTTGGCGCCCGGCGAGAATGGCCAGTTGCAGTTCCTGGCCCAGGATTCGATCTACGCCGGTGGCATGACCGTCAGCCAATCCGGGACAGTCCAGAGCACCATGGCGACCCCTTGGCATCCGGCGTATCAGGGCCGCATCGGCAACGCGGTGAAGGCAAGCAACCTGTCGGCCAACGGCAACTCGGGCAGCCAGCCGTTGTTTGTGTTCGGGCCGGGTACGGCTGGGCTGTCACCCGATGGCAATGCTGAGCCTGCGCGTTTTTACGCAATAGACGGCGATCTGGTCGGCGTCAGCAGTGGCCGCACGTTTGTCTTCAGTACAGCGGCGGGCAGCTTGCATGAAGGCCAGACCTGGTATGAGGGCAATGGACCGGTATGGATGATGGCGGGGCGGGATATCGTCAGCAGCGGTCGGCGCTTCGGTCAGGAATCGACGGCTGTTGCGGACATTCGCACCCAGGACAACTTGATCATCCACAACAACCCCAACGACATCTCCGTGGTGTCCGCCGGCCGCGACATTCTCTACAGCAACTTCCAGGTCGCCGGCCCCGGCCTGCTGGAGCTGTCGGCGGGGCGCAACATCCTCCTGACCGGTTCCGGGGCGTTGGGCGAGTCCAGCGTGACCAGCCTCGGGCCCTTGTTGGCCGGGGACAACCGTCCTGGGGCAAGCATCGTCATGCAGGCGGGCGTCGGCCCCCATGGGCCGGATTACCTGCGCTTCGTCGAGGCGTACCTGAACCCCGCCAACCTGGCGCAGCCTGGCGAGTCGATTCAGGGCAATAAGGTCGCCAAGATGTACGAAAACGAGCTGGTCACCTGGCTCGCCGAACGCTTCGGTTTTGTCGGCGATACCGAGCAGGCACGCACCTACTACGCGGCGCTGCCCGCCGAGCAGCAACGGGTGTTTGCCCGCAACCTGTACTTTGCCGAACTCAAGGCCGCAGGGCGCGAGTACAACACCGACGGCAGTGTGCGCCAGGGCAGCTACCTGCGTGGCCGCGCCGCCATTGCGGCGCTGTTCCCCGACAAGGACGTGGCCGGCAACCCGATTACCTACAAAGGCGACATCACACTGTTCGGCGGCTCGGGCGTGCACACCAATTTCGGTGGCTCGATCCAGATGCTCACCCCAGGCGGCAGCCAGACCTTCGGCATCGAGGGCGAGGCGCCACCGTCGACGGCGGGTGTGATCACTCAAGGTGCGGGGGATATCCAGCTGTATTCCATAGGCAGCATTCTGCTCGGCCAGAGCCGCATCATGACCACCTTCGGTGGTTCGATCATGGGCTGGACCAGCGAGGGTGACATCAACGCCGGTCGCGGCTCCAAGACCACTGTGGTGTACACGCCGCCCAAGCGTGTCTATGACAACTGGGGCAATGTGGGCCTGTCGCCGTCGGTGCCGAGTACCGGTGCGGGGATCGCCACGCTCAACCCGATTCCGGAAGTGCCGGCAGGGGACATTGACCTGATCGCGCCATTGGGTACCATCGATGCGGGCGAGGCGGGCATTCGTGTGTCGGGCAACGTCAACATCGCCGCCTTGCGCGTGGTGAACGCAGCGAACATCCAGAGCCAGGGCAAGTCGTCCGGGGTGCCGGTGTCTGCCGCGGTCAACACCAACGCCATGACATCGGCCAGCGCGGCCGGGGCGGCGGCGTCCCAGGCCGCGGAAGACGCGGCGCGCAGCCAGCAGGCGGCGTCCAAGCAGGGCCGGCCGTCGATCATGACGGTTGAGGTGTTGAGCCTGGGCAGCGAGCCGTTGCCACAGGAACCTGCGCCAGCGCAGAAAACCTCCGGCTACAACCCCGACAGCCCTGTGCAGGTACTGGGCGCGGGGCCGCTGAGTGAACAGGCGCGGGCGCGGCTGACGGATGAGGAGCGCAAGCAGATCAGCCTGTAAGACTTTGGAAAGGACCTCTCGTTGTACTGTTCGGGGCGATCACTGATCGCCCCCTTTTTTTGCCTCGGCTACGGGTTGTCCTTGAGGGTCTTGAACGCCTCGATGCGTTTGATCAGGCGCGTGTTCTTCGCCGAGTCGGCATTGCCAAACAGAAAGGAGAAATCCGACGCCAGTTTGGACCCGCCGGCAATCGCCGCGTACTGGTGGCAGTCGTTGCAGTTGTCTGTCTGCACGTAGGTTTCCATCGTAGTGTTGGCGACGACGACACTCTGGTCGCTGACAAACGGCCCATAGGACAGCGGCACCTGCACGTTGGGTCCAGGGCCGGGATCGTTGGGCGCGTTGGGCGTCTTGGACCACAGCACATTCACCAGTTTGTAGTACTGGAACACTGATTGGCCCTGGGTTTTCTGGGCGAAAGTCTGCTGCACCGCCGTGTTCAGCATCTGCAGGTCCTGGGGCGTGGCATTGACCCGAGTGGCCTGCACTGGCTGATCAAGGGGCGTGCAGTTGGGCGGCGTGTGGGTGGCATCGCACTGCACCCGTGCGACGTTGGGCGTGCAGGCATCACCCGTGCAGGCCGGATTGTTGAAACTGTAGCCCTGGGGCGCTGCTGTGCCGTTGTCCGGCACGTTGTCGACCTGCTCGAAGGTGGTCCAGATGAAGTTCGGCTGGGTCTGGGTCTTGTTGATGATATGCAGGCCCACCAGACCCACCACTTCCTGGGTGCATTGCAGCGTGTCGGGGCGCTGCAGCCAGGCGACGGTGGTCAGGTACCGCCCGTACAGCTCGGGTTTGTTGGTGAGCACGCGCCAGGCTGCCTTGAGTTCCAGGGCGCCGAGTTCTTCCTGGGGCAGCGCCTGGGCCGGCAGCTCGCGCACCAGTTTGCCTGCGGGCAGTGACAGGCCGGCGGGGTGCCGGTTGTCGCTGTTCTGCGCCACGATCAGTTGGTTGGCGGCGTCGTACAGCCCGTTATCGACGATGTAATCAAACTCGGCCTTGCCGACCTTGCGCTCGAAAAACACCAGGTTGCCCGACTGGTCCGTGAGCCAGCCGCCGGAAGCTTCCATGATCGAATCCGGCAGCGTCACCTGGGTACCGCTGGACAAGTGGAAGCGGTGCTTGCGGTTGATCGCGCTTTCCGACGTGGCCGTGATGAATTTACGCGCGCCCGTGGAAAACGCCTTGAGGTTGCCGGTGGCGGTGCAATTGGACGGCACCAGGGTTTCCACGCCCCAACCGGAGGGCTTGGGAGCGCCGGGCAGGAAGATATCGCTGGCGTCCTTGTAGCTGGCCCACACCGGGGCATTGCTCATGGGCTGGCCGGGCGTTGGCGGCACGCCGAACTGGGCCGCGGTGCTTTGCGTGTCCGGCTCACCGGCCAGGCTCGGGTTGGCTGGCCAGCCGGGGTTGACCGGCCAGTTCATGGCGATGAACAACTGCCAGCCGAAACAGTTGAGATAGTCCTGCTCGGTGCCGAAGTTGTTTACCGGCAGGAAGCCGCCGCTGGTGGGATCGAACACCAGTTGGCTGACGCAGCTCTGGGCGTCCGAGGCCGCATTGGCCGGCGTGGTGCCCAACAGGGGAAGAAGGGCGCAGGTGATCCTGCACAACACACTCAAGCGTGCCCGGCGCAGCGGGCGAAGCCATCCGTTCATGGTCGCATTCCTTGCTCAAGACTCAAGAGGCGACCGCCCACGCCAGGCATGGGCGGCCAAGCGGTACTCAGGCGACAGGCACCAGCGCCAGGCCGCTTTCCCACGGATGCTGCGTGGCGCTGGGGTTGGCCGCTTCACTGGGGTTCAGCGCACGCACGCTGACCAGCCCCGGCGCTGCGTTGCTGCTGACGGTGACGGTCATGATGTAGCCCTGGGTGCCGCCGCTGTCGGTCTGCCCTGGAATCGCCGAGGCATCCGGCAGGAATTTCGTGACCTGAGCCGTGATCCCAGGGTTGGAAAACTGCACCCGCGCATCCGCCGCCGTGGTGTTTGGGTCAGCGCCTTGCACCACCAGCACGAACTGGCCCGAGCTGCCGGGCGCAAAACTGGCCGGCAAGTCGCTGGGGGACTGGCCGTAGAACAGGTCAATCGGCAGCAATTGCACAGACCAGGGTTGCGCATCGGTGTTGTTGGCTGCCACGCAATCGCACTCTTGGGGCGTGGCGGTGAGTGGCGCCGGGGTTACGCTCAGGGCCACATTCAGCTCGTTGGCGATCACCCACACGTAGTCGATCGGCGTGCCACCGATGGTGATGTCGTTGATCGAGAACCCCGCGCTTTGCGGCACTTCGAAGACGGCCTGCAGGATCTGGTCGGAGTTGTTCGGCCCGGTGCCGGCAGTGCCACGGGTGATGCGCCAGTAGCTGCTCACATCCTGGCCTTGCGGGCCTTTCCAGGTGCTGAAGGACTTCGGTTGTTGCAGGTACAGACCGATGGGGTTGGTCAAGGAAATCAGGGCTTTGACAGCTTCCTGGTTGGCGGAGAAACCGATATGCGGATCGGAGTTACGGTAGTTCTGCCCGTACTGGGCGCAGCAGATCAGGTTCTGTTGGTTGCCGCTGCTTTTGATCGGCCGCAGGATGGTGGCCGCTGCCGCCAGGTAGATCTCGGCACTCAAGGTATTGGGGCCTGAGGTCAGGTGCATCGCGCCGCCTGACACACCCGGAATGCGCACGGTGCCGCTGTTCCATTTGTTCACGGTGTCGTAGGCGGGCTGGCCGGTGGTGGGGTCAAGCACCGGATCACCGGCTTTACCGGTCGGGCCGTTGGCGGTGTAGCGCAGGTACAGGTCTTCGATCTTCACCTGTGGGTCGACATAGGCTTTGTACAGCCCCAGCACGGCCTGCGGGTCGATGTTCCACATGGTCAGGAAATACGCCGGGTTCTCGCTGGTGAACATGATGCTGCGCATGTTGCCGTCGGGATCGCGGGTGATCGACCACTCGCAGTATTCATCCAGCCAGCCCCGTGGGCCGGAGGGTGAAAAGTCGGCGTAGGGGCCGTTCCAGTTGATGGACTTGCACAGCACGCTGGGGATCTGCAGTTGGGTCGCCTTGGGGTCCGGGTACAGCGAATAGAGGGTGTTGTTGAGGGTGATCTGGCCGTGGTCGGTCAACTGCATCACTTGGTCCAGGGTCATGGCCTTGCCGCCCAGTTGCGGGACCACGGCGGCGCCGTTGTTGTAGAAAAACGTCCACAGCCGATTGGGGAAGGGCTGCCAGGTGATGGTCACTGGCGTCTGCGTGCCGTAGCCGCTTTCGATCGGGTTGTAGTAGCCCGAGCGTGGTGCGTCGTTGAGGTTGGACCAGGGGTTGCCGATCACCGACATCTGGGTCCAGCCGGTGACGTTGTTGTTCCAGTTGGTTTCGAAGGTGGGCAGTTGGTTCTCCAGGCCCAGCTTGTTGTAGTCCTTGGGGGCTTGTTCGGCGGGGGAGGTGAATTGGGTGAAGGGCGTGCTCATGTTGGTTCTCCAGCATTGGTGTTGGTGGAGCAGCAACCGGTGCCCGGAGCGGGCCCGGCAGAGGTTTGGCGTGGGTCGTCCCACACCAGTTGGGCGATAAAGCCAGGCAGGGGCGCGTACGCATCGGGCGTCAACACCTGGCCAGTATCGGGATGGGTCACGATCAGCGATAACTGCGCTGTATCGGTCGGTTTGAGGTTCAGCGCGTTGACGTTGCGCGCGGCGTTCAGGGCGCGGGAAACGCCTTGGGTGATGCAGCGCCCCTTGTCATCCACCAGGCCCATGCCGATGCGGCTGAAGCGCCCGATGTAATGCGGGTTGTCGGCATTCGCATGTTGCGCCGTGGCGTCGGGTTGATTGAGGAAGACGTCGATCAGGTAGGTGTCGTGGGTGCAGCGCACATGGTCGAACACCACCCAGGGGCCGGTGACGGCAGCCGGTTTCTGATGGCAGCACGCAGTTTTCGCCGCGCCAAACTGCGGGGCCACCGGGGTGCCGTAGTCGTAGCCGATGTGCCGGCTGTCCTGGGCCATGTCGCCGAGGGTGGTGTAGCGCCAGGCGTCGGCGCTGGTGAAGCTCACCTCGTCGGCCTGATGGCCAGCGAACGGCTGCAACAGGCATTGGGTGGTGTACTGCGCCGCCGGGTTGGCGCGGATCCAGACTTCGAGCATGCGGTCGATATTGGCGTGATACGAGCAGAACACTGGGTCGAACGCGGTGTAGGCGTTATCGGCCATGTCACCGCCGATCCAGCCGTGATAGTTATCGTGGGGCTGCTCGTAAAGCCCGTCGAAATTCAGCGCGCGGTTGGGGTACAGGTCATTCGGTTGCGGCGGGTCGAAGCTGGTGATGTTGGCCCAGGGGTAGCCCGGCACGCCTTGCGGCTGGCTGAACGTGGTGAACGCCAGCGCATCGACCACCTGCTGCTGAAAGATCCGGCTCATGCCATACAGTTGGGTGCGCTCGAAACGAAAGGCCTCGCCCTGGGTATAGAACAGCGGGTTGCGCTGCACATACAGGCAATCCACGTCGCCGACCGGCGCGGTGGCGCACACCTTGGAACAGCCGTCCTTGGCCGCCGCATACCGCAATGGGTTACGCCGCACTTCACCGGTGTGCGGGTGCACATAGGTTTCATCGAGGAACGCTTGGGGCAGGCCGGCCTGGGGGCTGCCGTCGATACTGGCGTCCACGGCCATCCAGTCCCAGTAAGGGATCGCGCACTCGATCAACGCTTCCAGGTATAGCAGGTAGGCGCGATGCCACAGGGCGAAGGCTTCCTGGTAATGCAGGCACCAGTTGGTATGGATGTAGGTGTAACGCTGCCAGGGCGAACCTCTGTCGGGGTCGCCGATGTGCATCACGTCATCCAGCTTGGCGCGGTACAGGTTCAGTTCGTCGACGCTCAGCGAGCGGATGTCCTGGCGTACGCGCTTGACCGGGTGCGGCAACGCCGGTGGTGGGATGCGTTCGGCCGGGTCGAAGGGCGAGATGCTGTCCAGCCGCCAACCCTGGTTGACCCACAGGCGGAAGGTTTCCAAGGCATCGATCGGCCAGAATTGCTGCTGGTCGGTGGTCAGCGGCATGTTACGCGACGCGAGGTGCTGGTAGATGGTCTCCGACCAGGTCTTGACCGACGCCGGGTCTTCCAGGAACACGTCGTAGGCATTCATGCAGCCGATCCAGGTGGCCGCAACGGCGGCGCGCTGGCTGACGGGTATCCAGTAGGGAGCGCTGAAAAGTCCTTGGATATCAGCGGTCCATGTCGGTTTCGCGACTATCATAAGATCCCTCTCATGCCGCCGTAAGGCCAGGTGTTGGCCGGGCTGCTAAGCTGAATCGATGTTAACTAGCCACTGCGCAGGATTTGTGCAAATTGGCCCGTCATTGCGACGGATTCATTGCAATTTTCAAGGACGATTTGGAACCGATGACAGACGCCATGGATTTGAAAATCCTGGGCAAGTTGCAAAAGGATTGCGACCAGAGCCTGGAGTTGTTGAGCGACAGTGTGGGGCTGTCGTCCACCAGTTGTTACCGGCGGATTCGCCGCATGGAGAGCGCGGGGATTATCAAGGCGAAAGTGGCGGTCTTGGATGAGCGCAAGTTGGGGATCCAGGTGACGGCGTTTTTTCTGATCAAGTTGGATAGGGATAGCAATGATATTGATCGCAGGATGCAGCACATACTTTCTGGTCATCCGGAGATTCAGGATTGTTACTTGATGACGGGGGAGTTTGATTTTGTGATGGTGGCGAAGTTTCGGGATGCTGCGGAGTATACCGAGTATATCTATCGGTTTTTGGAGACTTATCGGGATATTCCGATTCGGACTTATTCTTCTACTTTGGTGGTTCGGACGGTTAAGAAGTCTTATGAGTTGCCGTTGCAGGGGGTGGGGTTTTGATTGAGTACATATCCGTTATTTAGGTAACGGCTACTTAGGGTTCCGCCCTTACGGCGGCTCACTTTTGGAAGGACCCAAAAGTAAGCAAAAGGTCCTCGCCCCAACACTCGGTGCCTCGCCTAGGCTCGGCATGCCCTCACTCCGGCTTGAATCCGTGGGCCGCCGCGATGGGCCATCCTTGGCCCAGCGCGGCTAACCCGGCGTCCTGCCGGGTTACCCACGGATTCAAGCCTGCGTTCGGCCAGCGTGTTTAACGGGGCGCCTCAGATCAAGATCAAGAGCGACTCGCTTCGCATCGTAGATACGTTGGTGTGTATCCCGTTTTTTTGCATCATCGTTGAC
>NZ_RXYG01000013.1:0-170293 GCF_003970195.1 Pseudomonas sp. C 49-2
CAAGTGCGCACCGCCGTGCAGGTGCAGCGCGACTACACCTTCACCCATCCGCGCTACAACCAACAGCACACCGCCACCGGCGACCAGGACCTGAACAACCAACACAAGGATTACGAACGCTACGACTACCCCGGCCGCTACAAACGCGACATCGCCGGTAAGCCATTCACCAAGACCCGCCTGGCCGCGTTACGCAACGACGCCAAGCTGGCGCATCTGGAAGGTGACGATGAACGCCTGCAACCGGGGTTGGCCTTCGACCTCAACGATCATCCGCGTGAAGACTTCAATGATCGCTGGCGCACCATCGCCATCAAGCACGAGGGCAAACAGCACACCAGCCTGCAGGAAGAATCGTTCGGTAGCGGCCTCGGCACCTCTTACACGCTGGAAGCCAGCGCCATCCGCTGGACCTCGGACTGGAAAGCCCCGTTACGCAGTAAACCCTGCATCGACGGCCCGCAGATCGCAACGGTGGTCGGCCCGCCAGGGGAAGAGATTTATTGCGATGAATGGGGCCGGGTCAAGGTGCAGTTTCCGTGGGATCGCACGGACAAAAACAACGACCACAGCTCGTGCTGGATCCGTGTCACCCAAGGCTGGGCCGGGGCGACCTGGGGCTCCATGGCGATCCCACGTGTGGGTCAGGAGTTAGTGATCAGCCACCTGGATGGAGATCCTGACCAGCCGATCGCCACTGGGGCCGCCTACAGACAGACCAACCTGCCGCCCTACGAGCTGCCCAAACACAAGACGCGGATGACCATCAAGAGCCGCACCCATAAGGGCGAAGGCTTCAATGAGTTGCGCTTTGAGGATGAGCTGGGCCAGGAGGAGGTGTTTATCCATGCCCAGAAAGATCAGAACACCATCGTCAAGAACAACCAGACCCAATCGATTGGCGCGGACCGAAGCAGCCAGGTCGGCCAGGACGAAACCATCACCGTCGGCCGCACCCGCATGCGGGTGGTGAAGGCCAATGACACCTTGAAAGTGGGCGGCAGCAAAAGTGACTCAGTCGCCGACGATTACACCGTCGAAGTGGGCAACGCTTTACGCCTGAAATGCGGCAAGACGGTGATCGAGTTGCATGCCAACGGCACGCTGAACATCACCTGCGAGAACTTCAATATCACCGGGTTGAAGTCCGGCCAAATCAACACCCCCGACGGCATGCTGGATCTCAACGTGGAAGGCGGCACTGCTGCCGTTTCCGCTGACGGGCGAGATACCAGTGCGCTCCAAGACGAAGCCAACAGCCATTTTCAGCACGACTGAGACCGTTGATGACTGACCCGTACTTCCCCAAATAAGGAACACCTGAATGGCCAGATACCTGACTCAGGATCTCAACGTCGACCTCGGCGATGAGATGCCCGAAGACACAACACTGAACATGCTCCAGTTTCGCGAGCGACAAACCACTTTGGTCATCGCTCGTAGCGCGCTACCAGAACACCAGAGCCTGGATGACGCGTACACGTTTCAACTGGACTTGCTGCACAAACGGCTCACTGCATTGACCTGCACTGATGCTGTGACCGTTTTTATTGGGAAAGACAAGCAAATCGAAGGTCGTGAAGCAGCACTCCAGTTCACGCACGGAAATCAGCCTATGTACCAGCTTCAGTTGGCCTGCCAACTGCCTGGGCAACAACGCCTGCTGGTCCTGAACTACAGCAAACACAGCGCGCTTACCGAAGCCGATATCAGCCATTGGCGGGCGATCAAAGACAGCCTGCATTTTACCTGATCAGTTCACTCCCCCATTTGCATACACGCTAGTTCAGCAAGGAGCACACACCAATGGCGCAGAACGTCCATGCCGCCAGGGAAGGAGACGTGATCCTTCACCCCCCCCTGGCTGCCGAGCTGATGAGTGCATTGGCAGAAGCGGTTGTCTACGCCGCCGCGACCGCTCTCGTTGCGGCGGCTATCGCCGGCACCGTTGTCGCGGTGGTGGGTACGGGCGGTGCGGCGGCAGTGCTGGTTCCTGTGATTGCTGGAGCACTGGTAGGCGGTGCCAGCATGATTCCCATAGGCGATAAGAGCATCGGTGAAGCCATCACCGATGGGTGTGATTCGCTCGCCAACAGCGTGTTCCCGGCAGAGCCATTCGGCAAGATCGAAAGCGGCTCGCAAGATACCCACGTCAACGGAAAGGCCGCTGCTCGGGCTGCAGGGCGCAGCTCCGGAGGTGGCGGTGCGGACGCACCCGAAGAGGAGTCAGAACCGTCATTTCTGGACAACGTAGGCGCAATGGCAATGTCCGCCGCGCCCATGCTCTTACCTGTGCTCGGCCTGGGCATGGCGATCTACGACATCTTCAATCCTCCTGTCACAACGCCAGCAGCCCCGGGAACGGAGCCGGCGGAACAGGATAAGGTCACCTGCGAACGCCATCCCCCTATGCCCGATGCCTACATCGCGCAGGGGTCCAGCAAGGTGTTCATCAACGGGCAGCCTGCCGCCCGAGCCGGCGACAAGACCACGTGTGATGCCGCCATCGACAGCGATGCCAATGTGTCTCCCAACGTTCGCATAGGTGGCGAGCCACTGACCGTGCGGGATATCCGCAATGGCAAAAGCAAGATTGCGCAGTTCACCGGCATGGTGGCCGGGATGTTGATCTCGCGCAAAATCAAGCTTCGGCCGCGACCGAAGGGCAGCCCAAAACCGCAGCCGCGCATCCGTCCGTGCAAAGGCAGCCCGGTGATTGTTTCAACCGGAAGCAAGGTGCTGGGCGGCCCTGAGGATCACGATTTCACATTGCCCGGCCTGCTTCCCATTGAATGGGCCAGGGGCTACGACAGCAACGACCTGCGCAGCGACGGCCTGTTTGGCATGGGCTGGAGTGTGCCCTACGAAGTGGAAATTCTGCGCGTGCCCCACCCCGAGGGCGGCGAGTTGTGGATCTATGTCGACGAAGAAGGCACCCGCCTGGAACTGGGTCGGCTAAAGGCAGGCGATGCCTTTGTCAGCGTTCTCGATGGGTTGGCGTTCTTTCACCTGGAAGACGGACAGACCGTGGTCGAGGACATCTACACCGGTCTCTACCAAGTCTTCCAGACCGACCCGCACAACCCGAGACGCTCACGCCTGACCAGGCTGGGCGATCGTAACCTGAATACGTTGGGGCTTCTCTACGATCAAACAGGCCGACTGCACTACGTGTGCGACGGTTTGAGCCAAACCACCGTTCGGCTGAGCTATGACACGCAGCACCCGAGACGGGTCAGCCAAGTGGACCGACTCTACATCAAGCTGGGCAATGATCCCCGGATCGAACACACCGAAGTCCTTGCCAGCTATCGCTACACCCCAGCCGGCCAGTTACAGGAAGTGCTCGATGCCACCGGCCAAGTCCTGCGTCGCTTCACCTACACGGCGCACGGCTACCTCGATAGCCACACCCTGCCCAGTGGGGCGACTCGGCAGTATCAATGGCAACGCTTCGACGTTCCCGCACAACGCCCTCAATCGGTGCGCGCAGACGGCAGCCCCTGCAAATTTCCACCCCTGCTCGAACCTCAGCCCAGCCATGAGTGGCGGGTCATTCGCCATTGGGGCAGCGATGGCGAGGACTACCGCTTCGAATACGACCTGGAAAAAGGCGAAACCCACGTCACCGACAGCCTCGGGCGCCAGGACCATTACTACTGGGGACCCTTCTATGAGATCTACAAACACATAGACCCCATGGGCCACTGCTGGCAGGAAGACGTACTCAGCGGCCAACTGCTCAAGAGCATCGACCCGCAAGGCGGCGAATGGCAATACGGCTACGACGAACTCGGCCGCCTGATCGAAACCCGCGACCCACTGGGCCGCTGCGAACGGATCCGCTACACCCGCCACTGGGCGTTACCTCTGAGTATCACCGATGGCGCCGGGCGCACCCAACGCTTCGGTTATGACAGCCAGGGCAATCTGCTGTGGGAGCAAGATCCCCTCGGTCGAAAGACCCAGTACCGGTATGACAGCCAAGGCCAAGTCCAATGCATCACCGACCCGCTGGCCAAGCATAAATACCTGCGCTGGAACGCACACGGGCAATTGCTCAACTACCGCGACTGCTCCAACAACGAGACCCACTACCGCTATGATCGGCGCGGCCTGCTTAGCGAAACCATCAATGCCCGCGGCGAGCACACTCATTACCGCTACGACGCCCGTGGCTATCTGATCGAAAGCCAGCGCCCCGATGGCCGCATCGACCGCTACGACATCGACGCCGCCGGCCAGCTTACGGCTTATACCGACCCGGCCCAGCGTATCACCCGCCTACGTTATGACCGCAGTGGTCGTCTGATCAAGCGTGTTGACGCCCTCGGCCACAGCGTCGAGTTTGGCTACGACGCCTATGACCGCCTGCTGCACCTGAGCAATGAAAACAACGAACGCTACCGCTTCGAGTGGGACGTGCTGGACCGCCTGCTGGCCCAGCAAGATCTGGATGGCAGCGGGCGCATCTACCAGTACAACCCGCTGGGTGATGTCACCGGTATCCGTCATATCCCCGCGCCAAATGCCGAGTCCGAGCTGGATGGCAAGGACAGCGCCGAACCGCACATGCCACTGGTGCACTATTTCGAGCGTGATGCCCTGGGACGGTTGACCCGCAAACGTACCGACGATGGGGTCACCGAGTACGGCTACGACAACGCCGATAACCTGCTGGCGATCAGTTTCACCGACAACCAGGGTGACCAGCAGCGGCTCGACTATACCTACGATGCTCTCGGTCAATTGCTTAGCGAAACCAACAGTGCCGGTCTGCTGCAGTATGACTACGATGAACTGGGCAACCTGCAAACCCTGACCCTGCCCGATCAGCGCCAACTCAACCACCTGTACTACGGCAGCGGCCACCTGCATCAAATCAACCTGGGCGGCCGGCTGATCAGCGATTTTGAGCGCGATGCACTGCACGACGAAGTGCTGCGCACCCAGGGCGCCCTGCACACCCGCACCCGCTACGACCGCAATGGCCGGCTCAGCCAGAAGGCCCTGAACTACCAGCACGTCGCCCGGGAGGTGCTGCCGTTGTTGCAGAAGGACTATCAGTACGATGTCAGCGACAACCTGGTGGCCGAGATACTCACCCAGACCCAGCGCCCAGGCGCTAATCACCCGACCGCAGCGGCCAATGACGACAACCTGATTGGTCGCTTCCAGAACCAATCATCGACCGGCAAGAGCTATCAAGGTAGCGCCCAATACGGCTACAACCCGGTCGAGCAGATCCAGAGCATGCACCGCAGCAGCCCCGCGTCGCTGGGCCAGCACATCGAGAGCCTCAACTACGACGCGGCCGGCAATCTGTTCGATGGCTACCGGGTCAACGGCCTGATCAAGCACAACCGCGTGCATGTCTACCAAGACAAGCGTTATCGCTATGACCGCTTTGGGCGGTTGAGTGAAAAGCGCAGCGGCAGCAGCCGCATCCAGCACTTCGAATACGACGCAGAACACCGGCTGATCTGTATCCGCCAGCATCAGGGATCAATGGCCCAGCGCATTGTTTTTAACTACGACCCGTTGGGGCGGCGCATCAGCAAGCAGGTGTATCACGACGACGCCAGCGAACCGAGCCACCGCATGCTGTTCCATTGGCAGGGCTTGCGCCTGCTGGAAGAGGTACAGGACGGCAGGCCCAGCCTGTACGTGTATGCCGATCCGGGCAGCTATGAGCCCTTGGCCCGTATCGATGGCAAGCCAGGTAGCGAGGCGATCTTCTACTTCCACACCAACCTGGCCGGGCTGCCGGAACAGCTGACCGACACCGACGGCAACACGGTGTGGCACAGCGAGTATCAGGCCTGGGGCAAGAGCCGGGACGAGTGGCATGATTGGCAGGCGGGAAGTGAGCAGAATCTGCGTTTTCAGGGCCAGTACCTTGACCGCGAAACCGGGCTGCACTACAACACCTTCAGGTTTTTTGATCCGGATGTGGGGCGGTTTACCCAGCCGGATCCGATTGGGTTGGCGGGTGGGATTAACCCTTATCAATACGCGCCGAATCCAACAGGCTGGATCGATCCCTGGGGCTGGGAATGTGGAAAGTCTGGGAGAGGATTCCTGAGCTGGGCAAAAAAATGGCATGACAAGCGCGTAATAGAAATATTCGGCCCTCAAAAGGGTAGAAACTTCGGCAGACAACGCTCATATGACAGTCATTACAAAGGTCGGGATATTGAATATAAATCCGACAACTTCAAAAAAGGCCCTCGCTCGACAGAGAGCTTGAACCGAATGACAAAACAAATTGACAAAGACATTACACTAAAAAATTCGCAGGGTGCAAATCCACACTGGCACTTTGAGCATGACCCAAGAGTAGCGCCCGAGATGGGCAGCGTTTTACAAAAGCTAGAAAACGCCAATATTCCTTGGACATTTGGCCCGAAAGCCCCATTTTAATATCACGAGATACCTATATGCCTCGAGCAAATTCGATTATAGAGAATTTACACACTCTTATTTTTGAGCACAAATTCGCACCAGCTTACCCTCTATGGTCAAAAAACATAACTTCTCTTTGCCGGGCAATACCTGACAGCAAGCATTACTGCTACATAATCATAACAACAAATAAAGATGACTCTCTCACGACCGATCTGTGGGTAGGCCCAATCAACTATCCAGACAGCTCACTAGATTCAAACTGCAGCGCATTCAAAATAGCAATTGGTATAACGTATGAAGAAGACCCAGATTTTTTATCGAAATGCCAGCAGCGCATCATTAGACTTATCCCCCACGCTGACGCGCTTGCAAACGCTGTACAAGAAGAATTACTATTCCCTTCCCTCGTAGCAACAAGCCATACCACCGCACAGCGAATGATGGCTTATCATCATTTTCTAGAAGCCTACGAGCAACTAAAACAACACCACACATTTCCACAAATCCACAACGAATTAATAAGCCTATACAAAAAAAGCGGAAAAAGCCTTTCAAAAACAATCAAACACATAAAAGATGTTACGCCAGACATATTGAATAGCACTTCTCAAGCATCATCCGACTTCCTTAAAGATTATCTAACACCACCATTTGACCTCTCATCCGTTCTTGCAGAGTTCGCATTCATTGAGACCTCAACCAGATATGCCGCTCAACACCCAATAAAAATATAAACTTTAAGGACACCCTATCCGATTCCGCAGGGATGCCTGAACAACTGGCCAAAGATAAGCTACCGGATCTACTCGGTGGGCAACCCGGTGGCGGTGTCCACTGGCAGCAAGCTCCAGGATGGCCCGGAAAATCTGGACTTCACCCTCCCTGGCATCCTGCCCATCGTGTGGGCACGCCGCTACAACAGCCTCGACCGCCGCGACAACGGGCTGTTCGGCGTCGGCTGGAGCGTGTTCTACGAAGTTGAGATCGTGCGCGTGACTCATCCGGACGGCGGCGACCTGTGGGTGTACATCAACGCCGGGGGCGAGCGCCTGGAACTGGGGCAACTCAAGCCCGGCAATCGCTTTATCAGCACCCTCGATGGCTTGGCGTTCTTCGAGATGGGTAACGGTTTGACGGTGGTCGAGGACATTCATGACGGCCTGTATCAGGTGTTTGAAACCGATCCGCACAACCCGCGACGTTCACGTCTCGTACGCTTGGGCGACCGCAACCGCAATACCGTCAACCTGCACTATGACGATCAGGGCAGATTGCTGCATCTGCTCGACCCCAACAGCCGCATCACCGTCCGCCTGCGCTACAACGACCTGCACCCACGCCGAGTTGAGCAGGTTGAGCGCCTGTACTTCAGTGACGAAGACCCCGGCCATCTGGAGCGTACCGAACCCTTGGTGCGCTACCTCTATGACAGCCATGGCGATTTGAGCACGGTACTTGATACCCGCGACCAGGTGCTGCGGCGTTTCACCTACACGCCCGAACGTTCCATGAGCAGCCACACGTTGCCCACTGGCGCCACACGTCACTATGCATGGGCGTCTTTCGCCGTCCCAGATGAACGGCCACAACCCGTCCGCGCCGACGGCACGCCCTACACCCTCCCGCCCTTGCTGGAACCACAGCCCGACCACGAATGGCGGGTCACCCGCCACTGGGGCAGCGATGGCGAGGACTATCGCTTCGAATACGACCTGGCCAAGGGCGAAACCCGCGTCGTCGACAGCCTTGGCCGTGAGGAACGCTATTACTGGGGCGCGCTGTACGAGGTCTACCACCATATCGACGCGCTGGGCCAATGCTGGCACAGCGACCTGCTCGCCGGACAACTTCTCAAAACCACCGACCCGCAGGGTGGCGAATGGCAGTACGTCTACGATGACATCGGACGCCTGATCGACACCCGTGACCCGCTCGGGCGCAGCGAATACATCCTCTACACCGAACACTGGGCCTTGCCCCTGAGCATCACCGACCGTGGCGGCCACACCAGTACCTTCAGCTACGACGAACGCGGCAATCTGCTCAGTGAAAAAGATCCACTCGGGCACACCACCCGTTACTGCTATGCCCCCCAGGGCCAAGTGGTGGAAATCATCGACGCCCACGATAAGTACAAGACCCTGGCGTGGAACCGTTATGGGCAACTACTGCTGTACCGCGATTGCTCCAATTCAGAAAACCACTACCGCTATGACGAGCGCGGCTACCTGTGCGCCAGCACCAATGCCCGAGGCGAGACCACCCAGTACCGGTATGACACTCGCGGCCACCTGATCGAAAGCGAACGCCCGGACGGGTGCGTCGACCGCTACCAACGCAACCTGACCGGCCAGCTCACTGACTACATCGACCCGGCCAACCTGCGCACGCAGTACCACTACGATCCGAGCGGGGGATCCAGCAGCGTATTGACGCGCTCGGTCTTAAAGTACGATTCAGCTATGACGCCTATGGACGCCTGCAACAGCTGAGCAATGAGAACGACGAGGCCTACCGTTTCAAGTGGGATGTGCTGGATCGTTTGACCACCCAGACCGATCTGGACAGTAGCTACCGCGTTTACCACTACAACGCGGTGGACGACATCACCGGCACCGATGCTCATCCCACGCCAGCGCCGGAACCGCGCAACACTTCCGAGGACGGCCCGCCACCGTACGAGTCAGACATGCCGATCGAGCATCGCTTCACCCGCGATGCGGTAGGCCGGTTGCTGCGTAAAACGACTGACGATGGCATCACCGACTATGCCTACGATCCCGCTGACAACCTGCTGGCGATCACTTTTAAAGCTCACAACGGCGAACAGCAGCAACTGAAATTCCGCTATGACGCCCTCGGCCAATTGCTCAGCGAAAGCAGCGATGCCGGTGAACTGGGTTATCGCTACGACGCCCTGGGCAACCTGGAAACCCTGACCCTACCCGACCAACGCCAGCTCAATCACCTGTACTACGGCAGCGGCCACCTGCATCAACTCAACCTTAATGGCCGGGTGATCTGCGACCTCGAACGCGACTAACTGCACGACGAAGTCCTGCGCACCCAGGGCAGCCTGCTGACCCGTACCCGCTACGACCGCAGCGGCCGTCTCAGCCGGAAAGCCCTGCACTACCGCAACGCAGCCCGCGAAGAACTGCCCGTGCTGCAAAAAAACTACCAGTACGACGCCAGCGACAACCTGATCATCGAGCGCCTGACCCAGACCCAGCGTCGCGGTGGCAGCGATCCCCGCCAGCCGCTGCCGGACGATGGCCTGATGGGGCGCTTTCTCGGCCAGAGCCACGGCAAAAGTGTCGAAGGCAAAGAACATTACACTTACGACGCCACCGAGCGCCTGCGCGACCACCGCCAAAGCAGCCCGCACAATCCGGAACTGCACCGCGAAACCTATAACTACGACGCCGCCGCCAACCTGATGCAAAGCGGTCGGGGCAGCGGTTACGTCAAGCACAACCGCGTGCAGGTGTTCGAGGACAAACGCTACCGTTATGACCGCTTCGGGCGCCTGAGTGAAAAGCGTATCGGCAGCCACACCGTGCAACGCTTTCGTTACGACGCCGAACAGCGGCTGGTCTGTGTCGAGCAGGATCAGGGCTGGCAACGCCTGCGCAGTGAGTACAGCTATGATCCGCTGGGACGGCGCATCAGCAAACGGGTGTACCGCAACGACAGCGAGCAGGCACAAAGCGATGTGCAGTTTGTGTGGCAAGGGCTACGGCTGTTGCAGGAGGTGGAACACGGCTTCGGCAGTGTGTATGTGTATGCCAATCCCGACAGCTACGAACCGCTGGCGCGGATTGATGGCAAGCCCGGTAGTGAAGAGATCTTCTACTTCCACACCAACCTCGCTGGGTTGCCGGAACAGCTCACCTATGAGACCGGGCTGAGCATCTTTCGACGATAGGCAGATCACCCAGCCAAGGCAGGATGTCCTTGTCGAAGTGACGATCGATCTGCGACAAGGTGCTCTGGCGTCCGGCCTTCAGGCTCAAGGCCCTAAACGCGCGCCAGTCTGTGAAAACGCGACGAAAAGAGTTCTCCGTCGAGGCACTGGCGGCCAGTCGCGCTTCACGGCGATTGGAACGAGGGTCAACACCCTGGGCGACCAACGCACGCGCTTCGTCCTGCGCCGTGCGCGCGTCTTTGAGACTGACTGCCGGGTAAACGCCCAGTGAAATACGCGCTTGCTTGCCCAGCCAATAGAAGCGGAAGTGCCATTGCTTGGCACCCTTGAGACCCACGAACAGCGCAAGCCCACCCGAGTCTTTGAGGGTGTAATTTTTACCGGTAGGTTTCGCCTGGCGAACGGCGGTATCGGTCAAGGCCATGAGTACATCTCCCGTCTCGTAGGGCCGAGGAGATGTATATCGATGCCGGACCGGGGCGTTCCCCCCAAAAACCGCTGCGCTCGCTGCCCGGATTCTATGTACTCAAAACTGTACTTAAGAAACGTGGCTGGAGGCGGATTCTGGTGGATCGCACTGGAACGAAAAAAGACGCCTAAGCGTCTATTTTCAATAACCTACAGACTTCCATGGAACTCTGTAGATCGATATTTGGAGCGGGAAACGAGACTCGAACTCGCGACCCCGACCTTGGCAAGGTCGTGCTCTACCAACTGAGCTATTCCCGCGTCTTGGTGATGCGCATTCTATAGAATTATCAGAACCCGTCAACCCTTTGATTCAAAAAAGTTTTATTTCTTTTCAACGGTAGTGCGCAGATGCGGCCAGGCCGCGCGTAAATACTGGAGCATGGACCACAAGGTCAGGCCAGCGGCGATCAGCAGCAAGGCGTAGCCAGTCAGGACCCAGAAGGAGAAGTCCGACGGGTTGGCCAGTAGGATAACCAGCGCAAGCATTTGCGCGGCGGTTTTCCACTTGCCCATGTTGGACACGGCCACGTGAGCGCGGGCGCCGATTTCGGCCATCCATTCACGCAGGGCCGAGACGACGATCTCGCGACCGATGATCACGGCGGCTGGCAAGGTCAGCCACAGGTTGCCGTGTTCTTGCACCAGTAGAACCAACGCGACAGCCACCATGAGCTTGTCGGCCACCGGGTCCAGGAACGCGCCGAACGGCGTGCTCTGCTCCAGGCGACGGGCCAGGTAGCCGTCGAGCCAGTCGGTGGCGGCCGCGAAGGCGAACACGGAACTGGAGGCCGCATAGCTCCATTCGTACGGCAAATAGAACAACAGAATGAAAATCGGGATAAGCAGGACGCGTAGAACGGTGATCAGATTAGGGATATTCATCGGCACAACTGGCTACGAGGTGGAAAGGCATTCTATTCGCTGTGCAGATTCGCATAAATCAACTCAGCGAGCTTTTTACTGATACCGGGTGCTTTGGCTATTTCGTCAATGCTGGCACGGGATAGCTCTTGCAAGCCACCAAAATGTTTAAGCAAGTCGCGTCGCCGTGTCGGCCCGACCCCCGCCACCCCTTCCAGGGTTGAGGTTCGTCGGGTTTTGCCACGCCGGGCACGGTGGCCGGTAATGGCGAAACGGTGGGCTTCGTCACGGATCTGTTGGATCAGGTGCAGCGCAGGTGAGTCGCCCTTCAAGGTGAACTCATGGGCGGCATCATTCAAGTACAACGTCTCGAAACCGGCCTTGCGCGTGGCGCCCTTGGCCACGCCGAGCAGGATCAGATCCGGCACCGCCAGCTCGTTGAGCACGTCACGGGCCATGGACAACTGCCCCTTGCCGCCGTCCACCAACAGGATATCCGGCAGTTTGCCCTCGCCGTCCTTCAGTTTGCTGAAGCGCCGTGTCAGGGCCTGGTGCATGGCGGCATAGTCATCGCCGGCGGTGACGCCTTCGATGTTATAGCGCCGATAATCGGATTTGATCGGCCCTTCCGGCCCGAACACCACACAGGACGCCACGGTGGCTTCGCCGCTGGAGTGGCTGATGTCATAGCACTCCAGGCGCTGCGGCGGCTCGTCCAGGTTGAGGACTTCGGCCAGGGCGTCGAAGCGCGCGGCGACGTGCTGTCGATTGGCCAGGCGCGCACCCAGAGCCTGTTCGGCATTGGTCACGGCCAGTTGTTGCCAGCGCGCGCGGGTGCCGCGTACACGGTGGCTGATATCCAACTCGCGGCCGCGCAGTTCGTGGATCGCCTCGATCAGTGTGGGGAAATCTTCATGCACCACGTTGACGATCAGCTCCGACGGCAAATCGCGCTCGGGACTGCTGACGTAGTACTGGCCAAGGAACGCTGCCATGACTTCGGCCACTTCCTCATCTATACCTGTCTGCGGGAAGAAGTTCTTGCTGCCCAATACCCGCCCGCCACGCACGCTGATCAGGTGCACACAGGCGCCGCCCGGGTTGACGAAGGCCGCAATCACGTCGACGTCGCCGGTGCCGCCTTCCATGCTCTGCTGGTCCTGGACGCGGCGCAGCAGCGAAATCTGGTCACGCAGCTCGGCGGCGCGCTCGAAGTCCAGGGTGCTGGCGGCCTGCTCCATGGCACCGGAGAGCTCATCGGTCAAGGCATTGCTGCGGCCTTCAAGGAACATCACCGAATGGCGTACATCCTCGGCGTACTCCGCCGGTTCGACCAGGCCCACACAAGGCGCCTTGCAACGCTTGATCTGGTATTGCAAGCAAGGCCGTGTGCGGTTCTTGTAGAAACTGTCTTCGCACTGGCGCACAAAAAATGTCTTTTGCAGCAGGCTCAGGCTCTCGCGGATCGCGCCCGCACTGGGATAGGGTCCGAAATACTTGCCCTTCTGCTTCTTCGCGCCACGGTGAATGCTCAGCCGTGGGAAGTTGCCGTCGGATAAAAACACATAGGGGTAGGATTTATCGTCTCGCAGCAGGATGTTGTAGGGCGGCCGCCACTCCTTGATCAGCGTCTGCTCAAGCAGCAGCGCTTCGGTTTCATTGGCGGTGATGGTGGTTTCGACCTGAGCGATACGCGCCACCAGCGCAGCGGTTTTCGGCGCGAGACCGCTCTTGCGAAAGTAGCTCGCCAGACGGTTCTTCAGGTTCTTGGCTTTGCCGACATAAAGCAGGCGCGCCTCGCTGTCGAACATGCGGTACACGCCGGGACGGCCGCTGCAGGTCGAGAGAAAGGCACTGGGATCAAACGGCGTGGTCATGTCAGGCGCTGGCGTCCACCATGCCGTGGCGCACCGCGAGCAGGGTCAATTCAACATCACTGCTGATGGCGAGCTTCTCGAAAATGCGATAGCGGTAGGTGTTGACGGTCTTGGGCGACAGGCACAGTTTGTCAGAGATGCTCTGCACCTTCTGGCAGCCGACGATCATCAAGGCAATCTGGATTTCCCGCTCCGACAGCGCATCGAACGGTGAGTCGCTGACGGGCTGGAAGGATTTGATGGCCAATTGCTGGGCAATCTGTGGGCTGATGTAACGCTGGCCGGCAAACACCAGGCGAATGGCTTGCACCATCTCCGCCAGGCCTGCGCCCTTGGTCAGGTAACCCGCCGCCCCAGCCTGCAACAAGCGCGTCGGGAACGGGTCTTCTTCACACACAGTGACCACCACGACTTTGATGTCCGGATGGCTGCGCAACAATTTGGTCGTGGCACCAAGACCGCCTATACCGGGCATCTTGACGTCCATCAGCACCACATCGGGTTTCAACTCCCGAGCCTTGATCAGGGACTCTTCCCCGGACTCGGCCTGGCCGACTACTTGCAGGCCATCGATGTCAGCCAGCATTCGTGTAATGCCTGTACGAACGAGATCATGGTCATCGACTACTAGCACCCTAATCAAGCAGACACCTCGCGATATGGTCTTATAGGTTGCTGAACACCTTAGCAAAAAACCAAGGCGCAGACCTAGCTGCAAGCGTCATATATATAGTGTTTGAACACACAGTAGCCGCCCACCGAGAAGTGGACGGCTCTATTTACTGGGCAGCGGGTCAGGAATCCTGGGGCTGCGGCTTGGTTTTTCCGTTATGCGCAAAAGAATGCTCGGCCAGGGTCGAGGTCAAACGGCGGATCGCGTCTTGGTCCTCCTTGAACATGGCGCGGTAGTCCGCCAGGACTTTCTCCCGCCCTAGGTGCCCGTCCCCCACTTTCGTATTTCCCTTGTGCATTAGCCTTGACCAGTATGCGCGTATTGGAATGGGCCACAGAAATTAGCTGGATGGGCAGGCACGCTCCATGCGCCAGAAGCAATCCTCCTCACCGACAATGCTCAAGCCCCTGCGCTGATAAAGCCTCCTGGCCGGATTGGTCTTGAATACGGTCAAACGCAACAGACCCAACGCCTGCGCTTTGGACGCCATCTGCTCCAGCACCCAGCTGCCTGCGCCAAGTCCGCGACAGGTCTCGAGCATGTGCAGCTCGCGGATATAGAGCGCGCGGCTATCGCGGCTCAGGCTGACAAAGCCCATCACCACGTCGTCATTGCAGATCAGCCAGTTTTCACGGCCGCCCCAAGCGACGTCGAAGCCATCGTTGGACCACATCAGGTCGTATTGCTGGTAATAGCGGCTCATGGCCTCGAAGGTCAGGCTTCGGGCGAATGGCAGGTCCCGATCAGTTGCCGCGCGCAGTTGGAACGCCATTTTAGACAGCCATCACTTGCCCAGCCCACTGCCCACCCTCACGACGGGCAATCACCAGCGAGTCGCCGACACCGGAGGCGGCGGCGACTAAACCGCCATCAGCCGCCCAGATAGCGCTGCGACCAGCGCAGACATAACCACCGGATGGACCACCATGGTTGGCCATCAACACCAGCAGCCCATGTTCGACCGCATAGCCTTGGAGCAATGTGCTATCGGTCGCGTAGCCGCCCTCGCTGATCAGCACACCAGCGGCATAAATCGTAGCACCCGCCTCAGCCGCCCGACGTGGATGGCTGGCATGGGAGAAGTCCGCGCATACCGCCAAAGCTATCCGATCATCCCCCCACTCCAAGGCCGAACCGCCCTGCCCTGGGACAAACGCAACCTCTTCGCCAGGGTGCAGATGCTGTTTGGTGTAGATCGCCAGCGAGCCATCCACCCCCAGCACCAGTGCGCCGATCAACACGCCCAAGCCAGGCGACAGGCGGATAGGCATGCCCACCACCGCCGTCAACCGCAGCTCCCGCGCCATTTCGCGCAGCGGCGTCAAGACCGTGTCGCCTGGCTCAATCGCTAACCCGGCCGCCAGGGACGGTTCATAACCTGTCAACGAAAGCTCTGGAAACACCAGCAACTGCACACCCTGCTTCGCCGCCGCACGCATGAACACCAGGTGCCGCTCAATATTGGCCGGCAGATTGCCCGCGATAGAAACGGATTGTGCAGCAGCAATGGTCAAGGCGGTCATGGTCGCGTTCCAGCATTGTCAGAGTGTGATCAGCATATCGGCACTCTCCCATAGCCGTAAGTCCCCCACGACGATAGAAATTTCTGATTGAAACCACCCGTGCGCGTCGAGTAAGCTCTGCCCATCATTTGGAGACACACCATGTTGCAACTCACCCACACTCAGGTTTGCTCTGCTGCCAGCGCCCCGCGCTCGGTGTCGGCTACCCGCGTGAACGGTTCGAGCGCACTGGTCAGCTTTTATTTTGGGTATTGGTTTAGCCACTGGCGCGCCTGATACCTGAAATCGGCGCCCACTACTCAAGGGGTCGCCTACCAGAGAAATCTAACCCCCGGTCGGCTCCCCGACCGGGGGTTTTGTTTTTTCAGCCTCTAAAACTTTTTGAAGAACACTTAAAGGACACACGACATGAACTACGCCACCTATTACCGCTACGACACTTCCACTGCATGGCGATTTAGCCAGCTCCGCTCGGGACAGCCTGCCGCCTCCGATCGGTCACCTCTTGGTGGCAAGCCAACACACGTAGCCAATACGGCCAATTGTCGAACACCCCAGTAGGGCAGAGCGCGCGGGAACAGCCCGCCGCTTGCCCAGGAAGCCTTGAACATGAACTCTGCCACCGCCGCTCTGCCGATTTCTGCACTGACCAGCGCCAATGAAGCCCTGACCCAGCGCCTGCCCAGCTCCCTTGAGCTCAAGCACCAACTGCCTCTCAGCCCGTTCCTCAACGAACAAGTCCACGCCCATCGCCAAGCCGTGCGTGCCATCCTCAATGGCGAAGATTCCCGCTTGCTGGTGATTGTCGGCCCGTGCTCGATTCACGACCCTGAGTCGGCCATGGAATACGCACGCAACCTGAAGAAACTCGCGCTGGAAGTCAGCGACCAGATGCTGCTGGTGATCCGCGCCTACGTCGAAAAACCGCGCACCACCATCGGCTGGAAAGGCCTGGCCTACGACCCTCATTTGGACGGCAGCGATGACATGGCCGCCGGCCTCACCCTGTCCCGCGAATTGATGCGCGAAATGCTGCGCCTGGGCCTGCCGGTCGCCACTGAGCTGCTGCAACCTATGGCAGCCGGCTACTTCGATGACCTGCTCAGCTGGGTCGCGATTGGCGCGCGCACCACCGAATCGCAGATCCACCGCGAAATGGCCAGCGGCCTGGGCATGCCCGTGGGCTTCAAGAACGGCACCGACGGCGGCGTCGCGATTGCCTGTGACGCGATGCGCTCGGCATCCCACCCGCACCGTCACTTCGGCGTCGACAGCCAGGGCCACCCGGCGATCATCCAGACCCCAGGCAACCCCGACACGCACTTGGTGCTGCGCGGCGGGCACCGTGGGCCGAACTACGATGCGCAAAGCGTGGCGCAGGTGAAGCACGACCTGGCCAAGTCCAAGGTAGCGGCGCGGATCATGGTCGATTGCAGCCACGCCAACAGCGGCAAAGACCCATTGCGCCAACCGGGGGTGTTCAACGAGGTGCTGGAACAGCGGTTGCAGGGCGACACCTCGCTGATCGGCATGATGCTCGAAAGCCACCTGTTCGAAGGCTGCCAGCCGTTGAGTGAGTCGATGAAATACGGCGTGTCAGTGACCGATGGTTGCCTGGGCTGGGATGGCACTGAGCAGTTGCTGCGCCGTGCTGCCGAGCGTTTGCGGCAACAACACAAAACCAACTGACTGGTCGAGATCGAAATGTGGGAGCTGGCTTGCCTGCGATGGCGGAGTGTCAGGCTACAAATCTGTAGCTGATGTACCGTTATCGCAGGCAAGCCAGCTCCCACATTTGATCAGTGTTTGGCTCACGACAGGGGATACAGCGCCTCATCAAACTGCTCAAGCTTCGGAAACACCAAGGGTTGCTCATCCGCCAGCCCTTGCAGCCGTTGCGCATACCCCACCAGGAAATCCTGCCGCGCCTCGGCGCTGATGTATGGCACATGCCACGCCACAAACGGCGCCAGCACGTCATACCCCACATACGCCAACGTCCCGCGCAGAATTGGCCGCAACATGTCCTCCAGCGGTCCATGAATCGCGCCCGCACCAAACATATGCTCGCGCCCGCCCAGGGTCACCGTGACCATCGCCCGCTTGCCCGCCAGGCCGCCTTGATCGTAAAAGCGCTTGCCGCCGTAACACACGCCCGACACCAGCACCCGGTCAATCCAGCCCTTGAGCATGGCCGGTGCGGAGAACCAGAAGATCGGAAAGTTGAGGATCAGCAGATCTGCCCACAACAACTTGTCCAACTCGCCCTGGATATCCGCGGCGATCGACTGCTTCTTCACCCCCAGCCGCTGCTCCAGGGCATACACCAGGTACTCGGGGTTTTCCCGTGTCGAAAAGTCCGCCGCCGACGCCACCGGGTTCCACTGCATGGCGTACAAATCGCTGACCTTTACCTCATGCCCCTGGCCTTCCAGTGTGGCCACCGCCTGATCGCGCAAGGCAGCGGTGAATGACTGCGGCTCGGGGTGCGCGTGAACAATCAAAACCTTCATACAAACTCCTCAAACGGTGTGCGCCGCCCGTTGGGCCAGCAAATGATCGAGCCAGTCGGGGTCCATCTCGGGCTCCGATGAAAACAGCAGGCCGGTGTAGTCCTGGTACGGCGGGGTGAAAATCGCGCTGCGAGTGCCCTGGTCCACCACCCTGCCCCGCTGCATCACCACCACTTCGTCGGCGATGGCGCGCACGGTGGCGACGTCATGGGTGATAAACAGGTAGCCCACGCCCAGTTGCTGCTGGATGCGGTTGAGCAACTTCAGCACGCCCTCGGCCACCAGTTGATCGAGGGCCGATGTGACTTCATCACAGATGATCAGTTGCGGGTCAGCTGCCAAGGCGCGGGCAATGCAGATACGCTGTTTCTGGCCACCGGACAGTTCCCTCGGTTGGCGCTCCATGAACACCGCCGGGTCCAACTCGATCATCTCCAGCAACTCGGCGACACGAGCGCGCATCGCCTTGCCCTTGAGCCCCAGGTAAAACGTCAGCGGCCGGCCAATGATGTCGACGATGCGCTGGCGCGGGTTCAGCGCGGTGTCGGGGATCTGGTAGATCATCTGGATCCGCCGCAATTGCTCCTTGCTGCGCTGACGAAAGTCGACTGGCAACGCCTCGCCGTCGTACAGCACCTGCCCCGCCGTGGCCGGCAACAGTCCGGTAATCAACCGCGCTGTGGAGCTCTTGCCGCTGCCCGACTCACCGATCACTGCCAGGGTCTGGCCGCGATAGAGCCTCATCGACACGTCATGCAGCACCGGCTGATGCCCATAACTGGCGCTCACTTGGCACACCTCCAGCAGTGGCCGTTCCTGCGTCGGACAGGCCTTGGGCTCGGTGCGAAAACTGCGCACCGCCCACAGGGATTTGGTGTAGTCCTGCTGCGGCTGGCTGAGCATGCTGCGGGTGTCCGCCTCTTCTACCAACTTGCCGTGGCGCAGCACCATGATACGGTCGGCCATCTGCGCCACCACCGCCAGGTCGTGGCTGATGTACAGCGCGGCACTGCCGTAGGTTTTCACCGCATCGCGGATCGCGGCCAGCACGTCTATCTGGGTGGTCACGTCGAGGGCCGTGGTGGGCTCGTCAAAGATGATCAGGTCCGGGTGACTGGCCATGGCCATCGCGGTCATGACACGCTGCAACTGCCCGCCGGAGACTTGATGAGGATAACGCTGGCCGATGGTTTCCGGGTTGGGCAGGCGCAGCACGCGATACAACTCCACCGCTTCACGCTCGGCCTGGGCGCGATCGATACCGCCATTGATCACCGCCGTTTCCACATGCTGATCGATCAGGCGATGCGCCGGGTTGAACGACGCCGCCGCGCTCTGCGCCACATAGGCAATGCGCAGGCCACGCAGCTTGCGCAGCGCCTCGGGCTTGGCCTGCAGCAATTGGATGCCGTCAAAACACACCGAGCCGCCAATGATGCGGCAACCGTCCCGCGCATACCCCATCGCCGCCAGCCCCAGGGTGGATTTGCCCGCCCCCGACTCGCCGATCAAACCCAGCACTTCACCGCGTTGCAAGGTCAGGTCGATGCCCTTGATCAGCGGGTGCCAGGCGTCTTCGTAATGCCCTTCGATCTGCAGGTTGCGGATTTCCAGCAATGGCTTGTCCATCCTTCAACACTCCTTCAGGCCGCTGGATTTGTGCAGCATCCAGTCGACGACAAAATTCACGCTGACGGTGATCAACGCCACCGCCAGGGCCGGCAGCAACGGGCTGATGTCGCCGAAGGTGATCAACACCGCGTTGTCACGCACCATGCTGCCCCAGTCGGCAGTGGGCGGCTGAATGCCCAGGCCAAGGAACGACAACGCGCTGATAAACAGGAACACAAAACAGAAGCGCAGGCCGAATTCGGCAATCAGCGGCGCGGCAGCGTTGGGCAACACTTCGCGGGTGACCAGCCACCACAGGCCTTCACCGCGCAGGCGGACGGCTTCGACAAAGTCCTGCACCACCACGGTCATTGCCACCGCACGGGACAGGCGAAACACCCGTGTCGAATCCAGCAACGCAATCACCAACACCAACGACGTGGCGTTGGTGCCCACTACGCTGAGAATCAGCAAGGCGAAGATCAGTTGCGGGATCGCCATCAGCACATCCACCACCCGCGACAAGCCCTGGTCAATCCAACCGCCCTTGATCGCCGCTACCAAGCCACTCAATCCACCCAACAAAAACGCCAGCGTAGTCGTCAGGAAAGCAATGCCCAGCGTGTTGCGCGCGCCGTACACCAAACGGCTGAACATATCGCGCCCCAGGTTATCGGTGCCCAGCAGGAACTGGCCGCTCCAGGGCGCAAAGCCCTCGCCCACTACCTGGGTTTCGCCATAGGGCGCCAGCAACGGCGCGAACACAGCCACCGCGATGTACAACAGAATAATCAGCAAGCCGAACTTGGCGCTCAACGGCGCACGGGCCACTTGGCTCAACAGGTTCATGGGCTACCCCTTGGGATGCATCAGGCGTGGGTTGCTGGCGATGGACAACACGTCCGCCCCGGTATTGAGCAGGATGTAAGTGGCGGCAAAGATCAGGCTGCACGCCTGCACCACCGGGATGTCGCGCTTGGATACCGAGTCCACCAGCAACTGGCCAAGGCCCGGATAGACAAACACCACTTCGACTACCACCACCCCCACCACCAGATAGGCCAGGTTCAGCGCGATCACGTTGACGATCGGCGCCAGCGCGTTGGGCAACGCATGCCGCCAGATAATCCGCGACTGACGGATGCCCTTCAGGCGAGCCATTTCGATATAGGGGCTGGCGAGCAGGTTGATCAGGGACGCGCGGGTCATGCGCATCATCTGCGCGATCACCACCAGGCTCAGGGTCGCCACCGGCAGTACCGAGCGTTCCAGGATCGTGCCAAAGGTGGCATCCGGCGCCAGATTGGACAGGCTGGGGAACCAGCCGAGTTTCACCGAGAACACCAGGATCAGCAGGTAGGCGACGAAGAACTCCGGAAACGACACGGCGCTCAACGCCGAGGTATTGAGCAGGCGATCGAACCAGCTGTTGCGGTACAGCGCTGCCAGCATGCCCAGCACCAGCGCCGTGGGCACCGAAACCAACGCCGCCAATGCAGCCAGGCTCAGGGTGTTACCCAATCGCGCGCCGATCAGCTCGGCGATGGGCCGTTGGTTGGCCAGCGACGCCCCCAGGTCGCCGTGCAGCAGGCGCAGCAACCAGTGCGCAAAGCGCGTGAACGGCGGCAGATCCAGGCCCAACTGCGCGCGAAACGCCGCCACGGTTTCCGGTGTGGCGGACTGGCCGAGCATGGCCTGGGCAATATCCCCCGGCAGCATGCCCACGGCGAGAAAGATGATCACCGACACGGCGAACAACGACAGCACCCCCAGGGCCAGGCGTTGCAGGACCAGCTTCAACAGGCTATTCATAGCGACACCTTCCAGAAACCATCACCGTTCGACTGTGGGAGGGGGCTTGCCCCCGATAGCGGTGGACCCGCAATCGATTCGGTGACTGACACACCGTCATCGGGGGCAAGCCCCCTCCCACATTTTTGGTCTTCATTGTCTGGAGGATCTCTAGGCCTGCCACCACCGCTCGATCAGCCGCAGCCCATCCAACTCACCATAGGGCGCGGTCAGCGGCCCGTGGTTGACCTTGTTCGAGCGCGCCGCCACGGAGCTGGCAAACAGCGGCACAATCGCGCCGCCGTCATCCCGGCACAGAGCCTGCATTTCGTTGTACATCTCCTGGCGCAACGGCGCGTTCATCTCGCCACGGGCGGCGTTGAGCAGTTGGTTGAAGCGCGGGTTGTCCCAGTGGGTTTCATTCCACGCCGCGCCTTTGGCGTAGCCGATGCTGAACATGCGGTCGGCGGTCAGGCTGCTGTACCAGAACGAAGTGGTGAACGGCTGCTTCATCCAGACGTTGGAGAAGAACCCATCGGCCGGTTCACGCACTACATCGATGTCGATACCCGCTTGGCGTGCCTGCTCCTTGAACAATACCGAGGCGTCAACCGCACCGGTGTAGGCCGCGTCAGAAGCTTGCAGGCGCACCTTGAGCGACTCCACACCGGCCTTGCGCAGGTAGAAGCGCGACTTGTCCGGGTCGTAGGCACGCTGCTCCAGTGCCGCGTTGATAAAACGACTGCCGGGCTGGATCGGGTGGTCGTTGCCCACCAGGCCGTAGCCGTGCAGTACCGAAGCCAACAGCGTCTCACGGTTGATCGCGTGCTTCATGGCCATGCGGATGTCGTTGTTCTTGAACTCGTTGCTGTCGCACAGCATCGGGAAGGTGTAGTGCTGGGCGCCTTTGGTTTCCTCGATCACCAGCGCTGGATTGCGCTTGAGCAAGGCCACGGTCTTCAGGTCGACCTTGTTGATCACATCCACCTGGCCGGTGACCAGCGCATTGACCCGCGCGGCGCCGTCGGCGATGGCAAGCAATTCGGCACTGGCGAAGTGCGCGCGGCCGGGTTTCCAGTAGTCGGGGTTGCGTTCAAGGTCCATCCGCACGCCGGGTTCGAAGCTTTTCAGGCGATAGCCACTGGTGCCCACGCCGGCTTGCCAGTCGGCCACGCCATCCTTGGCGGGCATGATCACCAGGTGGTAATCGGCGACGACGTAGGCGAAGTCGGCATTGCCTGAATGCAGTTCGAACACCACCGCATCGCTGCCCTTGGCGCTCACGCTGGCCACATCGCCCAATACGGTCTTGGCGGCCGAGGTGGACTTGGCGTCCAGGTGATGGTTGATCGAGGCCACCACGTCTTCGGCGGTCAGACTTTTACCGTTATGGAAGGTTACGCCAGGGCGCAGGTGGAAGGTCCACACCCGAGCATCCGGCGTGGACTCAAAGCGCTCGGCCAGTTCGGGAATCGCGCTGCCGTCCACCGCGATTTCCGTGAGGGTGTTGTACACCGCCGAAAAACCGACAAAGGTGAAGGTATCGACCCAGGACCCCGGATCGCGGGAATCGGTGGTGCTGCCACCGGCCAGGCCCAGGCGCAGCACGCCGCCCGGTTTGGGCGTGGCGTCTGCGGCAAACGCCTGCAACGGCAAGCCCATGGAAAACGCCGCGGCCACCGCGCCAGCCACGGCGCTGTGTTTGAGGAAGTCGCGGCGGTGCATCGCTTGAGTCATTTTGTTGTTGTTTTCGCTCATGGTCTTGTCTCTCTAAAGGTCAACAGGCACAGGCATGTTTCAACTCGATCAAGGTCACGCCATTGCGTTTGAAAGCGTTGCGCAGGTCCGTCTGCAATTCATCCAGGGTGCGGGGCTGGTTCACGGCGCAACCGAACGCCTGGGCGAACAGTGCAAAATCCGGGTTACGCGGCAACACGCCGATGGGTTCAATGTCCAGGTTGAGCATGTCATCGCGGATTTGGCCGAGGGCGTCGTTGTTCCACAACAGCACCACCAACGGGCTGTCCAGCTCTTCGACGGCGGTGGCCAGTTCCTGGGCGGTGTAGAGGAAACCACCGTCGCCCACCAGCACCAAACCCGGCCGTTGTGGCGCGCCGAACTTGGCGCCGATGCCTGCGGGCAAGCCGTAACCCAAGGTGCCGTAGCCGGTGGGATGCAACCAGCTGCGCGGCGCACGGCTGCGGTAGGCGTAATTGCCGGTGTAGGCCAGTTGGGTCATGTCGCTGCTAATGAACGCATTAGCCGGAAGTTCGGCTTCGATACGGTCGAGAATGGCTTGGTGGATAGACTGCAACGGCCCGTGTCCCAACTCGACCGCCTGCAGCAATGCCGCCACTGACGCGATGGCGGCGTCAGCGTTGCGGGATGTGGCCGGGAGGCGCTCCAGCAAGGCCAGCACGGTCTGCTGTGCATCGCCTTTAAGTGCCACGGCACAGGGATAGAAGTCATTGAACTTGCGCACGTCGATATCCACCCGCAACAGCTCGCCGTTGAGGGGCAAACGCTCACGCCAATAGTCGGTGTCGGCCATTTCCGTGCCCACCGCCAGCACCACATCCGCTTCGCTGATCAGTTGCCAGCCAGGTTCGACGCAGAGGGTGGAACCGGCATTCAGCGGGTCGTTGATGGGCAACAAACCCTTGCCGGCCACGCTGGTGAAGCACGGCGCCGCCAACTGGGCGCTCAACCGTTGCAAAGCCTCGCCCGCCGCCAATGCACCGCCACCGGCAATGATCATGGGCCGCTTGGCTGACGCGAGTTTGGCCACGGCCTGCTCCAAGGCTTCAGCCGACGGCAAGCCGCGACCAGGGCGGCGCACTACCTCGCTGCTCCAGTCCCGCTGGATCGGCGCGGCCAACACGTCCAGCGGCACCGAGATATGCACCGGACGGGGTCGCTCGCTGTCGAACACCGCGTAGGCGCGGGCGACCAATTCAGGCAAATCCTCGGTGCTCAGTGCCACCGCCGAAAACGCGGTGATCGGCGCCGTGATGGCGCGCTGGTCCTGGGTCTCATGCAGGATGCCCCAACCTTTGCCGAGGCTGGCAGTACTGTTGACGCTGGAAATCACCAGCATCGGAATCGAATCAGCGTACGCCTGACCAATAGCGGTGGCGGCATTGGTCACGCCGGGACCGGTGATCACAAAACACACCCCCGGCTTGCCGCTGACTCGCGCGTAGCCGTCAGCCATAAAGCCGGCACCTTGCTCATGCCGTGTGAGCACATGGCGAATGCCACTGCCGGGCAGGCCGCGATACAGCTCCAGGGTGTGCACGCCGGGGATGCCGAACACCGTGTCGACGCCATAATTGGCCAGCAACCGCACCAGGGCCTGCCCGCCGGTCAGGGTTTTATTGTGCATGTTCATCTCCTAGACGGATCAATGCATCGACCGCCGTGGCGCCCTGGGCATTGACCAACAATGGGTTCACATCCAGCTCCAGCAACTGCCCGGCGTTGGCGCAGGCGTAGTCCGCCACGGCACGGATCGCGGCGACCAATGCATCCATATCCGCCACTTCCCGCCCGCGAAAACCCTGCAATAACGCGGCACTGCGCAGGCTGAGCAAGGCGTTGCGGATCGCACTGTCGGTGGTCGGCAACAACAGGCTGCGACTGTCCTTGAGCAGTTCCACCAGGATCCCGCCGGCGCCGATGACCAGGGCCAGGCCGAAGTCGTTTTCGCGCTTGATGCCCACGATCAACTCGGCCAATGGCGGTGTAGCCATGGACTCCAGCAGCAATTGGTCAAAGGCAACATTGGGCGCATAAGCGGCGATTTGCTCGCGCATCTGCCCAAGTGCGCTGGTCAAGGCCATGCCGTTTTGCAAGTTCAGCACCACGGCACCGGCCTCGGTCTTATGCGGCAACTGTGCGCTGACCGCCTTGAGCACCAAGGGATAGCCCAGCAACTCTGCATCGTTAAGCGCCCTTCCCGGCGTACTCAGCACGCCGTCCGGTGTGGTCAGGCCGAATGCACGCAGGGCTTGCTTGGAGGCCCACTCGTCCAGGGCCCCGCCGCTGTCATCCAGGGCTTTTGGGCACAAGGGCTCGAGGATCGACTCGCCTCGCTCCAGCAACACGCGACGGTTGTTCGAGTAGTCGGCAATCCGCCCCCAAGCGGCCAGTGCATCTTCTACGCCTTGCAGCGCAGCAATCCCCTGAGCATGCAGGCGCTCGCGGGCATGGGCCGGCAACAGTTCGGGAAACGCCGAGGTGACAAATCCGGTCTTGCCATGGCGACCGAGCGCGGCGCAGAACAGCGCCAGCAGCAGGTCGCACTCCTTGCGCTCGCCGGTGAATTCAGCCGGGTAATCCAGCACCAGCATGGCCGCATCGGCGTCGGTTCGCAGGGCGGTGTCGAGCATGGCGTTGAGGGCTTCACGGTCGCCCCAGATGGCGGTGGTGAAATCCAGCGGGTTGACCAGGTTCGCGTAGCTGGGCAGTACCTGGGCCAGTTCAGCGCGTTGGTCTTCGTCCAGTTTCGGCAAGGCCAGATGATTGCGTTCGGCATAATCGGCAATCAGCCCCGCATCGCCACCCGAACAGGCCAATGCAATCAAGCGATTGCCGGCCGGAAGATTGCCGCATGCGGCAGCCTTGAGGGTTTCGACAAAACTCACTGGCCCGCTGACGCGAATCACCCCCAGTCGCGCAAACAGGCTGTCGTACAGCGCGTCGGAGCCGGACAACGAACTGGTGTGACTCAAGGCCAGCTCGGCGCCAATCTGCGACACACCGGTTTTCAGCGCAATGATCGGAATGCCTTTCTCCAGCGCCTTGTGCGCCGCCCGGGCAAACCCCGGCACATTCTTCAAGCCTTCCAGGTGCAGGCCGATGGCGGTGACGCGCGGCTCATCGAGCAACACATCCATCAGTTCGGCAACGCCCAGTTGCGCCTGGTTACCGACCGAGGCCATGTAGGCCACCGGCAGCGAACGGTCGCTCATCGACAGGTTGTAGGCGAAGTTGCCGCTCTGGGTGAGCACCGCCACGCCCTTCTCCACCGACTTGCCGCCGTGGGCCACCGGCCACAACGCCGAGCTGTGCAGGTAATCCAGCAGGCCGTAGCAGTTGGGGCCAAGCAAGGCCATGTCGCCCGCCGCCTTTAAGAGCTGCTGCTGCATGGCGGCGCCGCTGGCACCGGTTTCGGCAAAACCGGAGGCGTAGCAAATCGCGCCACCAGTGCCCATAGCGGCCAGTTCAGCGACGCAGGTCAGCGTCAATTCACGGTTGGTGGCGATAAACACCGCATCCGGCCCACACGGTAAATCGGCCACGCGGCGCACACAGGGGATGCCATCGAGGCTGTCATATTGCGGGTTGACCAGCCACATCGGCCCGGTAAAACCACCGTCGGCACAGCGCTTGAGCGCGCGCGCCATGCTGCGTCCGCCAACGAATGCCAGGTGCCGGGGCGCCAGCAAACGCTTGAGGTTGTCGCGAATAGCCTGGGACATACGCTCTCCTCGCCGCTCAACGCAACAGTGGCCGCAACAGTTCACGGGCGATGATATGGCGCTGGATTTCCGACGTGCCTTCCCAGATCCGCTCGATCCGTGCGTTGCGCCAGATGCGCTCGACCGGCCCTTCATCCATCAAGCCCATGCCGCCGAAAATCTGCACGGCTTCGTCAGCGACCTTGCCCAGGGTTTCACTGGCAAACAGCTTGGCCATGCCGGCCTCGCCGTCGGTCATGCTGCCTTGGTCCATTTTCCAGGCGGTGTGCAAGGTCAGCAGTTCAGCGGCTCGAATCTGCGTGGCCATGTCGGCCAACTTGAAACTCACGCCTTGGTAGGTGCCGATCGGCTGGCCGAACTGTTTGCGGTCCGCCGCCCATTGCAACGACACATCCAGCGCGCGCTGGGCCTGGCCGACGCAGTTGGCGGCCACCATCACACGACCAGCGGTGAGCCAGGCGTTGGCTACTTCCCAGCCTTTACCCACTTCGCCCAGTACCTTGGACGCCGGTACGCGGCAGTCGTCAAAGAACATTTCGTAGGTGTGATAACCCCGGTTGCTCACGCACTTGGGGCCACGGCGGATGGTCATGCCCGGCGTCCCCCGGTCCACCAGGAACGAAGTCACCGCGTTGCGCTGTCGACCGTTGTGTTCGTAGGTATCAGTGACCGCAAACACGATGGCGAAATCGGCGTGCCCGGCGTGGCTGATGAAGTGCTTGCTGCCGTTGATCACGAAGTCATCGCCACTGCGCACGGCGCGGGTCTTGATGGCATTGGCGTCGGAACCGGCGCCGGGTTCGGTCAAGGCAAAACAGTCGATTTTCTTGCCTTGCACGCAGGGCAACAGGTAGTCGCCAATCTGCGAGCCGGTGCACGCCATCAGGATCTTGGACGGCCGCGCGACAAACACATGCAGCGCCCACGAGACTTTGGACAACTCCCGCTCGATCAGCGCCTGGGACAGGTAGTCCAGGCCACCGCCGCCCACTTCTTCCGGCATGTTGAAGGCATAGAACCCAGCGGCAATCGCCTTATCGCGAATCTGCGCAGCCAACTCGGGCGAAACCTCATCGGCACGGTCCACCGCCTCTTCATGGGGCAACAATTCCTTGGCAACAAAACTGCGTACCGCGTCCACCAACATGTCTTGTTCTTGGCTGAGTTGGAAATTCATGGCGCTACCTGTTCGGGGGTGTTGTTGTTATTTGCCGGAGAAATTCGGGAGGCGTTTTTCCAGGGAGGCGCGCAAGGCTTCGGCGCCATCGGCACTGCGTCCGCACAACAGGCCAGCGGCCAGTTCCGCCTGCAGTTGCTCGGGCAGGCTGCGGTCGGCACCTTCACGGATCAGGGTCTTGGTCTGGGCGAAGGCGAAGGTCGGGCCGTTGGCCAGGCGCGCGGCGAGTTCGGTGGTGTGGGCGTGCAGTTGATCATCCGCAACCACTTCCCCGACAAGGCCGGCGGCCAGGGCGCGGTCGGCGCTCCACAGTTCGTCAAGGAAAAGCAGGCGCTTGGCTTGTTCGCTGCCGATCAGGCGCGGCAAGTGCCAACTGGCACCGGCGTCGGGCGAGTAGGCCATGCCTGTGTAGCCGGCTTTGAAGCGCGCCGATTGGGCGGCGACGCGCAAGTCGCAGCACAGGGTCAGGTCCATGCCCGCGCCGACGGCGGTGCCGTTGATGGCGGCAATCGTGGGTTTGTCGAGGGTGTGCAGGCGAGTCATCAAGGCGTGGGCGGTTTCGGTCCAGCCATAGGTTTCGAGGGCGCCACGGGCTTCGGCATCAGCCCACTCGGCCAGGTCGGCCCCGGCGCAAAAGCTGCGACCGTTGCCGGTCAATACCACCACGCGCACAGCGGGGTCGGTGTTGAAGGCGTCGAGCAAGGCGTGCAGGTGCTTGAGGGTGGGAATGTCCAAGGCGTTGCGCTGCGGGCCACGATTGAGGGTGATCCAGGCAACGCCAGCTTGCACATGAGTAAGCACGGGCGAATCGGTAGTCATGGCTTCCTCGAATTATTTTAGTTGGCTTGAGGGGTGCGACATGAGGCGATACTAAACAAGTGTTCAGTAAGAAGGCAATCGGCAAACCGCAAATATTTTCAGAAGGGGAAATGGCCGACCTGAACCTTGCGTTCAGGCGGCTGCTGAAGACTCAGGGTTTGAGCTGATAACGCTGGCGACCACCGGCCTGCAGGCCATCGACCCAAGCTTCGCAGATCTGGATACCCTGCTGCGGCGTGAACGTGCCGGGGTTGAGCCCCGACTCCAGCCACAACCCGTCGAGCAGTGCGCTCAGGCCGATGGCGGCCAGATCGGCGTCGAAGTGCTTCCAGCCCTCCTCCTTGGCCATGTCGGTCAGCGCCGAACGCATGATGGTGCGGTATTCGCCATAGGAGTGTTCGTGAGCCAGGTTGATCGCCGGCGCGGTCTTGACCGCGCCCCAGAACACCAGCCAGGCGTCCAGCAGGTGCGGGTCGAGCAATTCGGCGGAAAACGAACCACGGAACAACGCCGACAGGCGCTCCCGGGGGTTCGGCGGCGCCTTGGCCATGGTTTCGCGCAGCAGGCTCATGACCTGGTCGGTGATGGTGCGGTAGGCCTCCGCCACCAGCTCATCCTTGCCCGAATAGTGATGGCTGATCAGCCCCACCGACACCCCGGCCTCGGCGCTGATCTTGCGGATCGACGCACCCTGGAAACCATCACGCTTGAGACACGTGAGCGTGGCCTGGACCAGATTGGCCTTGCGCACTTCCGGGTCCATCCGGGAAAAACGGGATTCCTGGGTCATGCGGCAAATTCCTACGATTGAGTCGGCATCACGACTCTACCTCAGTCGCGATAGCCCGGCGACACCCGATCCAGCATCCGCAGCAACGCCGCCCAGGCCAGTTGCATGGCGTCCAGGTCGACCAACTCACCCTCTTCCAGCGGGCGGCCAGGGTTGTTGAATTGCTGTTCGGTGTAGGCGCAGACCTCGTCAGACGGCAGCACCAGCTTGCCGCACGCCTGGGCGGCAATCTGGATATCGCAGGCCTTCTCCAGGTAATACATGCGCAGGAACGCCTGGCTGACAGTCTCACCCACCGTCAGCAAACCATGGTTGCGCAGCATCAGCACCGGCTTGTCGCCCAGGTCCCGCACCAGCCGCTGCTGCTCATCCATGTCCAGGGCCACACCTTCGTAATCGTGGTAGGCCACCTTGCCGTAGAACTCCATGGAGATCTGGTTCACCGGTAACAAGCCGCACTCCAAGGCCGCCACTGCACAGCCTGCGCGGGTGTGGGTGTGCAGCACGCACTGAGCGTCTTCGCGGGCGCCATGAATCGCACTATGAATCACGAAGCCCGCCGGGTTGACCGCATAAGCCGAGGGCTCCACGGCGTGACCGTCCAGGCCGATCTTCACCAGGCTCGAGGCGGTGATTTCGTCGAACATCAGCCCGTAGGGATTGATCAGGAAGTGATGCTCGGGCCCAGGGATGCGCACCGAAATATGCGTGAAAATCAGATCACTCATGCGGTAGTGCGCGATCAATCGATAGCACGCGGCGAGCTGTTCACGCAGCTGCTGTTCGATGGAGTGAGTCATTTTTATTCTCCAGGCACGGGGTTGGTGAGGGCGACGCTAATCCAGTCAATAGTAAAAAAACAAGTTGATTTTTTACTGATGCTCGCCTCCTATAGAAAAATAACAATAACAGCGCCTGGAGTATCCGCACCATGTCGCACCCGACCTTTCCCCACCTGTTCGAACCGCTGGAGCTGCGTGGCAAACGCCTGAAAAACCGCATCATGTCCAGCGGGCATGACACCTCTATGCCTACCGATAACCGGGTCAATGCGCAGTTGATCGCCTACCACCGTGCTCGCGCCGAAGGCGGTGTGGGGCTGATCGTGTTACAGGTGGCCGGGGTGCATGACAGTGCGCGCTATACCTCCCATGTGCTGATGGCGACCGAAGACAGCTGCATTGACGGCTACCGCGAATTGGCCAAGACCTGCCATGCCCACGGCACCGTGGTGCTGTCGCAGATCTTCCATCCGGGCCGGGAAATCATGGAGTCGGCCGATGGCCTGCTGGCCGTGGCGTACTCGGCGTCTGGGGTGCCGAATGAACGCTTTCGCGTGATGCCACGAGCGCTGGACCAGGCGATGATCAACGAGATCGTCGCGGGTTATGCCTGCGCTGCCAGGCGCTTGCATGAAGCCGGGATCGATGGGGTGGAAGTGGTTGCCAGCCATGGTTATCTGCCGGCGCAGTTTCTCAATCCTCGGGTAAACCAGCGTACCGATGATTACAACGGTTCTCTGGAACATCGGTTGAAGTTCTTGAGGGAAATCATCGAAGCCGTAAGGGCCGCCACCGACGAACAGTTCATTATCGGGCTGCGCATTTCTGCCGATGAACGCGACGCCGAAGGCCTCACTGAAAACGAGTCGCTTGAAGCCGTTCAACACCTGCAAACCCAGCTGGATTACGTGCATATCGTCGCGGGCACATCAGCGTCCCTGGGCGGCGCAGTCCACATCGTGCCACCCATGGCGATTGCCGCCGCGTACCTCGCCAACGAGGCGGCGACGTTCAAGGCCAGCCTGTCGATTCCGCTATTCGTCACAGGGCGAATCAATCAGCCCCAGGAAGCCGAACTGATATTGGCGCGGGGCCAGGCCGATGTCTGCGGCATGACGCGTGCGTTGATCTGCGACCCGCAGATGCCGGCCAAGACCCTTGAGGGCCGTACCGAAGACGTGCGGGCGTGCATCGCCTGCAATCAAGCCTGCATTGGTCATTTTCACAAGGGGCTGCCGATCTCCTGTATTCAGCATCCCGAGACCGGTCGCGAGTTGGTGTTTGGTGAGTTGCAACAGGCAGTGAAGCCCAAACGCATCATGGTGGTGGGCGGTGGCCCGGCGGGCATGAAAGCAGCGGCAGTCGCCGCGAAACGCGGGCATGCGGTAACGCTGTACGAAGCCAGCGGTCAACTCGGCGGGCAAGTGTTGCTGGCCCAACTGCTACCACGGCGCAGCGAATTCGGCGGGGCCAGTACCAACCTGCAACGTGAAATGGAACTGGCGGGGGTACGGGTGGTACGCCATACCCGGGTCGACCGTAAATGGGTGGAACAGGAACAGCCCGATCACGTCATCATTGCCACCGGCGCCGAGCCTTATTGGCCAGCCTTCGAACAGGGTGGCGAGCTTCAGGTGGTGGATGCCTGGCAGGTGCTGCGCGAGCAGGTCACGTTGGGCCGCTCGGTGGTGGTGGTCGATTGGCGTTGCGACTGGATCGGCCCCGGTATTGCCGAGCGCCTTATGCGCGCCGGCCATCAGGTGCAACTGGCGGTCAATGGCACCCACTGTGGGGAAAACCTGCCACTGTATGTACGCGATCAATTGGCTGGCGAACTGCATCGGCTGGGCATCCCGATCATCCCTTACGCCCGCCTCTATGGCTGCGATGACACCACGGTCTACTTGCAACACACCGCCAGCGGCGAGCCGATGCTGCTGGAAAATATCGACACGCTGGTGTTGTGCCAAGGCCACCAGCCGGTAGACACTCTGGGCGCGGAGCTGCAAGGCTTGGTGCCCTTTGATCGTATCGGCGACTGCCTGGCCCCGCGCACCGCCGAAGAAGCGATCTACGAAGGACTCAAAGTGGCGTGGAACCTGTGACAGACAATCCCCAGCAACTGTTTCTCGGCACGCGCATTCGTGGGCTGCGCAAGGCGCGTGGCCTGACCCTCACGGCCCTGGCGCAGGCTAGCGAATTGACGGCCGGCTACCTCAGCCAGCTGGAGCGTAACCTGGCGTATCCATCGATTCCCGCATTGTTCAATATTGCCCGCAGCCTGGGCGTGACCATCCAGTGGTTCTTCGCCAGCGAAACCGTAACCGCTGTCGAGGACGAAGGCTATGTCGTGCGCAAAGGCAACCGCCAGAGCATTCATTACGAGGACGGCATCGTCGACCAATTGCTGACGCCGTTACCCAACCACCAACTGGAAATGCTCCAATCAAGCTTCCCGCCGGGTACGTATAGCCAGCAGAACTACAGCCATGAAGGCGAAGAAGCGGGATACGTACTGAGCGGCCAGTTCGAGTTGTGGGTGAGTGAGCGACACTTCCTGCTGCAGGCCGGTGACAGTTTCAGCTTCGCCAGCCGTGAGCCCCATCGATACGGCAACCCTGGCAAGGTAGAAACCGTGGTGATCTGGGTGATTACACCGCCGACATTTTAGGCAGCCATACAAATGGAGACGTTTCCTACGGGAACTGGCGACAGTGGCAAGGCGGCCATCAATGGTTAGGGTCCCTTTCCCTTGCTATAAAAATGGCTACTTCTCTTCGAGGGTGTCGCCATGTCGTTATTGCATTTGTTGTTTGGGAAGCCGACCCAGGACGAGTGGGAGCGTGTGAAAGAGGTCAAGTGCCGTAAAACCTGGAAAGTCGTATACGCAGGCATCGGCTTGGATGCCGCCGAAGTCTTGGAGTCACAGGGTTACAAGGACGCCCTGCACCAAGTACGTAAAATGGAGGCTGATCATTCATGGGCTTGCTGATCATCGTCCCATTACTGGTCAGCGGATACATGGTCTGCGTCAGTCATCCCTTTTTTTACGTGCGCCTGCACCGTTTCCAAGGGCAACTGCTCTATTTGCAGGTGGCCAGAATGGGGATGGCTTGCCTGATCGTCTCGACCCTTCTGACCGCAGCCGTCCTGGCAGTGTCAAAGCAGGCGGTCCCGATCATGGGTCATGTCATTGCAACAGACTACAGCAGATACTTGGGCACGCTATTGGTGCAACTTGATATTGCCAACGAAAAAAACGGCACGCTATGGGTTTTCCTGATACAGGTCGGGCTGACGGCCATGGTTATTCCTTTCTTCTGGTCAGCGTTCTATGCAGGCGCGATGAAGAAAATATTGCAGCTGGAAACAGACGTCCAGCTCCACTCGCTGCTGGCGCTGGGTGTCCTTGAGGGTACACCTTTCAGAGTTTTGCTGAGAGAGTCCATCGCGCAGTGCCGGCCGTACATGTTCAGCTTGAACGATCGCAAGGTCTACGTCGGAATCGTACTGTTCGCCGGCACACCGAGCGAGTCCGAAGGTGTCGATCATGCCTTCACGCTGATCCCCATACTCAGCGGTTACCGAGACAAGGACACACTGGAGGTCACGCTGAATACTCACTACTCAAATGCAGCCACCCCGCCGCCCATCACACTGATCCAGGAAAATGTCGTTTCCGCCACGCAGTTCGACTTCACGATCTGGAACGCGGTCCATACCCGAAAAAACCGCAAGCAGCGACAAGGCGAGTTTCATCAACACCGCCCCGCGCGCCCGGTGCACGCTGAAAGCCTCTGCGCCTGAGGCTCCAACGTCAGTAAAACTTCCAGTTCAACCCGACGCGTAACATCTGCCCATTGTTCTTGAACTTGGGATCATACCCAGTCCCTGCTCCACCGCTGCCCGGAATCACCGCGACGTTCAGCTTGTCTTCACCCAGGTCGTAGTACAGGTATTCGGTCTTGAACGACAGGTTCTTGGTGATGGCCTGTTCGATACCAGCTCCTACCGTATAACCCATCTTGAAATGACTCTGGTCGCCGCTGAACCGGGTATTGCCTGCGGGGCCGAACATGTCGACGCTCTGGCTGGTTTCGCCATAGGCCTGACCAGCCGTGCCGTAGACCAGGGTGTGGTCGAACGCATAACCGAAGCAACCGCGCAGGGTCCCAAGGTACATGATCTTAGATTCGAATTTGTTGTTCAGCGCTAGGCGGGTATTGAGTTTGGCGGTGCCGATGCCGCGCCGCCCCCTTGCTGGCAAGTAAAGCCTGAGAATCCTGGATGACGGAGTTGACGAACGGTCATGCGAATGTTCAGATGCCGCCCTGTTTCAGGTGCCCCCTGCCGCCGTGCTTGGGGTGAAACGGGAAACCGGTACGCTCTTTGAGCCAGTCCGGTGCTGCCCCCGCAACGGTATTCGCGTGACCCCTTCGACACACCACTGTGGCCTGCGCGCCATGGGAAGGTGAAGGGATCCATACGCGAGAGCCCGGAGACCGGCCTGGAATTTCTGTTAGGCAAACTCCTGCGGTGGGCGGGCATGGGCCGGTGTCGGCGTGTGCGCGATGCCTTCTCCTGCGTGCTTCTGCGAAGATACTTTCGAGAAGACTATGATTCGACGTTCCCTGATCCCTTTGTTCGGCTCGCTGTTCAGCCCCCTGTTGCTTGCCGACGACAACACCCTGGTACTCAACCAGCAGATCATCTGCGCCCCCTCCGTGGAATCCATCACCGTCGCCGCCATGGCCCAGTACGGCAGCAAAGTGGAGATCGTCACCCGCGAACAGATCGAACGCGCCGGCCCCGCCGCCGACGTGACGCGGGTGATGCAGATGTTCATCCCCGGCCTCTACGTGGCGCCGAAAAACGGCCCATTCGACTACGGCACCTATTCCCTGCTGGGCGGGCGCAACGATGACACGCTGATCCTGCTCGACGGCGTACGCCTGAACAACCGCCTGTATGGCGGCCTGTACCTCGACACGTTGCCGGCCAACGCCATCGAGCGCATCGAAGTGCTCAAGGGCGGCCAGAGCCTGCTGTTCGGCACCCAGGCGGTATCGGGGGTAATCAACATCGTCACGCGCAGCCCGCAGACCCGCCAGGCGTCCGGTGAAGTGAACCTGGGAGTCGATACCTTCGGCGGCACCACCGGCGATGCGCGGGTCGAGAAGATCTTCACCAACGGCTGGGGAGACCTCGGCCTGCTGGCGTATGTCAGCCGCAACGCCTCCGAAGGCTACCAGCCGTTTCGCAACAGCGACTACAGCGGCCGCGTCAGCGACAAAAAACGATCGTACGAAGTGACCGCCTTAGGCACCAAGGCCATCCAGTCGTTTGGCGATGACTCGCGCCTGGAACTGTTCTACCAATATGCCGATGCCAACCTTGATTTCGCGCGGCCGGTGAACAACTACAAGACCACTAACGACCGCGTGCAACAGATCGCCACGGCCACTTTCGAACAGGCGATCAACGAGCGCTTGAGCTACTTCGTCAAGGGCCATATCAACGACTGGGACACGCGTTACACGCGGATCGACAACACCGCGAATGGCGGCCGCAATGTGCGCAATCACAATGACTACTGGGGCTTTACCGATTGGGGCGTGCAGGCCGAAGGCAAGGCCGAATTGCCAGGCGGCCATGTGCTGGTGGTGGGCAGCGACAACCAGTGGTTCAAGGGCCAGGACGATGTACTCGTGATCGACGACAACAAGGCCCAGGCCCATGCGCTGTATACGCAATTGCGGCCGCAGATCGACGCATTGCCCAACTGGCACCCCAGCATCGGCGTGCGCCATGAAGCCATGAGCGGCGGCGACAGCGCCACCGTCGGCATGCTCACCTCGCTCTACGACCTCAACGACCACTGGGCCCTGCGCGGCCAATACGGTACGGCCTACAAACTGCCCAACGCCGAGCAGTTGTTCGTCAACGAGCCAGGCGACGAAATCGGCAACCGCAACCTCAAGCCGGAGAAAAGCCGCAACGCCGAGCTGGGTATCGATTACAAAGGGTTGCTGGCCGAACGTGATTTCAGTGCCAGCGTTACGCTGTTCAAACGCAAGATCACCGACCTGATCACGCTTGACGATGTGCAGTGGGTCAACGGCCAGGGCCAGATCCAGATGCGCGGCTTCGAGGCCGACGCCAAGCTTGCACTCGACGACCAGTGGAGCCTGCAAGCCGACATGACGCGCAACCTCACCGAGTCCCGCACCGGTGTCACTATCAACGACATTCCGAGCTTTTTTGCCCGTTCACGGATCGGTTTCGAATCGGAAAACCGCTTATGGGGCGCAGGTACTGCGATCCGCTATATCCGCGACATCACCAGCTCGAAAAAAGTCGAATACGGCCACTACTCCGTGGTGGACGCCGATGCCTATCGCTACCTCGACAACGCCCACCAGCACCGCCTGAGTCTGCTGGTGGAAAACCTGTTCGACCGCGACTACGTCACCAGCCGCGCCAGCAACGTCGATAACCTCGGCCGCCCGTTCACGTCGCAGGTGCGTTACACGTATCGTTTCTGATGACTGAGATCACCAAAATCGACGGGGTGGACTTCCATCCCGACTGGTCCCGTATGCCGGACCACGCCCGCCATGTATTCCTGTGCACCGGCCCGCGCTGTACGCAGCGCGGCGCCTTGCAGCTGTGGAAAACCCTGCGTCGCCGGTTGCTGGAACATGAGCATATCGAAGTGCCCGGTGGCGTGCTGCTGACGCGCACCCATTGCCAGTTCCCGTGCAACCTCGGGCCGGTACTCACGGTGTATCCCGAGCGCTGCTGGTATGGCGTGCGCAACAAGGCCGATGTGCTGCGCCTGGTGGATGTGCACCTGGTGGGTGGCGATGTGGTGCAAGACCTGCTGATCAAGGACCTACCATGAAAAAAACCTGGCTATTGCCAGTCGCGCTGTTCTGCGGCACATCGGCGCTGGCAGACAGTTATCGCAACTGCGCCCAGGATTGGAGCGTGCCCCCGTCACCGCCGTCGCGAATCGTAGCACTCAACCAGCACGCCGCCGATTTGCTACTGGCGCTGGATGCCGGTCCTACGCTGGTGGGTGTGGCGTACCTGGACGACAACGGCATTGCACACCGGCATGGCGAGTACTTTGACGTGCCGGTCATCGCGGCGAAATACCCGTCCAGTGAAGTGCTGTATGCACAGCATCCGGACTTGGTAGTCGGCGGCTTTGCCAGTGCGTTCGGTAATGGGGTCACATCGCGCACCGGTCTGGCAAGCAACGGGGTGGCGTCGTACCTGTTGGAGTCCGCCTGCGCGGGTCACTCCCTGGATTATTTTGGACATATTCGCCAGGACCTGTTTACCCTCGGCGCCCTGCTGCACAAAACCCAGCGCGCTCAAATGCTGAGCGATGCGTTGGATGCTGACCTGGCACACGCCCACGCGCTGATCGGGGATGCCCGTCCGCTGTCGGTGTTTTACCTGGACAGTGAAGTGGGTGGACTCGATAGCGAAGGTGAACGGGGTTTTGTCACCACCTTGCTGGCAGCTTCCGGTGCACGCAATGTACTGGCCGATATCCCGTTGTCACGGGTGACCGTCAGCAATGAAACCCTGTTGGCTAAGGACCCGGACGTGATCCTGCTGGCCGACGCCCTGTGGTCACCGGCCACCCGCAAGCGGCAGTTGCTGACCACCGACCCGGTGCTTTCGAAGCTGCGCGCCGTGCGCGAGAACCGCCTGATCGACATTCCCTTCACCCACGTGGTGCCCAACACGGGCAGCGGTCAGGTGGTTCTGTCATTGACACAGCGGTTCAAGGCGCTGGCAATTCGTGACCTGCGGTAAAGAGTCCTTTTCGGATTCGGTGGTTTTTCCGAAGGAACGACGGGCGGATACTCGACTCCATTGTTCATACCCCTTCAGGAGTTACTGATGTCTATCCCAACTCACAATATCCCGGCCTTCGGCCTCGGCACCTTCCGCCTGCAAGGCCAGGTGGTGATCGACTCGGTGAGCACCGGCCTGGAACTGGGCTACCGTGTGATCGACACCGCGCAGATCTACGAGAACGAAGCCGACGTCGGCCAGGCAATTGCCGACAGCGGCGTGCCACGTGACCAGTTGTTTATCACCAGCAAGATCTGGATCGCCAACTTCGCCGAAGGCCAGCTGATTCCAAGCCTGCGCGAAAGTCTGAGCAAACTGAGGACCGACTACCTGGACTTGACCCTGATCCACTGGCCCTCGCCGGAAGACCAGGTGCCTGTTGCCGAATTCATGGACCAGTTGCTGGAAGCCAAGCGCCTGGGACTGACCCGCCAGATCGGCATTTCCAACTTCACCGTCGACTTGATGAAACAAGCGATTGCAGCCGTTGGCGCCGAAAACATCGCCACCAACCAGGTCGAACTGCACCCCTACCTGCAAAACCGCAAGGTCGTGGACTTCGCCACCGCCAACGGCATTCAGATCACGTCGTACATGACCCTGGCCTACGGCGAAGTGCTCAAGGACCCTGTGATCCAGCAAATCGCCGAACGCCATCAGGCGACCCCAGCGCAAGTGACGCTGGCCTGGGCCATGCAATTGGGCTACGCAGTCATCCCGTCGTCAACCAAGCGCACCAACCTGGAGAGTAACCTCAAGGCCCTGCAACTGACCTTGAGTACTGCCGACATGGCACAGATTGCCGAGCTGGAACGCGGCCATCGCCTGACCAGCCCCAAGGGTATCGCACCGAAATGGGATTAAACCCCGGCTGTTGGCTGGGATAACTCGCGCAACCACGGCAACACCCGCAGGCCGGCAGTGGCTGCGGGTGGGTCAATGATGTCCATGAAGTGTTCAAGGTTGACGTTGTCAGGCACGCCGGGCAACCGCACCAGCACCGCCGACGTTACGTCAGCGCGGGTACTCAGGTCCAAGTGATCGTAGACCAGCACATGGTGCGCCTGGAGTTGAGACCCGCAAGCATGAGCCGTCAGGCCCGCATTGATGATCAGCACATCAAAGGGCAGGGCCGGAATAGCGGTGAGCAGCTGGGCCTCTTCAACGGTTTCCACCGGTACGATCCTGAAGTATCCCAACCGATTGAGCATTTTCTCGATATACAAACGTTGCAGGTGTTGTTCATCGGCAATCAGGATGGTCAGTGCTTTATTTGGCATGGCGAATCCCTGGGCAGGCAGCGCTCGTCAGTGAGCGAGCCCCATTTTCCAGACATACCCCGAAGACAAAATCAGGTTTATTCCTGTTCCACGTAGGAATTCTCCCAAACCCACCGGATAGCCATCCACTTCAGTCAAGCCTGCTTGATGCGGGTGCTCAAGCTATGATGCAAACTATCAATGGCGTGGCCAATGGCTTCAACCGAATCCGCCAACGCATCACGGTCCCCCCTTTCACACACGCCCTCCAGCGCTTCACAACAAGCGACCAGCGCCGCCGCCTTGACCATGCGCGCCCCACCTTTGACGCGATGGGCCAGGTCATGCAACTTGCCAAAGTCCGCGTGTTCTTGCAGCGCCGATAGCAGCAAGCGGTCCATCGCGAGGCTACTGAGCAATGGCGTCAGCAACTCATTGAGCCCGGCAGTATCATCGCCTGTCAGAGCGACCAGCGTACTCAAGTCACATACCGGCATGCCCTCTTTCACCCTCGGTGCCGCGGTGCGCGACGCCAACGCCGTGCGCAGATCATCCAGGCCGGTCGGTTTGAAGAGACAACCGTCCATGCCCGCCTGCCGGCAGCGCTCGGTCTCCTCCGGTTGCGCGTTGGCGGTAAACCCCAGTAGCAGACACGGCACCAGGCCACGCTGACGCTCCTGGGCACGGATATCACGTGCCAATGTGTAGCCATCCATGACTGGCATATTGCTGTCGGTGATGACGCCATCAAACTGCCCGGCCTGCCACAGGGCAAAGCCCTCAGCGCCGTCCTCGGCAGTGACGATGTGATGTCCCAGGAAGCTCAGTTGTCGAGTCAACAGCAAGCGATTGGCCGGGTAATCATCGACCACCAGGAGGTTCAATGCAGGTGTCGCAGGCGCAGGTTGAACAGGTAAAGAAACCGTCGTTTCGGTGGTCAGCGCCAGCGCCAACGTCACGTCCACTCGCGTTCCCTTGCCCTGTACACTGGTCAAATGCAATTCGCCGCCCATCATCTCGCACAGGTTGCGGCTGATCACCAACCCGAGGCCGGAGCCACTGCGCGCCGATTGGTCGTTGTTGCTGCCTTGGATAAACGGGTTGAACAAGCGCTGCTGATCTTCGGCACTGATGCCAATCCCCGTATCTTCCACAAACAACCGAAGGTCCAAGTGGTCACCGACCAACGCCGGTGTGCTCTGAGCGCCCATACGCACCTGCCCGGCGGCGGTAAATTTGATGGCATTGCCCAGCAGGTTGGACACCACTTGCTTGAAACGCAAAGGGTCGATCAGCACCGTTCGATCGATCAGCGGATCAAGCTCGACTTGCAGCTGCAGCCCCTTATCCCGAGCCAACCCCTCGAAAACGCGCGCCACGGAGGCCAACAACTCATGGAGATTGGCCTGCTCCAGGCTCAAGGACAGGTGGCCGGTTTCAATCCGTGCAATGTCGAGGATATCGCCGATCAACTCCAGCATGCTCCGGGACGCCATCGACGCCACCTCTAGCGCGTCCTGATCGACACGGCCCTGCTCGGCGTTTCTCTGGGCCAGCTCGATCATACCGATCACCGCATTCATCGGTGTGCGAATCTCATGGCTCATGGTCGCCAGGAAGGTTGTCTTGGCACGGTTGGCGGCGTCGGCTTCCTCCTTGGCTTCCTGCAACTGGCCAAGCAGGCGCTGGCGCTCGCTGACATCCACCCAGCCGGCGATCATGCCCACGACGCTGCCATTACTGTCACGGTACGGCAGCATCCACTGGTAAATGGTCAACACACCACCACCTGGCACCTTGAGTACGCGATCCTGGATCTGCGGCTCGCCCCGCTCCATCAGGTCCAGGTAATCGGCATGGAACGACTGGGCCTGCGGCGGGTTGCCCGTGTCGGTTTGCACCACAGTCTTGCCGATCACGTCCTCCAACCTGAAGCCAAACACATCAAGGTAAGCATTGTTACAGGCCATTAACCGGCCCTGGCGATCGCGCACGTAAATCGGATGGGGTGTGCCGTCGATCAGCACGCTCATGAATCGCATCTGGTCGCTCAAGGCTCGCTCTGCCTGGGCGCGCTTGCGTATCAGGTTGCGCAGGTAGAGCCCCCAACCCAGCGTCACCAGCAGCAGCAACGCGGCCAGACCAAACCCCTGGATGATCACATTGCGGTGGCTGCTCCAGTAGCTGTCTTCGATGATGATCTCGCTGCGCCAACGGTTGGTCAGTTCGTCCATTTCTTCAGGCGTGATACTCAACAACGCCTTCTCGAGGATCGAATACAGCTCCAGTTGGCTGCGGTTGACACCGAAGGCAATGCGCGCCGGTTCCGTGCCGATCGTGGTGGTGATACGCAGACGGTCTCGATAATTGCGCGCAATCATGTAGCGTGCGCTGATCAACGAAACAATAGTCGCATCGACACTCCCCTTGGCGACCAGGTCCATGGCGGCCTCGGGGTTTTCGACGTCGACAAACTTGATACCTGGATAGTCCCGGGCTATCTGTGCACCGAGGCTGTTGCCGCCAATGAACGCCAGCCGTTTTCCGGGCATGTCTTCCAGGGTGAGCAGCCGTTCATCACTGGCACGCGCCACCAGCACATAGGGGTTGGACAGGTAAGGTCGGGTGAAGCGGACTTTTTCGGCACGCTCGACGCTAGGCGTAATGACCGCAAGCATGTCCACTTGCCCGTTGCTGACCTCGTCAATTTGCCGAGGTAAAGAATTGCTGTGGACCATCTCGAACTTCAAACCCGTGCGCAAGCTGATCCGCGACAACACCTCATCGCTCAGCCCTGCGAATTGCCCCTGCTCATTCAGGAATGACAGCGGCATGAACTTGTCGAGCACCGCGACCTTTACCCGAGGATGCTTCTCCAGCCAACGCTGCTCACTGTCGCTCAGGCGCAACCGGTCGGCCTCCAGGAAGCCGCTGTCTCCGGCACTCCAGCGGCGCAGGATGCTCATTTGCTGGTTGGCCGGGATCACGGCCAGCGCTGCGTTGATGATATTCAGCAGGCGGATGTTATCCCCGGAGAAAGCGAACCCGAACGGGTTGACCTCCAGCCCGGAAAAGTCGGCCACGCGCACATTATTGAGGTGATTCTTTTGGATCAGATAACGGGTACTGATGACGTCGCCCAGGTACACATCCGCCTGGCCAAAAGCGACGGCGCCGATGGCTTGGTGGGTCGAACCGTACAACAGCAGTTGTGCCGCTGGGTAATAGGCTTGCACCGCGTCAGGCTGCATGTAGTGGTAGAGCATCGCCACGCGTTTGCCGGCCAGATCGGCGCTCAGCAAATGACTGTCACCCGCGCGGGTTACCAGCACAGGTTGATCATTGGCGTAGGAACGAGACAGTATCAGGTCCTTGTCGGCGGCTTCGTAGCCATTGGCCGACCCTACTAAATCCACTTCTCCCAGCTTGAGTGCCTCGATCACCTCATCGCGGGTGTCATAGCGTCGAACTTCAATGGGCACGCTTAAGATAAGGCTGATCAACCACGCGTAGTCAGCGGTGATACCTTCAAAATCATTGTTGTTGCTAAGGTCGAAAGGCGCGTAGTCCGGCGCCGACACCCCCATCACCAACGTGCGCCGCTGGCGCAACCAGCGCCAGTCGCTTTCATCAAGCGCCACGCCTGGGTTCTCAAGTGTGGCGTGACCGAGGAGCCGTAGGGAGTGCGGCTCATCCAGGGCCATCGCTGCATGGGAAAACAACCCGATCAACAGGATGGCCGTGAATCTCAACAGCCGGGAGGTGGCCATTTCAGATCAGACGATTGCGCTGGGCGAACTTGGACAGGTGCACTACCGAAGACATACGCAGCTTCTCCTTGAGTCGCGTCTTGTAGGTGCTGATGGTTTTGTGGCTCAGCAGCATATCCTCGGCGATTTCCTTATTGCTCAGGCCCAGAGCCAGCTTTTGCAGCACCGTCAATTCGCGGTCCGACAGCGCTTCGACCAGTTCTTGCTCGGTAGTCTGCAAATCGTCACGGCGCACTGAACTGGTGGCCACGCTCGGGAAGCAGCTGTAGCCGGAGCGGATCGCCCTGATCGCCTTTTGCAACTCGTCCAGTTCACCCGTCTTGGCCACGAAGCCCATGGCCCCGGCGCGCATGCAGCGGGTGGAAAAGAACACCGCCAGGTAGGAGGTCAGCACAAGGATCTTGCAAGGCAGCTCCAGCGACTTGATCCGGCTGATCACCTCCAGCCCGCCGAGCTTGGGCATAGCCAAGTCGAGGATGATCAGGTCCGGGCGCTGCTCACGCGCGCACTGCATGGCGTCGGCGCCGTTGCCCGCTTCATAGATTTCAACAAAGCCTTCTTGCTTCAACAGGTACTTCACGGTGGCACGGATAAAAGGGTGATCATCCACAATTAAAGCTTTGCTCATAAGACTCCCCCGAGGGATCAGTACGCTTACATATCACACGGGACCCATCTACCTGTGAAAAGTAACAGTTCCGACAAACGGTACTGATTACTCTGCATGACACTTCAGGTAGGACAGACCCCTCCTTTTGATAAAACACTGTCAATACGGTCAGATGCGCCTTGGTTTCTAAGGCGCAAGGGCGCAACGTTAACAACGGTGTGGCTTATCAGATGAAGGGATAGTCTCGATTGCTTGTAGGACTTTTCCTCGCAACAGCATAGTCAGCTTTGCGCGGGACAATCCCAGACAGCCGGGGATTACTCGGTAGTACTTGGGCTCCAGAACGCTTGCACCACCAGGGTCGACATCGAAATTCGCGCCACCAGCGCGTCCAGTTCGTCACCGTCCACCGACGTCACGGCCAAGGTGGCTTCGATCTCCACTTCTTCCGTGCCGAAGGGACGCACGTCCACATCGCTGGCCGGGTAGTTGCAACGTGCCAGCTCCGCTTCCAGCAAAGCCAGTACGGCTTTCTGCTGGGTACGCCGGGCGATCACATACAAGATGTTGGTGACCTCTGCCGACACCACGTCCAACGGCTGACGGTTGATGTTGTTGACAATCGGTCGCAGCAAGGTGTTGGCCGCAAGCACAAACAGCGTGCCAAGCAGCGCTTCGAGCACCAGGTCGGCCCCCGCGCAGGCGCCCACCGCCGCCGATGCCCAGAGGGTGGCCGCCGTATTGAGCCCACGCACGTTGCCCTCTTCACGCATGATCACACCGGCACCGAGAAAGCCGATGCCCGAGACTACATAGGCCACCACCCGCACCGCGCCTTCCGCGCCGCCGAGTCGGCTAGCCATGTCGACGAAAATCGCCGCGCCCACTGCCACCAGCACGTTGGTGCGCAGGCCCGCCGTGCGCTGGCGGTATTGACGTTCGAAACCGATCAAGCCGCCGAGGACAAAGGCCGCAGTGAGGCTGACCAGAGTGTCGACCAGGGATTCAAGGTTGATGTTGTTGATTGCTTGCATAGGAAATCTTCCCTGTTCATTGCCAGCCAAACTTACGGATGTAGTAGCCCTTCACCGCCTGGGTCAGCGCCATGTACGCCAGCAGAATCACCGGCAGGAACACGAAGTACAGCGACGGCAGCGCCTGCAACTTGAAGTAATGCGCCAGCGGCCCCATCGGCAGGAAAATCCCCACGGCCATGATCACGCCGGTCATCACCATCAACGGCATCGCCGCACGGCTTTGCAGGAACGGGATTTTCGGGGTGCGGATCATGTGCACGATCAGCGTCTGGGTCAGCAACCCCACCACGAACCAGCCGGACTGGAACAGGGTCTGGTGGTCGGGGGTATTGGCGTCAAAGACGTACCACATGAGTGCGAACGTGGTGATGTCAAAGATCGAACTGATCGGCCCGAAAAACAGCATGAAACGGCCGACATCTCCTGGCTGCCAGCGCTGGGGTTTACTCAGCATCTCGTCGTCGACGTGATCGAACGGGATCGCAATCTGCGAAATGTCATACAGCAGGTTTTGCACCAGCAGATGCATTGGCAGCATCGGCAGGAACGGAATGAACGCGCTGGCCACCAGCACCGAGAACACGTTGCCGAAGTTGGAGCTGGCAGTCATCTTGATGTACTTGAGCATGTTGGCGAAGGTGCGCCGGCCTTCCAGCACACCCTCCTCCAGGATCATCAGGCTCTTTTCCAGCAGGATGATGTCGGCAGCTTCCTTGGCGATATCCACCGCGCTGTCTACCGAAATGCCGATATCGGCGGTCCGTAGCGCCGGCGCATCGTTGATGCCATCGCCCATGAAGCCGACCACATGCCCATTGGCCTTGAGCAAGCGCACGATGCGTTCCTTGTGGCTTGGCGTCAGCTTGGCGAACACATTGGTGGTTTCCACGGCCTTGGCCAGTTCGGCGTCGGTCATGTCCTCAATGTCGTTGCCCATCAGCAGACCCTGTTGCTCCAGGCCCACTTCGCGGCAGATCTTGGCGGTGACCAGTTCGTTGTCGCCGGTCAGCACTTTCACTGCCACGCCATGGGCCTTGAGGGCTTTGAGCGCAGGCGCGGTGCTTTCCTTGGGTGGGTCGAGGAACGCGACGTAACCGATCAGCGTAAGGTTATTCTCATCCGCCAGGCTGTAGGTGTCACGCCCCGGCGCCATCGGTTGCGCGGCCACGGCGACCACGCGCAGGCCTTCTTCGTTGAACGCGGCGGTGACCTGACGGATGCGTGCCAACAGGTCATCGGTCAGTGCTTCATTGACGTCGCCATGGCGCACGTTGTTGCACACCGACAGAATCTCCTCCACAGCACCCTTGCAGATCAACAGGTGCGGCTGGCCCTGCTCGGCCACCACCACGGACATGCGGCGGCGGTTGAAGTCGAACGGGATCTCATCGACCTTCTGGAACGCCGTGCCGACTTTCAGCTCGCGATGTACCTCCACATGCTCCAGCACCGCCACGTCCAGCAGGTTTTTCAGGCCGGTCTGGTAGTAGCTGTTGAGGTAGGCCATTTCCAGCACGTCATCGGATTCCTCACCCCACACGTCCACATGACGCGCCAGGAAAATCTTGTCCTGCGTCAGGGTGCCGGTCTTGTCGGTGCACAGCACGTCCATGGCGCCGAAGTTCTGGATCGCGTCCAGGCGCTTGACGATGACTTTTTTACGCGACAGAAACACCGCGCCCTTGGCCAGGGTGGACGTGACAATCATCGGCAACATTTCCGGGGTCAGGCCCACGGCAATCGACAGCGCGAACAGCAGTGCCTCGGTCCAGTCGCCCTTGGTGAAACCGTTGATGAACAGCACCAGCGGCGCCATCACGAACATGAAGCGGATCAGCAACCAGCTGACCTTGTTCACGCCATGCTGGAACGAGGTGGTGGCGCGATCAGTCGCGGTCACGCGCTGGGCCAAGGCGCCGAAATAGGTGCTGTTGCCGGTGGTCAGGATCACCGCCGTCGCCGCGCCGGACACCACGTTGGTGCCCATGAACAGGATGTTCTCCAGGTCCAGCGGGTTGCGGGTCTTGGCGTCCTGCTGCTGGGCGAACTTCTCCACCGGCATCGATTCACCGGTCATTGCCGCCTGGCTGACAAACAGGTCCTTGGCGCTGAGTACGCGGCAATCGGCGGGGATCATGTCCCCAGCGGACAGTACGATCAGGTCGCCCGGCACCAGTTGTTTGATTGGCAGTTCGATGCGCTTGGCTTCATCGCGGCGCAGCACCGTAGCGGTGTTGCTCACCATGGCTTTCAGCGCATCGGCCGCCTTGTTGGACTTGGCCTCCTGCCAGAAACGCAGCAGCGTCGACAGCACCACCATGGAGAAAATCACCGTGGCGGCCTTCATGTCTTCGGTCAGCCAGGAGATCACCGCCAGCAACGTCAGCAGCAGGTTGAACGGGTTTTTGTAGCAGTGCCACAGGTGCACCCACCATGGCAGCGGTTGCTCATGCTCGACTTCGTTGAGGCCGTATTGCACGCGCAGGGCATCGGCTTCCTGAGTCGTCAAACCCTCGGAATGGCTGCCCAGGGTGCCGAGCAATTGCACCGCACTGCTGTTGGCCGAGACCACCAGGGTTTGCGCCAGGGTCGGCGGCACTTCGCGGCTGACGCTGGCGTCGGTCACGGTGTCGAGCATCGCCAGGCGGCGGAAATGCCGGGCGATGTGCCGGGTCCGCAGGAAGCCGGCAAAGAACTCTTTCAACAGAGTCAGGTTCATGGTGTTACTCCTGCGCGAGGAAAAAACCGTCGTGCAGGTACCGCCGTCTGCACCGCGCCCGTTTTATAGGCACAGCCAGCTTGGCCCGCCTGTCGTAAAAGACAGGCGCGTCCGTAGCATCCCGAGGTGAGGCGGGTGCTGGTCAGCGTCGATGAGAGGGATTCGGGCAGGTGCCAGGACTGGCGCTGCCGGGATGCCGCTTCTCGCTTTTAGTGGCGAGACAACGGCATCGGAAAAATGCGCGTTACCTTGCCAAGCCTTTGCCGGTTACCGAAACCGGCCGACTACTGTCACTCGAACAAGTACCCACTGAGGGTCTCCGCTATTGATGAAAACGCGCGAAGCTTACGCCCCGATGAAAGGAGAGTAAACCGTAGGAAAGTTTCCGCATGGGGAATAAGAAGATTCTTCAGGATGGGTTCAGGAAGGTGCATCCACTTGATCTCGCGGCACCAACGTCAGGTAATCACCCACCTGCCCACCTGTCAGGGCCTTGACCTGAATCGATACGCTGTTCACCTGACGCCCCATCGTGATCCCTTCGCGGGTGCGTACCTGCACATAGCCAAGCTTAGGCCAGAAACGTTCGGCCTTGGCATTGCCAATGACGACCGTCAAACGCAGCCATTGAGCGCCGTTGCCCGCAGCCCAAGCCTCAAGATCCGCGTGCAACTGCCGCGCCAGCCCGGTGCCATGCAAGCGAGCATCCACCAGCAAAAGCCCGATATGCCAAACACCAACAGCCAGCAAGTCCGCCGCAATGTTCACCACCGCCACCAGCTGGTGTTCCAGATCGCGGTAACCCAGCCAATACATCCGACTGCACGCCCACCCTGCGGGCAACTGTCCCTGCAATTCCTCATGCGCTTCGGTCGCATTGGCCGGTTCGCCGTTGACCGCGATGAAGTAATCCGGCGCCCGCTCAAAAAACCGCTGCAACTCGACCTCATCGCGATCACCCAGCTCAACGACCTGAATGCCCACGACGGAACACGCCGGCAACCCGTGTGAATCAACTTCCATGTCCATCGTCCTCAATCGTCCCGCGTCAGCACTTCCAGCAACTCAATCTCAAAACGCAGGTTGCTGTTGGGCTTGATATGCGCGCCCATCGACCGCTCGCCATAGGCCAGATGCGCCGGCACAAACAGGGTGCGCACACCGCCCACCTGCATGCCCATCAACCCCTGGTCCCAGCCCTTGATCACACGCCCGGTGCCAATCACACACTGGAACGGCTTGCCGCGCTCCCAGGACGAATCGAACACCGTGCCGTCTTCCAGGGTGCCGGTGTATTGGGTGGTAATCAACGCGCCCTTGACCACGGCTTTGCCGGTGCCGGGGCGGATGTCAGTGATTTGGAGTTCTTCGGGGCTCATAGGGCGCTCGTTGACGGTACAAAGGGTGGGGTTTTCCCAGAATTGGGTAGGTTTGGCAAGTGTAGGAAGAGTCGCTGCGATGACATTTCCCTTTAACTCGCAGGACGTCTCCGAGAGAATCCCAACCGCTTGCGCCGCTCAAATCACGTGGCTAGTCTTCGTCGGTCACTGCCCATTCAGTGACCGGGTTTAGTAGCCCACGATGTGATTAGGCGCCAAGCGCCCCCTTATGCAAGGCGCCTTTTTTCGGCCCTGCGTTATGGTGGCCGTGCGCAGGGCACCTTCGGGTGCGCCGGGTCCTAATCACCGGTCTACTAACCTGCGTACGGCCGCCACCCCGCCGCCGCCCCGTTTAGTAGCGAAGGTAACGGCTCTCTAACGTTGATTAGGAGTTGAACCCATGGACAAACCTGTCCCCGCGCCACCCGCTTCAGAACTGCAATTCTTCACCACCACCCCAGACCTCAGCTTCGAAGACGCCCTGGCCCACGCCAGCAGCGTGTTGCGTTGTGCCGCCGTTGCGGCGCAAACGGCCGGGGATCAACTGGAAGGGACTTCACGCACGTTGGTGCTGTCGATCATGCACCTGGTGGACATGGCCAGTGTGAGGGTGGATCGGTCGCTGGAGTGTATGCAGCCGAGCTAACACAATGTCGCTCAGAGTGAGGGAGCATGTTCCCCACTTTAATCGCTTGCACTGCCCCTACGAAAAAATACGAATTTACTGTGCCAAAATCCAACGCTAGCCTATTTCTGGCTAGCAACACTCATGGCCATCCTGTTCCGAGTCCATTAACTCTGAACTGGGAATATCAGAATGACCATCGGTTCCAACTTCAATTACCCCGCAGACACAGCCCAACACCCCCATCGAAAAAAGCGATCCAACAAGAGCAAATGGGCAGCCAGGTTCCCCAATCCACCTGATTTGTGTTTCGACTACCGCGCGCTCGTGGAGCAGGTCAATGGAATTGCCCAGGCTACTGAGCCCCATCATAAAATATGCATTATTGGCGCTGGCATTACAGGCTTAACAACGGCACGTGAACTTCACCGGTGCGGCTTCACAGATATTACGTTAATTGAAAAGTCAAAGCGTATTGGCGGCAGGCACCTCACCCCTCTTGGGAATAACAATACCCACACCGTTGGCAGACCGCCTTTCGAGATGGGCGCAATGAGAATGCCGTTCTTCAACACATCAGACGAACCGCCTAAAGATGGGCGTTCACTCATGGCCTATTACGCCAACGAATTCGAATTGCGCCACACAGACTTCCCCAATCCAGGCAGCCCTGCGGTGCGATCCACAGGTATATTTCTACGAGAAGGGAGCGTCGATGACAGCGCAGAACCCACCATGCTTATCTGGAAAAACACGGATGGAAAAACACCGCCTCCAGGTCAAACACTGGGCAATGTTTTCGCAAAATGGAAAGCCTTCGCCGAGCGCATGACGTTGATCGTCTCCGAACATTACGGTACTGAAGGCTGGGAGAACATATGGAATTTAATAGTCAAAAAATACGAAAGTGTTTCCTTCCGCGACTTGGTCAAAATGCCAAGCATCGATAGCTGGCAATCAAGTGCCCCTGGAAACTTCGGTGGCATGGGCATGACTGCAGAGAAATCCGCGGTTTTCTACTCCATCGGCATTGGTGATGGCAGTTGGGGAGCATTCTATGACGTATGTTCACTTTACCCCCTGCGCACGGCGATATTTGGATTCAGCAGTCATCTGCAATTAATCCACGGGCGTGTGAACGCGGACGGCACACCGATGGCGTCGCCTTACTTAGACCATCCCGAGCTCTTGGATTCGAGAGGTCTAGCTTTCAAAAAACCCAACTACATCGGACTTGGATCCCTGGCCGAATCCATACTCTTCATCAAACCCGAAGAAGCACATGAGTCTTTATACGAGCATCTCATAAAAAGTCATTCCGGGCTCATGACCAATTGTGCAGTAACAAAGATCAAGAAACTGAAAAGCGGGAAAACACGCGTCTATCTCGATTGGAACGTTACACAAAAAGAAAACGTAAAAAAAGAATTCATCGATTATGACTCTGTAGTAATAACACTACCTTCATGGCTGATCGAAACGCAAATATCAATTGAAAACTTCAACCCGGAAATGCTCCCCTTTGAAATCATAGAAGCCTACAAAACAGCTCACTGGGAAACCAGCTGTAAAGTGTACGCACCACTCAAAAAAACGTTTCTCTCTCACAATAAAAAAATCCCTCAAGCCATCGTGACGGATAGCTTGGTTCATGATGTATATACCTACCGCTACAACCCTAACAACACCTACGACTGCATTCTTCTCAGCTACACATGGGAAGACGACGCCACAAAGCTATCGGTATTCACCGATGAAGAACTCGTTGATAGATGCATCGAAGACCTCGACAGAATCCTTTTGAAATCTACCAATATCAAAGAAAAAATATCACCCTACATCGGACGTAATCACGCGGTTGTTCAACGATGGATGAATGATAAAAACTCGCTTGGCTGCGCAAAGCTTTATCGTGCAGGTACTTATTACGACGCCATGAAACTACTGAAATACAATCGAGACTTTTCTCACAAGTCAGGCTTGTACCTCTGTGGTGAATCCTTCTCTGTAGATGCGGGCTGGACGGAGCCCTGCTTCAGGGGAGCAATCGATACCGTGATAAACATTTGTAATAGAACGCAAGCCGCTTTCAACGGAGGTTTTACTATGGACGACTATCCAACCTATAAAGCCGAACCGGAAAAGAAAGAGACTACAACGTAACGGGAATCACCTGACTTTTAATTAAACGCTTGCTCGCCTCTTATAAACGCCCAACCGAATCACGGTTGTATAACAATAAGAGGTCACCGCCATGAGCGAACCAGCAAGCCCCGCACGCGTAGCCGTCATCCAACTGGACCCTCAGGTTGGCATGAACAACCGAGCCAACAATCTGCGTCAAAGTCTTGCACTGGCGACCGAAGCCGCAAACGGTGGAGCGAACCTGATCGTACTGCCCGAGCTTACCAATTGCGGGTATTTCTTCAGCAGTCGCCAGGACGCCTTTGATCATGCCGAACTGGTTCCAGGCGGCGAAAGTGTGCAGGCGTGGATAGATTTTGCCTGTAAGCACCAGGTGTACCTGGTGGCAGGCCTGTGTGAAATAGACGGTATGCAGTTGTTCAATACGGCTGTGTTGCTAGGCCCCGATGGGTTTATCGGCAAATACCGCAAGGCGCATCTATGGAACCTGGAAAAGCTCTGGTTCACGCCTGGCGATACCGGATTTCCAGTATTTGAAACCCCGATAGGCCGTATTGGCCTGCTGATTTGTTGGGATATCTGGTTCCCGGAGGTGCCACGTATTCTCAGCCAGCAGGGCGCCGATATTATTTGCAGCCTGAACAACTGGGTGTGGACGCCCCCTCCCCTGTTCGATGACGCCGGCAAATGCATGGCGTCGTACCTGACGATGACCGCCGCCCACGTCAATAACGTGTTTATCGCTGCCGCCAGCCGCATTGGCGAAGAGCGGGAAGCACGTTACCTCGGATGCTCGTTGATTACCGGAACCAACGGCTGGCCGATTGGCGCGGTAGCTTCAGCCAATCGTCAGGAAATCCTGTTCGCCGACATTGATATCACCAGCGCCCGCAGTGCTCCGATCTGGAACAGCCTCAATGACCTGCAGCGTGATCGACGCAATGATCTCTACGATCAAATGCTCGGCTACTCCCAACACCCTGCCCTTCCACGCTGATCAGAGGGTGTGCTATGAAAACACTCATTACCGAAACAAGGTCCAACCGGTCCAGGGCAGATCTCACCGTCCTGATACTGGGGTTAGCGAGTGTGCTACTGGTGCTGTGGGTGGCGCTCAGCAACCAATGGTCCTGGCCAGGCTACGCCGAGATGGTCGCAAGCCTGCCCCACCCTGTTGCCTGGCTACGTTGGATAGTCGGGGATATCAGTGAAGTAGCCTTCTACAAGCACGAACTGGCATCGCTCGGTTTGTTGGGCGGCGCCTACCTGGCATGGTGGGCGAGCAAGCACGGTAAAGCCTGGCAGGGATTTTCTATTTCCTACGGAACAGGGTTATGGCCTTGGTTGGTAACCAGTTCACTGATGGGGTTAATGCTGAGTAATCTACTGTGGGGCTGGAGCGTCACCGCACAGACGTGGCAACCAACGTTTGCGGCATTCGTCTCGTTACCAGCAGCCATGGTACTGATGTTCGGCGGCGGCTGGAAAGTTGCCGTAAACGGTGCAGTGTTAGGCGCATTGCTGGTGACCCCCATTTGCCTGCTGATCGTGAACTTTGTGTGCGTTCCACTGGGTCTTCCAGTAGTGATCGGCAATGTGGTGGGCATGGCGATCGGCAGTGTCATTGCATTTGTAGCGTGTCGTCGAGTGCCGTCGCTGGTGAGTTCTGATTACATAGCCCCCGCCAAGCCGGCACCCGCGAAGCCGCCCACTTACGGTATCGTCTGGGGCCTGCGTCGGGTGTTGGCAGATTTCTCCGAAGCGCCATTTTTCGGAAACGAACTCGCGAGTCTCGGGTTGCTGGCAGGTGTGTTGGTGGCCTATGCACTGAACCCGATCAGCCCGGCGTACGGATCAGGCCTGGTATTGCACCTGCTCGCGGCCCAGGCGCTAACATCGGCTCTGGGCGTCGTGATCTGGCGAAAACAGTGGATGAAACGAGGATGGTTTCCGACCTACGTTCCATTGGTCTCTGCAGTGCCAGCAGCTGTATTAACTCATGGTGGTAGTTGGACAGTCATCGGTTCAAGTGCTCTGCTCGGGGCTCTAATCGCGCCGCCGCTGGCTTGTGCGATTGCGGGTCGTTTGCCCGCACATTTTCACCCGTATATTGGCAATGTCACCTCAATGGCGTTGAGTACGTTGATGATAGTGCCTTTGGTGGGTTGGTTGATCGAGATGTAGCCCTTGCCCCACGCTGTATTCTTCATGCAGCGTGGGAACAGCTTTTCCCCCTTACAGCCAATGCCAAAATCGACTCCAAAACCCCCGCCCCAAATCATCCTTGCACCGCGCATACTGCGCCGCATACAGCTGTGAACGCGCCTGCACCTTGCTCGCCACCGGCGGCAGCCAGGCCTTGGCGGTGTAGGTGCGTTGGCGGTAGCCACCCCAGCCTTCGTGGTAGTTCAGGTACTGGCCATACGCGTCGTATTTGTAGACCCCGTTGACGGTGTAGGTCTTGTCCATGTACCAGCCGACAAAGTCGATGGCGTCGTCGAAGTCCTGGCGACTGGCGCCGCTGCGGCCGGTGCTCTTGCGGTAGTCGTTCCACACTTCGTCCTTGGCCTGGGCGTAGCCGGCGGCGGTGGAGACGCGGCCCCAGGGGATGATCCACAGCAGGTATTTGCGGGGGGCCAGGGCGTCCTGGCGGAAGCCGGACTCCTGGTACATGATGGCGAACGGCACCTGAATCGGCACGCCCCAGCGTTTTTGCGTGACTTTGGCGGCGTCGTACCAGTCGTCCTTTTCGCGGAAGATGCCGCAGAGGTCATTGGGCGTGCGTGGCGGCGAGGTGCCGCACGCCGCCAACAGGGAGGTGAGTAGTAACAGTCCGACGGCTTTGCCTGCGCTCAAGGGGCACCTTTGCGAGATACGCGTAAAAAGACCGGCATTTTACGCGTTCATTGAGGTGAGTGCCGATGTGTCATCCAGTTGTTTTGATAACGGCGGTGACTTCCAATTCCAGCATTCCGCCGCTGGGCAACCCCGCCACGCCGACTGCCGAACGTGCATGCCGGCCCTGCTCGCCAAACACATCAATCAACACCTGGGAAGCGCCGTCGACCACGTTGGAAAAGCGCTGGAAACCCTCGCCGCCAAACACAAACCCTCGCACAAACAAAATGCGCTCGACGTTCTCCAACCCTACCGCCTGATCCAGCACGCTCAAGGCACGCAACGCGCAGGTTTGACCGGCCTGTGTCACCCGCGCTGGCGAGGTCTGGTCCGTCACCGGTCCGCTGATCACGCCATCGCCCAGCCGGCACACTTGTCCACTTACATAGGCCACACCCGCATGAATCGTCACCGGCACGTAGTCACCCTTGGGGCCTGGCGCCTCGGGCAGTTGCAAGCCCAAGGCGGCGATACGCTCGCGAATACTCATGCGGGCTCCTCGACAAACGCCACATGCCCACCCAACCAGCAACCCTGTAGCTGCCCTGCCCCATCGTGACGAAAGCGCAGGGAAATCTGCGAAGGCCGGCCCATTGCGCGGCCCTGGCGGATGTACACCGGACGATCGTCAGCGGTCACCAAGCCATTTTCCAGCAGGCCAAAAGACAAGGCCGCGGCGGCGATGCCAGTGGCGGCGTCTTCCGGGTAACCAGAGGATTTGGGGAATTGCCGGGCATCAAACTGGCGACCTTCAAGGTCCGACGGCGCGTAGGGATACAACCCCGTGGAACCAATGCGCTCGCACAGTTGCTCCATGCGGCGGAAGTCCGGCTTGAGGCTGTCCAGCACGGCCACGCTCTTCAGCGCGACCAGGGTCTTGACCCGGCTGGTGCGGGCGTTCTGGATCGGCAACGGCGCCAGTTCATTGGACGTGATGCCCAACACCGACAGAATTTCGGCCTCCACCTGCGGGTCGCTCAAGGTTTCAACCTGCCCCTTGGGTTGGCTGATTTCGACTTGAATCTGCGGCGTGCCGGCATTGGTAATCCGTGCATCAACCCGCCCGCTCAATGTCCACAGCGCCAGGCGCTCCTTGTGCAGCATGCCCAATTGATCCAGCAGCCAAATGGCGCCGACGGTGGCATGGCCGCACATTTCCATCTCATGGTTGGGCACCCAGAAACGCAGGGCAAAATCGAAATCGCTGCCGGCCGGTGCGGCAAACACAAAGCCGCATTCATGCCCGTAGTCGCGGGCGACTTGCTGCATGTCGGCATCACTCATGCCGTCGGCCAGCGCCACGGTGGGCGCCGGGTTGCCGCCACGCGCGGTGGCGGGAAAGACATTGACCAGATGAACCTCGGGCGTCATTTCGCCTCTCCCTTGAGGGTGGAAACAGTCGGCGCCACGGCGTCGACGATGGTGTTGGTGTAGACCTGCTGCGGGTCGAGTGTCACCGGGTCATTCTCGACGGCGTTCATGAAACTGATGTTCTTCTCGACGCCGTCTTTTTCGATACGCGGCGTGGCCGGATAGGAAGGCAACGAAGCCGTCCAGGCGGCGTCGAAGATCGCCGCATCGGTGTGGGCGAAGTACGGGCGCACCGACTCGCGGGCCTTGTCCGGTTCGCTGGCGATCAGATGTTCGGCTTTCCAGATAGCGCGCACCAGTTTCTCGGCGGTGGCCTTGTTGCTGCTCAACCAGTCCTCGCGGGCGATCATCGCGGTGAACAGGAAGCCGTCCAAGGGTTTGTATTCGCCCTTGGCCAGGTCCATCAGCACAAACCCGCCCTGCTGTGCCGCCGTGGTGACGGTGGGCGGCGACAGCGAGAAACCGTTGATGCTGCCCTGGGAAAACGCCGCCAGCATGTTCGGCGCTCCGCCGATGGGCATGATGGTGAAATCTTTGTCCGGGTTCAGGCCGGCGTCCTTGGCCAGGTAGCGCACCAACATGTCGGTGGTGCTGCCGGGGCCAGTCACGCCGATCTTCAAGCCCTTGAGGGCCTCGGCACGCGCCGAGATGGGCGACGCGGCCGACACACCGGCTTTGCGCGCCGACTCGCCATCGATCACCACGGTGCTGCCGAACTGGGTCTGCACGGCGGCAAACGCCTGCACGCTCTGGCCTTTGGACCGCGCGCGCACTGCGACCGCAGGCAAACCGACATAGGCATCGGCATCGCGACCGAGCACGGCCGTCAACGCTGCCGAGCCACCTTTTTGAAACACGATCACTTCCACATTAAGGCCTTCTTCGGCGAAGTAGCCCTGTTTCTGCGCGACATAGATCGGCACATACAGAAAGCCTTCGCTGGGGAACGCCAGGGTGACCTTGGTGAGGTCCTGGGCCTGGGCGGCGGGCAGGAAGGCAGCGCACAACAGACCGACAATCACAAGACGCTTATGCATGATCAAGCTCCAAACCAGAGGGGGTTAAACCGCGACTTCACGTTCCGCTTCATTGGCTTTCCACGGCATCAGCTTGCTTTCGGCCACCTTCACCGCCGTGTTCAGGATCAGCGCCAAAGCAATGATCCCAACCAAAGCGGCAAACACGCCGGCGGTGTCGAACTGCGAGGCTGCATCCGATAGCAGGTAACCCAGGCCACGGTTGGCCGCGATGATCTCGCCCACCAGCGCGCCGATCAGCGCATAAGGCACCGACAACCGCAGGCCGGTGAACACCCAGGTGAAGGCCGAGGGGATCACCACCATGGTCAACAGGTCACGCTCCTTGGCGCCCATCAAGCGCAGGATGGTCAGTTGCTCGCGGGACACGTTGCGCACGCCGCTGTAGGTGTTGAGGAACACCAGGAAGAACACCACCGCGGCGGTGAGGATGACTTTCATCGGCAAGCCGATACCGAACCAGAGGATGAACAGCGGCGCCAGCGCCACTTTCGGCAGGCTGTAGAACGCGGTCAAAAACGGATCGAGGATGTCGGCCAGCAACGTGGCGCGACCCAGTACAAGGCCTGCAATCAAGCCCGCGAGGGAGCCGAAGAAAAAGCCCAGCACCGCCTCCAGGGTAGTGATGCCGGCATGGTAGAAAAACACGCCATTGAGCAGGATTTTCCACAGGCTCTGGGCCACGGCCGAAGGGCGGCTGATGAAGAACTCCACGCCAAACCAGCGCGACACGCCTTCCCACAACAGCATCAGGAACACCAGGAACAGCAAGCGATAGACCTGGATCATACGACCTCCAGCGAGTGAGCCAATGAAGCGGGATCGGCCGCGCCGGCGACGTCGGGCGCCAAGCGTTTCCAGAGTTCGGCGCAGAGTTCCACGTAGCGTGCGTCGGAGCGCAGTTGCACCAGGTTGCGTTCCCCGCTCAGGGAAATGTCGAGCACATGGTCGATGGTGCCTGGGCGACCGGCGAACACCACGCAGCGGTCGGCGAGCGCAATGGCTTCGTCGACATCATGGGTGACGAACAGCACGGTTTTGTTGAGCTTGCGGCACAGGCGCAGCAGTTCGGTCTGCAGTGTCAGGCGCATTTGCGCATCGAGGGCGCCGAAGGGCTCGTCCATCAGCAGGGTTTCCGGGTCGCTGGCCATCAAGCGCGCCATGGCCGCGCGTTTGCGCATGCCGCCGGAAAGCTGGTTGGGGTAACTTTCGCCGAAACCGGTGAGGCCCACCAGCGCCATCAGCTCCTCGACCCGTGCTTCGATCTCGGCCTTGGGCACGCGACGAATCTGCAACGGCACGGCGATATTGCCAGCCACGGTGCGCCAGGGCAGCAGGTGATCGGCCTGGGTCATGTAGCCGACCCGGGTGTTCACGCCTTTGACTTCAACGCCGTCGTAGTGCACTTCGCCGACCGTGGGGCCGAACAGCCCGGCGGTCATGTTGAGCAAGGTGGACTTGCCGCAGCCCGAGGGGCCGACCAGGGTGATGATTTCGCCACGCTGGACCTCCAGCGACACATTGCGCACGGCCACCAACTGGCGGCCCTCGACTTTGAAGCTTTTTTGCACGCCTGAAAAACGGATAAAGGGTTTTGCGCTCACCGCCCCTCCTCGTCCGGTACGCCGGACTTGTCTGTTGTTGGTGAGCAGAGGATGAACGGATGATAGATTTGTGGCGCACGGGATCGGGCCGGATCATGCGCGGGATCGGGACATCGGTGATTGGGGTTGCGCCTGGAGGAACCGACTCGAATGTGGGAGCTGGCTTGCCTGCGAAGGCGGCCTGGCAGACGACCACAATCTAACTTTCACACCGCAATCTAACTGTAGGAGCTGGCTTGCCAGCGATGGCGGCCTGACAGCCGACCTGGATGTTGGATCTGACCGGGTACATATCCGTTATTTAGGTAACGGCTGCCATGGGTTCCGCCCTTACGGCGGCTCACTTTTGAACAGCCGGAATGCCGGCCCAGTCAAAAGTAAGCAAAACGCTCTTGCCCCAACACTCGGCACCTCGCCTAGGCTCGGTGTGCCCGGAATCCGACAGTGATTTGGGGGGCCGCCGCCACGCGCCATCCATGGCACGGGGCGGCTAAACCGGCATCCCTGCCGGTTTACCCCCCAAATCCCTGTCGAATTCCGGCCAGCGTGTTTGACGGGGCGCCTAAGATCAAAAGCCAGATCAAAAGCCAGATCAAAATCATGATCACGATCAAGAACGGCTCGCTTCGCATTGTGGTTTGTGCTGGTGTCAGCTACGGCGCCATTCATCCGGGGAGATGCCCAACACCCGGCGGAACACATGGGCCAGGTGCGATGGCGATTCGTAGCCGACGTTGTTGGCGATCTCCAGCACCGACAGGCGTGTATGCCGCAGCAGGGTTTGCGCCCGTTCCAGGCGCAGCCGTTGCACATAGGCCAACACCGTCTCACCGGTGTGCTGCGCAAACAGGCGGGTCAGGTGTCGGCGGGACAGATGGAACACCGCCGCAATGTCATCCAGCCCTGGCGCATGCTCGAGATTGCCTTCCACGTAGGCTTTCACATCGCGCACCAACATGGCGCCATGGCGCTCGGTGGAAGAGCGTTGCAAGCTCGGCTGGCTAAGGGAGATCGCCAGGCATTCGAGCAACAACAGGTGATCGGCCTGGGCCAGTTGGCGGTGGCGATCTACGTAGGGGTCGGGTTGGCTGAAGGCTTTTTTCGCCAGCAGCAAATGGTGCAGCGGCGCGGAGGTTTGCCAGATGCCCAGGGTGGGCACGCGCAGCAGGCGATTGGCGTCACCGGACAGGTCACGCAGGGCGTAGCGCATGTAGTCAGGGTCGACGTAGAACGCCAAGTGCCCCTGGCTGGCCGTGAGTGATGAGGACGAATGGCTGCATTGCGGCGGTACCAGCACGAATTGGCGGTCGATCACCGAGGTGCTGCGCCCGCTGTCTTCGTCCTTGAAGCGCAGCAAGCCGTGCTCGGGCACCATGAGCATGAACTCGTCATGGGCATGGGCCCCGGTTTCATAGGCGCCATTGGAATTGAAGACGCTGTAGATATCACGCATCGCCAGGCACTGCCGGTGGGTATTGGAATGCCGACACTAGCATGTTTGGTGCCAGTGAAAAGCAGCGTCCCTGCTGCAAGCATTGTTAAGCCAACGGCACTCGGCGCGTGGTCAGGGCCATCCGCCCTACCAGGAAGCTCAAGGCCGCGCCCAACAACAGCATGGCCAAGGTGCTCCAGGCCGCACGGGAGAGCTGTTTGGCCGCGACTTCGCCGGCTTCACGGGCTTTCTGCTCGGCCTGTTGCTTCAGTTCATCAACCTTTTGCATGGCCTGCTGATAGGCCTGGGCGTAGTTGTCGACGATCTGGGTAGCTTCTTCCTTGCTCTTGCCGGTGCGGGCCGCAACGATATTGACCAATGCGTCTTTATCCGCTGCATTCAGCGCGGGCTCACCGGAAGCCTTGACGCGTTCGAACCATTGCTTCAACGCATCGCCAGCCTGGGCAGGGTTGCTGGCTGCGGCGGTCGCCGACTGCTTGCCATCGGCAGCGGCCTGGTCGGTTTTCTGTTCGACGTTGGCCGGGTCCAGTTCAGGCTTGCCACTTTGCTTGAGCAAGGTGTCCAGCTCGCCTTGCAGGCTGTTCCAGTCCAGTTGGATGCCCTGCTCGTTCAACTGCTGCTTGACGCTGTCGCCAATGCCCGGTGCTACCGCAGCAATGCCGCTGCCGGCAGCCGACAGGCCTTTACCTACCACATTGCCGGCGGTGCCGACGACACTGGCGGCCAAGCCTGCCAGCAGCCAGGTGGTGAGCAGCGTGGTGAGGGTCCAGGTCAGCACGCCGTGCAGGCCGCCGCGATCAGGGGCCGTGCGGCCGGCCACAAAGGCGCCGAGACCAACAGCGACCAGGGTCGAGACAAACAGCCAGATCCCGGCGCCCGTGCCGAACCCACTCAAGGGGTTGCCGGCTTGCATGGGGTCGACGGCGCTGGCGCCGATGGCGGTGCCCAACACACTCAGCACCAGGTAACTCACCAGGGCAACTGCACTCCCGGCCAGTACCGCACTCCAGGACACGCGAAACGGCGAACGGTTGGTTTCATAGACAGGGGTCATGATTGATCCTTTTTGCGTTATTGACCGCCTCAGTCTGGCGAGCCAAGTACCGCTCGTCCCCGCGCAAATGCACCGGACTGAATAGTGCATTTGCACCCCACACCAGGCAATTGGTCTGCACTATCCTGAAGCCCCGGTGTCGTAATTCCACGCGTCTAAAACCCGGAGAAACCATGACCCAGGATGTCCTCGCCAAAGAAACCAACCGCCGCCAACTGCAGCAGATTGTCTCCGGGGTATCCGACGGCATCATCCTCGCGGAAGTCGACCAAACCATCCTCTGGGCCAACGAAGCTGCGCTGAACATGCACGGCATCGATGACGTCGCTGCACTGGGTGCCAATACCCAGGCCTACGCCGAACGATTTGCCCTGCGCTATCGCAACAACCACCCGGTGCTGTTGGAGAACTACCCCCTCGCCCGCGTCGCCGCTGGCGAAGAGTTCAGTGACGTGGTGGTGGAAGTTTCCCCCACCGACGACACCGACAGAACCTGGGTCCATCGCCTGCGCAGCCTGGTGATCAGTGACTCCCACGGTGAGCCGGAATTGCTGGTGCTGATCCTCAGCGACGCCACCGAATGGGCCAGCGCCGAACAGCGCTTCGAAAAAACCTTCAACGCCAACCCGGCGCCGGCGGTGATCTGTCGCCTGAGTGACTTGCGTTACATCAAGGTGAACCAGGGCTTTCTGGAGATGACCGGCTACAACCGCGACCAGGTCATCGGTAAATCCGTCTATGAGCTGGACGTGCTGGAACAGGCCGAGCGCAAGGACCTGGCCATCCAGCGCCTGGGCGAAGGCGCGACCATCCCGCAGATGCAGGCCGAGCTGCGCCTGCCTGAGGGCGGTAGCAAACTGGTGATCGTTGCCGGCCAACCTTTGGACATGAACGAAGAGGACTGCATGCTGTTTTCGTTCATGGACCTGGAGCCCCGGCGCAAGGCAGAAATCGCCCTGCGCCAGAGTGAGGAGCGCTTCGCCAAATCGTTCCGCCTGACGCCGGTGCCGACCCTGGTGTGCAGCGCCGCCAACCGCCAGGTGGTGGACATCAACGAAGCCTTCATGAGCATCACCGGCTATATCAGCGAGGAACTGATCGGCAAATCCATCGAAGACATCGACTTTATCGACAGCCCGCAGGCGGCCGCGCAGTTGTTCGCCAACCTGGAAAAAGCCGGCAACCTCGACGGCCAGGACCTCAAGGTGCGCAAGAAAGGCAACGAGGTGATCGACTGCGTGGTCTCCGCCGACACGGTGATCATCCAGGACGTGCCCTGCTATCTGCTGGTGATGATGAACATCACCGAACGCAAACGCTCGGAGCTGGAACTGGTGGCGGCCATCGAAGAAGTGATGCAGGACGCCTCCTGGTTCAGCCAGACCCTCATCGAAAAACTGGCCAACGCCAAGAGCGTCAACAGCCCCAGCCAACCCAATATCGCCTTCACCGACCTCACCGCCCGAGAGCGCGATGTGCTGGGGCTGATCTGCGAAGGCCTGGCTGACAAGGAGATCGCTTCGCGCTTGAAACTGGCGCCCAACACGGTGCGTAACCATGTGGCCACGGTGTACTCGAAACTGGGAGTGCACAGCCGCAGTGCGGCGATCGTCTGGGCCCGTGAACGCGGGCTGTTTGCCGGTGAGTTGCGCCTCAAGAATAGGCCGTGAAAGTACAAATGCACTAGTGCACTTAGTGCGAATTCGCCTTATTGCAGCGGGCAGCACGCCATAACCTTCAAGCATCGAACTTATGCCTGAAGGAACCCGCATGTTTACCCTCTCTCAACTGCGAAATTGCATCGAAGAAGGCCTGTCGCCGCTGACGTGTGAATTCACCCTGTGCCGGGACGCGTCCCTGACCCTCAAGGTCTACGACGCCGAGACCGGCCGTGTGGACCTGGTGGTGACCGGGATCAGCACGAATCGACTGCAGACCCCGCAAGAAGTCGAAAAGATGGTGGAAGAATTGCGCTACGAACTGCAGAGCAACACCATGGGCAAGCTCACGCTGGATGACTTGCCTTCAACGACGCACCAATGAAATAAAATATCCCGCCTGCGACGATGAACGCCCCCAGCATGTAGAACATGTAGTAGGCCGGCAGGCTGGCCAGTACCAGCCCACACAACACCGGCCCCAACGCGGCACCCAGGTTGGACAGGTTCTGCGCCCCGTAGTACATGCCGCGCAGGTGGTCCGGGGCGATGCGGTCGATAAACATGTACTCGGCCGGAAACACGATGATCTCCCCCACCGTGAACACCGCCATCGCCAGCACCCACCACAACACGCTGGTGGACAGCGCGAACCCGACGACTCCCAGCAGAAACATGCCCAGCCCCGCGATCAGCCATTGGCCCAGGTAGCGGTGCGAAATACGCCGCCCGATCACGTACTGCAGGGCAATCACCAGCACCGCGTTGGTGCTCAGCACGGCGCTGACCACGGTGTAGGTGTATTCGGCCGTGGTGGTGGTCACCAGGTATTGCGACAGCCACGCGGTGAACTGGCCGAAGACCACCGCACTGAGCACGCCGCCGAGGGTGAAGCAGACCAAACGGTGATCCCGTAAGAGCACCCGGCCGACGGCGAGGAACGGCACCGGCTTTTGCGTGGCATCCACGGTGGTCAGGGTACGGTCGCCCCAGCGCCAATACAGCAGGAAAAAAACCACCCCTAACAGCGCCGAGAGGATGAACGGCAAGCTGATATCCAACTTGGCAATCATCGCCCCGAAAAAAGGCCCCACGGCATAACCGACATTGGTCAGGGTGTACTTGATGGAAAACACTTCGCTGCGCGCCTCTTCGGGCAACAGGCTGGCAAAGCCGGCTTTGACGGCGATATCGATCACCGCGTACGCGAGGTTGATCAGGATCAGGCAGGCATAGAACACCCAGAAATGCTGCACCAGCACCGTGCCGATAAAACCCAGTACAAACAGCGCACTCAGCCCCAGTAACAGCCGGTAGCTGTTGATGCGGTCGACAAGGAAACCGCCATACACGCTGAGCAATGAGCCGACGATCAGCGAGCTGCCGATGACCAGGCCAACCTGGGTGATGTCGAGGGCAAAGCGGTGGGTAAGGTAAATCACCAGGTAGGGAAAGGTGATGGCCTTGGCCAGCGTCAGCATGAGCGTGGCCGAGAGCAGCAGGTTTACGGTGCGGGGGTAGTTTCTTATTGTGGCAAGCATCCTGCTCTCGATCGTCGAAGGTAACGCGGCGTCTATGGCCGGTTACCTTAACCCAGGGCAGGCACTACAGACACGGTCATTTCTTGACGGGGGTGATCTCGAGAATGGTGCCGTTGGTGGTCTTGAGCAGCACGAATTTATCGCCTACCCGCGTCCATTGGCTGTCTTCCTCAGGCTGCTTGAGGCCGCGCTTTTTCCAGTCGCTGACGGCCGATTCCTTGCGCATCAGCATGTCCGGCGCACGATCACCCTCTTTCAGGTCGCGGGTGTTGATGCTCGAAGGTTGCACGGTTTCCTGGGGGGTGTCACCGGCCTGCACGATAAAGCTGGCGGTGGACAAGCTTGTGGCGACCAGCAGGCTGGCAATCAGGGATTTGGCTTTCATGGGTGCTCCTTCAATGAATGATGCGTACCCAGGTTCGGACCGCTGCGATGCGTGATCATTCCATCGGGCCTCTCACTGCCCCAATGGGTTGGGGCCGCTTCATGGCCCAGCGGTAACAAGCCCCCTCGCCACAGCAATGGCTAATCAACTGCCAAGGGTGTGCCTTGATGGAACACCATCTGCCACTGCCCTTCTTCTGCCCGCCATACCGAGCTGCGCAACGAGGTCCCGACTCCGCTCCGGTGACAGCGATAGGTGACCAACGCCACGTGCTCGCTCAGCATTTTCACCACGAACTCGGTCATGCTGCGCGCAGAAAACACCTCATCCTGCAGCCCGTCGATCACCTCGGCCTTGCTGCCCCACACATGGCCGCTGGCGCCGAACTCAACAAAATCATCGGCCAGCAATCGTGCCAACTGCCTTGTATCCGAACGGGTCGCGCTTTGCTGTAGTGCCTGTTCCAGCCCGAACAAGTGCGCGTGTAAATCCATGCTCATTGCCTCCATGAAATAAATCCTGTAATTTTTCATGAAATTTATCGAAATAAATTTCATGACCCCACAAGAAGAACTCGCCACCCTCGCCGCACTCATCCACGACCTGCGCAAGCACAAGAAGCTCACCCTCGCGCAGTTGGCTCAAAAAATCGAGCGTTCGGTGGGTTTCCTGTCCCAGGTCGAGCGCGGTTTGTCACGCCCAACCGTGGCGGATTTGACCGCCATCAGCCACGCCCTCGACGTACCCACCACCTATTTCTACAGCCAGCCCAAACCCAAGGCCGTGGACTGGATCACCCGCCCCAACGAGCGGCGCACGGTGTATTACGCCAATGGCATCACCGACATCCTCGTTTCACCGAGCATGAACGGCGCGTTCTCGATGCTCGACAGCCTGTTGGCTCCCGGTGCCAACAGTGGCGAACAAACCATGAGTGATCGCGCCGAGCAGGCCGGCTTTGTGCTGGAGGGCGAGTTGACCCTGTGGGTCGAGGGTGAGGCCGACTCGGTCACCCTCGGCCCAGGCGACAGCTTTCACCTGGCCAGCTTCGCCCATTGCCGCTACGCCAACCTGACCGACCTGCCCGCCCGCGTGTTGTGGGTTTACAACTAGGAGTTGCACCCGTGAAAAGCCATGCCTCCACGTTACTGGCCGAAGTACGGACCTTTCGCCAGAACCATCCCGATGTGCGCTACGTCGACCTGATCGCCCTGGACATTCCCGGGCACTTCTACGGCAAGCGCTACCCCATCGAGATGCTGGAAAAAGTCGCCGCCGGCAGCCCGCTGAAGCTACCGCAGAACGCCGTGCTGCTGGGGGTTCAGGGCGGTCTGTTCAAGATTGGTGATTACTGCTTCAACGACGGCGACCCGGATGCCAACCGCCGCCTGGTGCCAGGCACGCTCAAGCCAGTGAGCTGGGAGTCGCAGCCCCTCGGCCAGATGCTGATCACCTCGGACGGCACCGAAGCGCCCATCGAATTCGAACCCCGAGAAGTGCTGGCCAAGGTGCTCGAGCGCCTCCAGCACAAGGGCATCCACCCGGTGGTGGCGTTTGAACTGGAGTTCTACCTGTTCGACAAAAAGCTCGACAACGGCCTGCCGCAATTCGCCCGTGACCCACTGAGCGATGACCCCGACGACCAGCCCAACTTGCATATCGAACGGCTGTCGCGCTTCGGCGATGTGCTAGACGACATGGCGCAAACTGCCAAGGACCAGGGCATCGACATCACGGTGATCACTGCCGAGATCGGCCCCGGCCAGTTCGAGATCAACTTCGGCCACCTCGACGATGGCATGCGCGCCGCCGACTGGGCCGCCCTGTTCTGCCGCAGCACCCGTGGCGTGGCGCTCAAGCACGGTTACCGCGCCAGCTTCATGGCCAAGCCGTACCTGCAATACCCCGGCAGCGGCATGCATGTGCATGTCAGCCTGTATGACGGCGCTGGCAATAACCTGCTGGCGGCGCACCAGCAGCAACCGCTGCGGCACGCTGTGGCCGGCTGCCTGGAATTGTTGCCCCATTGCATGCCGATCTTCTCGCCCAACCACAACGCCTTTCGCCGCCTGGGCGGTACGGTCAACGCCGCCACCCGTGCCAGCTGGGGCTTTGAAGACCGTGACGCGTGCGTTCGCATTCCCGAGTCCGACCCACGCAACCTGCGCATCGAGCACCGGCTGGCCAGTGCCGATGCCAACCCGTACCTGGTGCTGGCGGCGATCCTCGTCGGCCTGGAGCACGGCCTGGAAGCCAAGCGCGAACCTATCGCCCCGCTGAACGAAGATCGCAGCAGTGGCACCGACTTCCCACTGGAAATGCTCGACGCGGTACGTGCCATGCAGCACCAACCGGTATTGCGCGATAAGCTGGGCGCCGAATTTGTCGACGTGTACTGCGAAAACAAACGCCAGGATCACTTGGCCTTCCAACAAGAGATCCACGCGCGGGAATACCGCTGGTTTCTCTAACCGCCACTTTCTCTAACCGCCACCGGAATCACCGATGACCGACCAAAGCGCCCCGGCCCTCAAGGAAATCTTCAACGTCGAACGCCTGCAACACATCGCCGATGAAATGACAGCGGTGTACCCGGCGTTCGACGCCAAGGGCTTCCTCAAGCACGCCAAGGCCGGGTTGGCCGAGTTGTCGGTGATGCAGCGCATGGCGCGGGTCAGCGAAAGCCTGCACGCGGTGATCCCGCTGGATTATCCGCAGACCCTCAAGCTGCTGCAGGCCCTGGCACCGCGCCTGAACAGCGCGTTTGTCAGCCTGTTCCTGCCGCATTTCGTGGCAAGTTACGGGTTGCACGACTTCAAGCGCTCCATGGCTGCTCTTAAATACTTCACCACCTTTGGTTCCGCCGAATTCGCCATACGCCACTTTCTGCTGCACGACTTCCCGCGCACGCTGGCGGTGATGCAAGCCTGGTCGCTGGATGACAACGAACACGTGCGCCGCCTGGCCAGCGAAGGTTCACGTCCACGCCTGCCTTGGTCATTCCGGCTGGCCGAAGTGCAGGCCAACCCCGAGCTGTGCGCATCGATCCTCGACAACCTCAAGGCCGATAACAGCCTCTACGTACGCAAGTCCGTGGCCAACCACCTCAACGACATCACCAAGGACCACCCGGACTGGGTGCTCAGTCTGATCGAAGGCTGGAACCTGGATAACCCGCACACCGCGTGGATCGCCCGCCACGCCCTGCGCAGCCTGATCAAGCAAGGCAACACCCGCGCCCTGACGATTATGGGTGCGGGTGCCAAGGCCGAGGTGAAGATCCACCGCCTACAGGTCACGCCGGCGGTGATCAAGCTGGGCGACCGCATCAACCTGTCGTTCAGCCTGGAGTCCACCGCCACTACCCCACAGAAACTAGTGGTGGACTACGCCATCGACTACGTGAAAAGCGCCGGCCACAGTGCCGCAAAGGTGTTCAAGCTCAAGGCGTTTACCCTCGGCGCTGGCGAACTTCACAGCATCCGACGTGAGCAACATATCCGCGAGTTGACCACGCGTAAGCATTACCCCGGCAAGCATGTCGTCCATGTGCTGATCAACGGCGAGAAGCTTGCCAGCGCCGACTTCGAACTGCGAAACGACTGACACAAATCAAAGAAAAGGCTCTAGAACGGGCCTTTCAGCCACATAAATCGTCGAACAATCCTGGCTTTCTCAGTTGCGATCCATTATCATCCAGCGCCTTCTCGCTACCCACCGGGTAGCTGTTTCAATGTGTCACCCGAGGCGCCCATGTACCGTTTTTCGTTTCACCGCCCCCTGATTGCCATCAGCCTGGGGCTTGTTGCTCCTGGCGTGTTTGCCGCGCTGCAACCCCTGGCCGAAGCACCACTGGCCAGCGACACCGAGCTGCACTGCCACTTCAACCGCGACGCCAGTACCGACTGCACCACCACCTACCGCTATACGATCCTCAAGCCGAGCGGCCGCGAAATGCTCTCGCGCATCGACTTTGATTATTCCGAAGGCGACACCTTTGAAGTGATCAGCGCGCAGTCCACCCAGCCAGGCGCCAAGCCAGTGGCGCTGGATGCGACGCAGATCGACACCCGCACCGCGCCCAATCCGGACCAGGGCTTCAGCCGCAACAAACAGACCTCGCTGGCCTTCCCCAACCTGCGCGTCGGCACGCAGATTCGCTACGCCGTACGCGAGCACCACGCCGCCAAACCCTTGATGACCCAGTTTCACTACGTACTCAAATTCGGCGCCAGCCCGGCGCGGCGCGACCGGTTCAAGGCGCGTTTTACTGCCGAGCGCCCCATCCAGTGGCGCAGCGAACTGTTCGAGGGTTTCAGCGTAACGCCGTCGCAGAATGGCAAGACCCTGGACGTGGTGCAAAAGGCTCCGACCTACCTCAACTACATCAACGAAGCCTCCAACGCCGCGTTGCTGCGCATCCCACGGATCGAGATGGGCAGCGCCCTGGAGCGCCAGGCGTACTTCGGGGCGTTCGCGCAGCGCTACAACCAGATCCTCGGTGCCAACCTGCCGCCACAAGCTGCTGCCGCCGTGGTTGCCGTGCGCGGTTTGGCGCCGGCCGAACAGGTCGCGGCATTGATGCAGCACATCAACGATCACTATCGCTACCTGGGTGATTGGCGGGCGACAGAGCGCGGCTACGTGCCCTTCAACCTCGCTGAAATCGAACAACACGGTTATGGCGACTGCAAGGACCTGGCAATCCTGCTGACCGCCTTGCTCAAGGCCAGTGGCATCAAGGCCGAGACCGCCTGGGTCAGCCGGGGCGATGTGGTCGAGTCGCTACTGATCCCCGGCACCCAGGCGCCGAACCACGCCATCGTGCGCGCCGAAGTGGACGGCCAGGTGTGGTGGCTCGACCCGACCAACCCGGTGTTCGCCCCCGGCCAGGTCATGCCCGATATCCAGGACCGCTGGGTGCTGGTCAACGACGCCCAGGGTCAGGTGCGCGAGGAACATATCCCGCTGGAACGCCCCGAAACCACCCTGCGCCTGGACAAACAGGTGCACTACGACAAACAAGGCAACGGCGCGACCCAGGCCACGATCACCTTCAGTCGCCTGCCGCTGATGCAACTGAGCGTCGCCGACCGCCAGCAAGGCAGCACCGCCACCGACCAGGACATCTGCGCCAACTTCGGCAACGAGATCAGCGACTGCCAGATCACTCGCCCGGCCACCGGCTTTGTGGTGCATGACGGCTATACCGTCACGGCCAAAATGAATGATCAGCGTGCGCTGGAAAAGCTGGCGAATGACTACGTATATAGCGATGAATCGCTCAAGAGTCGTTGGGATGGTTTTATCAACTACCGCCGCCAAGGGCAGCAGGCCGAGCTTGATCTGGGCAACCCGCAAACCCATGACTACAGCATCACCCTGAGCGGCGGGCGGATGGAAAAAACCATCCCGGGTTGCCAGGTGCGTTCGCCGTGGTATGACTTGGACCTGCAGGGTTCGCAGGAGAATGGCGGGCTGCGTTATCACTATCGCCTGAGCCAGAAGGTGCGTTGGTTGAGCCGTGATGAGATTGTCAGCAAGGCGTTCGGGAAAATGATTGAGGATGCACGGGCTTGCGCGGAGCAGGTGCATCAGGTGGTGAAACTCTAACCCCTCTGTTGGGCAGGCCTGGCATCAGGCCTCGCCCAACAACAACCCCTGCTCCCGCGCGCACAACTCCACCACGTAATCCCACAACACCCGCAGTCGCACCGATTTGTGCAACTCCCGGCGCGAACTGATCCAGTAGCTGCGCTGGATTCCCTCACCCGGCAGCAATGGCACCAAGTCCGGATCGCCCGACGCCATGAAGCACGGCAGCACCGCAATCCCCAACCCGGAGCGCGCGGCTTGGTGCTGGGCAATCACGCTAGTGCTGTGGAACACCACCTTGGGGTTGCGGCAGAAGCTGCTGAGGAATTTGAGTTCCTGGCTGAACAGCAAGTCGTCCACGTAATCGATCCACGCGTGCGCGGCGAGGTCTTCGCGCTTTTCGATCGGTGGGTTGCGGTCCAGATAGGCACGGCTGGCGTAGAGGGCCAGGCGGTAGTCGGTGAGTTTGCGGGTGACCAGTTGATCGACGCTGGGGCGTTCGAGGTGGATGCTGATCTCCGCTTCGCGGTTGAGAATGCTGACAAAGCGTGGCACCGCCACCAATTCCACTTCCAGTCCGGGGTAGCGATCAAATAGCCCACCCATGCGACTGGCCAGGAACATCACGCCCAAGCCTTCGGCCACGCCGAGGCGGATCTTGCCCAAGGGCGCGGCGGAGTGGGTCAGTTCGTCTTCGGCCAACAGCGCGACGTTTTCCATGGCTTCGGCGTGCTTGAGCAGCGCTTCGCCGGCCGGCGTCAGTTCGTAGCCCTGGGCATGCTGCACGAACAGCGCGGTGCCGAGGCTTTTCTCGATCGCCTCGATATGCCGGGCCACGGTGGCATGCGTGGTTTTCAGACGTTGCGCGGCGGTGAGCAAGCGGCCGCTGCGCTGCAGCTCCAGAAAATACCGCAGGTCGTTCCAGTCGAACATGACGCCTCCATTGCATGAAACTCGACCACGCTGTTTAAAAACGCACAGCAGCTGGGTAAAAACTAACATTTTTAAGACGAAAACTAACAACTAGGATGGAGCCAATAAGAAAAACAAGCGAGGCCTCAGATGCCCATTGCAACTGCTGAATACGATTACATCGTCGTAGGCGCCGGCCCCGCGGGCTGCCTGCTGGCCAATCGACTGTCCGCCAACCCTGCCCACCGCGTGCTGCTGCTTGAAGCCGGCGGCCGTGACAACTACCCCTGGATCCACATTCCCGTCGGCTACCTGTTCTGCATCGGCAACCCACGCACCGACTGGTGTTTCAAGACCGAAGCCCAGGAAGGCTTGCAAGGCCGTGCGCTGAGTTACCCACGGGGCAAGGTGCTTGGCGGCTGCTCCTCCATCAACGGCATGATCTACATGCGCGGCCAGGCCCAGGATTACGACGGCTGGGCCGCAGAAGGCAATGCGGGTTGGGCCTGGAAAGACGTGCTGCCGCTGTTCAAGCAGAGCGAAAACCATTTTGCCGGCGGCTCGGAATTCCACAGCGATGGCGGTGAATGGCGCGTCGAACAGCAGCGCCTGCACTGGCCGATCCTCGATGCTTTCCGTGATGCGGCAGCGCAAAGTGGTATTGCCAACATCAATGACTTCAACCAGGGCGACAATGAAGGCTGCGGCTACTTCCAGGTCAACCAGAAGGCTGGCGTGCGCTGGAATGCGGCCAAGGCGTTCCTCAAGCCGGTCCGTCAACGCCCCAACCTGACAGTATTGACCGAAGTGGAGGTCGACCGCGTACTGCTGGAAAACGGCCGCGCCTCCCAGGTAATCGGACGCCAGCAGGGCCAGCAGATGAGCTGGAAGGCACGCAAGGAGATCGTCCTGTGCGCCGGCTCCGTGGGGTCGCCAGGCATCTTGCAGCGTTCGGGAATCGGTCCGTCCAGTGTGCTCAAACCCTTGGGCATCGACGTACTGCACGAACTGCCGGGCGTTGGTGGCAACTTGCAGGACCACCTGCAACTGCGGCTGATCTACAAACTGGAAAACGCCCGCACCCTCAACCAGATCGCCGGCACGCTATGGGGCAAGATGGGCATGGGCCTGCGCTACCTGTATGACCGCAGCGGCCCATTGTCGATGGCGCCCAGCCAGCTCGGCGCATTCGCCCGCTCGGGTCCGGAACAGACCTCGGCCAACCTCGAATACCACGTGCAGCCGCTGTCACTTGAGCGTTTTGGCGAACCGCTGCACGCATTCCCGGCGTTTACCGCATCGGTCTGCGACTTGCGCCCGCAAAGTCGCGGACGCATCGACATTCGCTCGGCCAACCCAGCGGATGCACCGCTGATCCGCCCCAATTACCTCAGCCATCCGGAAGATTTGCGGGTGGCCGCTGATGCGATCCGCCTGACACGTCGTATCGTCGCCGCCCCGGCGCTGAGCCAGTTCAAGCCGGTGGAATACCTGCCAGGCGATTCGCTGCAAACCGAAGACGAATTGCATGAAGCCGCCGCGCGTATCGGTACTACTATCTTTCATCCGGTTGGCACATGCCGCATGGGCAGCGATAAAGACGCGGTGGTGGATGCGCAACTGCGGGTGCATGGCGTGCCTGGTTTGCGCATCGCCGATGCCTCTGTCATGCCGCGCATCACGTCCGGCAACACCTGTTCACCTACGCTGATGATCGCGGAGAAGGCCGCGCAGCTGATCCTTTCGCCGAATACAAGGAGTCTCGCCCCGGAGAAAGAACTGGTTCATGCAATCTGAATAGCGGCGCCAGACTTGGCGCCGACAGTGGAACAACAATAAATAATCACTGTGAGGGCTACCCGATGTCAGAACATGCTCAACCCCTGGGTTCGGCGGTCAACACCGTCATCACCCGCAACGACTCAAAGAAGGTCATCTTCGCCTCGTCCCTGGGGACGGTGTTCGAATGGTATGACTTCTTCCTCTACGGCGCCCTCGCGGCGGTGATCAGCAAGCAGTTCTTTGCTGGGGTCAACGACACCACGGCGTTCATCTTTGCCTTGATGGCCTTTGCGGCCGGCTTTGTGGTGCGACCGTTCGGCGCGCTGGTGTTTGGCCGCTTGGGCGACATGATCGGGCGCAAATACACCTTCCTCGTCACTATCATCTTGATGGGCGTGGCGACTTTCTGTGTCGGGCTATTGCCGACCTACGCCAGCATCGGCATAGCGGCACCGATCATCCTGATCGTGCTGCGCATGCTGCAAGGCCTGGCGCTGGGCGGTGAATACGGCGGCGCAGCGACCTACGTGGCGGAACATGCGCCAGCCGGCAAACGCGGCTTCCACACCAGCTGGATTCAATCCACCGCGACCCTCGGCCTGCTGCTGTCACTGCTGGTGGTGCTGGCCTGCCGTTACTTCACCGGTGACCAGTTCGAAGTCTGGGGCTGGCGCATTCCGTTCCTGTTCTCCATCGTGCTGCTGGGTATTTCCACCTGGATTCGCATGAGCCTGCATGAGTCGCCGGCGTTCCTGAAAATGAAAGAGGAAGGCAAGTCCAGCAAGTCGCCGATCCGCGATTCGTTTGGTAAATGGGAAAACCTCAAGATCGTGCTGATCGCCCTGTTCAGCATCAACGGCGGCCAGGCGGTGACCTTCTACGCGGCGCAGTTCTATGTGCTGTTCTTCCTCACCCAGTTCCTGAAAATGGACCCGGCCCTGGCCAACATGCTGCTGATCATCAGCGTGGTGATCGGCGCGCCGTTCTTTATCTTCTTCGGCTGGCTGTCAGACAAGGTGGGCCGCAAGCCGGTGCTGATGCTCGGCCTGCTGCTGGCGACCGCGCTGTACTTCCCGATCTTCAAGAGCCTGGCGCACTACACCAACCCGGCGATGGACCAGGCCAGTCACCAGGCCCCGATCACCGTGTTGGCCGACCCGGCGACCTGCACCTTCCAGTTCGATCCGGTGGGCAAGGCCAAATTCGACAGCCCGTGCGACAAGGTCAAGACCTTCCTGGTCAAGCAGGGCCTGCCCTACAGCAGCGCCGCTGCACCGGCCGGCAGCCCGGTGCAGGTGAGCGTAGGTGACGTACGCATCGACGGGTTTGACGAAAAAGCCCTGCGCGGCGCCGTGACCCTGGCCGGTTATCCGTCATCGGCAGATGTGGCCCAGGTCAACAAGACCATGGTGGTGGTGCTGATCGTGGCGCTGATCCTGATTGCCGCCATGTGCTACGGCCCTCTGGCTGCGTTGATGGTGGAGTTGTTTCCGACCCGCATCCGCTACACCTCGATGTCCCTGCCCTACCACATCGGTAACGGATGGTTTGGCGGGTTCCTGCCGACCGTGTCGTTCGCGCTGGTGGTGTACACCGGCGATATCTTCTACGGCCTGTGGTATCCGGTGGTGGTGACCGGTGTGAGCCTGATCGTGGGGCTGTTCTGCCTCAAAGAAACGCGGCATGTGGATATTGATAACAACTGACTGAAGGCGCCCCTTTCCCTTGCCGGACGGGGGCGCACACAAATTGCTGTACATCCATACAGATAATAGTTGATCAAATCCCTTCTTTTGCCCATTCTGCTCTTCATTCAATGGCGTAACGAACGGGCTGAGCATGCGGCTGTACCTCTGTGAAAAACCTTCCCAGGCCAAGGATATTGCGGCCGTACTCGGCGCCAGTCGCAGAGGCGATGGCTGCTGGCTGGGCAATGGCGTCACGGTTACCTGGTGCATCGGCCACCTGCTGGAAACCGCGCCGCCCGACGCTTACGACGAAAAGTACAAACGCTGGGTGCTGGCCGACCTGCCCATCGTCCCGGAAAAATGGAAGATGCGCGTCAAGCCCAAGACCGCCAGCCAGTTCAAGGCGGTCAAGCGTTTGCTGGGAGAGGCTCAAGAACTGGTGATCGCCACCGACGCCGATCGCGAAGGCGAGATGATCGCCCGCGAGCTGGTGGAACATTGCCGCTATCGCGGGCAGATCAAGCGACTGTGGCTGTCGGCGCTGGACGACGCCTCCATCCGAAAGGCCCTGGCAACCCTCAAGCCCGGCGCCGAGACCTTCAGCCTGTACCACTCGGCCCTGGGCCGTTCCCGCGCCGACTGGCTTATCGGCATGAACATGAGTCGCCTGTTTACCTTGTTGGGACGCCAATCCGGTTACCAAGGCGTGTTGCCCGTGGGACGGGTGCAAACGCCGACCTTGCGCCTGGTGGTGGACCGCGACCGCAGCATTGCCGATTTTGTGCCGGTGGCGTACTGGGCCATCGATGTCGACCTGCGCCACGAACGCATGACGTTCACCGCCCAGTGGCGTGCGGCCGAAGATACCTGTGATGACCAGGGCCGGTGCCTCAACCCGCAACTGGCACGAGACGCTGCCGACGCCATGGGCAACGCCGCCACCGCAAGGCTGGTAAAACTGCGTACCGAACGCATGCGTGAAGTCGCGCCCCTGCCATTCGATCTCGGCACCCTGCAAGAAATCTGCTCCAAGAAGCTCGGCCTTGGTGCCCAAGAAACCCTGGATATCGCCCAGTCGCTGTATGAAACCCATAAAGTCATCACCTACCCTCGCAGTGATTGCGGCTACCTGCCTCTGAGCCAGCACAGCGACGCGCCGAAGATTCTTGCTGCCATCGCCCGCGCCGATAGTGCGGTGAACGAATTGATGCCGCATATCGACCCGCAGCGTCGCTCGCGGGCGTGGAATGACGCCAAGGTCAGTGCCCACCACGGCATCATCCCGACCGGCGCCGGCAAGGATGTGGGGCAACTCACCGGCAAGCACCGTGCGGTCTACACCTTGATTCGTGCACGCTACCTGGCGCAGTTCCTGCCCAACCATGAATACGACCGCACCCAGGCGGATTTCGACTGCGCGGGGCAAGCGTTGCGCGCGGTGGGCAAAGTGGTGATCGACCCGGGCTGGAAACGCGCCCTGCCCGAAGCCTTGGCGCCAGCCAAAGGGCGTGAAGCGCCAGCCCCACAAGCGTTGCCGGCATTGGTACAGGGCCAGGACTATGCCGTGGCCAAGGTCAACCTCAAGGACCTGTGGACCCAACCACCCAAGCCCTTTACCGAAGGCGACCTGATCAAGGCGATGAAAAACGTCGCCAAGCTGGTGGAAGACCCGCTGCTCAAGCAAAAGCTCAAGGACACCACCGGCATCGGCACCGAAGCCACCCGCGCCGGCATCATCCAGGGCCTGTTGGACCGTGGCTACCTGGTGAAGAACGGTAAGGCGCTGTCGGCCACCCCGGCAGCGTTCAGCCTGATCGACGCCGTGCCCCGCGCTATCGCAGACCCCGGCACCACGGCGATCTGGGAGCAGGCGCTGGATATGGTGCAAAGCGGTGAAATGAGCCTGGAGGAATTCGTGGCCAAACAGGCGGCCTGGATGAGCAAGCAAGTGGCACGTTGCAATGGCATGCGCATGACCATCACCGGCCCCGCCAGCCCGGCGGGCCGAGGCGCCGCGCCGTGGAAAAAGAAACGCAAGAGCGCGCCACGCAAGACTGCAGCCAGCCCTAAACGGACGAAAAAGCCGACTACTGCGGGGTAAATCGCGAAAAAAACCGGCGAATGACGTTTTTCGACGGGTTTAACGCCGCTTTGGACCTTGCCGCCGCGCGGGCCGTCTAGGATTCTGTAAGGGGAGCCTGACTAATTAACAAAAACCGGAGTGGCCGCCATGAAAACCGTTGCAGAAGTGCTCAAAGCCAAGGACAAGAAAAACCAGGAAGTCCATGTCATCAAACACGACCACACCGTGTTTGAAGCACTGGTCAGGATGTCCGAGAAAAACGTCGGGGCCTTGCCGGTCGTCCAGGATGACGTGGTGGTAGGCATCATCAGCGAACGTGATTACGCCCGCAAAATCATGCTCAAGGGGCTGTCGTCGGTCACCACAAAGGTGCATGAGGTGATGAGCTCGCCGGTGATCACCGTCGACACCCATAAAAAGGTCGATGAGTGCATGAACATCATGACCGACAGTCACCTGCGCCACCTGCCGGTGGTCGAAGACGGCAAACTGTTGGGCCTGCTCTCCATCGGTGACTTGGTAAAAGAAGCCATTGCCGACCAGGCTGACCTGATCAAACAGCTGGAGCAGTACATCCGCGGCGAATAGGGGAACCCATGCTCGACACGCTGGAACATCAAGAGGACCACCTCGACACCCTGTACCGGGCCATGGCAGACCGGCGTTTTCTGGTGTTGACCGGTGCCGGGATCAGCACGTCGTCGGGCATTCCCGATTACCGCGACAGCGAAGGCGTGCGTCGGGGCAAGGCGCCAATGATGTACCAGGAGTTCCTCGCCACCCCGCAAGCGCGGCGCCGTTATTGGGCGCGGGCGATGCTGGGGTGGCCAAGGGTCCGCATTGCACAACCGAACAAGGCGCACCTGGCGCTGGCGACGTTGCAGCAACGTGGCCGTATCAGCGGGCTGATCACGCAAAACGTCGACACCCTGCATGACCAGGCCGGCAGCCATGATGTGATCGAACTGCACGGCAGCCTGCACAGGGTGCTGTGCCTGGACTGCCAGCTGCGCAGCGAGCGCGGTGCGATCCAGCGGCAGATGGAGATCGACAACCCCTACCTGGCGCAGGTGCATGCGGTGCAGGCACCGGATGGCGATACCTTGCTCGATCCTGCGTTTGAAGAACATTTTCAGGTTCCCCGCTGCCCCCATTGCAATGGCGAGCGCTTGAAGCCCGACGTAGTGTTTTTTGGCGAGAACGTAGCGCCGGCGACAGCCGCCAGGGCAATGAATGCGGTAGAGCATGCCGAGGGGTTGCTGGTGGTGGGCTCATCGCTGATGGCTTATTCGGCGTTTCGTCTGTGCAAAGCCATGGTCGAACAGGGCAAGCCCGTGATTGCCATTAACCTGGGCAAGACCCGCGGGGATGAGCTTTTGCAAGTGAAGATCGAGGCGTCGTGCGAGCGACTGTTGCCGCTGTTGACCGATCGTTTGCAATAACCCATTCACCACGGATTAAAACCGTTATCGCCGGCAAACCGGCTCCTACAGTGTTTTGTGTTGAATTCACCCCCTCGGTTCTACGACTCACCCCTCCATAAAATGACGCCCAAGTCACGTTTTCCCGCATTCTCCCGTCACCACGGCGATTTATGTAGTGATCAAAAATAATCACTACATAACCGTTGACGTAACCTTTTTGTCCTTGCATTATCGAGACGTCTCCCGGATCGGGAGCGTTGGCAACAAGCGTTTTGAACAAGCTCGTCTGACCGCCGAGCTGTTTTTTCCGGATGTGCACTGCCCACAAGGCGGATTGATGAAGCTGACCGGCCCATGGGGCTCGGTACAAGGCGCTCAAATGCGGCTTGTCTTCGTTATGAAAGCATTGCGTAGCAGTTCATCAGCAAGACTACATGCATCAGGTTCAAGACCCTGCCCGTATTCGGCAGACAGTCGCTGACGCCCGGTTTTCGCAACCGGAGACAACTAAAGATGTTTTAACGAACCAACTGATAGATCGCCAACTGGTCAAGGGGCTTACACATGAATCTGAACAACCAACCAACTATCGATGAATTGGCTGAGATGTTCGCAGCGCAGAAAGACACACTCGACGACCATATCCTGTGGATTGGCAAATCGGGCGAAGTCCAAATCGACTGCCTGGCGCCCCACACCGAAGAAGCCGAGTTCGACCGCAATAACCGTGAATTGGCGGCGCGCCTGAAGATGTACCGTCGCGGCCAGGGTTATGTCGGCAAGAAAGCGGCGGCCGATCGCAACTTTATCGAGCAGGTCTTCCAAACACTTAATACCGAATGGCAGAACCTCAAAGGCCAATCGCACGTTAAAGTGATTGATAAATACTGCTGATAACACAGCATTAAATATTTAAGCCCGCTTGTTCATTCAAGCGGGCTTTTTAATGCCTGAGTTATAACAATGCCGGAAACCGCCCTTTTGCCGCTTCATCCCGGAAAATATCAAACAATACTTGCGCCGCTGCCGAGAGTTCATGCCCTGGCTTGGTCAGCACACCAATGGGCCGTTCGATCACCGGATCGCTCAAGGTAATGCAATGGGCGCCCGCCTCCTCCATTTGCCGTGCGCACAACGCCGGCACCGCGCTGACGCCCAAACCACTCGCGACCATCTTGCCCACTGTGGCCAGTTGATGGCTTTCCAGGGCGACCGGCAACTTCATCTGTAAAGCGCCCAAGTGTTCTTCCAGCATCACCCGTACTGTCGACGGTCGTTGCAACGTGATAAACGGCTGCTCCAGCAAGGTTATCCAATCGATTTCGGCGCAGGCAGCCAAGGGCGAATCACCCGGCACCACGGCGATGAAGCGATCGAGGTACAACGGCGTAAACGCCAGTGATGAGCCTTCAGCAGGCTCAAACGCCACGCCCAGCTCCACCTGCCGGTCGCGCACCATCTCCAGCACTTGCTCATTGATCAAGTCATGCACGGTCACATTCACCTGCGGGTAACGCGCGCGGAATATCTTCAGGATCGGTGGCAGCAAATTGCCCGCAAACGATGGCATCGCCGCGACCGTGACTCGGCCGCGTTGCAGAGTGAACCGTTGGCGCAGTTCGTCTTCAGCGTTGTCCCAGTCAGCAATCAGCCGGCGCGCCAGGGGCAGCAGGGACTCGCCCTCAGGCGTCAGGGCAACGTTGCGTGTATTGCGGCTGAACAGGCGCCCACCCAGGCCTTCTTCCAGCCCCTTGATGGTCAGGCTCAGCGCCGATTGGGAAAGGTGCAGGCGCTCGCAGGCGGCGGCAAAACTCAGGCTCTGGGCCACGGCGAGAAACGCGCGCATTTGTTTAACTGTCATGACGCTACTCCAAACGGCCAGGCGACTATGCTGTTTTTTAAATCAATCAACCTTAAAAAACAACTTAACAAATCAATCAGCCGGAGCAACACTCAACTCATTGGCTGGCCCACAAACAATAAAAGAGGTGCATATGGCAGGTTTCGATAAACGCGTGGCGTCCTACGAGGAAGCACTGGCAGGCCTGGAAGACGGCATGACCGTACTCTCCGGCGGTTTTGGCCTGTGCGGCATTCCGGAAAACCTCATCGCCGAGATCAAGCGCAAAGGCACCCGCGACCTGACCGTGGTTTCCAACAACTGTGGCGTCGACGGTTTCGGCCTGGGCGTGTTGCTGGAAGAGAAACAGATCAGCAAGGTAATCGCTTCCTACGTCGGTGAAAACGCCCTGTTCGAGAAGCAATTGCTTAGCGGCGAAATCGAAGTGGTGCTGACCCCTCAAGGCACCCTGGCCGAAAAAATGCGCGCTGGCGGCGCCGGCATCCCTGCGTTCTTCACCGCGACCGGCGTCGGCACCCCGGTGGCTGAAGGCAAGGAAACCCGCGAATTCAACGGTCGTCCGTACCTGATGGAAGAATCCATCACCGGCGACTTCGCCATCGTCAAAGGCTGGAAAGCCGACCACTTCGGCAACGTCATCTATCGCCACACCGCCCAGAACTTCAACCCGTTGGCCGCCACCGCCGGCAAGATCACCGTGGTCGAAGTGGAAGAAATCGTCGAACCGGGCGAGCTGGACCCGGCGCAGATCCACACCCCTGGCATCTACGTCGACCGGATCATCTGCGGCACGTTCGAGAAGCGCATCGAACAGCGCACCGTGCGCAAATAATCCGCCCCCAGCCCGAACAATAAGGACACATAAAAATGGCTCTTACCCGCGAACAAATGGCTCAACGCGTCGCCCGCGAAATGCAGGACGGCTTCTACGTCAACCTCGGCATCGGCATTCCGACCCTGGTGGCCAACTACATCCCCGAAGGCATGGAAGTGATGCTGCAATCGGAAAACGGCCTGCTGGGCATGGGTCCTTTTCCTACCGAAGAAACCATTGATGCCGACATGATCAACGCCGGCAAACAGACCGTCACCGCGCGCATCGGCGCGTCGATCTTCTCCTCCGCAGAGTCCTTCGCGATGATCCGTGGCGGCCACGTCGACCTCACCGTGCTTGGCGCGTTTGAGGTGGACGTACAAGGCAACATCGCCTCATGGATGATCCCCGGCAAGCTGGTCAAAGGCATGGGCGGCGCCATGGACCTGGTGGCCGGTGCGGAAAACATCATCGTGATCATGACCCACGCGTCCAAGGATGGTGAGTCCAAGTTGCTCAGCCAGTGCAGCCTGCCGCTGACCGGCGCCAACTGCATCAAGCGTGTATTGACCGACCTGGCCTACCTGGAAATCGAAAATGGCGCTTTTGTCCTCAAGGAACGCGCACCTGGCGTCAGCGTTGAGGAGATTGTGAGCAAGACCGCCGGTAAACTGATCGTCCCGGACCACGTTCCAGAAATGCACTTCCAGTGAGGACAGATTCCATGCAAGACGTCGTGATTGTTGCTGCCACCCGCACCGCCGTGGGCAGCTTCCAGGGTTCGCTGGCGAACATTCCGGCACCGGAACTGGGCGCTGCCGTAATCCGTCGCCTGTTGGAACAGACTGGCCTCGACCCGGCCCAAGTGGATGAAGTGATCCTCGGCCAGGTACTCACCGCAGGCAGCGGCCAGAACCCGGCGCGCCAGGCCTCGATCCTCGCCGGCCTGCCCCACGCGGTGCCCAGCCTGACCTTGAACAAGGTCTGCGGCTCCGGCCTCAAGGCTCTGCACCTGGGCGCCCAGGCCATCCGTTGCGGTGACGCCGAGGTGATCATCGCCGGCGGCATGGAAAACATGAGCCTGGCTCCGTATGTGCTGCCCGCCGCACGCACCGGTTTGCGCATGGGCCACGCCAAGATGGTCGACAGCATGATCACCGACGGTTTGTGGGATGCGTTCAACGACTACCACATGGGCATCACCGCCGAGAACCTGGTGGACAAGTACGGCATCAGCCGTGAAGCCCAGGACGCGTTCGCTGCGGCGTCTCAGCAAAAAGCCGCTGCTGCTATTGAAGCAGGCCGCTTTGTCGATGAGATCACCCCGATCCTGATTCCCCAGCGTAAAGGCGATCCTGTGGCCTTCGCCGTGGATGAACAGCCTCGCGCCGGCACCACTGCCGAGTCCCTGGCCAAACTGAAACCGGCGTTCAAGAAAGACGGCAGCGTCACCGCCGGCAACGCCTCCAGCCTCAACGACGGTGCCGCCGCCGTGCTGCTGATGAGCGCCGACAAGGCCAAGGCCCTCGGCCAGCCGGTACTGGCGCGTATTGCCAGCTACGCCAACGCGGGCGTCGACCCAGCCATCATGGGCATCGGCCCGGTCTCGGCCACCCTCCGCTGCCTGGACAAAGCCGGCTGGAGCCTGGGCGACCTGGACCTGATCGAAGCCAACGAAGCCTTCGCCGCGCAATCCCTGGCGGTGGGCAAAGAGCTGGAGTGGGATGCAGAGAAGGTCAACGTCAACGGCGGCGCCATCGCCATTGGCCACCCGATCGGCGCGTCAGGCTGCCGCGTGCTGGTGACGCTGCTGCATGAAATGATCAAACGCGATGCCAAGAAAGGTTTGGCAACGCTGTGCATCGGTGGCGGCCAAGGTGTCGCGCTGGCGCTCGAACGCAACTGATTCAAAGAGCAACACGGAAAAGGCCTGGTTCCACGAAAACCAGGCCTTTTCTTAATGCGTTCTATCTGAAAAACGCAGTTCAAATGTGGGAGCGGGCTTGCTCGCGAAAGCGGTGAGTCAACCATGAATCTGGTGACTGACACACTGCGTTCGCGAGCAAGCCCGCTCCCACATTTGATCTTTATTGCCTGTCGGATTGGGGCACCGCAAACACCGCATTCGCCCGCGCCACCACCTTCTCCCCCACCTGCAAGCTCACTGTGGCAAACGCCATCTGCCGCCCCCGCTTGTGATGCTCCAACCGCACCACAATCCACTCCCCGACCTGCACCGCCCCCAGGTAATCCAAGGTCATGCTCGCAGTAATCAACGGCAGCGGCGGCTCGCTGGAAAACGCCATGGCATACCCCATGCCGATATCCGCAAGGGTCGCTAGCACCCCGCCATGCACGGTGCCGCGTCCGTTGGCGTGGCGATTGTCGGCACGCAGGCCGACCTCCAGTTGCAGGCCCTCCCCTCGGCAATAGGCCGGACCGAGCAGATCCAGCAATGGACTGCTGCGGGGCAATGAAACAAAACCTTCAGGTACGGCGTGAGTGATCATGGCGGATTCTTCCCTGGAGTGAAGGTTGAGATGTACGCCTGGCCGCAAGCAGCGGCCATTACCATCTACCGCGCAAATCCCCCGCGATGCTTTGCGTTAATCCACCAGACCCGCTTTAATCGCCGCATCAACTCCCTCAAGGAACTGCAATGCGCCATCCGGACGGCAAATCCCTCGCACTTCGCGCCCCTCTTTTGACACTGCTGGCCGGCTTGGCCCTGGTTGGCTGCTCGCCCAGTGACCACTCGCGCGCGCGGGTGATCAACGGCGAACAAAGCCGTGCCGGCGCGCAATTGGCCTACGAACACGAACTGAGTCTGGCCCTGCCCGGCGCCTTGCTTTCACCGCGCATGCAGGCCACTCGCGAAGCCTGCGAAACCGCGCGTTTTGGCGCCTGCAATATCCTCGGCATCACCGAAAACGACAGCGGCGGCCAGATCATCCTGCGCATCGCGCCGACCGGCGTGGAGCCGATGGTCACGATGGCCGCTGAAGGTGGCAAACTCGGCCAGCGCATCACCACCGCCGAAGACCTGGCCGATGCCGTTGCCGATGTGCGCCGTCGCCAAGACCGTCTGCAAGCCCAGCAGCAACGCCTCGACGAACTGGCCAAACGCAAGGACATCACCGTCAGTGACCTGATTGCCTTAAGCAAGGAACAGGCGGGCATTGAAAACGAGCTGCAGGAACTGGCACAGGTTGCCGCCGGCCAGCAACGCCGCCTCGATACCAACCGTGTGACCCTGAATTTCCGCTCCTCCGATGGTGCAAACCAGCAGTCGAGGTTCAGCCGCATGTTCAGCAGCTTGGGCGACAACCTGGTGGACGGCACTGCCGACGCCCTGGAGCGGTCGGCCTATATACTGCCGTTCGTGATCCTGGCGTTTCCGGTGGTGTGGTTGTGGGTATGGCTGTGGCGCCGCTTCGTCAAACGCCGCACCTGATCAGCGCTTCATGCACCGCTGATAACGTTCATCCACCCGCTTGGCGAACCAGGCGGTAGTGAGATTGCGGGTGATTTTGGGGCTCTTGAGCACGATGCCCGGCAGGATCGCCCGCGGCATCGGCTTGCCCGCCGCCTTGTCGGCCAGGGCAAACACGCGCTTGTAGAGCGTGGTGTCTTCAAAGTCCAGTTGCTCGCCTTGCTCCAACTGGCTGCGGATGCTGGGGTTGCGCATGTCCAGCTTCGCGCCCAATGACCGCACCGCCAGCTCGGTAGTGCCCGGCAGCAGTGAACCGTAGCGAATCAGATCTCCATCCAAGGCCAGGTCGGTGCCCGAGGCACGGCTGACGGCAGCCTGGAACGCGGCATTGCGGCTGGCGTACCAGCCGGCATTGAAGTCGGCAAACCGGTACAACGGCTGGTCATAGTTAACCGGATAACCGAGCAAATGCGCGATGCCGAAGTACATGCCGCCCCGCCGGGTGAACACTTCGCGGCGAATGCTGCCGTCCACCGTGTAGGGATAACCTCGCGCTTGTTTCTGCGCAAAGTCGATACTCACCTGCATCGGCCCTGCGGTATGCACCGGGTTGAAGCCACCAAACAGGGTCTTGCCCAGGGGCACCATGCTGATGAAGTCATCGAAGATGCCACTCAGGTCTTTCTCCGTGCGTGCAGCGCCCATGCGATCGGCGTAAGTCTTGCCGGTGGGCGAACGCAGTTGCAGTGCGCTGCGGACCACAAACGCCGGCACATGGACTTTTCCGGCGCGCCGCAGGATTTCATCCTGGGCGATCTTGCCCATGTTCGGCACGGGTGGGTCCACTTGGTAAGTGGACTCCTGCTCGGTCACCGCCAGCACCGCGCAGATGTTTTCCGTGCTGGGGTAGATTTTCTGGGTATCGAAGGCGGTGTAGATGTCCTGGGCCCACCCCTTGCGGTCAGGCACCTGGGCCGGTAGCAACCGCACGATCTGCGCCTTCACCTCGGCTTCGCTGCGCTCCGGCTGTTGCGGGTTGCGTGTGGTGGAGCATCCGGCCAGTACCAGTAGAGTGGTAAGGCATAGGATCAGGCGGCTTGGGTACATGGAGCTTCCTTGGGTGGCGGCGGGCCGGGGCATTGCAGATATCGACCGGTAAGTCTAACCAGGGTTCGCCCACCTTGCGTGCTCGCCAGTGACCCGCAAAATGTGACAGGATCGGTCATCGACCATTCGTACACGGAGTTTGAATGCCATGCTCAGCCTGAACTTCCTGATTACCTGCCTGATTGTCGTATTGATTCCCGGCACCGGCGTGATATTCACGGTGTCCACCGGCCTCACCGCCGGCAAGCGCGCCAGTGTATTCGCAGCGTTGGGATGTACCGCCGGGATCATCCCGCATTTGCTGGCGTCTGTTCTCGGCCTGTCCGCCCTGCTTCACACCAGCGCATTGGCATTCGACATGCTCAAGTACGCAGGCGTCGCCTACCTGCTGTACGTAGCGTATGCCACCTGGCGCGATCGTTCGGCCTTTGCGGTCAGCGAAACACCGACGCTCTCCAGCGCATGGAGCCTGATGTTGCGCGGCTTGTTGATGAACATTCTCAACCCGAAGCTGACCATTTTCTTCCTGGCCTTCCTGCCCCAATTCGTCTCACCAGGCAGCACGGCACCCGCCCTGCAGATGTTGGTGCTGAGCGCTGTATTCATGGCGATGACGTTTGCGGTGTTCGTGGCCTATGGCCTGCTGGCCAATGTATTTCGCCGCGCGGTGATCGAATCACCACGGGTACAGAACTGGCTGCGCCGCAGCTTTGCAACAGCTTTTGCGGGCCTGGGGTTGAACCTGGCGTTTGCGCAACGCTGACACCACACAACACTGTAGGAGCTGGCTTGCCAGCGCCTACAGTGGAGATAGGTTTAGATCCCGGCCAACGCCAAATCCATCGCAAAGTAGGTGAAGATCAAGTCCGCCCCCGCGCGCTTGATCGAGCCCAATGTCTCGCGCACCACACGGTCCTCATCAATCGCACCCGCCTGGGCACCAAATTTGATCATCGCGTATTCGCCGCTGACCTGGTACGCCGCCACCGGCAGGCGCGAGGCTTCGCGGATGTCGCGGATGATGTCGAGGTAGGCACCGGCAGGCTTGACCATCAGCGCATCCGCGCCTTCCTGTTCGTCCAGCAACGATTCGCGCACCGCTTCGCGGCGGTTCATCGGGTTCATCTGGTAGCTTTTACGGTCGCCCTTGAGCGCGCTGCCGCCGGCTTCGCGGAACGGGCCGTAGAGGGCCGAGGCGAATTTGGTCGAGTACGCCATGATCGGGATATGGGTGAAGCCGGCATCATCCAGGGCGCGGCGAATCGCTTGAACCTGGCCGTCCATCGCCGCCGAGGGTGCGATGACATCGGCACCCGCTCGGGCAGCGGCCACGGCTTGCTTGCCGAGGTTGACCAGGGTCGCGTCGTTGTCGACATGGGCACCGTGCATTACGCCACAGTGGCCATGATCGGTGTATTCGCAGAAGCAGGTGTCGGACATCACGATCATTTCCGGCACGGCGTCCTTGATGATCGAGGACATGCGCGAGACCAGGCCACGTTCCTTCCAAGTGTCGCTGCCGCTGGCGTCCAAGTGGTGGGACACGCCAAAAGTCATCACCGACTTGATGCCGGCGCGGGCATAGCGCTCGATCTCGCCGGCCAGTTTCTTCTCAGGGATACGCAACACACCGGGCATGCTGGTGATGGGCACGAAATCGTCGATTTCTTCTTCGACGAAGATCGGCAGCACCAGATCGTTCAGGGTGAATTCGCTTTCCTGGAACAAACCACGCAGCTCCGGGGAGCGGCGCAGGCGGCGTGGGCGGGCTTGGGGGAACTGGCTGGTCATGGCTTTCCTATCAGAAGGCAGAAATCTTGGGGCAGAAGGCAGAAATCTTTGGGGCGAAAGCTTATGCCCCTTGGCCCCGCCAGCACAAACGCCGAGGGGCCAATAGTGTATTGCGCCGCCCGTAACAATGCATTGATCTAGAGCTGCAATCGCCCTTCGATACACACCGCAACAGCGCCACCGACCCAGATTTCATCGCCCTCACGCTCAACACGAATCCGCCCTGCCCGTCCGATGGCCGTGCCCTGGCTAACCACATAGCACTCAGGCGCCAGGCCTTCGGCCAGCAGCCATTGGGCGACGCCAGCGTTCAGGCTGCCGGTGGCCGGGTCTTCTTGGGCGCCGTCGCCCGCGATGAAGGCGCGGACTTCAAACTGTGCGTCCACATCGTCCTGCGTGGGATCGCAGGGGGCGATCACGCCCACCGCCAAACCCAGCAGTTGCGAATAGTCGGGTTGTAGAGCCAGCACTTGATTGCGATCCGACAGCATCACCGCCAGCCAGCCCGCGCCGTTGTCGACCCATTGGCTGCGCACAATGGCTTCAGGCGCCAAACCCAGCGCCAGCCGCACGCGCTCGATCAACAAGGCCTCCACCGGCCCGGAGCGCAATAACGGCGGCGCGATAAATGCCAGCTCATCGCCCTGGCGACGGATACGCACCAGGCCGATTTCGCACTCCTGGATGATCTCCTCGCCTTGCGCAATCCCGCCGGCCTGCAGCCACGCGTGGCAACTGCCCAGCGTCGGGTGCCCGGCGAACGGCAGCTCCGTCAAGGTAGTAAAGATTCGCACCCGGTAGTCGGCCCTGGGATCACGCGGCGTCAGCAAAAACGTGGTTTCGCTGAGGTTGGTCCAGTTGGCGAAGTCCGCCATCTGCTGGTCCGTCAGGCTGTCAGCACCGAACACCACCGCCAGCGGGTTGCCTTTAAGCGGCACGCTGCTGAAGACGTCCAGTTGCTTGAAATCAAAAGTCGGCATGCTTCAACTCGGAATATTAAGGCCACGGATCACTGCCGGCCGGGCGACGAAACCGTCCAGCGCGCGCAGCACATTAGGGAAGTCGGCGATGCCCACCAGGTCACCGGACTCGTAGAAGCCGATCAGGTTGCGGATCCACGGGAAGGTCGCGATGTCGGCGATGCTGTACTCGTCGCCCATGATCCACGTACGGCCCAGCAGGCGTTTCTCCAGCACGTCGAGCAAGCGCCGGGATTCGGCGGCGTAACGGTCGCGGGGACGCTTGTCTTCGTAGGCCTTGCCGGCGAATTTATTGAAGAACCCCAACTGGCCAAACATCGGCCCGATGCCGCCCATCTGGAACATCAGCCATTGGATCGTTTCATAGCGGGTGGCCGGATCTTCGGAGAGCAACTGGCTGGTTTTCTCCGCCAGATAGATCAGGATCGCGCCGGACTCGAACAGCGCCAGTGGCGAACCGCCAGGGCCATTGGGGTCGATGATCGCGGGGATCTTGTTGTTGGGATTCAGGGACAGGAACTCGGGCGACAACTGGTCCTGGGTCTCGAAGCTGACTTTGTGGGCTTCATAGGGCAGCCCCAGCTCTTCGAGCATGATCGAGACTTTTACCCCATTGGGCGTCGGCAGCGAGTAGAGCTGCAAGCGCTCGGGGTGCTGCGCGGGCCATTTGCTGTTGATCGGGAAAGCGGCGAGTGGGTTCATCGTAAGTCCCTGTTCAGAAAGTCCCCATCATAGCTATCACTACGGGGCCCTGCATGGGTCATCAATACGCAACAACCGCTGGCTATTATCCCGCATGGGCGAACCAATAGGCCCGAGGGCACTCTTAAGTGCACTCAAACGGTGAATGGAGGCAACACGTTTTATTGACAGGGAACACCGCAGGACGCTGGATGCGTCACTGGGCCGGGCTTGTCCGCCTTAATCCGATGCACTGAAGACTCGACACTAATGATCATCAAGCCTCTGTGCCTTGCGCTACGCCTGAAACGATATTCATACATCATGTTGCCGCTGCTGCTCGTAGGCGGTGCTATCGGCCTGACCCTGGAGTCGCGCATCAGCAGCGCCGAGCCGGTGGACGGCGTACAAACCCTGGTGTTCCTGCGCCATGGCGAAAAACCCGCCGGCGGCTTGGGCCAGCTCAACTGCCAGGGCCTCAACCGAGCGATGAACCTGGCCACCCTGCTCCCGGAAAAATTCGGCAAGGCCAACTTCGTGTTCGCCGCCAACCCGACACGGAATGTGGAGGAAGGCGAACTGGACAATTCCTACAGCTACATTCGCCCATTGATGACCATCACCCCCAGCGCCATCAAATTGGGCCTGCCGGTGAACATCAAGTTTTCGGCGAACGATACCCACGACCTCGCTGACGAGTTGGTGGAGGACAAGTACCACAACTCCATCATCTACACCGCCTGGTCCCACGGCTATCTGCCGGAGCTGATCAACAGGGTGGCGAGCGAAGCGTCGGGCGAAAAGCACACCATCACCGATGACTGGTCCGGCAGCGACTACGACACGCTCTACGTGCTGACCCTGACCTGGCATAACGGCAAGGCCTCGCTGCTGAGCCGCAACTACAAGCAAGGCTTGAACGACGGCGACAAAAGCTGCCCCGAACCGACGCAGGTGAGTGCCGATAGCTGACAGCGTATGATGCACCGCTATCGACTCACCTGCGGATCATCACCATGCCTGACCTCACGTCCTCCCAACCCAATCGGGGCTGGTCCTTCTGGTGGAAACCTGCGTTGTTCCTGCTGGTTGCCTGCGTCGGCCTTTACTATGTGAAGTGGTCGCCCTACTACCTCAAGGCTTTCGTTGCCGCCGACAACCACAGCATCGGCACCTCTATCCTCAACGATCAACAAAGCGCGCCTTTGGCAGCGGCACTGGCCTACGCCCAGGTGTATTTCCTGGCGATCTGGAAAGCCGCCGTGCTGGCGGTGATCCTCGGCTCGCTCCTGCAAGTGCTGATTCCGCGGGATTGGCTGCTGCGCCTGTTTGGACGTGCCGGGCTTGCCTCGACGTTGCGCGGCGGGCTGTTCGCGTTGCCGGGCATGATGTGCAGCTGCTGCGCGGCACCGGTCGCGGCGGGCATGCGCCGCCAGCGGGTATCGGTGGGCGCGGCGTTGGCGTTCTGGATCGCCAACCCGGTACTGAATCCGGCGACCCTGGTGTTCATGGGCTTTGTGCTGGGCTGGGGTTTCACCGCACTCAGGCTGGTGGCGGGCATTGTGCTTGTCGTCGGAGTGTCGCTGGTGGCACAGCGTATTGCCGGTCCGGAGCAGGTACCGGAAGCGGCGCTGGATGCGGTGGCCGAAGCCAGCGTTGGCAAGTCGCAGCCGTTCTTGAGTCGTTGGCTGCGCACTTTATGGCAGCTGTTCTGGAGCACGATTCCGATCTACATCCTGGCGGTATTGATGCTGGGTGCGGCGCGGGTCTGGCTGTTTCCCCATGTGGACGGCGCCATGACCAACAGCCTGGTGTGGCTGGTGCCGCTGGCGATTGTCGGCACGTTGTTCGTGATTCCCACCGCCGCAGAGATCCCTATCGTACAAACCATGATGGCCCTGGGCATGGGCACTGGCCCAGCGGTGGCGCTGCTGATGACCTTACCCAGCGTGAGCCTGCCGTCACTGCTGATGCTGCGCAAGGATTTCGATACGCGGGTGCTGGTGACGGTGGCCGGGCTGACAATCCTGGTGGGGGTGGCCTGCGGCTTGATCGGTGCCGCTATCCTTTAGCCTGGGCGCGCTCGCGCAGATACGCCACCACGGCGCCCTGCTCGCCGGCAAACTCGATACGTGCGCCTTTGCCTTCACGTTGGAAGGCGTACATCGGGTCGTAATATTCCCGCAAAAGGCCTTCGATCCAGGCCCGGTGCAGGTTTACGGCACCGCTGCGGGCCTGTTCTACCAGGGCGTCCTGCAGGATCGCCTGCAACCGCTGGTAACGCTCACCGCCCAGGCGCTTGTGGATATTGGCCAGGCTCTGGGTCAGGCGCTCGGCGAACAACGCCTGGCCGCGCTCGCCAAACATCTCGACGAACTCCGCACACAAGTCCACGACGTAAGCTTGCAGGATCCGCTCGACCCGGCCTGCCACGCTGTCTTCCAACCACACCATCGGGAACGACTGCATACCCTTGTGCAACGGCAGTGGCAACGCGCAACTGCCGATCATGCGGCTTTCATCCTCGACCACAAACTGCTCGATACCGGCGGCGCGTTTCTTCAGCAGGTCCACCGCCAGGCGGTTTTCGAAATCGATGTTGGACGGCTGCGCCGTGGCGCGCTTGCCGAAGCTGGAACCACGATGGTTGGCGTGGCCTTCCAGGTCCAGGGCATTGCGCAATTGACCGAGCACCTCGGTCTTGCCGGTGCCGGTCATGCCGCCCAGCAACACAAAATCACACTGGACCGCAGCCTGCTCAACGGTCTCCAGCAAAAAGCTGCGCATGGCCTTATAGCCGCCGCCCACACGCGGGTACTCGATACCCGCCTCGGTCTTCAGCCACTGCTGCACGATCTGCGAACGCAGCCCTCCTCGGAAACAGTAGAGGTAGCCATCGGGGTTGGCCTGGGCGAAACGCGCCCAGTGTTCGATGCGCTCGGCCTTGATTGCGCCGGACACCAGTTCATGTCCGAGCACGATGGCCGCCTGCTGGCCTTGCTGTTTGTAGCAGGTGCCGACCCGCTGGCGCTCGTCATCGGTCATGAGCGGTAGATTGACTACACCTGGAAAGGCGCCTTTGACGAACTCGACCGGCGCGCGGGTATCCATCATCGGCCGGTCGTTGAGAAAGATGTCGCGGTAGTCAGTGATATCAGTCGCCATCAAATCACCTCAACCGCGTGGGTCTGTCGCTCGACCAGTTCGCCGATAGGTTTCAGGACCAGGCCCAGTTCAGCCGCCACAGTGTGGAATTCGGCGTCGCCCTCGGGCGTGACGGCGATCAACAGGCCGCCGCTGGTCTGCGGGTCGCACAGCACACGCTTGTGCAGCTCCTGAAGACGTCCGAGTTTGCTTGAATAGCTGTCGAAGTTGCGCAACGTACCGCCGGGCATGCAGCCCTGATCCAGATAATCTTCGATGCCGGCTAAGCGAGGGACATTGTTGTACTCGATGCGCGCCGTCAGGCCGCTGCCATCGGCCATTTCCACCAAGTGGCCCAACAGCCCGAAACCGGTGACATCGGTCATCGCCGTCACCCCCGCCAACTTGCCGAAACGACTGCCGGGCTTGTTCAGAGTGCACATCCAATCGCGGGCCAGGCCGATATCTGCTTCGCGCAATTTGCCCTTCTTCTCGGCGGTGGTGAGGATGCCGATGCCCAGAGGTTTGGTCAGGTACAGCCGGCAACCGGCGCTCGCCGTGTCGTTGCGCTTCATATGGCGCTTTTGCACGAGGCCGGTCACTGCCAGCCCGAAGATGGGCTCCGGCGCATCGATCGAGTGGCCGCCCGCCAGGGGAATACCGGCTTCGTCGCACACGGAACGGCCGCCACGGATCACCTCGCGGGCAATCTCCGCCGCCAGCACATTCACCGGCCAACCCAGAATGGCGATGGCCATCAACGGATCGCCGCCCATGGCGTAGATGTCACTGATGGCGTTGGTGGCGGCAATCCGGCCGAAATCGAAGGGGTCATCGACAATCGGCATGAAAAAGTCGGTGGTGGAAACCACGCCGCGCTCATCGTCAATGGCGTACACCGCCGCATCATCGCGTGAAGCATTGCCCACCCACAGCTTGGGGTCGAGGTGCTGTGCGCCGCTACCGGCAAGGATCACCTCCAATACCTGGGGCGATATCTTGCAGCCACACCCCGCGCCGTGACTGTACTGGGTAAGACGAATCGGCTCGTTCATGTAGGACCTCACGCTATCAAGTGCGCGAATTCTAACAGACAGCAAAAGGCCGGCTGGACTCTTGTGAGTACAGCCGGCCTTTTGGTTTCAGCCGTTATTGCCGGGCAGCAAGCAAACGCTTGTGACGGTTACGACGGGCAATGTTCAAACATTCGATCGCCGCCGAGAACGCCATGGCCGCATATACGTAGCCTTTAGGCACATGGGCGCCGAAGCCTTCGGCGATCAACGTCATGCCGATCATGATCAGGAAGCCCAGGGCCAACATCACCACGGTCGGGTTGTCGTTGATGAACTTGGCCAGCGGTTCGGCCGCCACCAGCATCACGATCACCGAAGTCACTACGGCAATGATCATGATCGGCAAGTGCTCAGTCATGCCCACAGCGGTGATGATGCTGTCGATGGAGAACACCAGGTCAAGCAACAGGATCTGGCCGATGGCCGCGGCAAAACCGATGGCCACGACGTTGCCGGCGCTGGTTTCCTTCTCTTCCGGCTCCGGGTCCATGCTGTGATGGATCTCGGTGGTTGCCTTCCACACCAGGAACAGACCACCGGCGATCAGGATCATGTCCTTCCACGAAAACGCCTGGCCAAACACTTCGAATACCGGCGCGGTCAACTGCACGATGAACGCGATGGTGCTCAGCAGGCCCAGACGCAACACCAACGCCATGCTGATACCGATGCGTCGTGCCTTGGCCCGATGCTGCTCCGGCAGCTTATTGGTGAGGATCGAAATGAAGATCAGGTTATCGATGCCCAGCACGATCTCCATGACGATCAAGGTCGCCAGGGCAACCCAGGCGGTGGGGCTGGCGGCCAGTTGTAAAAGGTAATCCATAGGTCAGTCCTGACATTCTTCGTAGATATAAAGTGCGGGAGATTAGGCTTCTTTGCTGTTCGATTCGCTTTCTTTGTCTTCCTGATCATCCTTCTTCTGCGGGTTGATCAAGCCGTTTGTCGCTTCACTCAATGCCTGCTCGGCCGCCTTGTGGGTGTCATCGATGGCTTGCTTGGCCGATTCGGTGGCCTTGCCCAGCACCTGCTGCGCGCTTTTCTCGACCTGATCGCAGCCGCTGATCACTACCAATGTAAGCGCAAGCAACGATGCCGCGCCCAGGGAATTGAGTTTCATGATGTCTTCCTCGTTAGAACCATTGGGTCCAAATAGTGGCCCCGCGATAGCGAGGCATTCTATGCAGGTGAACAGTTCAGGAAAATTCGTATTTTTCTCGAGTATACTTCGGCTTTTACGAAGTGATGGTCGTCATGCTCAATTACCGACAACTGCACTACTTCTGGGTGGTGGCCAAGACTGGCAGCATCGTGCGTGCGTGTGAGCAGCTTAATCTCACGCCCCAGACCATCAGCGGGCAGATCAGCCTGTTGGAGCAAACCTTTGGTATCGCGCTGTTTCAGCGTGTCGGCCGTCAGTTGGAGTTGACTGAAGCCGGGCGCCAGGCCCTGCCCTACGCCGAGCAGATGTTCCAGACCGGCAATGAATTGGAGGCCATGCTGCGCGCGCAGCCCGATGAACAGCAGATTCTGTTCCGTGTCGGCGTGGCGGATGTGGTGCCCAAATCCATCGTTTACCGACTGATCGCACCGACCATGGAGTTGAGTGAGCCGATCCGCATCACGTGCCGCGAAGATAAGCTCGAACGCCTGCTGGCCGACCTGGCCATCCAGCGCCTGGACCTGGTGATTTCTGACAGCCCCATGCCCACGCACCTGGACATCAGGGGCTACAGCCAGAAGTTGGGAGAATGCGGTATCAGCTTTTTCGCCACCCAAGCGCTGGCCGACGCATACGGCGGGGATTTCCCGCAGTGCCTGCACGGCGCGCCGCTACTGATCCCAGGGGCGGAAACCGTGGTCCGCAGCCGTTTGCAGCGCTGGTTTGCCGAACAGCAGATCCAGCCGAAGATCATCGGTGAGTTTGATGACAGCGCCTTGATGCAGGCCTTCGGCCAATCCGGCAGCGGGATTTTTATCGCCCCCAGCGTGATTGCCGATGAGGTGGTGCGCCAGTACGGCGTGGCGCTGATTGGCCAGACTGTGGCGGTGACCGAGTCGTTCTACGCGATCTCGGTGGAACGCAAGGTCAAGCACCCCGGCATCGTGGCGATTACCGAAGGCGCTCGACGGGAGTTGTTTACCACCCTGCCCTGACGGTTCAAGCCTGGGAGGCGACCGGTTGCTTGGCAGTCATCAACCACAACGCCAGCAGGATCGACACCAGGATAAACCCGGACGCAGCAAAGCCCAGGCTGCCCAGGCCGAGGGTGTCGATCACATGGCCACCCACCAGGGCGCCCAGGCCGATGCCCAGGTTGGCCCCGGCGATGTTCAGCGACGCGGCAAATGCCGGCGCATGGGGTGCGGCTTTCATCAAGCGCACATGGCTGACCAGAAACATCGCCGCCTGGGTCACGCCCCACACGGCCATCGCCGCCGCCAGGCCAATGGTGGAATGGATCGCCGGTACCAACGCCACCATGCCCGCAATCATGAAGCCGCAGAACACCATCGACGCGATCAACGGGTGGCGATCCACCGCACGCCCGCCCAACGAATTGCCAATCAGCCCAACCGCACCGAAGCCCATCAGGCACCAGCCCACCAACGTACCGTCGAAACCGGCCAGTCGCTCGAGAATATCCGCCAAATAGGTGTACGCCGTGAACATGCCGCTGAACACCAGGATCGACAGCAGGATATGGCCCTGCATCAGCGGGTTACGCAGGATCTTGAACTGCGAGCGCAGCGTCACTTCATCGTTCTTCGGCTGAGTCACCGGCAGGTAGATAAACAGCAACAAGGCCTTGGCCAGTGCCACCACCGCAAGGATGGCAAACGCGCTGCGCCAACCGAACATATCGGAAATCAGCGTGCCCACCGGAATGCCGAACACCGTGGCGCAGACGATGCCGAAACCGATCTTCTCAATAGCGCGCCCGGCGAATTCGGGGCCGACGATGTCCACCGCCGTTTCGCTGGCCAACGCCCAGAACACCGGCAAACCCAGTGCCGGGATCAGCCGCGCCACCGCCATCACCCAGATATTCGGTGCCAGCGCCGCCACGGTATTGGCCACGCCGAACAGGATCAGAATGCTGATAAACAGCCGCTTGCGTGGGAAACGCGCGCAGTAGGCCGTCAGAAACGGCCCAAAGGCCGCCACGGTAAACGCAAACAAGGTCACCAGCAGCCCGGCCTGGGACACACTCACATTCAGGTCCCGGGCGATGGAGGGCAGCAGGCCGACGATGACGAATTCCGTGGTCAGCACGGTAAAGCCGGCGGCCGACAGCAGCAGGATGGGAAACAACATGAAAACTCCAGAAACGACGACATCAGCGACAGCCCGAAGGGCGCGCTGAAGGATAGGAAAGATGAGAGGACGGAATCTTAACAGGGTTTTGCAAAGGCTGGGGCGGGCGGGTGACGCAATGCCGCACCGACGGGGACATTTCCTACAGCATGCTAGACTTCGCGATCCGCGTCCTACAGCCCTTTCTGCCTGTGCCGCCGTGCCTCCAAAAACTAGAGACAAGTGTTTATGACTGCTGCCCCTTCCCTCCTGCAACGACTGGCCCGCGTCAGCCTGGTCACGCAAATCGTCATCGGCCTGATCGCCGGCATCCTGCTGGCCTTACTGTTGCCCGAGGCGGCCAAGGCCACCGGGTTTATCGGCAAGGTGTTCGTCGCGGCGCTCAAGGCCGTGGCACCGATCCTGGTGTTTGTGCTGGTGATGGCGTCGATCGCCAACCATAAGCACGGCCAGGAAACCCATATCAAACCGATCCTGTTCCTGTACCTGCTGGGCACCTTTGCCGCCGCCGTGGTCGCGGTGATTGCGAGCATGTGGTTCCCCTCCTCGCTGGTGCTGGCAACCCACGACGCAACGGTGACCGCACCCGGCGGCATCGGTGAAGTGCTGCAAAGCCTGTTGTTGAGCGTGGTGGACAACCCGGTCAGCGCACTGATGAATGCCAACTTCATCGGCATCCTGGCCTGGGCTATCGGCATGGGCGTAGCCATTCGCCATGCCGGCGAGACCACCCGCACCGTGCTCGACGACCTGTCCAATGGCGTCACACTGATCGTGCGGGTGGTGATCCGCTTTGCGCCGCTGGGCATTTTCGGCCTGGTGGCCTCGACCCTGGCCACTTCCGGCTTCGGCGCCCTGCTCGGCTACGCCCACCTGCTGGTGGTGCTGATCGGCTGCATGCTGTTCGTGGCGCTGGTGGTCAACCCGGCCATCGTCTTCTGGAAACTGCGTCGCAATCCTTACCCGTTGGTGCTGATGTGCCTGCGGGAAAGCGGGATCACCGCGTTCTTCACCCGCAGTTCGGCGGCGAACATCCCGGTCAACCTGGCGTTGAGCAAACGCCTGGGCCTGCATGAAGACACGTACTCGGTGTCGATCCCGCTCGGTGCCACCATCAACATGGCCGGCGCCGCGATCACCATCACCGTGCTGACCCTGGCCGCCGTGCACACCCTGGGCATCGCCGTCGACCTGCCCACCGCCGTGCTGCTCAGTGTGGTCGCGGCCGTCTGCGCCTGCGGTGCTTCCGGCGTGGCGGGCGGTTCGCTGCTGCTGATCCCGCTGGCGTGCAGCCTGTTTGGCATTCCCAGCGAGATTGCCATGCAAGTCGTTGCTGTGGGGTTCATCATCGGCGTGCTGCAGGATTCGGCGGAAACCGCGCTGAATTCGTCCACCGACGTACTGTTCACCGCCGCCGCCTGCCTGGGCAAGGAAGAACAGCCGGCTTGACCGCCGGCCACAAAAAAGCCCAGGGTCGTTCTTCAGTGAACGACCCCGGGCTTTTTTGTGACTGGATGCTTAGAAAGCGCCCATGTAATCACGCTTGCCCACTTCTACGCCGTTGTGGCGCAGCAAAGCGTAAGCGGTAGTGACGTGGAAGAAGAACTGCGGCAGGCCGTAGGTCAGCAGGTAGGATTGGCCGCTGAAGCGCTTCTCTTTCGGCGTGCCTGGGCGAGTGACGATCTCGATGCCTTCCTTGCCGTCGACCTGCTCGGGCTTGATGGTGTCGACAAAGGCCAACACCTTGGCGATCAGCGCTTGCAGGTCGGCGAAGGTGACTTCGGTATCTTCGTATTTCGGCACTTCGATCTCGGCCAGGCGTGCGGAAACGCCCTTGGCGAAGTCGACGGCGATCTGCACCTGGCGCACCAGTTGGAACATGTCCGGGAACAGACGCGCTTGCAGCAAGGCGTTCGGCTCGATGTTCTTGGCGGTGGCGTGGGCTTCGGCCTTGGTCAACACGCCGCTCAGGGCGGTGAGCATTTGCTTGAAGACAGGAATGGAAGCGGCGTACAGGGAAATAGTCATGGCAGTCTCTGAGTAATGTCACGGTTTGAACCAGCGGCGATTATAGCCATGCCTATCGCTTGTCTTTTATTTTTTCAGGATTAGGCTAAGGGCCTTCACTGCATAGGGAAAGCGCGATGACCGCCGAGCACGACACCGAGACCCCTGAGCCGCGCCTGAACAGCACGGAAATCCGGCTCCTGGGCTGCCTGATCGAAAAACAGGCGACCAACCCGGAAACCTATCCCCTGACCCTCAATGCCCTGGTACTCGCCTGTAACCAGAAGACCAGCCGCGAACCGGTCATGAACCTCAGCCAGGGCCAGGTCGGCCAGAGCCTGCGCACGCTGGAAGGCCAGGGCTTCACCCGCCTGGTGATGGGCAGCCGTGCCGACCGTTGGGAACACCGCGTGGACAAGGCGCTGGAGTTGGTGCCGGCCCAGGTGATCCTGATCGGGCTGCTGTTTTTGCGCGGGCCGCAGACCGTCAATGAGCTGCTGACCCGCAGCGGGCGTATGCATGATTTCGAAGATGCCGAGCAGGTGGTCCATCAGCTAGAACGCCTGATTGCCCGAGGTCTGGCGTTGCTCGTGCCGCGCCAGGCGGGGCAGCGCGAAGACCGGTATACCCATGCACTGGGTGATCCGGCGGATATCGAAGTGATTATGGCCGCGCGGGGAAACCCGGTAGAACGCGGAGCTGTCAGCGGCGTATCGGTCGAGCGCATCGAGGAGTTGGAAGCGCGGATTGCGGCGCTGGAAGAACGGCTGGCTAACCTGTAGGAGCCCGGCTTGCCGGCGATGGTCGTTAACGATGACGCGGGCATTGTGGATGCATGCGGCGTCTGGGCGTTTTTCGCTGGCAAGCCAGCTCCTACAGGAGGAGCGGCGTTTTTGAGTCAGGTTCGGGCGAATGCCACGGCTTTTTCAAACTGTTCGTGCGTCGGTCGCACCCCGGTATAAAGCACAAACTGCTCCAACGCCTGGATCGCGATCACTTCCAGTCCGGTAATCACTCGCTTGCCTTGAGCCCTTCCACGCACAATCAACGGCGTTTCGGCGGGGATCGCCACCACATCGAACACAGTGTCTGCGGCGTCCACCGCCTCGACGTCAAACGCCAACGCGTCTGCCTCAGCCCCGCCGGTCATGCCGATGGGTGTCACGTTGATCAGCATCTGCGGGCGCAGGTCACCCAACTCGGCCAACCAGTCATACCCCAGGTTCTGCGCCAGCGCCCGGCCTGCTACTTCATTGCGGGCGACGATCACGCCATTGGCGTAACCACCGTCACGCAAGGCACTGGCCACCGCCTTGGCCATGCCGCCGCTGCCACGCAGGGCGAAGGTCGACTCCTTGGGCACCGCGTGCTTTTTCAGCAACTGTTCGATGGCGATGTAGTCGGTGTTATAGGCCTTGAGGTGCCCATCTGTGTTGACGATGGTGTTGAGGGAGTCGATGGCTTGAACCGAATCGTCGAGTTCGTCCACTAAGGCAATGGCAGCTTCCTTGAACGGCATGGAAACCCCGCAACCCCGCACGCCCAGCGCGCGGATACCACCGATCGCACCGGGCAAGTCCTGGCTGCTGAAGGCTTTATAGTAGAAGTTCAGCCCCAGCTGTTCGTACAGGTGATTATGAAACCGCAGGCCGAAATTCCCGGGGCGCGCCGACAGAGACATGCACAGTTGGGTGTCCTTGTTGGGGTGCATCTGCATGGGTAACTCCTTTGAGTAAGCAATTGGGTACAGACCTTACACAACCTTTACCTAGCGGCTGTGCTGTTTTTCAGAAATACGTTGTCTTAAAAGTATCCCCGCGACATTACTTGAGTCTATTGATTGCAGACCACAAGCGCTGGGGCTAACCGAGGAATGACCATGATTCGTACAATCCCCAAGATCGCCTTGCTGGTTGGCGCACTCGCGATGGCAGGCCAAGCCTCCGCCCACGGTGGTGGTTGGGGTGGCCCGGCCGTATTGGGTGCTTTAGTCGGTGCAGCCGTCGTGGGCTCCGTGGTTGCCAGCCAGCCGCGTGAGGTCTACGTGCAGCAGCCGGTGTATGTGCAACCGCAGCCGGTATATGCCGCGCCGCCACCGGTCTACTACGCACCGCCACCACCGGTGTATGTGCAGCAACAGGTGTATTACCGCCCGGCACCGGTCTACTACGGCCCACCGCGTGGCTATTACGGTCCACCGCGCGGCTACTACGGCCCTCCTCACGGCTACTACGGCCGCGGCTGGTAACCGAATCGTCTGAAACAGGCCTCGCAGGATTGCGGGGCCTTTTTTTTGTCTGAAAAGTCCGGATTCAGGGCGTCAAGGTCGCTCTGAGGACAATGCCCGGCGCGAAATCGCACATCATCGAAGCCAATGTCTACTTGCCCAATCGGGCCTCGCACTGTCATGTTTATGTCACAACTTACTTCCACTATCGATCCTGTCCACCCAATAACAACAAGGACGACTGACCATGCCCACGCAAAACCCGCACCGCACCGCTGGCCTGTGTACGTCCAGCAAGGTCTACAGCGCCCTCACCGAACTCAAGCACCTGGAAGGCCACCGCAGCGCCAAATTCCTCGCGCTGCTGGCAGAAAACCTGGTGCGCAAGGGTTTGCTCAGCGAACAGGAAGTGGTGAACATGCTTGATCAAGTGGTGGACTGACGCCTCACGTCGATGTCGACTATCGAGACGGGTGATTTTTGCTACGCCAGCCTGCCCCGTAAAGTGACCCCCATAGCGATTGGAGGTCCTTATGCCCACTATTCAGATCATGTCCGTCATCGGCAGCGCCGTCCCTGCCCCGCTTCGCAAGCTGGGTTTGCTCGCCTGCTGGTACCTGGTACGCGACGGCGAAGCCATCAGCGGTCCTTTTAAAAGCAGCCTTGAAGCAGCTGCAAGCTTGAAGCTTGAAGCTTGAAGCTTGAAGCTGCTTTTTAGGGCAATGGCAGCTTGACTCGCGGCTTGCTTTCCACAAACAACGCCCAGCTGGACATGAACAACGCCGCCACCAGCGGCCCGATCACAAAGCCGTTCAAGCCAAACACCGACAAACCGCCCAGGGTCGAGATCAGGATCAGGTAATCCGGCATCTTGGTATCTTTGCCCACCAGGATCGGACGCAGCACGTTGTCTACCAGGCCGATCACGAATACGCCAAACAGCGCCAGCACCACGCCTTGCCAGATGGCGCCGCTCAACAGGAAGTAGGCAGCCACCGGCCCCCACACAATCCCCGCGCCCACCGCCGGCAACAGCGACAGAAACGCCATCAGTACCGCCCAGAGCAATGCACTGGGAATATCCAGGAACCAGAAGATAAGCCCGCCGAGCGCACCCTGTGTCACGGCCACCAGCACATTGCCCTTGACCGTGGCCCGCACCACACGATTGAACTTGAGCTGCAACCGGCGTTTCTGCGGCTCGGCCAACGGCACCGCCGTGCGCACCTTGCGCACCAGTTCCGGGCCGTCACGCAGCAGGAAATACAGCAGGTACAGCATGATGAAAAAGCTCACCAGGAAATCAAACGTGCCCTGGCCGAAGCTGAACGCCTGGGTGGCAAAGAACTGGCTGCCCTGCATCGCGCTCTTGACGATCTTCTCGCGCAAGCCTTCCAGGTTACCCATGCCGAAACGGTCCAGCAGGTGCTGGAAGTAAGGCGGCAACACATTCTTGAACTGCTCGATATACCCCGCCACGTCCAGCTTGCCGCTTTCGATGTTCTTGTACAGAGTCGCGCCTTCCTGCACCAACAGGGCACTGGTAATGATCACCGGCAGAATCGCGATGATCAGGCAAGCACTCAAGGTGGCCAGGGAAGTGAGGTTGCGGTTCCAGCCAAAACGCTGTTGCAGGCGCCGCTGCATCGGGGCAAAGATGATGCCGAGGATCACCGCCCAGAACACCGCGCCGTAGAACGGCAGCAGTATCCAGATAAACGCGATGGTCACCAGGCCGAGCAATAACAGCAGGGTCTTGAATTGCAGGTTGGTTTGATTCATGTCCGGTCCATGTCAGAAAAGCAACGGGCCCTATGTAGGCCCTGTTGCTTAGTCCGCAACGAAACCTGGGAGTGCCCTCGGTTATTGAACAAGCATAGACCCGCCCACAGCGCGTGGATCGACACCATCGTGCAATGTCCGCTGCCCCTGCCCCGTGATGAGATTGGCGTGCACTTGCAATACTCCATCACGCTCCCACCGGGGCTCTGTCGAACAGAGAGGCCATCATGCTTTTACACATGTCCACCTGGGCTGAAATCGAGCAATTTCTTGAACGCAGCCGCACCATTGTGATTCCCATCGGCTCCAACGAGCAGCACGGGCCCATTGGCCTGCTAGGCACCGACTGGATGTGTCCGCAGATCATTGCCCAGCAGGCACAGGAAACGGCGGATATCCTGATCGCCCCCACCTTTAATATCGGCATGGCCCAGCATCACCTGGGCTTTGCCGGCACCATCACGTTACGCCCGTCGACGTTTATCGCGGCGATTGAGGACTGGGTGCTTTCCCTGGTTGCCCACGGCTTCGAGAAGATCCTCTTCCTCAATGGCCATGGCGGCAACATTGCCTCGATCGAAGCGGCATTTTCGCAACTGTATGCCCGCGCCAGTTTCGCCAGGCAATCCGCCGGGTTCGCCTTGAAACTGAGCAACTGGTGGGACCTGGAAGGCGTTGGCGCACTGGCCAACCGACAGTTCCCCACCGGCCACGGGATCCACGCCACGCCGTCGGAGATTGCGGTGACTCAATGGGCCTACCCGGACGCGATCAAGTCGGCGACCTATTCGCCGCAAATCGCCAATTCCGGGCCGATTCGCGAGGCCCATGACTTCCGCGCACGCTTCCCGGACGGCCGCATGGGCTCGGACCCGGGCCAAGCGACGCCGAAAAAAGGCGGTGAGCTAGTCAGGCTGGCGGCCGAAAGCCTGGTACGCGAGCTGGAGGCATTCAGCCACGAATCAACACCGCTCGGCCCGGTCAGCGCCTCGACTAACAACTGCTAACACCGCCTAACTGGTGGCCAACGCGGCCAGGCATCACTCTTGAATCTCATCACCGTCAGCATTCAAGAGGGATGCAACCATGACCGAAGGGTATCGCGGCAATTGCCTGTGCAAGGTGGGCCGTCTCGGCAATGAAAGGCTGTGCACATTGATGGAGCATGTGCTCAACGGTGACCGAGGCGCCGTGCGGCGATTCTCGGGCAACGTCACACCGTTGTTGGTGGCTTTTTATGAGGGCCAGGCACAGGCCGGGCGCATTCGCCATGAAAACATCCAATACCTGGTACGTGAAGCCTTCCTGGCCGTGCTGGAAAATGCCGCAGGCTACGACGCTGCCACGCCGTTCCGGGCCTGGTTGCTGGAGATCGCCCGTACGACGCTGTTGGGATATCTGCCGTCCACCAGCGTCACCCCTCTGCTGAATTCGCCATCTATCCAGTGGGCAATTTGACTTTCCCACTGCCGTCGATTCTTCCCAGGAAATGCCCATGCTGAGCATCGAAAAAATTCTGTATTCCGGCCACACCTCTACCACAGGCGGTCGAGAGGGCGCAGGGCGTAGCGTGGATGGCCGGCTGGATATCAAGCTCTCCCCGCCCGGTGCTCCGGGGAGCGGCACCAACCCCGAGCAACTGTTTGCGGTGTGCTGGTCGGCATCGCTCCTGGCCGCGCTGCGCCATGCCTGCAATGCCCGGAAAATCCTGTTTCCGGCCACGGCGGCGATTGATGCCCAAGTCGACCTGCTGCACGGCGCACAGGGTTTTTTCTTGCAGGCGCACCTCAGCGTTTCGTTGCCCGAGATAGAACCCGAGGTAGCCAGGCAATTGATTGAAGCGGCCCACCAGAACTGCCCCTACTCGAAAGCCACACGCCTCAACATCGACGTCAGCTTCACCCTGAACTGAGGTTCAGTGACTCGATACCTACGTGCAATCGCGGTGCCCTGAGGGGTCTGGTTTGATGCTCCCTGACACAACAATCAGAAACAAGGGGACTTGAGCATGAAAAAACTGACGACAGCCGCCGGCGCACCCGTGGTCGACAACAACCATTCGCAAACCGCCGGCCCCCGCGGCCCCGTGTTGTTGCAGGACGTCTGGCTGCTGGAAAAACTGGCGCACTTCGACCGTGAAGTCATCCCCGAGCGCCGCATGCACGCCAAGGGCTCCGGCGCGTTCGGCCGGTTTACCGTCACCCAAGACATCACCCGGTTCACCAAGGCCGACCTGTTTTCCCACGTGGGCAAGACCACGGATATCTTCGTGCGTTTTTCCACCGTGGCCGGCGAGCGCGGCGCCGCCGATGCCGAGCGGGACATCCGTGGTTTCGCCATCAAGTTCTACACCGAGCAAGGCAACTGGGACCTGGTGGGCAACAACACCCCGGTGTTTTTCCTGCGCGACCCGTTGAAATTTCCCGACCTCAACCACGCCGTCAAACGTGACCCTCGCACCCACATGCGCAGCGCGCGCAACAACTGGGATTTCTGGACCCTGCTGCCCGAAGCCCTGCACCAGGTCACGATTGTGATGAGCGACCGAGGGTTGCCGCAGTCCTATCGGCACATGCATGGTTTTGGCAGCCACACCTTCAGCTTTATCAGCCCGGCCAACGAGCGTTTCTGGGTGAAATTCACCTGGAAAACCTCGCAAGGCATCCACAACCTCACCGACGAGCAGGCCAGCCAAGTGGTCGGCGACGACCGTGAAAGCGCCCAGCGCGACCTGTACACCAGCATCGAAGAGGGCCGCTTCCCGCAATGGACGCTCCACGTGCAAATCATGCCGGAGGCGGATGCCGGCACTTATGCGATCAACCCGTTCGACCTGACCAAAGTCTGGCCGCATCAGGACTATCCGCTGATCGAAGTGGGTGTCCTGGAGCTCAATCGCAACCCCGACAACTACTTCGCCGACGTCGAACAAGCCGCTTTCAACCCCGCCAACGTGGTGCCGGGCATCAGCTTTTCGCCGGATAAGATGCTGCAGGCGCGCCTGTTCGCCTATGGCGACGCGCAGCGCTACCGCGTCGGGGTGAACCACCATCAGATCCCGGTGAACGCCCCGCGTTGCCCGGTCAACAGCTACCACCGCGACGGGCAGATGCGCACCGACGGCAATGCCGGCAGCACCCTCGGCTACGAACCCAACAGCCACGCGCAATGGGTGGAGCAACCCGACTTTCGCGAACCACCGCTGGCCCTGGAAGGCAGCGCTGCGCACTGGAACCACCGGGAAGACACGGACTATTTTTCCCAACCCGGCGCACTGTTCCGCTTGATGAGCGCCACCCAGCAACAGGCCTTGTTCGACAACACCGCGCGTTCCATCCAGGGCGCCAGCCCCCAAGCCAAAGCGCGCCATATCCAGCACTGCACGCAAGCCGATCCTGCCTATGGCGCGGGTGTTGCCCGCGCCATCGAACTCTTAGGGTGAGCCAGATGGACCATATCGATCACATTATGATTGTCGACGACGATCGTGAGATCCGCGAACTCGTCGGCAATTACCTGAAGAAAAACGGCTTGCGCACCACGGTGGCCTCGGACGGTCGGCAAATGCGCGCCTTGCTCGATGCCACGGCGGTGGACCTGATCGTGCTCGACATCATGATGCCGGGCGACGATGGGCTGGTGCTGTGCCGCGAGCTGCGTGCGGGCAAACACAGAGCCACGCCGATCCTGATGCTGACCGCACGCAACGACGAAACCGATCGCATCATCGGCCTGGAAATGGGCGCCGATGATTACCTGGTCAAACCCTTCGCCGCCCGCGAGCTGCTGGCGCGCATCAACGCCATATTGCGCCGCACTCGCTCACTGCCGCCCAACCTGATCGTCAGCGAGGCCAGCCGCCTGGTGGCCTTCGGCAAATGGCGGCTGGACACCACCGCACGCCACCTGATGGACGCCCAGGGCACCATCGTCAACCTGAGCGGCGGCGAATACCGCCTGTTGCGGGTCTTTGTCGACCACCCCCAGCGTGTACTGAGCCGCGATCAATTGCTCAATCTCACCCAGGGCCGCGATGCCGACCTGTTCGACCGCTCCATCGACTTGCTGGTCAGCCGCCTGCGCCAGCGCCTGCTGGATGACGCGCGCGACCCGGCCTACGTCAAGACAGTGCGCAGCGAAGGCTATGTGTTCACCTACCCGGTGGAAATCCTGGGAGAAGCCTCGTGAAACGGCTGCGCTGGCCGCGCTCCCTGGCCTCGCGCCTGACGCTGATCTTTCTGACCAGCCTGGTGATCGCCCACGGGCTTTCCTTCGGGCTGCAGTTTTATGAGCGTTACCAGAGCGCCATGTCGCTGATGCTGGGCAATTTCGAACAGGACATCAGCACCTCGGTGGCCATGCTCGAGCGCCTGCCCGCAGAAGAGCGTCAAGCCTGGCTGCCGCGCTTCGAACATGCCACCTATCGCTACCAACTGGATGAAGGCCAGCCTGGCCAGCCGATGGACATGGCCACCGCGCCCGCCTCGGTGCACTCGATGGTGGCCACCCTAGGCCAGGACTACAGCCTGACCTTCAATACCATCCCCGACAAACGCCCGCATTATCAGGCGCACTTGCGCCTGCGCGATGGCACGCCGCTGACCATTGATGTGCGCCCACAAGTCTCACCGCTGTCGCCCTGGCTGCCGCTGTTACTGGGGGTGCAGCTGTTGCTGCTGCTCGGCTGCACCCTGCTGGCCGTGCGCACCGCGATTGAGCCGCTGACACGCCTGGCCAATGCGGTCGACCGCCTGGACCCCAACGGCGGCGGCGCGCGCCTGGATGAGAACGGCCCCACCGAGGTGGCCTACGCGGCCGTGGCCTTCAATACTCTGCAGGAACGCATCGCCACCCACATCAAGGAACGCATGCAACTGCTCGCGGCTATTTCCCACGACCTGCAAACCCCGATCACGCGTATGAAACTGCGTGCCGAGCTCATGGAGGAGTCGGTGGAGCGGGAAAAACTCTGGAATGACCTCAGTGAAATGCAGCACCTGGTCCAGGAAGGCCTGGCCTATGCACGCAGCATGGACGGCACCGTCGAGGCCAGTCGCCGGGTCGACCTGCATTCGTTTCTCGACAGCCTAGTGTTCGACTATCAGGACGTCGGCAAACAGGTGGTGCTCACCGCGCCCACCGGCACCGTGATCGACACCCGCCCCCACGCACTGCGCCGGGTGCTGGTGAACCTGGTGGACAACGCGTTGAAGTTCGGCAGCGACGTCACGGTCAACGTCGAGCACCACGCCGACGCGCATCTGTCGATCCAGATCCTTGACCGTGGCCCCGGCATTCCCGAGGCGCAACTGCCCGACGTGGTCAAGCCGTTCTATCGCGTCGAAAGCTCACGCAACCGCACCACCGGCGGCACCGGGCTGGGCCTGGCCATTGCGCAGCAACTGGCGCACACCCTGCAAGGCGGCCTGACCCTGTACAACCGCGAGGGCGGCGGGTTGTGCGCGCAGTTGCTGCTGCCTCGCCGCCAGTCACCCATGCCGTCAGTCGCGGACCAGAAAGTCGCGCGGTGAAACGCCGATCGCGCGGCGAAACATCGCACTGAAGGCACTGGCGCTCACATACCCCAGGTCCTGGGCGATCCGGCCGATGGGCTCGCCATTCTCCAGCCGTTCCAGGGCACAGGCCAGGCGCACCTGCTGCACCCACTGGCGGTAGGTCAGGCCGGTTTCCTTGAGAAACAAGCGGATCAGCGTGCGTGAACTGGCGCCGACCTGGTCAGCCCAATACGCCACCGTGTGGGTTTGCCCAGGTGTTTCAAGTATCGCGCGGCACACCATCAGCAGTCGGCGGTCGACCGGCCACGGGATCTGCAACGGCAAGGTGCGCGCGGCGGCCAGCTCGCTGAGGATCAGCGCCACCACGTGACTGTTGCGGCCTTCAAGTTCGTACTCGATCGGCTCATTGGCCAGCACCAGAATCAGCTCACGCAACAGCAGCGATACATCGACGATCCGGCACCGGTCACCGAAACCGGCGGCCGCGTCGGCCTGGATATAGATCGAGCGCATCTGCACCGGCGTCAGCATCAGTTGATCGTGTTCTTCTTCGGCGGGAATCCACAGTGCCCGTTTGGGTGGCAAGAACCACAGGCTGCCCTGGGCAACGGCGCGCATCACCCCACTGACCGCATACAGCAACTGGCCGTGGCGATGGGTGTGCGGCGCGTTATAGGCACCGGCCGCCTGGTTGCGCACAAGGGCCATGAGCACACGGGGCACGTCCTGGTAATCCAGGTAGTCCTCGCTGCGTCCGTTCAGTTCGACGGGTTTACCGACGGCGCGGGCATCTTGCTTCATGGTGGGCTCATCGCATTGTCACTTTGTCGATATAAGCTGGCATTTGTCGATTCTTGCACATTGCTACGATCGGTTCGACTTCCACGACCCGAAGAGCCCGTCGACATGACCTCCACTGACAAGCACAGCCTGGCAGCCGTCCTCGGCCTGTTGGTGCTGTCCATCGCCCTGCGCCCCGCCATCGTGTCCATCGGGCCGATCCTGCTGTTGATCCAGGACCAGTATGGGTTGAGCTTTACCCAGGCGGCGCTGCTGACGTCGATCCCGGACGTGTGCATGGGTGCGCTCGCCCTGCTTGCGCCAGGCTTGAGCCGACGCTTTGGGTCGGACCGCTGCATGATTGCGGCCCTGGTGCTGATCGGTGCCGCGTGTCTGCTGCGGGCGGTCTCGCCGAATGCCGCGCTGCTGCTGCTGAACACCTTTGTGATCAGTGTCGGCATCGCCATCGCCGGCGCGTTGATGGGGGGCTGGATCAAAACCCACTTTGCCCACCGTCCGGCGTTTTTCATGGGTATTTATGCCGCAGGCTTGAGTGTCGGGGCCACCCTTTCTGCGCTGTTCACCGCGCCCATCACCGAACTCGCCCACAGCTGGCGTGTAGGCGCCGGTGCATGGAGCCTGTTGAGCGTCACGGCGGTGATCAGCTGGGTGTGGATGGCCCGGCGTTTCGCGGCCGGTGCGCCTCGGCTGGCCCCAGCACCGGCCAGGTCGATCCGACTGCCGTGGCGCAATCCCCAGGCGTGGCTGGTGGCGCTGTACTTCGGTGCCAGCCAGTTTGTGGTCTATGCCCTGTTCGCCTGGCTGGCACCGTCCTCCACGGAAACGGCCGTCACCCACCTGTCCGCCGGCACCTTGCTGGGGCTGTTCACCGCTGTATTCGCGGTTGCCAGCGTCGGCGCCGGCCTGATCCCCGGCAAGGCCCATGACCGTCGCGGCCTGCTGGCCGTCTGCACATTGATCGCGCTGTTGGGCACCGCAGGCATGGCGTTTGCGCCGACGGCGTGGCCAACCCTGTACGTGTTGCTGGTGGCGATCGGCCTGGGCATGGCGTTCACCGTGGGCATGACGCTGCCACTGGACAATGCCAGCAGCCCTGCACAAGCCGGTGCCTGGACGGTATTCATGCTGTTTATCGGCTATCTGGTGGCCGCCTTGGGCCCGCTGTGTTTCGGTGCATTGCGCGACCACAGCGGCAACTACAGCCTGGCCTACGCCATGCTGTTTGCCGTGCTGGTCTTCATGCTGTGCCTGACGCCGATGCTCAAACCGGCCCAGACCAACGCCCTCGCGCCACACGCGGCCGAGGTTGTACGGACTTGAACCAACGTTGGGATCTCCTATCATGCTCAGACTGAAACAGGGTTCCAACCCCCTTGAATACACCTTCCTCTTTTCGAGAGCGCGATAACCGTGGAGTCCGCCCCTGACGACCTGCATGAGGCCGCGAGCCTGGACTTTGCCTTCGGCCCTTTTCGCGTGGTTCCGGGCAAACGCTTGCTCACGAAAGATGGCGCGGCATTGGATATCGGCGGTCGTGCCCTCGACCTGCTGATCGCCCTGCTCGAACGCCCAGGACGCGTGGTGTCCAAACGTGAACTGATCAGCCTGGTGTGGCCCGACATCATCGTCGAAGAAGGCAGCCTGCGTTTTCACATGACCGGGCTGCGCCGAATTCTGGGCGATGGCGAAGACGGTGCACGCTATATCAACACCCAAGTCGGCGTTGGCTACGCGTTCGTCGCGCCGATGGAGCGCGCGGCGCGCCCCTTGCCTGCCCCGTACAGCCGCCCTCGAGTGGCCAATGGCGTCGGCCGCCTGCCGCCACGCCCCAGCCTGATCGGGCGCCACGCCGATGTGGCGCTGGTGATGGAGCGGCTGCGACAACCCAAGCTGTTCACCATCGTCGGCCCAGGCGGCGTGGGCAAGACCAGCCTGGCCGTGGAAACCGGCCACTGCCGCGCAGAGGAAGACGCCGTGCACTTCGTCGACCTGGCCCAGGTCGAGGATCCGGACTTGGTGCCCATCGCCCTCGCCAGCGCACTGGGCATTGCGGTGCAGGCCGAAGAACCGATGCAGGTGTTGCTCGCCCACCTGCGTGCGCAACGGTTGCTGCTGATCATCGACAATTGCGAACACCTGATCGATGCGGTCTGCGCCCTCGTTGAACAGATCCAGGATGCGGCCCCGGGCGTGGCCCTTCTCGCCACCAGTCGCGAACCGCTGCGGGCGCGCGGCGAGCACGTGTATCGGCTCGACCCGCTGGCCTTTCCCAGCGAGTTGCAGGACTTGAGCGTTGAACAACTGCTGGGATTTCCCGCCGTGCAACTGTTTGTCGAGCGCGTGTACGCCAGCAATGCCGCACTGGCCCTGGCACCCGGCGATGCACGTCTGATTGCCGACATGTGCCAACGCCTGGAAGGCATGGCGCTGCCCATCGAATTGGCGGCAGTGCGTGTGGCGGTGCATGGCGTACACGCCACTCACGCCCTGCTCGGCGAGCGCTTTTCCCTGGGATGGGCCGGTCGCCGGACCGCGCTGCCACGGCATCAGACGCTGCGCGCAATGCTGGACTGGAGTTACGACCTGCTCTCGGCCAATGAACGCCTGGTGTTCGAGCGGCTGGCGGCGTTTGTCGGACCGTTTGCCCTGGAGGCGGCCTCGCACATTGCCGCCGACGACTGGATCGACCCCGTCAGCGTGGCCGCGAACCTGGATGAGCTGGCCGCCAAGGGCCTGGTCACCGTGAACCGCAGCAACGCCACGGCCTCTTACCGCCTGCTGGAAATGACCCGCGCCTATGCGCGGGAAAAACTCCAAGTGCGGGGCCCATCCGAGGTGCACGCCCTGGCCTTCAGGCATGCGGCGTACCATATGGAGCAGCTCAAGCACCTGGGCGACACCCCTCACGCGATCTTCGCCAGCGCCACGCGGCTGGGTTGCCAGTTGGGCAATATCCGCAGCGCGCTGGAGTGGAGCTTCGGCCCTCAGGGCGACCCCGGCCTGGCACTGCCGCTGGCGGCGGCGAGTGCGCAACTGTTCCTGCATTTTTCCCTGTTGGTGGAATGCCGCACCTGGTGCACCCGCGCCACCGAGTTGCTGGAACTCGGCTACTTCGGCACGCCCACCGAAATGGAACTGCAAGCCGCCCTGGGCCTGGTGCTGATGTTCACCAAGGGCAATAGCGCCGCCGCAGAAAAAGCCCTGTTACGCGCCCTGGACATTGCCGTGAGCCTTGGCGAGCACCGCTCGCAACTGCGCCTGCTGGGGCGTTTACAGATTTTCTACGAACGCATTGGTGACTTTAAGGCGTCCCTGGCCTGGGCCGAACGCGCCGTGGAGATCAGCGCAGTGATCGCCAAGCCGGAAGCCATCGCGGTGGCCGCCTCCCTTGCGGGCATCTGTTATCACTTGCTGGGGGACCAGGCGTTGGCGCGCCACGCGTTGGAACACTCCCTGCGCAACAGCGTGCCGTCGCAGCGCAGTCTGACCATTCACTACGGTTTCGACCATCGCAACCGCACCGGCCTGGCCCTGGCGCGCACCCTGTGGCTGATGGGCTTTCCCGACCAGGCCAGGCAAGGCGCCCAGCAGGTCGAAACCGAAGCCGCCGCGCTGGACCATGCAACCACCTATTGCATCGCGCTGGTCTGGACCCTGCAGATTTACATCTGGACCGGTGACCTGCACACCGCCGCCGAGCGCCTGCACACCTTCAAGTCCATTGCCGAGGCCAACGCCTTCGGCCCCTATATCGCCGCAGCCATGGGCTTTGGCGCGGCGGTCGCCATCCGCGCAGGCCAGCCCGGCAATGCCGTCGCCGTCCTTGAGGAAACCCTGGCCCGCCTGCACGGCATGCGCTACGAATTGCTGACCACCTCCTTCGAGATCGCCCTGGCCGAGGGCTTGATGCTGGAGGGGCAATTTGAAAAGGCCCTGGTACAAGTGAAGGCGACCATCGAACACTGTCGACACAGCGGCGATGCCTTCCCCCTGCCGGAACTGCTGCGCCTCCAGGCCAGCATTCATAAGGCACAAGTGCCCGGCGACAACAAACGGCCTGAGAAACTGCTGGAAGAATCCTTGAGCCTGAGTCAGCAGCAAGGCTCACGCAGCTGGGCGTTGCGCAGTGCCATCGACCTGGCCGCGCTGTGGCAGGCGCAAGGTCGTGGCAGTGAGGCCCAGCGTTTGCTGGGCCAACACCGCGAGCAGTTTTCGGAAGGCTTTGACACCCAGGACCTGCGCCTGCTACAGGCGCGCCTGGACGATGCTCAACATACCTGAAAAAGCCTCAGGGCTTGGCCGAAGGGCGCAATGGGCGGAAGGCCTCGCGCAGTTCCTCGCTGAACAGTTGCGGCTGTTCCCAGGCGGCGAAATGCCCGCCTTTGCTGACCTGGCTGTAGTAGGACAACGAGGGATAGGCGCGCTGGGCCCAGGTTTTCGGGGCCTGGTAGATCTCGCGGGGGAACGCGGTAATGGCAACCGGAACCTTGATGGTGTCGGTCTTCTGCGCTGCGGCGCTGAAGTTATTGTTGTTGTTCTCCCAGTAGAAACGCGAAGACGCCGCACCGCTGTTGGTCAGCCAATACAGGCTGATGTCGTCGAGCATTTCGTCACGACTGAGCACACGCTCGGGCTTGCCATCACTGTCGGTCCAGGCGGCGAATTTCTCGTACATCCAGGCGGCCGTACCGGCCGGCGAGTCGGCCAGCAGATAGCCGATGGTTTGCGGGCGAGTGACCATCATCGCGCCGTACGCCGCGTTGCGCCCAAAGAAGGTACTCAGCGCGTTGTAGGCCGTGCGCTCAGGTTCGGTGAGGTTGGCGGGCGCCGGTTCGCCACTGTTGATCGGCTTGACCAGTTCAGGCGGCACGGTGGCCGGCATGTTCAGGTGAATGCCGAGCAAACCGGGGGGCGCCAGGCGGCCCAGCGCGTCGGAGATCACCGAGCCATGGTCGCCCCCCTGGGACACGTAATGCTGGTAGCCCAGGCGTTTCATCAGCACATCCCAGGCCTTGGCGACCCGGTCCGGGCCCCATCCCAGTTCGGTGGGCTTGCCGGAAAAACCGTGGCCTGGGATCGATGGGATCACCACGTCGAACGAATCTTCGATGCGGCCACCGTAGGCGACCGGGTCGGTCAGCGGGCCGATGGTTTTGAGGAATTCAAATTGAGAACCCGGCCACCCGTGGGTAAGAATCAACGGCAGCGCGTTCGGATTGCGCGAGCGCACATGAATGAATTGGATGTCGACCCCGTCAATGGTGGTCATGAACTCAGGCAGCGCATTGAGCTTGGCCTCGGCCTTGCGCCAGTCGTAACCATTGCCCCAGTACTTGACCAGTGCCTGTACTTGCGCCAATTGCACCCCCTGGGAGGTGTCGTTGACGGTTTCCTTATCGGGCCAGCGGGTTGCGGCGATGCGTTTATGCAGGTCGGTCAGTTGGGCTTCATCAACGTGAATGCGGTAAGGACGGATGGCGTCGGTGGCCGCCCACGCGGCCTGGCTGCCGGCGAGCAGCGCCAGGCCGAGCAACGAGGCCCGGCAGCGAAGCCGCAGGTAATGGGACGAATCTGCAAGCATGATGAATCTCCTGTCGTGGCACTGCGCCCTCGTGGCCCGTGCAAGACCGATCAGACCATCGGCGTTTGCCGCGGCCGATTGCACGTAGGTGTTGGTCGATACCTTTGTATGACTTGCCAGCAGAAGCGCCCGATGCTGCCATCCACCCTCGATAAATAAAGGACCCAAAGCCAATGAGTGGGCAGGCAATCAGTGCGGCAACACCGGGCATTCCGACGTGGCGCGCTGCGTGGATCGTGGTGGGGCTGTGCTTGCTGTTCAATGTGATCGACGGCCTGGACGCCATGGCCATGACGTTCACGGCCAGCCGCGTGGCCGCGCAGTGGTCATTGAGCGCGGCGCAAATCGGCCTGCTGCTCAGCGCCAGCCTGGTGGGCATGGCCTGCGGCTCGTTGGGGGCTGCGCCGATGGCCAACCGGCATGGACGCCGCCGGGTGTTGCTGGCGAGCCTGATGCTCAGCGGCATGACCATGGTGCTGTGTTTCTGGAGCCAGGGTTATTGCACGTTGCTGTGCCTGCGCTTGCTCACGGGTATCGGCGTGGGCGCGGTGTTGGTGGGCGCCAATGTCCTGACCCACGACCATGCACCACCCACCCGTCGCAGCCTGGCAATTGCCTTGCAATCGGTGGCCTTTGCGCTGGGCGCCACCTTGGGTGGGGTGCTGGCCCATCTGCTTAATGACGGCCTCGGTTGGCGTTATGTGTTCCTGGCAGGGGGCGGCCTGACGCTGTTGGTCGGCGTGGCCGGCGTGCTGTGGTTGCGCGAGTCTGCGTCGCAGGTAGCGCTGGCGGCCGAGCGGCCAGGCCAAGGTTATCGCGGCCTGTTCAGCCACGGACGCTGGGCATCGACCTGCACCTTGGCCTGCGTATGCTTTTTGCTGATGTTCGGGTTTTATTTTGTGATGAGCTGGACCCCCATGCTGCTGACCCATAGCGGTTTTTCCGCACGCCACGGCATCACCGGCGGCATGTTGCTCACGGTTGGCGGCATGTTCGGTGCACTGCTGTTGGGCTTGGGTGCAATTCGCTGGGGCTGCAACCGGTTGCTGTGCATGTGCCTGCTGCTCAATGCCGTGCTGATGCTGCTGATGGTGACGGCCACGCGCGTACCGCTGCTGGCGATTGCCACGGGGTTCACGGCCGGCCTGTTGCTCTATGCCGCCATTGCCGCGCTGTTTGTGCTCGCGCCCCAGACGTTCGACAGCCCCGAACGTACGCGCGGCGTGGGCCTGGTGCTGGCCGCGGGAAGGCTGGGGGCCATTGTGTCGCCCACGTTCGCCGGTGTACTGCTCGACGCCCAGTGGCGTCCCCAGGATCTGTTTACCTTCTATGCGGGCAGCCAATTGCTGGCTGCCCTGCTGATCTGGCGCAGGCGCCGGCCTAGGCTTGAGGCAGGATAATCAGCTTGCCTGTGCTGCGGCGTGACTCGATATCCCGATGTGCCTGGTGCGCCTGCGCCAATGAATAATGCTGGCCGATGTTCACCTTGAGCCTTCCAGTACTTACCCAGGTGAACAACTGCTGCGCGCGGGCCACCAGGGTCTCGCGGTTACGCACATGATGCATCACCACCGGGTAGGTCAGCTTGACGCTGCGCGGGATGGAAAAGATATCGATCGGCGCAATCGGGTCCATGAACGGGCCGAACAGGGCCAAGGTGCCGAAGTAATCCAGCAGATTGAGTGACTCGTTGAAACCTTCATTGCCGGTGCCGTCATACACCACATTTACCGCGTGCTTGCCCACCAGGCGTTCGACCTGACCGGCGATATGCCCGGCGTGCCCGATCACCACGTAATCGGCGCCGGCCGCCAATACGCTGTCAACCTTGTCGGCATGGGAAACCCGGCCAATCGCCTGGCCGCCGAGCAGCTTGACCATCTGCGTCAGCATCAGCCCTACGCCCCCCGCCGCAGCGTGGATGAATGCCACATCACCCTTCTGGATCGCGTGCACGTCAAACACAAGGTTGCTCGCGGTGAGGCCTTGCATCATCAGGCCGGCGGCGGTTTCGAAGCCGATGTCATCGGGCAACGGCACCAATTGGCTGACCGGGGCGATGACCTGTTGCGCATAGCTGCCAGGGACGTAATACCAGGCCACCCGATCACCGGGTGTTACCTCAGTCACCTCCGGCCCGACGGCCAGCACCACACCTGCGCCCTCTGCGCCCAGCGTCAGCGGCAACGGGCTGGCGGCGCCGAGACCTCGGCGCGCGCCGGTATCCATGAAATTCACCCCGGCGGCCATGACCTGAACCAGTGCCTGCCCAGGCCCTGGCCGGGCCAGTGAAACCTCTTGCACGGCCAAGACTTCGGGGCCGCCAAATGCGTTGATCATCACCGCTTTCATCGTGTTCACAGCCTTCAACATCCGTCAGCGTCGGATGACGCCAAACCTGCAACCATGCTGTGCAGCACGTGTATCTGCGGCATGTCGGCAAAGCAGCAGGTTTGAATGGCTGTGTAACGTCAGTCACGCTGGATACAGTGGCTTACCTTCACACCAGGTTGAGCACCACATCGATGTTGCCACGCACCGCCTTAGAGTACGGGCATGTCTGGTGGGCACCTTCAATCAGCGCCAGCGCCACATTCCGCTCCAAGCCCGGCAGGCTGACGTTCAAGCGTGCCCGCAGGAAGTAAGCGTCGCCCTCCATGCACAGGTCGACTTCAGCATCGATGGCCACGTCAGCCGGCAACTCGACCTTCAACTTGCGCGCCGCCAACCCCAGGGCGCCGTTGAAACAGGCCGACCAGCCGGCCGCGAACAGTTGCTCGGGGTTGGTGCCGCTGCCTTTGGAGCCCGGCGGGGAATGGAGGATGTCCAGGCGCCCGTCGTCGCTGCGCGAGGTGCCCCCGTCGCGGGCACCGGTGGTGTGGACTTTGGCGGTGTAGAGTACTTGTTTGGCGGTCATGGCAGAGCTCCGGGAAATTGAGGAAAGCGCACTCGGGATGCGCGGCTCAATCAAAACAGAACCCGTGCCCGCCATCGATAACACGATGGTATCGTTTGCCTGCCCGCCGGCGTGGGCATGCGACACCTAAGTATGATGGGCGAACAGCCGCCCACAGGGCATTCTCTGCGCACGGCGCCTGTCACTAGAGAACCGGTATGTCGAATGAATTCGATCGCGTCGTCGATGCACTGCCTGGGGTGGCCTTCACCGCCCTGGCGGACGGCAGCGTCGACTACGTCAACCAAGGCTGGTGCGCCTACACCGGACACAGTGCCAGCGCAGCCATCGGCTGCGGCTGGCAGGCGGCCGTGCACCCGGACGACCTGCAGACCACGCTCAACGCCTGGCGCGAGGCGGTACGCAGTGGCGAGCCCTATCGCAAGGAACTGCGCCTGCGCCAGGCGGACGGTGCCTACCGCTGGTTTGTCAGTGACGGCAAGCCGATGTGCGACAGCCAGGGCCGGATCCTCCGCTGGTGGGTGATCAGCGTGGACATCAACGAGCAAAAGCGCGACAAAGCCTTGATCGCCCACGCACTGGCCGAAGTCAGCGCCTCGGAAGACCGCCTCAGCAACATCATCAACGCCATTCCCGGATTTGTCTGGAGTGCGGCGCCCGACGGCAGTGTCGGCTTCGTCAACCAGCGCTGGTGCGACTACACCGGCATGAGCCTGGACGAAGCGCGCGGCGATGGCTGGGCGCGCTCGGTCCACCCCGACGACGCCGAGCAACTGGCACAGTATTGGGGTGCCCTGCTGCAGTCGGGCGAAGCCGGAGAGTACGAGGCGCGGTTGCGCCGCTTCGACGGCGACTACCGCTGGTTCCTGGTGCGCGCGGTACCGCAACGTGATGCGTGGGGCGTGGTGCTGCGCTGGTACGGCGAGAACACCGATATCGAAGACCGCAAGCGCGCCGAAATGCTCGCGGCGAGCATCGCCATCGAACGCCGGTTATCGGAAGAAACCCTGAGCAAGGTGCGCGCGGAGCTGGCGCACCTTGCACGTGTGGCGAGCCTGAGCACCGTCACCGCCTCGATTGCCCACGAAGTCAATCAGCCGCTGGCCGGCATCATCACCAATGCCAGCACCTGCCTGCGCATGTTGGGCGCCGACCCGCCGAATGTCACCGGTGCCCTGGAGACCGCGCGGCGTACCATTCGCGATGGCAACCGCGCCGCCGAGGTGATCAACCGCCTGCGTGCGCTCTTTTCGAAGAAATGCATCACCCTCGAACCAGTCGATTTGAACGAGGCGGCACAGGAGGTCATCGCCATGCTGCTGGGCGAATTGCAGCGCAATGACGTGAAGCTGATCCCGGAATTTGCCGATGCGCTGCCCACCGTCAACGCCGACCGCGTGCAACTGCAACAAGTGATCCTCAACCTGATCCTCAATGCCACCGAGGCGATGAACACCATGACGGGTCGTTCGCGGCACCTGCATGTCACCACCGGGCTGGATGAACAACAGAGCGTCTACCTTGCCGTGAAGGACAACGGCAATGGTTTCGACCCGCAGGATGCCGAGCGCCTGTTCCAGGCGTTCTACACCACCAAGGCCACCGGCATGGGCATTGGGCTGTCCATCAGTCGCTCCATTATCGAGCGCCATGATGGCGTGTTGTGGGCCACCGCCCATGACGGCCCCGGGGCCACTTTCCGATTTGCCCTGCCGCGCATGACCGACCAGGACGCCGACTCGACCAAGGAGGGAATCTGATGGAACAGCCTGTTCTTATAGCGGTTGTCGATGATGACGAATCGGTGCGCGAATCCCTGCCGGACCTGCTCCGGGAGTTCGGTTTTGCGGTCGAAGCGTTTTCCTCGGCGCCAGCGTTCCTGGCATCGCCCCATGTGACGGGCACGCGCTGCCTGATCCTGGATGTGGCGATGCCAGGCATGTCCGGCCCGGAACTGCACGCCACCCTCCAACTGCGCGGCCATGGCATTCCGGTGATCTTTATCACTGCCCATGGCGATGCCGGCGACCGGCTCAAACTGATGCGCACCGGCGTGGTGGACTGCCTGATGAAGCCGTTCAGCGAAGCGCAATTGCTCAAAGCGCTGAGCGCGGCCTTTCCAGTCGTCTGAACCGCTCCAGCAGGGAGCTATCTTGAAGGAGCTATCATGATGTACTCGACTCACCCCATCGCCCATGCACGCAGAGCCGCGCCGATGACCAACACCCAGCCGATCGTATTCGTTGTCGATGACGATGTTTCTGTGCGCGAATCCCTGGAGCTGTTGATCCGGTTCGCCCAGTGGCAGCCCCGGCTGTTCGAATCGGCCCAGGCGTTTCTGAGCCAGCCGCGTGCAGACGTGCCCACCTGCCTGGTGCTGGACATCAACCTGCCCGACCTCAACGGCCTGGACCTGCAAGCCGCCATCGCCAACGAACGCCCGGACACGCCGATCATTTTCATCACCGGCTACGGCGACATCCCTCTGACGGTGCGCGCCATGAAGGCGGGGGCGGTGGAGTTCCTGACCAAGCCGTTCAATGATGACGTGCTGTTGACCGCGATTGCCGGTGCACTCGAAAAGAGCCGCACCCTGCTGGACCAACAGGATCAATTGCGCGTCCTGCGGGCGGCCTACGCCACCCTGACGCCACGGGAGCAGGAAGTAATGACAAGGGTCGTCGCAGGGCATATGAACAAAGTCATTGCCTGCGACCTGGCGATCAGCGAGATCACGGTCAAGGCCCATCGGGGCAAGGCAATGCGCAAAATGAAGGCCCGCTCGTTGGCGGACCTGGTCAAGATGGCGGCTTTGCTGGCAAAGCCGCTGCATTGAATCACTGAGGGGCCTTAGCCTCGTTCAACAGCGTCTGGATCATCTGCTCCTGCGCGTCATAACGACCCTCGCCAAAATGGGTGTAACGCACCTGCCCCTTGGCGTCGATCAGGTAATGGGCGGGCCAGTACTGGTTGTCGAAATTGCGCCAGATCGCATAGTTGTTGTCGATGGCCACCGGGTAGGTGATACCCAGCTTGCGCACCTGGTCCTTGACGTTGCCGATGATGCGCTCATAACCGTATTCCGGGGTGTGGACGCCGATCACCACCAAACCTTCGTTCTCGTATTTCTTCGCCCATTGCTTCACATACGGCAGGGTGTGCTGACAGTTGATGCAGTCGTAGGTCCAAAAATCCACCAGCACCACTTTACCTTTCAAGGATTCGCGGGTGAGTTCGGGTGAGTTGAGCCACTCGACCGCACCGGCCAGCGATGGCATGGCGCCCTTGGTATTGTCCTGGGCCGGGTCGGCCTTGACCTTGCTCACCACGTAATCCACCACTTTGGGCACGTTTTCCAGCACGCCTTTTTCCAGGCTGCTGACCCCTTCGGACGATGTGCCGGCGAGCAGGGTCTTGTCCGCTCCGGTGGAAATCACCACCGCCGCCGCCAGTACCGCCACCCCTGCCCCACGGCGCAGCCAACCGGTCACCGGAATGGACGCCTTGAGTCGATTGACCAGGCCACGCCCGGCAAAAATCAGCGCACCCAGGGACAACGCGCTGCCCAGGCCGTAGGCCACCAGCAACAGGCTGGTCTGCGCATTGGCGCCTTGCAGCATTGCGCTGGTCAGGATCACACCCAGGATCGGCCCGGCGCAGGGCGCCCACAGCAGGCCTGTGGCGACGCCGATCATCACCGACTTCAGCGGACCGGACAGCGTGCGGCTGTCAGGATCGATACGGTTGCCCAACAACACAAAGGGGCGTGCCAGCCAGCCACCGACCCGCGCTGAGATCAGCGACAGCGCGAACAGCCCCATCACGATCAGCGCCACATGGCGGCCGGTGTTATTGGCCTGTATCACCCACTCCGTGCTGACCACCGCCAGGCTGGACACCAGCGCGAAGGTCAGGACCATGCCGCCGAGGGTCAACAGGATTGAACGGCGGGTGCGGTCGACGCCGGCGAACAGAAACGGCACCACCGGCAGGATACAGGGGCTGAGGACGGTCAGGATGCCGCCCAGGAATGCGATGAGTAGCATGGTGTTCACCTTATCGAGTGGGGAGACGGCGTCACGCTGTCTGGTGGTCCAGCGCCTGGCCGAGCGGTGTGCGGCGGCTGCCGTCCTCTACCAGCAGGTTATGGCCGGCGGCGTGTTGCACCGGGGTCAGTTGGAAGCAGGTGCTGGCGGCGCAGCTGCTTTTCTCCACGGCGGCGTTGGCGTGCACGGCAGTGCCGGCAAGGGCAAAGGCGGTGGCGGTCAAAAAGCGGGTCAGCGGGTTCATGGCGGTCTTCCTGTGGCAAACAATGGGAGAGGACAGCGGGACTCAGTTATCGCCGACGCAACCGTCGCCGAACTTGAGGTAATCCAGCACCTGGGTCTTGTCGTGGGAGTCCAGGTAGGTCATGCGCGCATTCACCACGCCGCAGGTGGGCTTGGAGTCCTGGCTCATCGATACCACTTGCTTGATGTCCAGGTGCGTGCCGTAGTTGTAGGTCTGAGCGGTAACGGCGGCTTCGGCGCGGGCCGACAAGGTGCAGATGTTCAGGGCGGCAAACAGGCAGGCGGCGTAGATGGCTTTGGTGTTCATGGTGGTTGACTCCAGGTTCTCAGGGTTGGAGGCGGTGTGCCTCGTTGGAATCAATTAAAAGCCCCTGAGGTATCGCGCCTGTGTCGGAAAACCACGCGGATAAATCGATACGTATCCACAGCCCCTGCCGATACACAGCGATACAAAAAGCCCAAAGGACGACCTGGATCAATAAACCGCCCTCGCCGCTCGGCTACCTTCGCGACCTTTTGCGACCCGTGCCCATGCCTCCCATCCTCGCTCCCGAACTGCTCGCCCCCGCCGGCACCCTGAAAAACATGCGCTATGCCTTTGCCTACGGCGCCGATGCGGTCTACGCCGGCCAGCCGCGCTACAGCCTGCGGGTGCGCAACAACGAGTTCGACCACGCCAACCTGGCCCTCGGCATCCAGGAAGCGCACGCCCTGGGCAAGCGTTTCTACGTGGTGGTGAACATCGCGCCGCACAACGCCAAGTTGAAGACCTTCCTCAAGGACTTGGCGCCAGTGATCGCCATGGGGCCGGACGCGCTGATCATGTCCGACCCTGGGCTGATCATGCTGGTGCGCCGGCACTTTCCACAGATGCCGATCCACTTGTCGGTGCAAGCCAACACGGTGAACTGGGCCAGCGTGGAGTTCTGGCAGCAGCAAGGGATAGGTCGGGTCATCCTGTCGCGGGAATTGTCGCTGGAAGAGATCGATGAGATCCGCCAGCAGGTACCGGCCATGGAGCTGGAAGTGTTTGTGCACGGTGCCTTGTGCATGGCCTATTCCGGGCGCTGCCTGCTCTCGGGCTACATGAACAAGCGCGACGCCAACCAGGGCACGTGCACCAATGCTTGTCGCTGGAAATACCAGGCCACCCCTGCGGTGGAAAACGCCACGGGGGATATCGTCCAGCAATGCCAGCCCACACTGGGCATCGGCGCGCCCACCGATCAGGTGTTCCTGCTCCAGGAAGCCAACCGCCCCGATGAACAGATGCCCGCCTTCGAGGACGAACACGGCACCTACATCATGAACGCCAAGGACCTGCGCGCCGTGCAGCATGTGGAGCGCCTGACCCGGATGGGCGTGCACTCACTGAAGATCGAAGGCCGCACCAAGTCGCACTTCTACTGCGCGCGCACCACCCAGGTGTATCGCCAGGCCATCGATGATGCGGTGGCCGGTCGCGCCTTCGACCGCACCCTGATGACCGACCTCGAATCCCTGGCACAGCGCGGCTACACCGAAGGTTTCCTGCGTCGCCATGTGCACGATGAATACCAGAATTACCAGAACGGTAGCTCCGTGTCGGAACGCCAGCAGTTCGTCGGCGAGCTGACCGGCGAACGCCGGGGCGAGCTGGCCGAGGTCAAGGTGAAGAACCGCTTCGCTGTGGGCAATCACCTGGAATTGATGACCTCCGCCGGCAACTTCCACTTTGACCTGGAGAGGATGCACAACAGTCAGGGCGAGGCTGTCGAGGTCGCGCCGGGGGATGGGCACACGGTGTATGTGCCGGTCCCGGCGGAGATGGATGTGCGCTTCGGCTTGCTGATGCGTGATGTTTAAATGTTGCCCAACCTTTGTGGCGAGGGCGCTCGCTCCCGCTGGGGCGCGAAGCGGCCCTAAAAGCCGGCGCCATCTGCGCTGTCGAACGGGACGGTTCGACAAGCGCCCTCGCCACAGGCCTCAGATCCTGAACTGACCGACCAACTGCCCCAGGCGCTGACCCAGCTCCGCCAGGCTGCGGGACGTCTGGGCACCCAGTTGGGTCTCATCGGCGACGCTGTCCACCGCCACGGCAATCTGATGCACGCTGCGGTTGATCTCTTCGGCCACGGCGGTCTGCTCTTCGGCGGCGCTGGCAATCTGGGCGTTCATCGAATTGATGGTGCCGATCAACTGGGCCATGGTGTCCAAAGACGCCCCGGCCTCGTTAGCCTGTGCCGAGGTGCCGTCGCCGGCATCGCTGGAGCGGCGCATGGCCTCCACCGCGGCCTCGGTGCCTTTTTGCAGGCGGTCGATCATGCCCTGGATTTCCTGGGTGCTGGTCTGGGTGCGGCTGGCCAGGGCGCGTACTTCGTCGGCGACCACCGCAAAACCACGCCCGGCCTCCCCTGCCCGCGCCGCTTCGATGGCGGCGTTGAGCGCCAGCAGGTTGGTTTGTTCGGCGATGGAGCGGATCACGCTGAGCACGCTGACGATGGAGGACACGTCCTGCTGCAGGCTGTCGAGGGACACGCCGCTGGTGCGGATATCGCTCACCAACGCGTGGATCTGCGCAATGCTGCCGTCCACCACACGCTTGGCGGCCTGGCCTTCGGCATCGGTCTGCTGGGCCGCGACCGAGGCGCCCTGGGCACTGCGCGCCACTTCTTGCGCAGCCGAAGACATCTGGTTGATCGCAGTGGCGACCTGATCGGTCTCGTGGCGCTGGCGTTCCATGGCCTGTTCGGAGCGCTGGGCCTGATCGGAGACTTGGCTGACCAGGCCAGTGAGTTGGCTGGTCATCTCAGTGATCTGGCGCACCAGGCCGTGGATCTTGTCGACAAACCGGTTGAACGCGCCCGCCAGGTCGCCCAGTTCGTCCTGGCTGGTGATGGCCAGGCGGCGGGTCAAGTCGCCTTCGCCGGCCGCGATGTCGTCGAGGTTGGCTTTCATCAGGTTCAGCGGGCGCAGGATGGTATTGGCCAGCAGCATGCCCACGGCAGCGATCACCAACAACACCACCACAGCCACGCCGAAAATGCTCAGCAGCACGCCCTCCATGCGCTTGTGCACCTTGGCTTCGACCACCGCGACCTGGGCCTCAATGCCGTCCAGGTTCACTGACGTACCGATGACCATGTCCCATTTCGGCAGGTATTCGGTGTAGCCGAGCTTGGGCACCAGTTCGGTCTGGCCCGGCTGGGTCGAGCTGTATTGCAGGTAGTGGGTGCCGTCCTTGCCGACCTTGACCAGGTCACGGTTGACGTACACGCCATTGGGGTCGCGGTTGTCCTTGAAGCTCTTGCCCACGCCGTCGGGGCTGTTGCCCTTGAACAGGCGGATGGTCTCGGAGTCGTAGCCGAAGAAGTAACCGTCCTTGCCGTAGCTGGTGTTCGACAGGAGCTTGACCACTTGGGCACGGGCGGCGGTATCGCCGGGGGCCGCCGCGTCGTAGAGCGGTTTGATGGTGGTCATGGCCACTTCTACATAACTTTGCAGCGTGGCCTTGGCGTCGTTGAGCAGGCGCTGGCGGGTTTCATCCACCTCGTTGCGCGCCTGCCCCTGCAGGATCCACACGGTGGTCAGGCTGATGACCACGGCAAACAGCAACACCGGCACTACGGCGAGGGACAGGACTTTGGCCTTGAGGCTCAGACGCATGGCGTTTCTCTCTCTTATTAGTGGCAACTTGAGAGGTTATCGACCAGTTGCGAAATACCTGTAGAAGCCGGCTCCTACAGGTTGGGGGGTGTCAGAGGGTCATCGCGGCCAGCCAGCCGAACGCCAGCAACGGCAGGTTGTAGTGCAGGAACGTCGGCACCACCGTGTCCCAGATATGGTGATGCTGACCGTCGACATTCAGGCCGGAGGTCGGACCGAGGGTGGAATCCGAAGCAGGCGAACCGGCATCACCCAGTGCACCGGCCGTGCCGACGATGCACACGATGGCCACCGGGCTGAAGCCCAGTTGCACACACAGCGGCACAAAGATCGCGGCCAGGATCGGCACCGTGGAAAACGACGAGCCGATGCCCATGGTCACCAGCAGGCCCACCAGCAACATCAACAACGCGCCGACACCACGGTTGTGGCCGATGAACGCCGCCGAAGTTTCCACCAGCGAGCGCACGTCGCCCGTGGCCTTGAGCACTTCGGCGAAACCCGAGGAGGCGATCATGATGAAGCCGATCATCGCCATCATCTTCATGCCTTCGGTGAACAGGTCGTCGGTATCGCGCCAGCGCACGATGCCCGACACCGAGAAGATCAGGAAGCCGGCCAGGGCGCCGATGATCATCGAGTCCAGCCACAGTTGGATAATGAACGCCGAGGCAATCGCCAGGCCGGCCACCAGCAGGGTCAGCGGGTTGTATTGCACCGCCACCTGCTCGACCCTCTCGATTTTTTCCAGATCGTACACGCGCTTCTTGCGGTAGCTGATAAACACCGCCACCAGCAGGCCCACCACCATGCCCAGCGCCGGCAGGCTCATGGCGTGGGTGACGTTGACCTGGCTGATGTCCACGCCGCTCTTGGCCACGTTGGCCAGCAGGATCTGGTTGAGGAAGATATTGCCAAAGCCTACCGGTAGGAACATGTAAGGCGTGATCAGGCCGAAGGTCATCACGCAGGCGATCAGGCGGCGGTCCAGTTGCAGCTTGGTCAGCACGTACAACAAGGGCGGCACCAGCAACGGAATAAACGCGATATGAATCGGCAGGATGTTCTGCGACGCAATCGCCACCACCCACAACAGGCCGATCAGCAGCCATTTGACATGGCTACCGCCGTTGGCTTCCTGGCGGTCCACCAGCAGCAGCGCCTTGTCAGCCAAGGCGTGGGCCAGGCCGGATTTGGCAATCGCCACGGCGAAAGCGCCGAGCAAGGCGTAGGACAATGCCACGGTCGCACCACCACCCAAGCCGCCGTTGAAGGCCTTGAGCGTGGCGTCGATGCCCAGGCCACCGGTCAAGCCACCCACCAGGGCGCCGACAATGATGGCGATGACCACATGCACGCGGGACAAACTGAGCACCAGCATGGTGCCGACCGCGGCAATGACTGCGTTAATCATGGTTACCTCAAGCAGAAAAACTTAAAAAACAGGCATGCCCGCGCCCAGGCGGCCATAGGGTGGCAGCCAGCGTGCAGGCTTGAAGGAGGTCTTATTAGAGGGCGCGCACTTTGCCGGACGCAGGTTCACATGTCAAAAAACGGACCTTTGTGGTGAGCAGCCTTCTGTGGTGAGCGAGCTTGCTCGCGCTGGGCTGCGCAGGCGGGAGCGCTACGCACTCCAGCGCGAGCAAGCTCGCTCACCACAGAAACGCCCTCTCCACAAAAGCAGGTTTAAATTGACTGTTTGAATAAAGAAAACTCCAAAACCGCCGATATAGAGCCTCTATGTGTTTTCAGGTAAGGATGTACCGATGTCGCTTAGACAGCTCTCCATTCAATGGAAAATCACCCTGCTCGCCGGCCTCTGCCTGCTGGGAATCGTGACCCTGCTGGTGGGTCTGTCGTTGTATCGCATGGAGCAGAGTTCGCAGCAGGTCAAGGCATCCAGCATGCAGATGCTGGATGAGGCCGCCCAGGCGCGCATCGAGGCCCAAGGCGAAGTGCAGGCATTGGGCATTCGTCGCCAATTCATGGACGCCTATCAATACGGCCATGGCTTTTCCCGCCAGGTGCTGTTCTTGCGTGAGCAGGCCGAAAAGCGCTTTCTCGACGCTTTCGACACCCGCGAAGACCTGACCCGCCAGGTCAAGGCTGCGTTGCAGGCCAACCCGGATTTGCTCGGTCTGTCCCTGGTGTTCGAAGCCAACGCCCTGGACGGCAAGGATGAGCTGTTCGCCGGCCAGGCCGAGTTGGGCAGTAACGACAAAGGCCGCTTCGCCCTCTACTGGTCGCAGCCGACACCCGGCAAGCTGGAGTCGATGGCGCTGCCGGAAAGCGACATGTCCGACACCAGCGTCGGCCCCAGCGGTGAAAAGGCCAACGCCTGGTTCACCTGCCCACGCACCACGCTCAAGCCGTGCGTGATCGAACCGTATTTCTACAGAATCAACGGGCAAGACGTGCTGATGACCAGCATCGTCTTCCCGTTGATGGTCAACGGCAAAGTCATCGCCTCGCTGTCGGTGGACATCAACCTCAACAGCCTGCAGGCCGTGAGCCAACAGGCCAGCCACAAGCTGTACGACGGCCAGACCCAGGTCAGCATCCTCAGCCCCACCGGTTTGCTCGCCGGCTACAGCCCGGACGCGAGTAAACTCAGCCAACGCTTGGACCAAGTCGATACCGCCAACGGTGCGCAATTGATCGGCGCCCTGGCCAGCAGCACGCAAATCCGTAGCCTGCGGACTGACCACCAGTTGAAGGTACTGGCACCGTTCGCGCCAATCCCGGACGGCAAGTCCTGGGGCGTGTTGCTCGATGTGCCGGAGAAAGTCCTGGTCGGCCCTGCTGAAGCGCTGAAAGCACAGATGGACGCCGATAACACCCGTGGCACCTTGCTGGAACTGGGCCTGGGCCTGCTGGCTGCGGTGGTCGGCTTGATCCTGGTGTGGTTGATGGCACGCAGCGTGACCCGCCCGATCCTCGGCGTGGCCCGCATGCTGGAAGACATCGCCAGCGGTGAAGGCGACCTCACCCGCCGCCTGGCCTACGACAAACAGGACGAGCTGGGCCAGTTGGCCGGCTGGTTCAATCGCTTCCTCGACAAGCTGCAACCGATCATTGCCGAGGTAAAACGCTCGGTGCAGGACGCCCGTAGCACTGCGGATCAATCCGCTGCGATTGCCACTGAAACCAGCGCCGGCATGGAACAGCAATACCGCCAGGTCGACCAGGTGGCCACCGCGTCCCATGAGATGAGTGCCACGGCCCAGGACGTGGCGCGCAGCGCTGCCCAGGCGGCACAAGCCGCCCGCGACGCCGACCAGGCCACCCGTGATGGCTTGAAGGTGATCGACCACACCACGCGTAATATCGGGGAGTTGGCGGCGGACATGAGCACGGCCATGACCCAGGTCGAAGGCCTGGCCGCCAACAGCGAAAAAATCGGTTCGGTACTCGAAGTGATTCGCGGCATTGCCGAGCAGACCAACTTGCTAGCCCTTAACGCCGCCATCGAAGCCGCTCGCGCCGGTGAGGCCGGCCGTGGCTTTGCGGTGGTGGCCGACGAAGTGCGCAACCTGGCGCAACGCACCCAGGAATCGGTGGAAGAAACCCGCGTGGTCATCGAGCACCTGCAAAGCGGCACCGAAGAGGTGGTCGGCGCCATGGGCAACAGCTATCGCCAGGCCCAGGGCAGTGTCGAGCAGGTTGGGCAAGCCGTGACGGCCTTGCGCCAGATTGGCGACGCCGTGACGGTGATCAGCGACATGAACCTGCAGATCGCCAGCGCCGCCGAAGAACAAAGCGCCGTGGCCGAGGAGATCAACAGCAATGTGGCGACGATTCGCGATGTGACTGAGTCGCTCTCGGAACAGGCGAATGAATCGGCACGGGTGAGCCAGGCGCTGAACAGCCTGGCGAATCAGCAGCAGGGGTTGATGGATCAGTTCAGGGTGTGATCAGACCCTTGTCGGAGCGACAGGCTTATCCCTGACGCTTCGGCAATTCGATCAGCACTTTCAGCCCGCCCAACTCGCTTTCCTGCAACTGCAACACCCCGCCCCACACCTCGACGATGTCCCGCACGATCCCCAACCCCAGGCCATGGCCATCGATCTGTTCATCCAGGCGCGTGCCTCGGCTGAACACCTGGTCGCGTTGGGTTTCAGGAATGCCAGGACCATCATCCTCCACCGCCAACCGGTAGCTGTGCTCAGCCTCGGTGACGGTCAAGCGCACCTCGGCATCCGCCCATTTGCAGGCGTTATCCAAGAGATTGCCGAGCAGCTCCAACAGGTCTTCACGGTCCCAAGGCAGTTGCAGGCCTGACGCAGCGTGGTAGCTCAGGTCCAGATGTTCGCCGTGGATCATGTTGAGCGTGGCGAGCAGGCCGGGCAGTTCTTTTTCGCAATCAAACAGCGCGCCCGGCAGGGTTTCCCCAGCCAGGCGCGCACGGTTGAGCTCACGGTTGAGGCGTTGTTGCACCTGCTCCAACTGATCGCGCAACAGCTTGCTCAGTTCGGGACGATCCTTCAGCGCCTCGCTCGATGCGGCGCTCAACAGTACCGCCAGCGGAGTCTTGAGGGCATGGCCGAGGTTGCCCAAGGCATTGCGTGAACGCTTGAGGCTGTCTTCGGTGTGCGCCAGCAGGTGGTTGATCTGCGCCACCAGCGGCTCCAGTTCAAGCGGCACCTGGGTGTCGAGCTGTGAACGCTGGCCCTGTTGCAGTTGAGCGATCTGGTTGCGCGCGGTTTCCAGCGGACGCAAGGCCCGGCGCACGGTGACCCGTTGCAGGATCAGCACCAGCAGCAGAGCCGCCAGCCCGAGCACCAGGCCGATCTGACGCATGAGACGAAAGCTTTCCCGCACCGGGGTGTAGTCCTGGGCCACGCTGATGGAAATCGGTTGGCCAAAGCGTTTGTAGTCCGAACGCAGCACCAGCAGTTGCTGGCCTTCCGGCCCCAATTGCAGATTGCCCTTGATTCCGGCTTCGGGCAGGCGCGGCAGTTCCTGATCCCACAGCGAGCGCGAGCGCCAGTGGGTATCGGCAAAGTCGATGCGGAAGTAATGCCCGGAAAACGGACGCTGGTAGGCTGGCGACAGGCGTTGTTCATCCAGCTGAACGCCGTTCGGTCCACGCACCAGCGCCACCAACAGGTTTTCGGCGTCGTTGCGCAAACCGGCTTCCAGGTAACGCTGCAAACCGGCTTCAAACAACCACAAGCTGGTTTGTGCCAGCACCACGCCGACGATCACCATCACACTGATCAGCCCCAGGCTCAGGCGTCGCTGGATGGACTTCATGCAGGGCTGGCGCCAAACCGGTAACCCTGGCCGCGCCGGGTTTCGATCACGCTGCGGCCCAATTTGCGGCGCAGGTGGTTGACGTGGACTTCCAGCACATTGGAGTCGCGCTCGGTCTCACCGTCGTACAAATGTTCGGCCAAGTGGCTTTTGGACAGGATCTGTTCGGGATGCAGCATGAAGTAGCGCAACAGGCGAAACTCGGCGGCGGTCAGTTGGATTTCCGCGCCATCGCGCAGCACGCACTGACGGCCTTCGTCCAAGTGCAGGCCAGCCGCTTGCAAGGTGGGTTGGTTGGCTTGGCCATGGGAACGGCGCAACAGCGCCTGAATGCGCAGGTGCAGTTCCTCGGGGTGAAAGGGTTTGCTCAGGTAATCATCGGCGCCCGCCTTGAGCCCTTCGATGCGCTCAGCCCAGGAGTCGCGGGCGGTAAGCACCAGGACCGGCGTGGTCAGCGCAGCAGCGCGCCATTGCGCCAGCACCTCAAGGCCGGGCAGGCCCGGCAGGCCGAGGTCAAGAATGATCAGGTCGTAGGGCTCGCTTCGGCCCTGGTACACCGCGTCACGCCCGTCCGCCAGCCAGTCGACGGCATAACCCTGGCGCTGCAGGCCGGCCAGCAGTTCATCGACCAGAGGCACGTTGTCTTCTACCAACAGCAGGCGCATCAGTCTTCCTCGTCTTTGATCAGCACACCGGTGCTGGCGTCCAGCTTGATCTCGCGCACTACGCCTTCGGTGGTCACCAGCTCCACTTCATAGGCATATTGGCCGTGTTTCTTTTCCAGCTCAGCCTCCAGCAGGCGTGAGCCGGGGTAGCGCGCCATGGCCTGCTGCAACAGTTGCTCCAGCGGCAGGATCACCCCCTGCTGACGCAGCGCCAAGGCCTCATCCTGATTGAGGTCGCGGGCCGCCAGGCTGGAGCAGAATGCCATGAGCACCAGCGCGACACGACTGCTGGCGCATAGATTTACCTTCATTACGTATCCTGATGATTCTTGAGAACCCGCCCGGTGAGCGCGTCCAATTCAACGTCCCATTCGATGCCCTGGGCATCTTCCAATTCGACCTCGTAGACGTACTTGCCGTAGGCCTCGTCCAGGTCGGTGTCCAGCAGTGTCGAACCGGGGTGCAAGGCCAGGGCCGTGGCTTCCAGTTGATCGAAGGCGACAATAGTAACAGCGGCCGGCACTTTCAGTGGCTTGTCGGGGTCCACGGCTTGGGCCTGGGTCGCCGTGAGGGCGATGATACCGGCAGCAAACAGCGCGGTGAGGCGCTTCATGATAAGTCTCCGTTACAGGATGTTTTCCTACGCCGGTCACCGTACGCGCTGCAACTTAACTGAAACTGAATTGCCACCATGGCAATTCCCTGCAAGGCCTTTTCACACATTCCGCGAGATTTTCTATAATGCCCCGCTCGCTCGAACAGAGACCGGTATGACAGCCATCCACATCAAGTTTCCCGCGCTGACGCTCAAGGCCGGCAAACGCGCCTTTGCCCGCATTCGCGAGCAAGGCCTCACGCCGGCCGACGTCGGCATCCTACCCGGCGCAGCCGGCGGCCCCAAGGCATTGGGTATCCAGGGATTGGACCTGGCGCTGTTCGGCGACTGGTTACCCCGCGCGCCACGGGAGCGGGCGTTGGTCGGTGCGTCCATCGGCTCCTGGCGGTTTGCCAGCGCGTGCCTGCCCGACCCGGTGCAAGGCCTGCTGGACCTCGGTCGCCTGTACAATGAGCAAAGCTTTGCCAAAGGCGTGTCCATGGCCGAGGTCAGCCAGAGCTGCCAGCGCATGCTCGACGACTTGCTGGCCGGCCGCGATGCGCGGGTGCTGGACAACCCGAACTATCGCCTCAACATCATGGTGGTCAAGAGCCATGGTCTGCTCGCCGATGACCACCGTGGGCGCCTGGGGCTGGGCCTGTCGTCGGTGATCGCCGATAACCTGCGCGGCCGCGCGCGACTGTCTCGACACTTTGAACGGCTGATCATCCACGACCCCCGCCAGGCGCCACCGGTACATCCACTGAAGGACTTCCCGTCGCGCTTCCTGGCCCTGGAATTGGGCAACCTGCGCCAGGCCCTGCTGGCCTCGGGCTCGATCCCTATGGTGATGCAAGGCGTGCGCGACCTGCCGGGTGCAGGCGCCGGCACCTACCGCGACGGCGGCCTGCTGGACTATCACCTTGATCTGCCCTACCACGGCGACGATATCGTGCTGTACCCGCACTTCACCGATCGGGTCATCCCCGGCTGGTTCGACAAGGGCCTGCCGTGGCGACGCAGCAACCCGCAGGGTTTGCAGGATGTGTTACTGCTGGCGCCGTCCAAGGATTACCTCGCCCGCCTGCCCCACGGCAAACTGCCGGATCGCAGCGACTTCAAGCGTTTCATGGGCGATGACCCAAGCCGCAACAAGTACTGGCAGACTGCGATGAGCGAGAGCCAGCGGCTGGGCGATGAGTTTCTGCAACTGGCGGATAACGGCCAATTGGGCGAGAGACTACTGGCCCTCTAGGCGCTGGCTTACCGCTAACCACGATGCGAAGCGAGCCGCTCTTGATCTTGACTTGCTTTTGATCTCAGGCGCCCCGTAAAACACGCTGGCCGGAATCTGACAGGGATTTGGGGGTAAACCGGCAGGGATGCCGGTTTAGCCGCCCCGCGCCATGGATGGCGCGTGGCGGCGGCCCCCCAAATCCCTGTCGGATTACGGGTACACCGAGCCTGGGCGAGGTGCCGAGTGTTGGGGCAAGAGCGTTTTGCTTACTTTTGACTGGGCCGGCATTCCGGCTGTTCAAAAGTGAGCCGCCGTAAGGGCGGAACCATTAGCAGCCGTTACCCAAATAACGGATATGTACCCGGTCTGATCCAACATCCAGGTTGGCTGTCAGGCCGCCATCGCTGGCAAGCCAGCTCCCACATTTGGATTGCTGGGCAACAGTTAGAGAGTGGTCGGCTGTCAGGCTGCCATCGCTGGCAAGCCAGCTCCTACAGTTGGATCGCGGGGTGATAGTTAGATTGTGGTCGGCTGTCAGACCGCCAGCGGCAGCAAGCCCCCTCGCCACCTGCCATCAACATTTCGCCCGCAAGCCGCCCCCTACAGAGGGACGGTATGCGCAGCAACGAATCAAACTGTTAAACTCGCCGCCTGCCAGACATCGACCGAGCTGAAAACACTGTGGAAATCTTCAAGGAATTTACATTCGAATCCGCCCACCGCCTGCCCCACGTACCGGAAGGCCACAAATGCGGGCGCCTGCATGGGCATTCGTTCAAGGTGGCGATCCACCTGAGCGGCGACCTGGATCCCCATACCGGCTGGATTCGCGACTTCTCGGAGATCAAGGCGATTTTCAAGCCGCTCTATGAACGCCTCGACCACAACTACCTCAATGACATCCCAGGCCTGGAAAACCCCACCAGCGAAGTGCTGGCCAAGTGGATCTGGAATGAATTGAAACCCCTGCTGCCTGAGCTCAGTGCAATTCGTATCCACGAGACCTGCACCAGCGGTTGCATCTATCGCGGCGAGTAAACCTGCGATGTGAAGAAACCACCCTGCGCGGTGGTTTTTTTGTGCCTGACACGCCTCCATGTAAAGCACCCTTGACACAGCAATAGCCTGTGCCTAATGTAAAGCACCCTTTACTCATGGAGATGATTATGTCGGTCAAGCGCTTCCTGGTGGAATTCACGGTGGCCCTGCTGGCGTATCTGGTGTGCGTCGTGGTTTCCAGCGCCTATATGTCGTCCATGCCCGAAGGCGCGGGCAAAATTGCCCTGGCGTTGCTGCCGGTCATTCCGATGATCGCGATGGCGATTGCGATCATCCGTCGGTTGAACGCCATGGATGAAATGGGCCGCAAGATCCAATTGGAGGCGCTGGCGGTGGCTTTTGTGTGCACGGCGTTGACGACCTTCAGCTACGGCTTCCTGGAAACCGCTGGCTTCCCACGGCTGTCGGCCTTTATGGTGTGGCCGATCATGGGCGGCGTCTGGTGCGTCGCCACGATCATCGGCACAAGGCGCTATCAATGAACAACCTGATGCGCCAGTTGCGCTCGGAACTGGGTTGGTCCCAGGCTGACCTCGCCGAGCGCCTGGGGGTGTCGCGCCAAACCGTCAACGCCATCGAAACCGGCCGCTACGATCCGAGCTTGCCCTTGGCGTTCAAGATCGCCAAGGTGTTCGAGCGGCCTATCGAAGGCATCTTCGAAGCGCCGGCAGACTGATCGACTGTCCAGAGGAGCCCGCTGCCATGATGCGTCCCGCCACTGCTGCTGATGTTGCTGCCATCGAGGCCATTGTCCAGGCGGCCTACTCGCCTTATATCGAGCGGATCGGCCGCGAGCCCGGGCCGATGCTGGAGGATTACCGCCAGTTGGTGCAGAACGGAGGCGTACATGTGCTGGAAAATGCCGGGAGCGTTCAGGGCTTTATTATCCTGCTGGATGATGGCGATACGCTTTTGCTGGATAACCTGGCCGTCGCCCCGGACGCCCAGGGGTTGGGCTACGGGCGATTGCTGATGGATTTTGCCGAATGCCAGGCGCTCACTGTCGGGCGCGCGACCATCCGTCTATACACCAACGAAGCCATGAACGAGAACATCACGCTGTACACCCGTCGGGGCTATGTCGAGACCCACCGGGCCGAAGAACATGGCCTGCGGCGTGTGTACATGACCAAGCAACTCCGGGAGTAAACCATGGAAAACACTTGGCTGGCCCAGGCCAAACGTTTGCAGGCGTTGGCGTCCACCGGGCTGCACTTTTGCACCGATGATTTCGAGCGCGAGCGCCTGGAAGAAATCGCCGAGATTGCTCACAACATGCTCGCGCAATTGGGCAATGTGCCCTTGGAGCGCATCACCGGGTTGGTCACGGATTTTGCCAAACGCTACTCGACGCCGATGACCGACGTGCGCGGGGCGGTCATCCAAGGCGAGCGAATTCTGCTGGTTCGTGAATTGACCGACGGCTGCTGGGCGTTACCGGGGGGCTATGCGGACATCGGCTTGTCGGCGGCGGAAAACATCGTCAAGGAGATTCGCGAGGAAGCCGGGCTGACGGTAACGGCGCGGGCCCTGTACAGCGTGACGCACAAGGCCAAGGGTTTGTATCGACCGGATGTGCGCGACTTCTACAAACTGTACTTCCTGTGTGAACCGGTGGATCAGTCGGCACCGATGGCGGGGTTCGAGACCACCGAAGTGGGCTTTTTCCGTCTGGACGAGCTGCCACCGCTGTCACGGGGGCGAACTATTGAAAGTGATCTGGAGGCCGCATTCGCCTTCCACCGTGGCGAGACCACCCAGACGCTGTTCGACTGATCCAATTTGTATCACTGCTGCACCGCTTTCGTGCCCAATTGGGCACGGCGAACATTTCTGCCTGCGTTGTCGCCCTGTTTAGCTATAAATACTGTGCACGGTGCACAGCACCCGTCGTGCGCTCGTCACTGCTGCCGGTTTGGCACGCGCGGTGCAATAGGCCTGCGTCACTCATTCAGGGAGCAAGGCACATGACGCAGCAAGAACCGGGCAACGATTACCCCCTCAGCGAAGTCCCGATGCATGCGCGCAAAGGCCTGGCGTCTACCGCCATGGTGCTGCTGGGCTTTACCTTTTTTACCGCGACCATGTTTGCTGGCGGCAAGCTGGGGGTGGCGTTCAGCTTTACCGAGATGCTCGGCGTCGTGGCCCTGGGTAACCTGCTGCTGGGTATCTACGCCGCAGGTCTGGGTTACATCGCCTTCAAGAGCGGGCTGAATTCGGTGTTGATGGGGCGCTTCTGCTTTGGCGAAGTGGGCAGCAAGCTCAGTGACTTGATCCTCGGTTTCACCCAGATCGGCTGGTACGCCTGGGGCACCGCCACGGCCGCCGTGGTGCTGGGCAAGTATTTCGAACTGAACCAGGGCAGCGTGCTGGCGTTGATGGTGCTGTTCGGCCTGGTGTTCTGCGCCACGGCGTACGTTGGCTATCGCGGGCTGGAGATTCTGTCCTACATCGCAGTACCGGCGATGGGCATCCTGTTGTTTCTGTCGATGTGGGTGGCCACGGCCAAAGTCGGCGGGCTGGATGGGCTGCTGGCGGTGGTGCCGACCGGTGAACTGGACTTGTCCACGGCGATCACCCTGGTGTTCGGCACCTTTGTCAGCGGTGCGACCCAGGCCACCAACTGGACACGTTTTTCGCGCTCGGCCAGGGTGGCGGTGCTGGCCAGCCTGATCGGTTTCTTTATCGGTAACGGCTTGATGGTGCTGATCGGCGCCTACGGTGCCATCGTCTATCAACAACCGGATGTGGTCGAAGTGTTGCTGCTGCAAGGTTTTGCCATGGCAGCAATGGCCATGTTGCTGCTCAACATCTGGAGCACCCAGGACAACACCATTTACAACTTCGCGGTGGCCGGCTGCAACCTGCTGCGCACCCAGCGTCGCAAGACCGTGACCCTGGCCGGCGCGGTGATCGGCACGCTGCTGGCGTTGCTCGGCATGTACGACATGCTGGTGCCGTACTTGATTCTGCTGGGCACGGTGATCCCGCCGATTGGCGGGGTGATCATGGCGGACTTCTTCTATCGCTATCGCGGCCAGTACCCGCGCCTGGCAGATGCGCGTCTACCGGCATTCAACTGGCCGGGGCTTGTGGCCTATGGGGTGGGTACCGTGCTGGCGTTCAACTCGCCTTGGGTCGCACCGTTGGTGGGTATCGTCGCCGCGTCGTTGACCTACATCGTGCTTACCGCCGTATTACGCGTGCGTGCGCCTTTGGTTGACGTCCAGGCATGAGCCTGACCCTCGCCGATGTGCTGGCCTTGCCGGGCCTGGAGTCCATGTGCCTGCGTGCCGGCGCGGCTGGCCTGGATAACGGCGTGCGTTGGCCGTATGTGGCGGAAAACAGCGGGATCGCCGAGTGGGTATTGGGGGGCGAACTGGTGTTCGTGACCGGGATCAATCACCCACGCGACGAGGCCAACCTGCTGCAACTGCTAGAGGAAGCCTGCGAACGTCAGGTGGCCGGACTGGTGGTCCTGACGGGGCCCGCGTATATCCAGGCGATTCCCCCGCGTTTGCTCGACGCCGCCGAAGCCGCGGGCATGCCGCTGATCGAACAGCCTTACTCACTGAAAATGGTGTTGGTGACCCAGGCTATTGGTTCAGCACTGATCCAGTCCGAGCAGTTGGGGCGTTCGAAGCATGATGTGCTGGAGCGTTTGCTGACTGGCGATTACCAATCCCTGGAGGTGTTGCTGCATCGAGCCTCGCAACTGGGCATGCCATTGGCCGGGAATTGGCAGGTGGTTCAATTGCAACTGGAGGGCAGTGAGTTGCTGTTTGCCCACGGTGATGCGGCCTGTGTGGAGGTGCATTTGGCCCGCCAACATGACGGTATCAGCCGTCGATTGCGTCAACTCTCGGCCGGTTTACCGGTATTGGGCCGTGCCGGGCAATGGACGATGCTGCTCCCTGCTCCGGATGCTGTCGCAGCATTGGCTAACCGCCACCAATTGGCCAACTGGCTCAAGCCGCTGAACCTGCGCCTGGCACCGCTCAAACTGTTTATCGGCCTGAGCGCCGCCGCTCATCCACCGGCACACCTGGCCCAGGCGCAGGATGAAGCCCGCCAGGCGCTGGCCGCTGCGCGACGCTTCAGCGAGCGCGCCGGGTTGTGCGTGTACGACGAACTGGGCGTACTCAAGTTGCTCAGCGGCGTGCGCGATCGCGCCCTGCTCGACCAGTTCCTCAATGAGCGCCTGGGCCCGCTACTGCGCCATGACCTGCACCATGGCCCCAGCCTGATGCCCACCTTGGAAGCCTGGTTTCACGAGAATGGTAACCTTGTGGCCGCCGCTCAGCGGCTAGCCGTGCATCGCAACACCCTGACGCACCGCGTCCAGCGCATCGAAGCCCTGTGCGGCCTGACGCTGGATAATGCTTATGATCGCCTGGACATCGGCATTGCGCTGATGATCTGGCGGCTGTCTGCCTGATTGTTTTTAGCCAAGAGGAACTTGCCCATGCACATCATCAACGCCCGCCTGCGCAACCGTGAAGGCCTGCATGATCTGCACCTGGAACATGGCCGGATCGCCAGTATCACGCGGCAATCGGGATCACCGATAGCCGCAGCCGACGACCTGGACGCCGCCGGCAACCTGGTGATTCCCCCCTTTGTCGAACCGCATATCCACCTCGACGCCACCCTGACGGCCGGCGAACCGCGCTGGAACATGAGCGGCACCCTGTTCGAAGGCATCGAGTGCTGGGGTGAGCGCAAAGCTACCATCACCCAGGAAGACACCAAGACCCGCGCCAAAAAGACAATCCAGGCCCTCGCTGCCCACGGCATCCAACATGTGCGTACCCACGTCGACGTCACCGACCCGGACCTCACGGCGCTAAAGGCCATGTTGGAAGTGCGCCAGGAAAGCGCGCACCTGATCGACCTGCAGATCGTCGCTTTCCCCCAGGAAGGCATCGAGTCCTATCGCAATGGCCGCGAGTTGATGGAAGAAGCCATCCGCCTGGGCGCCGACGTGATCGGCGGTATCCCGCACTTTGAATACACCCGCGACCAGGGCGTGAGTTCGGTGAAGTTCCTCATGGACCTGGCTGAACGTACCGGCTGCCTGGTGGACGTACACTGCGACGAAACCGACGACCCACACTCACGCTTTCTCGAAGTGCTGGCCGAAGAAGCCCGCAGCCGTGACATGGGCACCCGCGTCACTGCCAGCCACACCACGGCCATGGGCTCCTACGACAACGCTTACTGCGCCAAGCTCTTCCGCCTGCTGGGGCACTCGGGAATCAGCTTCGTCTCTTGCCCAACCGAGAGTATCCACCTGCAAGGCCGCTTCGACAGCTTCCCGAAACGTCGCGGCGTCACCCGGGTCAATGAGCTGCTGGAGGCCGGCATGAACGTGTGTTTCGGCCAGGATTCCATCGTCGATCCCTGGTATCCCCTGGGCAACGGCAACATCCTGCGGGTACTGGAAGCGGGTTTGCACATTTGCCATATGCTCGGCTACCGCAACCTGCAAACCGCCCTGGACCTGGTCACTGACAACAGCGCCAAAGCGATGGCCCTCGGTGACCGCTACGGCCTGGAGCCCGGACGGCCAGCCAACGTGTTGATCCTTTCGGCGGACAGCGACTACGAGGTCATCCGCAGCCAAGGCTTGCCGCTGTACTCGATTCGCAACGGCAAGGTGTTGATGAAGCGCCAGCCGGCGCAGGTGGAGTTTGCGTAAACGCCTGGCTCAGACGATCGAATCGATATCCAGTGTTTGCGCCCTCCCCCATTCGTGATGAAGCGCAGGAGGAATGCGGGCGACCTGCGACAGTTCATGGTTTTCACGGTGGCTGAACCAGCGCTTGAGGCTGGGTTGCAAGTGGGCGCTATGGGCTTGACTGCCATAGACATCACGGGCATCCAGGCGTCGCCAGCGCAGGGTCGCAAGGCGCTCTCGACTGATGTGCAAGCGGTCTATTTCGGTATTCAGAGCTTCGCTGTGTTCATAGCTTCGGTCGTTGACAGGCCTTAGACGCGCCAGTTCCCGGCGCTTGTTGCGCAGTTGCTGGCGCATGGTCTCAAGCGCCAGGTCGAGTAACTCGAACTCTCTTGGCGTGATCAGCGGGCCGTTGTTTTCCTGGGTTTGTTGCCAACGACGCAGCGTCGCCCAGGCCGCCGGAATGTAGCTAGCGGTCATGAAGTGCTGGTTGGCCTGGAACAGCTGTTTCAGCAAGTTATCCCGCTCGGGCATGTCGCCATGGAGTTGCAAGGCTCGGTTGCAACCGGCCTCCTGGATGGACTCACACCCAGGCTTCCACAACACCGATGACTGCGTGCCGTCCGGCAACATGATCGGCATGAAATGGTGTTGTTCGCCGTGGTGTTGGTAAGGGTTTCCACCCATACGCACCATACCGGCGGCGAACAACAGGCCGCCCGGCGCAGGGGCGCTGAACAGTGTGATGGCGCCAGGGATCCAGAGTTTGGCGGTGGTGTTCATCCACGGGGCCGGCACGCTGGGGACCGGGTCGTTGTGATTGACGATGCGGTGGTGGACCAGGGTTGAGGCGCCCTCGGTGAACTCGGCGTCGGCGGCGCGGGGGGCGCCGTAGGTGTAGAGGAGGATGTTGTAGTTGCCCTCGGGCGCTCGGCGTAACCCTTCCGCCAGGAGCAACGCGATTGCGCCGCCCAGGCTGTGGCCGCAGATGATAATTCGTTGGCCTGTGTAGAATTGGTCGAGGTAGCGCAGCACGAAATTGCGCATTGCACGGTACGCTTGGTAGAAACCTTCATGTGCCTTGCCGACACCTTCCACAAAAGCTACTTGATGGGCGTTTGCATCACGCATCCCATCTGCGGCGCTGGCGGTTCCACGCACTGCGATCAGGATTACCTCATCGTGATGGGTGATAAACGCCTGGGTATCCGTACCAAATTTGTCATCATCGAAAAAATGCAGATTCGCCGGATGCTCCTGTTTCTCCCCCAGCTCGGGTTGGTTTTGTGGATACAGTTCAGGATCGAAGGGAAGGATCTCAAATCGCTGGGAGTAAGGGACCTCTTCGTAAATGGGGTAGAAACGCTGCACTTGCTCTGCATCAAATCGCCAACCCTCGTGGTAACCCGAGAGCTGTTCGGCGAATAGATGACCGACGCTGGGATCAAGGGGGAAGCGAACTTGGTCCTGGGGTTTTTTAGGTGGTTCTTGGCCGAAGTTGCAATAACTCAAGGTGGCCATCAATGCCAGTTGATAAAGGTTCAAGGCGCAGAAACCGTCTTCGATTGAAAGCATCGGACGGAAGGCTCGCAGTGGCCGGACCTCCAAAGCAGTGTGGTTGTTGGGAAACAACACGACTCCTGCCAAGTTTGATTGGGGCGGTCCAAACCCCAAGTCGCCCATCATTTTTAATGCGTGCCGCTGGGGTTGATGACTCCGCTGCGCAATCGGTGGCAAGTGGGCGACATGACGGACTAAATCGCGCACTTCGACCTGATAGAACCGGTTGGCCTTTTGCTGAGCAGGATTACTTTCGAGGCGCCGCCCATCAGAGGCGGCAAACCGCGTCTGTTCAGCCCGAGCCTGAAGCTCGGTGATAGGGAGTTTGTAGGTGGAGCGCACCATCAGCCATTGGTATGTCTGCTCTGCACCGGAATACAGGTCATCAAAAACAAGTACCACGGGCCCACAATATATATCTTGCAGCTTGGCAAACCCTTCTCCATTGAGCCTGCCTTTGTATTGCTGCCCTGCACTATCGTAGACAGTATAAGGCAGGCCACCGTATGCCGTTCCGACGCCCAGCTCATCGACCAGGCAAAAGCTCACCCAATGCCCGCGCAATGAACAGGCCGGCTTGCTATCACTGAAAAAAGACTGCTTCCTTGCATCCAGCTTCATGGCCTTGCTCCTTGTCATTTACACGACGGATAGACATCACAGACGCGACCATCCGGCATTTTTATAGGTTTAAAGTCGGAGGTGTTGCCGTTACAAAACGCATAAAGGTCTTCAAAGCTTTTACCTCTACAACGCTTCCAACCGCCCGGAACGACTACCCAGTTATCACCAACAGCCGGTTCTTCCTTATCAGTGACGGTCAGCGTCAACCTGAGCGTTTTTCCCGCTAATTGATCACGGTGAGCAACACCACCCGCCACAGACTTCTGCAACTGTCCCTGTTCATTTATCGAGCGACATTGCAGAAGCTTCCTGATCGCATGAAACGGCCCCACCGTCCTGAACCGCCAATGACATTGCCCAACCAATTCCTGGACACCCGACTCAGGCATTCCAGATTGATCATCCCCGCGATCTCGAATGGCGATACCTGCACGATCTCCACCTACGTCCGTATCACGCTTTCCCCACTTCGCATAAAACTCAAACTCCAGACTTCGCAGTACCGAAGGGCAGCCCTCGATTTTTTCGCTCAGCGGCAACTCATAACTCACCCGACTTGCCAGAGGTTTGTAGTCCGTAAAAAAGACTTTCCGCTCAGGCCTCTTTCCTCGACGTCGCGGCAAAGTGCAGATTTCACCCGTAGCGGGAAAATAATTTGCGGCCGTTTTAAGCTCAAACTCCGGCGGCAGATCCACCTCCAGCGTAAAGCGGTCAACCGCCTTGCCCGCACACCCCGTCAGCCCCAGCATCCCCACCACACCCCACACACCTAGCCTTCGCCTACTCATCTTTTTTCCCCATCAGTCTCCACTGCTCCACTACCCGCTCAAAGTGATCCGCCGGTGCCTCCCCAGCCAGCGGTTGCCACCGAATGACACTCTCCCGTATGGCCTCCTCCAACCGTCGCACCACCAGAAACTCCAATCGCTCGGCCCCCCGCCATTGCCAGACACGCGCCTGCTCCAACACCTGGCTCAGCCAGATTCTCGGGTCCTGGAATTCCACCAATGCAACCAGGTCTTCGCTGTGTTCGGCCAACAGGTAACGCAGGATATTGGCGTGCAGGATGGCTTCGGCGTTTGGGTTGGGTGTGTTCAGCCAAGGGACCGGGTCGGGCAGCGAGTTCTCGCCAGGGGCCGGGTTGTCCGCGATGCGCCAGCGGTCTTCGTGCCAATAACAGACGCTGATCAAGGGGCCGAGGAATGCCGGCCAGTGCTCTGCAGACATATGGGCCAGCGCACGCGCCAGGGTGCGGTTGTCGTGAAAGCGGTACAGCGATTGCGCTTCTTCCGGTCCCGTCAGCAAACGATCGCGCCAATGTCGAGTCACGGCCGCCAGGTCATCGCTCGGCAAGCTGCCCAGCCAACCCCAGTTACTCTCGGACTGTTGCAGGAGGTCTCCTAATGCAGGCTCGTTCATCTGCTTCAGCCGCAGGATCACAGGGCCTTCCATCGCGAGTTCCGCCAGTACCGTCTCACCATAGACGCTGCAATAGTCCGACAAGCTGCGCACAGCCAGCAGCGGCGCGCGCGCGGCGCTCTGCCCGTCGAGGATCAAACACAGGTGCCGCCCGACCTGCTGTTGTTGGGCCATCCAGTGGCCTGGCATGTCCTGCATCAGGCAGCCCTCGCCGGCAAATCACACAGGCCTTCACGGCAGCGCGCGCACACCGGGCAGTAGTCCGCCCCCAATTGCCTGGCCAGGGTCATGATCGCGCCTTGTACCTTGGAGACCTCTGGCGCACCGGCCACACTCAAGGCGCTCGCCAATTGGGTCGCAGACGGTAAACCGCCAAGGGCGATGGGACGACTGCTGAAGATGCCTCCAGCCTGGATGACCAGATGCTCTCCACCTGCCTTGAGGCTCAGTTGCGCCCCGGCATCGATTACCAGGCTGGCACCGGATTTAAGGTGGAGTTGCTGCCCAGCCTCAATGACCAAGGTCTGCGCCACGTGGGTCCGGCTATCGCCCTGCACATCAAGGTAGTCGCTCGCCTTGAGCAGCACTTTGCGATCGCCGGTGACCTGACGATGCTCTTCGTTTTCCAAGTAAACCGTGCTTAGCCCATGGATGACTTCTCGCCGCTCCCCCACGACCTCCAACCGGCTGTCATGACCGACCCGTTGCTCCAGGTCCCGTTGCGCACGCAGGTAGACAAGCTCCTCGCCACGACGGTCTTCCAGGTACACCTCGTTGGCGCCGTCACCACCACGGGAAGTGCGACTACGCAAAACGCTGCGGGTCTTGTGCTGCGGCAAGGAATAGGCCGGCCGGTGCAACGCATTCGGCAGGCAGCCGTTGATCAAAGGGCGGTCGGGATCCCCGTCCAGGAAGGTAACCAGCACTTCCATACCGACCCGCGGGATCATCGTTGCACCAAACCCGTCACCGGCCCACCCGGACGCCACGCGCACCCAACAACTGCTTTTATCATCCGTGTTGTCCAGGCGGTCCCAGTGAAAGCGCACCTTCACCCGGCCATGGGCATCGCAATGCACGTCCTCACCGGCAGGCCCGGTCACGGTTGCGGTCTGGCTGCCATTGATGGTCGGCTTGGGATGCCTGAGGGGCGGCCGATGCACAGCCTGCCAAGGCGTTGCGGTAAAACGATTGCGATAGCCTTGGAACAGGTCGGTTGTGGGCGTTGCTTCCTCCAGCACCTGGGGTTGATAACCCTCATGACGCACTGACGTGATCAACCACAGGTCGTTGCAGGATGGGTCGGGGTGGTCTCGTATCTCAAGGAAGTGCCCGCTGCGCAGAATTGGCTGATCACTCTTACCCAATGCCCGATGCCGGTCGCGCTGGTGACGCTCCAGGCTCCGACATGCCAATTGCTTGCCACGGGTATGACCGGTGAATCCTGCGGGATACTGATAGTCCTCAAGCGGGAGTGTCGACGCGACACCCGCGCTGTCGTGCAGATGCAAGGAGGGATGTTCGAAGTCGTAATCACGACGCACCGTCTTTTGGCTGCGGATGCCCAGGCGTACGTCGAAACGCTGGATAACCGGCGCATCTGCTTGTGGCCCGCCAGGAGCGCTATAGCGTTGCACGGGTAAACGCCGAAACACGGTCTGGTCATCGCCAAACACCAGCAGATGAGTGTCCACGCTGTGACGAAAATGGTAGTGAATTCCCTCCTCCTCACACAACCGCTGGATGAAGTGAAGATCACTCTCTGCGTACTGCACACAGAACTCGCGCGGCGGATAAACCACGGGGCCAAGCTCGAAAACGTAGGCGTCCGCCAGGATGCCATGTTGCTCAAGGACCTCTGCGATGATCTGTGGCACGCTGCGCTGCTGGAAAATCCTCTGGTCACGTCGGTGTGCAAGGTAAGCCAGCCGGGGTGCCAGGGTCAGGTGGTAGCGCGTGGTGCGCCGACCGGGGTCATCACGGCCAATGGCGTAGATCAACCCGTGCAGGCCCCCGTTCGTTTCGCCGAAATCCAGGTAGGCGGGTTGGTGGAGCAGCGCCTCCAGATCAAGAAAAGGGTTTTCGCTGACCACCTGTATGTGGATGAAATACAGTTGATCGAGGGTTTCACTGCCTTTAAATGCCAGGACTTGCGAATCGATGTTGAGGGGTGGAAGAACCAGATTGAAACGTGAAGAAACAAACGCGTTAACCATCCGTTGTTACCCGCCGTTAATGAAGGAAAACCCTGAGATATTCCCTCGCGCCAAATGTGAAATTAGTGGCCGAGAAAAGTGCTGGAACGCCCCAAAGCTTAGTCATTTCAGACAGGAATCGACCGTTTAAAAATAAAAAAGAAGTTTCGTACGGCGAAGTTGGAAGTATCTTTTACAAAACAATAAAACGAGCCAGTGTGCCATCCCTTAATAACAAGAAATGTCCTACAAAAACTTACACCAGCATAACTAACTAACATAGAAACGGCCGACACTGATTTACAGCGTCAGCCGTTAAAAAACTTCATGCCTGCAGCTGCGCAGTGCCGAACAGACTGACGCTCAACAACGTCTCGCCCTGAGTGAGCAAGCGAACCGGCGCAATGCCACCTGGCATCACCACCGACACCTCGCCACTCTCGACCCAGCCCGCCCGCCAAGCGGCACACGCCACCGCACTGGCGCTGGTTCCGGAAGACGCGGTGGGCCCCTCTCCCCGCTCGAACACCCGCGCGATGACTCGATTGCCGGGCAAGCGCGCCGCCCATTGCAGGTTCACCCCTGCTGCACAGGGCCGACCACTACCCGCAGGCGGCGCAAACGCAATGGCCTTCAAGGGTTCGAACAGGGCGGGTTGCTGCATCTGTGTGTTGTCCGGCAACGCCGACACCAGCTCGACCAGCGTCACGCAATGGGGGTTACCCACCCGTACAAATTGGCTGGTTGCCCACTGTGGGTCGATCGCCGCCAAGTCGCTCACATGACTCAGTCCAGCTTCATCCACATCCCTCTGCGCGCCCACCGCCTCGGGCCCGAAACCCGGCCTCCCCAACTCAAGCCAGAACCCCGCGACCTGTTCAAGGATTGCCGGTTCAACCCGTGTCGACACGGGTGATACCGCGTCCGATTTGTCGTGGTGCACCCGCAACTCACAGGCCTCGCTCATCAGGGCCTGGTCGGTGAGTGCCTGGGCGAAAATCGTCAAGCCGTTGCCACTGCGTTCGGCCAGGGAGCCGTCGGTGTTGACGATCAGCAGGTCAAACGGCGGCTCGGCCTGGAACGGCCCGACCAGCAAGCCATCACAGCGATGAGCCTTGGCACCGGCCGGACGTGGTAGCGAGCCCCAACTGCATTCGGCGGCGATAGCCGACAATGTCCAGTTGTTGCGGGTACGCGCAGCCCGCGCAGCGCTCTCGGGTACAGCAATGCCCGCGTCTCTCAATGAGGCCGGGCTGACCACGCCGTAGATATTGCCGCGGGCGTCGTAGAACAGTGCCATGAGGTCGTCCACCTGGGCATGTGCTGAAGGAGGAGCAGATTGTGTGGGATCTCGACGCTATACACCATCCTGCAAGCACTACACTCTCAGTTCCCCTGGATGGACGTTTTCATCAGGCCGAAGTCCGTGCGCAGTCGAGCAAACGCCGTCCTCTCACGCTAGAGGATGCAAGCATGAAGACAATCACCCCACACAGTCCCGTTGAAGCCTTATACCGAGAAGGCCGCAAGACATTTATCGAATTGGTGCCGGATGGCGGTGCACGGTTGGATGCGCTGTTCCATACGGCACCCGCCCTCGGTGAGTTGGCGGTAGGCGTGGTGTACGGCTATCTGCATAGCCGCCCCGGCCTTGACCCACGCTTGCAAGAGGCCGCGATCTTTGCCGCGATTGTGGCAGCGGGCATGGTTGGGCCGCCGCTGAGCGTGCACTTCAAGACCAGTCTCGCAGAGGGCCTTGCGCCGGGTGAACTGACCGAACTGCTACTGGTTGCGTCAGCTTTCACAGGGTTCCCCCGCGCGGTGGCGACGGCCGATCAACTCAACCAACTGTTCGCCAGCGCGGGCCTGCCTTCTCCTCCGCCACCGGCACCACGCGCAATCGTCATGGCTTTTTGCGCCAGTGTACGCAGGGGCCAGCCTTCCTTCCCGGTGGACGCCGAGGTCCGCAAACTCCTGCGCAATCCTCGCCGCCTGTCACTGCACGCCACAGCGGCGGATAGGGTGGTGATCGAGAGTTACAAGGGTAAGGAAACCCACCCCAGAGGGATGCTACTGGTGCGTGTGGTGGGCGCCGAGGTGGTTGAGGTCAAGGTCTATGGGCCAACGTCTGCCTGACCAGGTGCCGAAGGCGGCCTGGAAGGTGGTAATCCACCGCGAGAACCCTGGGGTTCAAAAGCCCCCACAGGGATTACGCACCTTCCAGACCGCCTCCTACACACTCGATACTGCTTGTGTGGCGGCGCGCCGTACGGACGTTCCAGATGTGTAAAAATAAAATTCCCGACCGCCGCAATCCCAAGGGAACCCGGCTCGCGTGCCACGGCCTGATGTGCAAGGATGTCACGCCGGACATCGTTCGTAGAACGCAAAACCAAGGATTTTTCATGACTGCCATCCCCACCTCAGCGCCCGTGGTTCCCGGACGGCTGGAGCAAATGTCGACCCGTATCGCTTTCTTCATTGCCGGCTTCGGCATCGCAGCCTGGGCGCCGCTGGTGCCCTATGCCAAGGCCCGTGCCGATTTGAGCGAAGGCACACTGGGCCTGTTGTTGCTGTGCCTGGGTGTCGGCTCGATCATTGCCATGCCGGCCGCCGGTGCGTTGGCATCGCGTTTTGGCTGCCGTCGCGTGCTCAGCGCCGGGACGATCATGATCTGCCTGGCATTGCCGATGCTGGCGACGGTCAGCTCAATTCCGTTATTGATGGCGGGGCTGTTCCTGTTCGGCGCCGGCCTCGGCACCGTGGACTCCACGGTCAACCTGCAGGCGGTGATCGTCGAGAGAGCCAGCGGCAAGACCATGATGTCGGGCTTTCACGGGCTGTTCAGCCTGGGTGGGATTGTCGGTGCGGCGGGCGTTTCGGCGTTACTGGGGCTAGGACTGTCGCCACTGCAGGCGACCCTGGTAGTGATCGTTATCACGCTGGCGGCACTGCTCAAGGCCGCGCCGCACTTGCTGCCCTACGGCAGCGAGAGTTCGGGCCCGGCGTTTGCCGTGCCCCACGGCGTGGTGCTGTTCATCGGTTGCCTGTGTTTTATCGTGTTCCTGGCCGAGGGTGCGGTACTCGACTGGAGCGCAGTGTTCCTCAGTGCCGAACGCGGCGTGGACGAAGCCTATGCGGGTTTGGGTTACGCGGCCTTTGCCTTGACCATGACGGCCGGGCGATTGACCGGCGATGCCATCGTGCGCCGACTGGGCGCTACGCGGGTGATCGTAGCCGGTGGCGCACTGGCGGCGGCCGGTACATTCCTTGCCACATTGTCTCCGGCCTGGGAAATGGCCTTGCTGGGTTATGCATTGATAGGCGCCGGTTGCTCCAATATCGTCCCGGTACTCTATACCGCTGTTGGCAAGCAGACCGTCATGCCAGAACATATCGCCGTGCCGGCCATCACCACCCTGGGCTATGCAGGGATATTGGCTGGGCCGGCGGTAATCGGGTTCATCGCCCATGGCAGCAGCCTGGCCACCGCCTTCCTGTTAATTGGAGGGTTACTTGTGGCAGTGGCTGTCAGTGGAAAAGTCTTGCGGGTCTGAACGTAGGGCGGCATCGTCGGCTTGAGGCTTTCAAGCCGCTGATGCGCGCCTGCATACCTTACTTCCCCTTCTCTGCCTTGTCGTTCTCCAGCCAGCGGTCAATGCTGTAGTTCTTCAACCAGCCATCGTCGTTATGACTGCCGAAGATGTTGTAGCCGTTGGCTTTATGACTGTCCAGAGAGGCTATCAATCCTGGTCGTTCCATCAGATTCTTGGCCAGGTAGACCTGTTGTTCGCTGTACTTTTTCAAGGGAAACCCGGTGCGCACATCGCGTAAAGGCTCGCCTTTCTTATCAGTCTGGTTCGGATCCTTGCTGATCTCGATGATTGTGTCTTTTTTGACGTACCGGTGTTTTTCGAAAAAGAATGTGCGGTCTTCGGACTTATCCCTGAAATCATCAAACATGCCTCTGAATGCCTGGACGACCTGAGCGTCGGTTTTCGCATGGAACGGGTCCGCGCTTTGTGTATTGGGGTTGGTATTGCCGATCTGTGCGTCGCCAGCCTTGGTCAGGCTGTCATGAGTGATTTCGCCACCCTTGGCAATAATCGCATCGTTCAATCGGGGCCGGTTGAGTATCTCTCGCGCCAACATAATGGTGCGCTCTGAGACCTTGCTGCTGCTGGGTTCCTCTTTGGCTATCTCTTGTAAGGAGTCCTGGGTCAGCCGGCCATCTTTCTTGAAGGCGTCCAGCAATGGCAGGTTGTTCTTCAAGTCGGTCGCCAGCAGATGGTCGTCCGAGCTGACGAAGGGGTTGCCAACTTTTGTCATGCCTCCATACATATTCTGGCCGTCGAAGTGTCGGTCGGCGCCGTTCGCGAAACGGGTGTTGAATGGCTGCGCCGCCGGCAGCGGCTTACCCAGCGCACGCGCATCGACCTCAAAGCGAGACTGACCGCTCCCCGTTGGCCCAGTTTGCGTATATCTCAGATTATTGAAACGACTAATCATGATTCACCTCCACCCTATCTAGATTTCGTAGCCTGGGCCTTGATTGCCTGATCTTCGAAAAGGCCTCGAAATCAAGATGGCACAAGCAGCTATTGAGTGGTCCCCAGAAAACAACGGTTCCGAAGACAGTCATCCAAAACACTGGATATGCCCCAGGGAATGTTAAGCGCTTGTAACCAGATCCCCTGCCGCGCATCTCTACCCTGGAAAATCCCACTGTTCAAAAACAACGACATCTAGCGCCGGGACAACTTGCTCCAAAAACTGGCTAATATGGAAATCACAGAACTGGGCGCCGACTCCTCCGTCAACACCCGAGAACCTTTGTCAAAATCTTCGGCGGTGGGCGCCTTGAAGCTGAACTTCGGCGAGGATGTGAGGTTGAGCCCCTTTGGCTCTCTTGGATTTTTTACCTCTTGTGCAAGTGCAGCCAAGTTCGGGGCGTTGTACTGAGAGTATCGGGATTCAAATGTTGTCGAGTTCATGGTCCAGACCTAATCCGGTAGATGAAGGCCCCCATCGGCATTCAATGGCCGGTGGATATTTTCTTGGTGGTAGCTCTTTGCAACCAGCTCCACCTGATTGGAGGGTATGGCTGCGCCAAGCGCTTGCGGCCCCCTGCCGCGTAGTGCAGCGCAGGGGGCCCCAGGTCTAACGAAGCAGTGCGTACAATTCCTGTCGAGAGATCTTCCCATCGCGCTGCCAACTGTGAACGTTGTCCATAGCCGACATCAGGTTCGAACGCGCCATGACCTCCTGCGCCAACTGGATGAGATGATCGCTGCGTGGATTGCCGGTCAACGGTCGCATCGCAAGCGCATGGAGGTCACGAAGCTTGATCGTGCCGCTGAAGAATCCACCTTTCAATTCATTGAAATGGTTCAGCATTTCCTGAACGATTTGCTTGTCGTCTTTCGATTTCAACGGGTTGTCTGACTGAATAAAGCTCCTGATATCGTCCTTGGACAAACGCCCGTCCAGTCCACCGGTGCTGCCATTTCGATCGAGCGATTGCAGCAGCCCAGGACGACGCAGCAGTTCGTTCGCCAGCCGAATATTCGCGTCCGTTGAAGGGTTACCGGTCAACGGTCGATTGGCCATTTTTTCCAAACTCTGTTGCGTGACGGAGCGCGAAGGCCAGCGCCCCCTGAACGCGTCATAATTGTTTAAAAGCGCCTGGGCCAATTGCTCGTTGCTCTGCTTTGAATAATGAGGGTCCGGCAATACCGGGGTCGGACGCGGAGGTGGGCCGGGGTTCGGGCACACATTTTCTGGGAGTGGGCGCGGCGGTGGGCCGCCGAATATCGGGCCGCAATGACTGGAATGCGAGGTGAAATGGATGCCTGCCGAGACCTGAGCACGTGTTGCGGTGGCAGACCGTTCGTTACTGGGTTTTTCCGCTCCGGGGGATGTGCTATCAAAATTAGGAGCGACGCTCTGATTGTATGCTGATACCGACATTCCAGTTCTCCAGTTCGGTGTATTCAAGTGCCTGACCTTGAATCGCCAAGGAAGCCAGCGAAGGCAGGCATTTGCTGAGTGGCAGAACGGTAGGAGCCGGTTCCTGAGAGCGCTGAAATTTTCCAGAATTGAAGTAGGAAGAGCATCTGGACGAGTGAGAGACAACCCACTCTATCGGCAGGACTTGCCGCTCTCCTTGATCAGGAAGAGCGGCGCTTTTTCAATCAGAACCCGACGCTGGCCTGTACGAAGAACGTACGCGGCTCGCCCAGGTACAACCCGGCATTGTTGTCGCTGGAACGGGTGTAGTGCTGTTGATCGAAGACATTTTTTACGCCCACACCCAGCTTCAGGTTGGACAATTGCTCGCCAAAGTCATAACCGCTGCGCACGTTGACTGAGACGTAACCGGGGATATCACCGTACTGACCGTCAGCTGTGCCCTGAGTGACGTAGGTGCTTGTCGTGCCTGGTGCGCGCTGGCCGGACTGGGCGTACACATCCAGGTTATGGGTCCAGCGGTTGACGTCGTAGCGCAGGCCCAAGGTGGCCACTTCACGTGAATACAACGGCAGGTCACGGCCCTTGAACGGTACGTCGCCCTCCGAGGTGGCCTTGGTGTAGGTGAAGCCGGCATTCGCAGTCAGGCCATCCAGGCGTGGGTCCAGGTTCGACAAGTCGTAATGGGCCGAGGCTTCGATGCCGGTGTGCTTGGTCGCACCGAGGTTGGTCCAGCCCACGTCGTTACTGACGTATTGCAGCTCATCCGAGAAGTCGATGTAGAAGAACGTCAGTTCGCCGCCCCACACATTGTCGTTGTAACGCGTACCCACTTCGTAGGTCTTGGCCTTTTCCGGGTTCAGGCCATTGGCAGTCTGATCGCCTGTGCCGCCCTGGCCCAGTTGGAAGTATTGCAGGCTGCCAAACGAAGTCTCGTAGTTGGCGAACAGTTTCCAGGCGTCGGAGACGTGGTACATCACGCTCAAGGCCGGCAGCGGTTCGTTGTTGTGGACTTCACGGCGTTTTTCCTGGGTACGCGTGCCGTTCAAGGCAACCACCGGGCGGTCGTGCCATTCGGTACGGATGTCCTCGAAGCGGATACCGGGCGTAATGGTCCACTTGCCGATATCGACTTTGTTATCGATATAGAACGCGTTGGCCTCGGTCCCCCCGGTGCGGTCCTGGTAGACGTGACCATCGCTCTGCCCACCCGGCGTCGGCACATTGTTGACCAGGTTCAGGCTGGTGGCCTGCTCATGCATGCCTTCCTTGAGGTAGCGATAGCCCAGGCTGACTTCCTGGGTACTCGGGCCCACGTCGAACACATGGGACACCCGCGGCTCGATGCCAAAGGTGTAGTAGGTGCGCGGGTAAGAGCCGATCGTCTTGAGGTCGCGGTTGGCGATGTTGCTACCGCGGAAACTGTCGGAATAGTAAGTCAGCACTTCGGCCTGAGTGCGGTCGTCGATCTGGCGGATGTACTTGAAGGACACGTCCTTGCGGCGACCGCTGAAGTTGTCCCAGTCACGCACCGATTGGTACGGGTTGGCATCGAACTGCTTCTGGGTCAGGCCGCCGGGCATGTCGGCGCTGGCGTCGTAGTAGTGGAAGTTCAGCGAGAAGTCGTCTTGATCGGTCGGCGCCCAGTGGGTCTTGAAGATCACGTCGTCGATGTCGTTGGAATTGTTGCTGTTGCGGTAACCGTTGCCATTGACCCCGGAGTACAGCAAAGCGGCGCCGATACCGTTGTCGGCGGTGCCGCCGATAAAAGCGTTGTCCACGTGCTTCCAGCCGCCGTGGGCGGAGGTTTGCAGGGTGGTGCCGACTTCGCCGGAGAATTTCTCGGGAATGGCACGGGTCACGAAGTTGATCACGCCGCCGACGTTTTGTGGCCCGTAACGCACGGAACCGGCACCGCGCACCACGTCGATGCTGTCCAGGTTACCCGCTGAAATCGGCGCCATCGACAATTGCGGCTGGCCATAAGGTGCAAATGCGGCTGGCACGCCGTCGATCAGAACGGTAGATCGCGGCGACAGGCGCGACGTCAGACCACGTACGCCGACGTTGAGGGAAATATCACTGCCGCCGGTGCCGTTGGATTCCTGCACCTGCACGCCTGGCACACGACGCAACACGTCGCCGACGTTCATTGCGCCCTGCTCTGCCATGGCTTCGCGGCGAATCACCGTGCGGGCGCCGGGATGGTTCTGCACGACTTCAGCGTTGGCATCGCCGAGCCAGTCGCCGACCACCTTGATGTCGGTGGCGCCCAGCTCGAGGGGTGAGCCGGCTTCACCGGTGCCGCTGTTCAGCGGGCGCAAGGTGACGGAACCGGCGTCGATCTGGTAGTCCAGGCCGCTGCCTTGCAGCAATTGGCGCAGGGCTTGTTCAGGGGAAAGGTTGCCGTCTACTGCCGGCGCCTGCTTGCCCGCGACCAGCTCGGGGCTGAAGAACACTTGCAGGGAAGTCTGCTGGCCCAACTGGCTCAGCGCCGCGCCGAGGGGCTGGGCCTGGATATGAATGGCGTCGGCCGCATAGGCCGCTGGGAGCGCGGCACTGACCGCGAGCGCCAGGGCCAGCGGCGCCCAGCGGGAGATTTTATTGTTGTTAACGGCGAGTTTTTTCACGTCGAACCTAGTCCTGTGATCGCAAGAGTATGCGGCTGTTAATGCAAACCAGTTGCAGTTGCAGGAGAAGACGAAGAACTCGAAAAAAACCTGAATGTCAGCGTGAAATAATTTCCTGGCTGCCGTCCGGCAAGGTACGCAAGGCCACCGGCAGTATATGCGGCAAGGCCTTGAGCAAGGCGTCGGTGTCGTTGGCCTTGAACACGCTGGTCAGGCGCAGGCTACCCACCGCAGGCGTACTAACCCGCAGCGGTTGCTCGCGATAGCGCGAAACCTCGCGCGCCACTTCGCCCAGCGAAGCGTTGTTGAAGACCAGCTTGCCCGTGCGCCAGGCGGTCAATTCTTCGGTGTTCACGGCGTAGGCCGCGGCCACCGACCCTTTGTTGTCGACGTGGGTACCCAGGCCTGCCGTCAGCGTCACCACCTTGTCCGCTGAATGCCCTTGCACCTTCACGGTCCCGGCATCGACCATCACGCGAGTCTGGTCTTCATCACGACGCACATCAAAGCGCGTGCCGGTTACCGTCACCTGCCCTGCCCCGGCGGCCACCACAAAGGGTCGACTGGCGTCATGCTCGACGCTGAACATCGCCTCGCCCTGCTTGAGTTCCACGCCACGCCGGCCTTTTTCAAAATGCACCGCGACCACGCTGCGGCTGTTGAGGTCCATCACCGAACCGTCGGGCAAGGCCACCTGGCGATGTTCACCCAGGCGCGTGCTGAACTCGGCACTGTAGGGTTTGGGATGATCAAGCCCGCTGAACAGGCCCAAACCCAGAGCGACGGTGACCACACTGGCGGCGACCGCATAACGCAACACGGCGCGGCGCTTGGGCCGCTCCACCGGGGTCTCACACAACGCCCGCAAACGCGCCTTGGGTAGCAAGTCGGTGGCGCTCCACAGGCCTTGCAACACATCGAATTCATACTGGTGATCGGGATGCTCGTTGCACCATGCATCAAAGCGTTGGCGATCGGCAGCGCTCAATTCGGCGTCTTGCAGGCGCACAAACCATTGCGCGGCTTCGTCTCGGGCACGGTTATCCATCATGGAAGATCCTGTTTCAAAGCGGGCAGTCATGGCGCCATCGCGTCCAGGCGGTCGCGCAGATGCCGCAGGGTGCGGATCATATACTTTTCCACCATGTTTTTAGACAGCCCCAGGCGTCCGGCGATTTCCTGCTGCGTCAGGCCTTCGATCTTCTGCCAGATGAAAATCTTGCGGCAGTTGAGTGGCAGCTCAGCCAAGGCCCGCTCGATTGAGTCCGCCAACTGGATCGCGTGCATGAAATGCTCCGGGTCGCCGCTGTGGGGCGAGCGCTGATCAAAGGCTTCCAGCGTGATGGCCCCGCGACGGTCTTCGCGTCGATAGGCATCCACTGCGATATTGCGCGCAGTCTGATGCAGATAGGCGCGCGGTTGCTCAACCTCGGAGGAAGTTGACTCCAGCACCCGCAAAAAGGTGTCATGGGCCAGATCTTCGGCCTGCTGACGGTTTCTCAGGCGGCGCGTCCAGGTTCCGATCAACTCTTCGTAATGTTCGAAAAAGCCTGTTCTGCGGGGCGGCTGAGGGATCATCGCGGGTGCACTGGGGAGGCGGGGCGTGAATAGTAATGCTTCCTATTAAGTGGGGCAATTGCTACCCGCCGGATGACCTCAAACTAATGGGTGCTGGTCACCTGCTTGAGTCGGCTGAGCTTTTCGCGGCTGCCGCACACGCTCATCTGGCACCATTTGCGCTGCTTGTTCTTGGAGCTATCGAAGAACACCCAATCGCAGTCAGCTGCGCCGCAAATGCGCAATGCGTGCAGATCACCAGAGACCAGTAACTGCGTGGCCTCGATGGCCAAGCGCCCGAGCACCATGGCCGTCAACTCCTGCGCCGTGGTGCAGGGCTTCCACGTCCAGGCAGGTTTGCCCTCCACGGAACGGAGCACCCGCCAGGCAACGCCTTGCTGGAACATCTGGTTTATATGCTGCAAAGCGTCATCGGGCGCGGCCCCCTGTAACGACAAGGGATAAAACACCGCGTACAGGCACTCCCTGAATGCAATGATCGCGTCCAGGTCCGGCTGGTAGGCCATGGATGACGCAAATACCATCGGCTTGTAGTCGTCAAACTCTCGGGCCGAGATCAACGACGCATGCAATGCCCACTCGAAGAAGAACTGAAAGCTGGTGAGTCGCTCCTCTATGACCTTGAGCGAAGTGCCAGGGCGACGCCCATTGGTGGTATTGATGAAGTCCAATACACGGGCTCCACCAATCAGACGGATCGATTTTGCAGTGCCCGTGAAATGTGTCATGCCTACTCCTGAAAAAACGCGTTCTCCCTGCGATGGCGCAGATTACCTTGTTTTTTCAGCGTGCAAAGCGTGTCATCCCCGCGCAAAGACAGACGGCTAAGTGCGAACGTCGTTATGCGCAAGCCAATCAAGAATCGTCGCAACCGACTGTTCCACTGAAAGCGCCTGGGTGTCCAAGTGCACTTCCGGAAATACCGGTACATCGTAATTGGAGTCGATACCGGTAAAGTTCTTGATCAAGCCCGCTCGGGCTTTTTTATAGAGGCCCTTTGGATCACGTTGCTCGGCGGTTTCCAACGGCGCGTCCACATGCACTTCAACAAAGCACTCATTGCCGATGATCGAGCGCGCGTAGTGTCGGCTCGCCGACGAGGGTGAAATCAGCGCCACGATCACGATCAGCCCCGCCTCCAGCATCAGCCGCGCCACCTCGGCGACACGCCGGATATTCTCGTCGCGGTCGCTGTCGGTAAAACCCAGGTCTCGGCACAGCCCGCCACGTACCGAGTCGCCGTCGATAATCGCAGTGATCCGGCCCTGTTCCTGCAGGGCATTGTCCAACGCATCGGCAATGGTCGACTTGCCGGACGCGGAGAGCCCGGTCATCCAGATGACCACGGGGTTGTGTTTCATGCCAGCGCGGTGACTGAACGCAAACGCGTGCAGGTTGCGGTGCGGCGTGTCTGGAAAATAACTCATGGCTGCTCGCTCTCCTTGACCGAAACAGGCTGTTTACCCAACAGGAACACCATCACGCATTGCACGAACAGCAACAGTGCCACCACCCAGTAGACCGTCGAGAAGGACCCGGTCAAATCCTTGGAGAACCCGCCCAGGAAATTACCGCACACACCGCCCAAGCCGATCAGCACGTTGGCAATACCGAAGGCCTGGGTCAGGCGGCTGACCGGCACGATTTGCCCGATGTAACTGGGGACCAGCCCGAAGATAGGATAAAACGCCAGCGCAAACAGAAACGCCGCCAAGTAGAACAACGGCAGGCTGTTGAAACTGAACACCAAGGCGGCAGCCAGTCCCGCGCTCAGGAAACACATCGCCAACGACGCACGTACGCCCACCTTGTCGGCAATCCACCCCACCAGGAAGCCCGACGCCATGCCCACCGCACCGATGGTGGTCCAGATAAACCCGGCGTCCTGTACCGACACGCCCAACTCATCACGCAGGAACGGCGCCAGGTAAGTCTGGAACGGCAGCAACGCCATGCCATTGAGAAAGGCGATGGCCCAGGTCAGGTATAACGAACGACTGAGCCAGGGCTGCCGACTGTCGAAGGCGGTGGCGCGCTCCCCGGAAAACCCGGTGTCCTGGCTCGCGGCGAGGTTGCGTAACAGAAACCAGGCCACCACGCACAGGACCACCGAGATCAGGCCCGCGGTGAGCCAGATCGAGCGCCAGCCACCATTCAATGTCAGGAACGACACCAGCAAACCGTTGATGAATACGCCGTAGCTGGTGCCGCTGGAAATCAGCCCCATGACGCGGGAGCGATTTCCCGGGCTGAAGCCTTTGGTGACGATCTCCGCCAACGGGATGTACACCGAGGCGGAACAGCCACCGAGCAGGATCAACAACGCCCCCGACAACCAGATGCTGTGACTGACGCTCAACCCCAGCAGTGCCAGGGACGTCATCACCGTAGATACCAGGCTGATCTTCCAGCCCTCGAAAAACCGGCTTATATAGCTTGTAACCGATGAAAACAGCAGGAAACCAATCTGCGCGCCGCCGGTGATCAGGCCCACCGTGGTGTAGTCGAAACCGATGTCGCGGCGCATGTCCACCACCAGGTTGGCGAACAGGTAGACGCCAAAGCCATAAGTGCTGGCCACGAACCCGGTAAGGACCACCGCCAATACGACGCTGTCCAAGGGCCGGGCATTGCTCTGTACGAGTGTGCTCATCAAGCCCTCCTTATTCGGCGCGCGCCGTGTGGATGACGAAATCACAATTCATCATGTCGTAGTCACGCTCGAAGTCGCCGTAACTCTCATGGTGAGTGAACCCGGACTTGAGCACTTCCCCCTTCAATTCACCCGGCAACAGGGGATAGACCTGCAACCGGTACTGTTCTGCGTTATCAAAGGAATAGATGAACTCACACAGACGCTCATTGACCTCCCCCAGACTGACCGACGCATTCGTACCGCAGTAATAGTAATTTCCGCTGGCCTTGTACTTGCCGGCACGAATGGCGAAAAAATTACGCTGATCCACAATCAGCAAGCCACCCGGCTTGAGCAAGGAGCGGAATTTCGCCAGCACCCGCAACCGATCGTGGGCGGCAAAGACATGACACAACGAGCTGCCCAGGCACACCACAGCATCGAACTGGCCAAGCTCCTGGGAGTCCAGTGAATGCCAGTCTCGGTAATGAGACTGAATGTCCAGGCCATGCTTGCGAAAGTTCGCCCGCGCCTTGGTCAACATGGTGCTACTGCCGTCCGTGGCCACCACTTCGAAGCCCGCCTGCTTAAGCTGGACGGCATGGAAACCGCTGCCCGTCGACACGTCGATCACCGAGTGCACACCGTGGCTACGCAGCAGGTTTTCGAAGAACCCGTCCTCCCCGGCCTTGCGTTTATTCCAATCGATCAACTCATCCCAACGCTCGACGAAATCCGGAGAGTACTGCGTGGCATAACTGGCAACTTCGCTGTGCTTGTTTCTGAAAACTTGATTCATCACACACCTACCAGGTTGAATTCTTGAAGGACAGGTATTTGCTCGCCAGCTCGCGGGCAAATTCGGCGGACTGCTCGATGGCCATGGTGTTCTTGGAATACCCCAGCATCGATTGCATGACGGCCATGCACTGCGGGTTGTAAGTGACCGAACCATCGCAATGGATTTCATCAATGCCATCCTGGCTTTGGCAGATGCTATTGATGCGCACCGCCTCGTCCTGTGGGCACGCGTTGGAGAACTGCACCTGGATCCGCCCATCGTGCAGCCACACCGGATACCCGCCCGGAAGCCCAAGAGGCCCCGGCGCATGCACCAGGACCGGCACGGGCGAAAACAGCCCTTCGATGACCGTGACCGCAGAGCACGCGGTGAGGAACTGCCCATCCACCCCGCCCAGGCGACGGAACTCGGATTTCACCGTCGAGAAAATCGCCTCGGCCGGCAGGCGCCCCACTTCCGGTCGATCGCGCACTTCATACAACAAGCGGTAATTGGCACGCGGCGGTAAACCACCGCGCGGCACGTAGTGGCTGAAGTAATGCTGGGCATACAGCTGCACGTGCACATCAGCGGGTGCACATTCGAGCAACCGTGCAATGGAAAAACGCACAGCCGGAATCAGGTTGGCCACATTACCAACGCCAATGTCCGGCGCCAGGCCGATGCGCGCCAGGATCGGGTTGACCGCATCGGGGAACGCCGCGTTCACAGTTTTGGTGCTGATGCCGGAGGCTTTCACCGCCTGCATCAGGCAATGCATCAACGTCAGGTGCATGGGCAGCCAGGGGCCGAACTGGGCCTGGTCGAGCTTTTCGAACGACAGCTTGGGCAGCCCGGTGATCACCCGCCATGACTGCAGCGACGCACAGTTCACCAGCATATCCGGGGCTTCTTCACGCAGCAGCTGCGTGACCTTGCCGACATCCGTCAGGTCGGCAACGACGGGCTTAATGTCGATAAACTGGCCCAACTGCGCACACGACAACGCCACCAGATTGCACAAGCGGATCGTGGCTTCTTCATTGCGCCCCAGCACCACAAAGTCGAACGCGTTTTTCGGCCCCAGAATCTTGAGTATCTGCAAGCACAGGTTGCCGGCGCCCACCAGCAACAGCTTTTTCTTGCGCACCGGAAGACTCATCGCGGGTAGGCTCCGTTGTCGACCGGGATGACCCTTCCGGTGATGTGACGCATCGCATCGCCCAACAACAGCAAGATAACCTCAGCCACGCCACCAGGCAGGATGGGGTCCTTGAGGACTTCCTGGCGGGCGTACTCAGCACGTCGGTATTCGGGGATGGTGCCGTAGATGGCGGTTTCATGGATCAGCGCCGGGGACACCACATTTACCCGCACGAACGGCGCGAAGTTCCAGGCGTTGGCCTTGCTCAGGCCGATCACCGCCGCCTTCGTGGCGCCGTAGAGCGCGTCGCAACTGCCCACTTCACCGGCCACCGAAGCGATGTTGACGATGCTGCGCGGGGCTTCGTGCGGCATTTCCCGTTCGGCGAAGTCTTTGGAGAGATAGACCAGCGCCTTGAGGTTGACGGTGAGGATCTCGTCTATCTGCTCATCGGAGTAGGCATAGACACTTTTACCGTGATAAATACCGGCGTTATTCACCAAACCATAAATACTTGCATGGCGCTCATAGAGTCGTGGAATGAACCCCTTGATAACGGTCATATCCGAAAAGTCGGCAATGTGCGCCTCGAACACATCAGCGCCATAGAGACCTTGCAGTACTTTCAAGCCCTCGGCATCCTTGTCCGCGCCGATAACAAAATAGCCCTGTAGAATCGCCAGCTCCACAGTGGCCCGGCCAATCCCGTTGGCCGCTCCGGTAATAATCAACTTCTTCATGCAACAATCCCTATTGGCAAAATTCATTCATGCGCGCGTAAAACGTACGGTGATATTCGTACATCGCCTTTAAATTCGGATATTGATCAAATGCTTTGATATCAACGTGCGGAGTATCTGGAGAAACAATCCGCTCACTGTTTTCCGCGTCGACATGCCAACGTCGCCACGTTTTCCATTGTTGTGGGCACTCACGCTTCCACGTCATCGCATGTGGCATAAACTCTATATTCAAATGATCACAGAGTTTACGGATCACCCGTTCCGGCTCTGCGGCCAGGTCATCCGCATTGATCACATAAGGCACTTTGCCGGTCAGCTTGGTGACCACGCAAAATATGTCGTATAGCGCTTTATGCCCAATAGCCTGTAACGGCATATCGGGATGCACCCGATGATGGGAAATAATGCTGCTGGCGGGTTCACGAATAAGAAAGATATTGTCCTGTTGCGCGAGAAAGCCAACATCCACTTTCAAGTCATCCAAACAGTGATAACACATGTCTTTATGAAAAACGTTCGCACGCTCACGGACATTAAGCAGATGCTCTTTTATGCCTGGGTAAGTGGTGGGCAAACTGTGATCCCACTCATCCGAGGGAATCGCCGAGTCCTCGGAAAACGCCATATGCGCAAACGGCTCATGGAAGACCTCGAAATCGCCCCGCTCGATAAACACACGTTCGAGCACCGTGGAGCGCGAACGTGGATGTGCCCACAACCCGATCATCCTGTTCATGCGATCACCCCGAATTCAGCGGCGAGCAACGCGTTGAGCGCACGCTTGAACGGCGTCGTCACTGGGCAGAGCCGAACGCAGTAATCCGCCAGGCGCCGATGCGCGCTGTTGGCTTCATTGCAGGCGTTGATAAAGGCTTCATGGTTACCGAAGTCGTAGGGTTCGATGCTGTCGACAAAGTAGGCTTCGTAGAAATACGGAATGCGGATCAGCTTTGCGAAGGTCGACGCCGGCGGTTTCTGAGGTTCCAGCGCGGGCACGACGGGTTTGCCATGGCTTTCGCGCTCGATCAGGAACTCCACCACCTCCGGTGTCAGCGTGTAGCAGGTCGCCGTATGCCCGGTCTTCTCCAGGTGCCAGCAATGTTTGTTGCCACGCTCGTCCACATCGACCTTTATGCTGGACAGCAGGGTCTTGACCGGCGTCTTCGAGGCCGCCACCAGCGCTTGGATCTGCTCGTAGATCATCAACTCAGCCCAGCGCAGTTCCTCGGCACTCAAAGCCAGACCACGCTCGGCGGCCTGCAGCGTAAACTCGGGCTGGCAGGCGAAACGCCCGATCATGAACGTAATGACGTACTTGCAGCGCGCAGTGTCGATACCATTGCTGCGGGCAGTCGCCCTACCGCGCTCGATGGCCTGGAGACCGGCCTGGAATTGCGCAACCGTGAAGCAGAACGTGATATTCACCGAGCCGCCCTGGGCCACCAGGTGTTCAACCGTTACCAGCCCTTCCAGGCTACCCGGCACCTTGACCATCACGTTCGGCGCCAGGCGCTGCAGTTCCAATCCCCGGGCGCTCATGCGCTCAGTGCAGCGCACGTCAACCGGGTCGACCTGGGCGGAAATCCACCCTTCGGCCTGCGCCGACTGAATCCAACGCGGCTTGAGCGTGGCGGCCCCTTCGACGATGACTGCGTTGTACAACTGCTTGCGCAACTCCCTGGGAGACAGCTTGCCCACGTTGAAACGTGAGGACCAATACTCGCGCTTTTCGAGGATGACGGCCGTCACTAACCGAGGGTTGGTGGTCACACTGCACAAGCCCCAGGGCTGGGAGAATTCATCCGGCATCAACGCTTCTATATAAGTCACAGCGGCCGGGTATTTTTCCAGCAGGTGTTTTTTATACGGTAGGTATACGGCAGGCGATGAATCCCACCACACTTCTGAAGATTGATCGTTGCGTTTGAGCCGTTCCGGGTAACCAAGTGTGTTCACGACGCCTCCTCCCTGAGTCAATTAAAAATGGTCAATACTTCACGCATGTCAGCAATCGGCAATGCTCCGGCCGCGGCCAATTGCGCATGCCGATGCGCGGGACCAAAGCCCAACACTTTTATATTGGCCGCTACAGCAGCCTGGATACCCGTCACACTGTCTTCCACCACCAGCGCATCACTCACGTCAATGCGGTAAGTTCGGCAGGCCGTCAGAAATACCAGGGGATCAGGCTTCCAACTACCCAACTCGTAACAACTGAATATTCGCCCTTTAAAATAAGAAAACAGCCCAGCCAGGCGTAAGCAATGCTCTATCTTGTTGCGGGGTGCACTTGAGGCTACGCAATAAGGAACTTCCAACTTTTGCAATACTTCCAGCACCCCATCCGAGGCTTTCAAACTGAGTGTCAGTGCTTGCAACGCCCGCTCGCGAAAGTGCTGTTCAAACTCTGTATCCAAACTGATATTTAATATCTGTTCAGCCTCGCGCAAACATTCGGCAATCTTCCGCCCACGGAAGCGCTCGGTAAAACAGGTGACATCAAGCAGCGGGTCGCCCTGAACAAGGGCATTAAGCATGGAGATCAATACAGACAGGGTTATTTCTTCACTTTGGACGAGCACACCGTCGCAATCGAAGATAACTAACTTAGGCACGCCAACTAAGGCCGCTGCTTTTACCTGAACTGGTAGTTCCCCTATATCGGCCGAAAGGCACATAGAAATCTCTTATAGGTGGCCCCGCGATGACTTCCGAACTACCAACGGAGCGGGTTGATGTGTGCCTATAAGACACGGGGCGAAAAAGCCTGTCAAACGCTTTTGAGCGGTTTTTTAGTATCTTATGGTTATTTTTTATAGTTCTGTTATTCCATTTTTCACGATGGTTGTAGTCGCTAATTTCACACGGGTGAACTTCCCTTGCGCGCGATCAGTCAGCTACTTGAACTCACGAATTTAAGGTCGGTGAGCAATGCGTATCTCGTTGGAGCAACAAGTGGCGCTGGTGACCGGTGCCAGTTCCGGAATCGGCGCGGGCGCGGCCAAGGCTCTGGCGCAAGCCGGAGCAGCCGTGGTGCTGAACTACAACAGCCAGGCCGCACCGGCCGAGGCACTGGCAGAGCAGATCAATGCCGAGGGCGGCCGGGCGATTGCCATCGGCGCCAACGTTTCTAAAGAAGAAGAGGTGGAAAGGCTTTTTGCCCAGACCCTCGATGCCTTCGGCCACCTGGACATCCTGGTGGCCAACTCCGGGATGCAGAAGGACGCCAACCTGGTGGACATGAGCCTGGATGACTGGAATGCGGTGATCGGCGTCAACCTTACCGGCCAGTTCCTGTGTGCCCGCGCGGCAGTGCGCATCTTCAACCGCCAGGGCATCCGCGAAGGCGTATCGCGGGCGGCGGGCAAAATCATCCACATGAGTTCGGTGCACCAACTGATCCCGTGGGCCGGGCATGTGAACTACGCGGCTTCCAAAGGCGGTGTGGAAATGCTGATGCGCACCCTCGCCCAGGAAGTCAGTGAACAGCGCATCCGCATCAACGGGATTGCGCCGGGGGCGATCCGTACGGCGATCAATCGGGCGGCCACCGAAGGCGCGGCGGAACAGGAGTTGCTCAAGCTGATTCCCTACGGTCGCGTAGGTAATGTGGAAGATGTGGCCAACGCCGTCGTGTGGCTGGCCAGTGATGCATCCGACTATGTAGTAGGCAGCACACTCTTTATTGATGGCGGCATGAGCCTTTATCCGGAGTTCCGTGGCAATGGTTGATTTGAAGAACGAACAACAAAGCGCCATCGATGCCCACGGCATCATCGGCGATATGCGCAGTGCCGCATTGGTGAACGATAAAGGCAGCATCGACTTCTTCTGCTGGCCGGAGTTCGACAGCCCGTCGATCTTCTGCTCGCTGCTGGACAGCCCCGATGCCGGCATTTTCCAGCTCACCCCGGACCTGCCCAACGCGCGCCGCGAACAGATCTACCTGCCCGACACCAATGTGCTGCAAACCCGCTGGCTCAGCGATGAGGCCGTAGTAGAGATCACCGACCTGCTGGCTATCAGCGAAGAAATCGATGACCTGCCGCTGCTGATCCGCCGCGTACGTGTGGTCAGCGGCAAGGCCGATATTCATCTGCGCTGTGCGGTGCGCCATGACTACGCGCGCACGCTCACCCAAGCCACCCTTGACAACGGCACGGTGTGCTTCAGCGCCGAAGGCCAACCCGGCCTGCGTTTGTCCGGCAGCCACCCCTTGCAGATCAAAGACGGCGCCGCCGTGGCCAGCTTTACCCTGGGCCAGGAAGAAGGTGCCGAATTCGTCCTCGGCGGCCAAGAGGATGAACGGGTGGACAGCAGCTGTACGGACCTGGCGCTGGCCCATACCTTGAAGTTCTGGCGCGGCTGGATCGCGCAATCGAACTACCGTGGACGCTGGCGCGAAATGGTCAACCGTTCGGCCCTGGCGCTCAAACTGCTGACCTCGCGTAAACACGGCGCGATCATCGCCGCCGCCACCTTCGGCCTGCCGGAAACCCCCGGCGGCGAACGCAACTGGGACTATCGCTACACCTGGATCCGCGACGCATCGTTCACCGTGTATGCCTTCATGCGCCTGGGGTTTGTCGAGGAAGCCAACGCTTATATGCGCTGGCTCAAAGGCCGCGTGAGCGACTGCTGCGACCAGCCGACCAAGATCAACATTTTGTATGGCATCGACGGTCGCCAGGAATTACCCGAGGCCGAGCTTGAGCACTTCCAAGGCCACGGCGGCGCCAAACCGGTGCGCATCGGCAACGAGGCGTTTGACCAGATCCAGCTGGACATTTATGGCGAGCTGATGGACGCGGTGTATCTGGTCAACAAGTACGGTGAAGCCATCTCCCATGAGGGCTGGAAACATACAGTAGAAGTTGCCGACCAGGTCTGTGAAATCTGGAACACTAAAGACGTGGGCATCTGGGAAATGCGCGGCGAGCAGCATCACTTCCTGCACTCACGACTCATGTGCTGGGTAGCGCTGGACCGCGCCATCCGCCTGGCCTCCAAGCGCTCGTTGCCGGCGCCGTTTGCACGCTGGGACCAGACCCGCCAGGCGATCTACGCCGACATCTGGAGCAATTTCTGGAACGAAGAGCGCGGGCATTTCGTGCAGCATACCGGCACCACCGCGCTCGACGGTTCGATGTTATTGATGCCGTTGGTGAGGTTTGTCGCGGCCACCGATCCACGCTGGCTCTCGACCCTGGAAGCCATCCAGAAAAGCCTGGTGCGCGACGGCATGGTCTACCGCTATCGTAACGACGACAGCCAGATCGACGGTCTGCAAGGCACCGAAGGCGCGTTTGCGGCCTGCTCGTTCTGGTACGTCGAATGCCTGGCCCGCGCCGGGCAAGTTGAAAAGGCCCACCTGGAATTCGAGCAACTGCTGCGCTACGCCAACCCGCTGGGCCTGTACGCCGAAGAGTTCGACACCCAGGCCCGCCACCTGGGCAATACACCCCAGGCCTTGAGCCACCTGGCGTTGATCAGCGCGGCGACGTTCCTGGATCGCAAGCTCAGCGGGGAGAAAACCACCTGGCAACCCTGAAGTGGCCTGTGCACAATGGGCGGCCACTCGACCACGGACAGGAACGCCATGCGCCAGGTACTGCTGATCATCGACGTGCAACCTTCCTTCAACCCGCCCACGTGGCTGGTGGACGGCATCAACACCCTGCTGGGGCGCATGCCGTCAGTCGCCACCGTGGAGCGCCACGACGAGAGCGTCACGCCCTTCGCCCGGCAACTCGGCTGGCAACCGGCGCCGAACGACCAAAGCCTGGTGGCCGCTGATCGCATCTTTATCAAACACGGCTATGCGCCAACCCCCGAGACCGTTTCCTACCTGAAAAGCCTCGCGCCACAACGTGTACTGGTGTGTGGTATCCAGACCGACACCTGCGTGCTGGCGGCGGGGTTCGCGCTGTTCGACGCGGGGTTGCAGCCGACCTTGATCAGCGACCTCACGGTAGGTTCGTCGCTGGACCGGTCGGGGCAGTTGGGGGTGGATCTGTGGCGGCATCATTTCAAGCATGTGCTGCACAGCACCGAGCTGAGTCTAGACAAGTAACACCACTGCGTTTATCTGCACGCCATTGCGTCACACCTTTGGGCTAGAGTTCCAGCATCTAACAGGAGCCTCCGATGACGATCGCCACCCCGCTGCTGTACGCACGCACGCCCATGCTCGATATCGCCTACGAAGCCCACGGTCCCCTCGACGGTGAGCCGGTGATCCTGCTACACGGTTTTCCCTATGACCCGCGCGGCTATGACGCGATTGCGCCGGTACTGGCCGAGCGTGGCTACCGGGTACTGGTGCCGTACCTGCGCGGTTACGGCCCGACGCGGTTTATCAACGAGCAGGTGATGCGTTCCGGACAGCAGGCCGCATTGGCCAAGGACCTACTGGATTTCATGGATGCGCTGGCGATCCCGCAAGCCACCCTCGCCGGGTACGACTGGGGTGGGCGAGCCGCGTGTATCGTCGCGGCGTTGTGGCCGCAGCGCGTGCGCGGGTTGGTGACCGGCGATGGCTACAACATCCAGGACATCGCCAAGTCACTGAAGCCCAGGGCGCCAATGACGGAGCATCGCTTGTGGTATCAGTTCTACTTTCACACCCAGCGCGGCGTGGACGGCTTGACCGCCAACCGTGGCGAACTGTGCAAGTTGCTGTGGTCGTTATGGTCGCCGTCGTGGGCCGAGGGGCCGGGGCTGTATGAGCAGACCGCGCCGTCGTTCGATAACCCGGATTTTGTCGAGGTGGTGATTCACTCCTATCGCCACCGCTTCATGTATGCGCCCGGCGACCCGACGTTGGAAGCCATCGAGCAGGCGCTGGCTTTGCAGCCGCCGATCTCGGTGCCGAGCATTTCGCTGTGCGGCGCCGATGATGGGGTGGGGCCACCGCCTGAAGTGGATGATGATGTCGAGCATTTCAGCGGGTTTTACCGGCGTCAGGTGCTGCCCGGCGTGGGTCACAATATCCCTCAGGAAGCACCGCAAGCCACGCTGGATGCGCTGCTGGAGTTGCTGGGCGAAAAGCGTTCGCGGTAAGCCTGGGGCGTCACCGACAAGGCGCGAAGGAAGCTGCGGCGCAGGGTTTCTTCACAGCCAAAACCACACTGCACGGCGATGCGTTTGATCGACGCCGCGCTGTCAGCCAATTGCCGACGCGCGGTTTCGACGCGGATCAATTCGACGGCACGTGCCGGGGTCTGACCGGTTTCGGCGCGGTAGTGGCGTACAAAGCTGCGTTCGCTCATGCCGGCTTGGGCGGCCAGGGTGGCGATGTTCAGGTCCAGGGTGAGGTTTTCGGCGATCCAGGCGTGAAGTTCGGCGAAGCGGCTGTCGTCTTTTTGCAGGGACAGGGTCACGCTGAATTGGGACTGGCCGCCGGGGCGCTTGAGGAACACCACCAGGTGCCGCGCCACTTCCAGGGCCACAGCGCGGCCCAGGTCTTCTTCCACCAGCGCCAGACACAGGTCGATGCCAGCAGTGACGCCGGCGGACGTCCATACGGCGCCTTGCTGGATGAAGATCGGGTTGGACTCCACCGTCAACGCCGGGAATTTGCGCGCCAATTCTTCGCAACGTGTCCAATGGGTGGCCACGCGACAGCCATCGAGCATGCCACTGGCGGCGAGCAGGAACGCGCCGGTACACACTGACGTCATGCGCCGGGTGTGACGGGCTTTCTCGCGCACCCACTCCACCAGCGCCGGATCTTCGGCGGCGCCGTATACGCCCCAGCCGCCGGCAATCACCAACGTATCGCACGGCGCATCGACGGCGGGCAGCGGCTCGGCCAGCAGTGCCAAGCCAGCCGACGTCATCACCGGCTCCGCTTGGGCAGCAATCACCGACACGGCGTAAGGCAACGGCAGGCCGCGCTGACGCGCCAGGTCATTGGTGGAGGCGAACACCTGCAACGGTCCGGTGACATCAAGCACCTGGGCGTTATCGAAAGCGAGGACATGGACGATTCTGGACATGATTGGCGCGATTCGTGGGATCAATGGCGTATTCGCCAAAGCCTAGGCCTCTAGAGTGAAGCCGTCCACCCCTTTGACGGAGCGCTATTAATGACCCTGCAGATTGGCTTTGTATTGTTCCCCGGTATCCAGCAACTGGACCTCACCGGTCCTTATGACGTACTGGGTTCGCTGCCGGATGTGCAGTTGCACTTGGTGTGGAAAGACCTGGAACCGATCACTTCCAGCACTGGCCTGGTGTTCACACCGACCATGACCTATGCCGACTGCCCGCGCCTGGATGTGATTTGCGTGCCTGGCGGCTCCGGTGTTGGCGCGTTGATGGAAGACCTGCAGACCCTGGACTTCCTCAAGGTCCAAGCTCAGACCGCCCGCTATGTGACGTCGGTGTGCACCGGCTCGCTGGTGCTCGGCGCCGCCGGTTTGTTGCGCGGGCGCAAGGCGACCACACACTGGGCCTACCACGACCTGCTCGCCCCGCTCGGTGCAATTGCAGTGCAGGAACGCGTGGTGCGTGACGGCAACCTGCTGACCGGTGGTGGCATCACTGCCGGTATCGACTTTGCGCTGACGTTGGCTGCCGAGTTGTACAGCGAAGCGGCGGCGCAACTGGTGCAATTGCAGATTGAATATGCGCCGGCACCGCCGTTTGATTCCGGGCGTCCGGACACGGCGCCCAAGCATGTGTTGGAGGAAGCCAACAAGCGCACGGCTGAATCGCGCAGGGTGCGTGGGGAGATCGTTGCGCGGGCGGCGGCTCGGTTGGGGTGATTCGGCATAGCTCCTGTGGATACTGCAAAAGCGATGTTTGGGTCTGGTTGGGGGACATATCCGTTATTTGGGTAACGGCTGATATTGGTTCCGCCCTTACGGCGGCTCACTTTTGAAAAGCGCAAAAGTAAGCAAAACGCTCTTGCCCCAACACTCGGCACCTCGC
>NZ_RXYG01000014.1:0-137214 GCF_003970195.1 Pseudomonas sp. C 49-2
TTGATCTTAGGCGCCCCGTCAAACACGCTGGCCGGAATTCGGCAGGGATTTGGGGGGTAAACCGGCAGGGATGCCGGTTTAGCCGCCCCGCGCCATGGATGGCGCGTGGCGGCGGCCCCCCAAATCACTGTCGGATTACGGGCACACCGAGCCTAGGCGAGGTGCCGAGTGTTGGGGCAAGAGCGCTTTGGTTACTTTCGCGCTTTTCGAAAGTGACCCGCCGTAAGGGCTGAACCATAAGCGGCCGTTACCCAAATAACGGATATGTACCCCACCCAAAAAAACTGCCCCCCGCATTCGCGCGCAATCCTACTTTTAGCTCAACCCTGAATCAGTTGAACCTGCGATAAAGCCTGCTCCACCACATTCTCCACCGTAAACCCAAACTTCTCCTGCAACTTCGCCAGCGGCGCCGACGCACCGAAGCTGTTCATCACCACTTTGGCGCCGGTCTGCCCCACATACCGGTCCCAACCCAATGGCCCAGCCTGTTCCACCACGACTCGCGCTTTCAGCGCTGGCGGCAACACGCTGTCGCGATAGGCCTGGTCCTGGTCTTCAAACAATTCCCAGCTGGGCATCGAAACGACGCGCGCAGCGATCCCTTCGCCTTTCAACTGTTCATACGCCGCCACGGCCAGGCTGACCTCGCTGCCGGTCGCCAGCAGAATCACTTTGGGCTCTTCGGCACTCGCCAGTACATAGGCCCCTTTGGCTGCCCCGGACGCCGCCGCATATTTCGTACGATCCAACGTCGGCAACGGCTGGCGCGACAACACCACACAGCTTGGCCGATGGGTTTGCGCCAAGGCGACCTTCCACAGTTCCAGGGTTTCGTTGGCATCGCCGGGCCGCAGCGTCAGCAACCCCGGTGTGGCGCGCAGTTGCGTGAGGTGTTCGATCGGCTGGTGCGTCGGCCCGTCTTCACCGACGCCAATCGAGTCATGGGTGAACACAAACACCACCGGCAACTCCATGATCGCCGCCAGGCGGATCGGTGGTTTCATATAGTCGCTGAACACCAGGAAGGTCGAGGTGTACGGCCGCAGGTAGGACAACGCCATGCCATTGGCAATCGCGCCCATGGCGTGTTCACGGATGCCGAAGTGCAGGTTGCGCCCGCTGTAGTCGTCGGCACTGAAACGCCCGGCGCCGTCGAAGGTGAGGTTGGTCTTGGTCGACGGTGACAGGTCTGCCGAGCCGCCGAGCAACCAGGGGATTTGTTGGGCAAACGCATTCAGTACTTCGCCACCGGCTGCGCGGCTGGCCACGCCCTTGGTATCGCTGCCGAAGTGCGGCAGATTGTCTTGCCAACGCTCGGGCATTTCCCCTGCGCGCATGCGGCGCAACTCGTCAGCCAGTTCCGGCTCGTACTGCTTTAGCTGCGACAGGTGCTGACTCCAGGTTTCGTATAACGCATGGCTGCGTTCCAACAGGGCATCACGCAAGAGGGTGCGCGCGTCGTCCGGCACCAGAAAACTTGAGTCCTGCGGCCAGCCATAAGCGGCCTTGGTCAGACGAATCTCATCATCACCCAATGGCTCGCCATGGGCGGCGGCGGTGTTGTGCTTGTGGGGCGAGCCGTAGCCGATCACGCTGTCGACCACGATCAGGGTCGGCGCTCCTGTGTTCGCCTTGAATGTCTCCAACGCTGTGCTCAGCGCCTGCAAGTCATTGGCGTCAGTCACGTGCAACGTGTGCCAGCCATAGGCCTGGAAGCGCTTGATCACGTCTTCGCTGAACGCCAACTCGGTGTGCCCTTCGATACTGATGGTGTTGTTGTCGTAGATCCAGCACAGGTTCGCAAGCTTCAAATGCCCGGCCATCGACGCGGCTTCGCTGCTGATGCCTTCCATCATGTCGCCGTCACCGCACAGGGTGTAGACGTTGTAGTCGAACAACACCTTGCCATCACGGTTGAAACGCTCGGCCAACCAGCGCTCGGCCATCGCCATGCCGACGCTGTTGGCGCAGCCCTGGCCGAGTGGCCCGGTGGTGGTTTCCACGCCAGTGGTCATGCGGTACTCGGGATGGCCCGGGGTTTTTGAATCGGCCTGCCGGAACTGCTTGATGTCGTCCAGGCTGATCGCCGGCTGGCCAGTGCGCTTGCCATGGGCGTCGATTTCCACCACACCCGCCAGGTGCAACAGCGAGTACAGCAACATCGACGCATGCCCCACCGACAACACAAAGCGGTCACGGTTGGGCCAGTCGGGATGCTCCGGGTGATAACGCAGGAAGCGACTCCACAGCGTGTAACCCACCGGCGCCAGGCCCATGGGCGTGCCCGGATGGCCAGAATTGGCCTTCTGCACGGCGTCCATGGCCAGGGTACGGATTGTGTTGATGCATTGGGTGTCGACAGCGGTGGCGGCATGAGTCATGAAACCGGTCTCCCTCGAATGGCTATCTAGAGTGGAGGGCAGGGCGCCGCAAAGGTTTGATCCAAACACCTGCGCCGCGACGAACGGGGCTGTATTGACCCCGGACATGACAAGACCCCTCGCAATGGTCTAGCTTCTAGGGCGTAAGCCATTGATCAACTTGCGGAGGTACGCCATGCCAGTGAAACACGACCTGTATCTGGATTTGGGAAAGAGCAAGGAAGAGGTTCACGAACGCAGGGCGAGCGACAAACGCCTGGACTCGCTGCTCACTCAATACGATGACGCTGACAAGGAGGTGCTGAAGGCAGAATCGGCAAGCGCCAGCGATGAGGATGTGGAGAAGCTGAAGAAGAAACGACTGTTGATCAAAGACGACATTGTGGCGAAGTTGGGGTAAGCCACCGTCCGCGTTCCTACAGGCGCGGACACATTTGTTCAGAATTGTCTGAAGGACAGGGCGGCTTTCACTGCCTATGATGCCCACCGCCCACCCGGCTCTGGGGACTGTTGCGGCGCAAGGATTGCGCCGGTGAGCCGGGTGGGCACTTCATTTCAGGCCAGCAGTGCCTGTGTGCACGCATCAATCGAGCGCTGCTGCGTCTCGCCATACAGTTTCAATTCATCAATCGTCCGACGGCCCAGCGCCTTTTCAAATTCGGCCTGGTTCGAGTTGGCTGCGTAGTGACTCTGCGCCGCATCCCCCAGGTTTGACTGGAAAATCCCCGCCGCACTCACCGGCAGAAAATCTTCATACACCAAAGGCTCCACATCGATGTGGCCCGCTGCGATCAATGCGTCCAGGGTTCGCGGTTGATCAGCCGAACCGCGCGCCGCCAGGCCCTGCTCGGTTGTGAAGTAGCGGAAGTAGGCCAAGCCCTGTTCACGCATCTGCGCGTGATCATCCGGGAAGGCCTGGAAGTGCCGTTCCATCAATTCGACATAACGCGTGGCGTTGCCCTCATTGGGGAAAGCGCCCAGTTCGTCGCGCGCGGCGTTCAGTAACTGGTCGTACAGCGCACGGCCTTTGGGCGTGAGCGCTACGCCGCGTTGTTCGATTTCACCAAAGCGTGCGCTGTGGCTGCCTTGGGCGTCGGTGAAGGCGATGGGTTCATCCAGGGCCTTGAAGCTGGTTTGGCGCAGCAGGATCGGGCAGCGGCGGCAAGGGGGGCCTTCGATCACGGCTTTTGGCGTGATGCCTTTGTCGGGCATGGCGGCCTGGACGTGGTCGATGTCCAGGGTGCGCGGGGTCAGGTGGTTGATGTGCGGGCCTTTGAAGGCGACCACGTCGGCGATCAGGCGGTGCTGGTCGCTCAGTTGCTGGTACTGCGCGCCGGTGACGGTGGCGGTGTGGTGCCAGCGGAAGGTTTCCAAGGCCTGGCGGACAAATTCATCGGCGTTCTCAGCGTTGAGGCCTCCCTCCTTTTCCGCCTGTTCGATCAGCGCCAGGGCGCCAGGGGTGAAGATCGAGCGCTTGGCCAGGGCGGTTTCGGCAAAGGCGCGCAGGTCGGGGTTTTCGATCAGTTCCAGGCGCAACAATGAGGTGAACACACGAAACGGGCTGGTTTGCAGCGCTTGTTCATGCACGGCGCGAAACGCGGTGGAGTGCACGGGCACGCCAGCCGGTGTCAGGTCGTAGTAGCCCACCGGTTGCATGCCCATCACTGCGAACAGGCGGCTGATGGTCGCCAGTTCTTCAGCCGTGCCAAGACGGATCGCGCCGTGGCGTTCCATGTCCAGGCGCTGGATTTCGCCAGTGCGTTGCAGCTGCTGCGCCAGCTGCGGCTGGGTGTCGAGCACGTGGGTATTGGTCTCGGCCACCAGCTCCATCAGCGCGCCATACAGGGGAACTTCATCTCGGTACATGTCGGACATGGCCTTGGAAAAGCCCTTGCGGATCTCGTCTGGGCTGACATGTGCGGTGCTAGGCATAGAAAAATTCCTGATGGCTATGACGATAGAGGTGGCCTGTGCCTGGATTTTGTTGAGCGCAAGTCGCGCTTGCAAACGAAGAATCCTCAGGACTTCATTCTGCAAATGAATGAGATGACGTGAATATGACAAAAACCAGCCCGTGAGAAATTTCATTTACGGGCGGTTTTCCTAACTAATTCTTCACGGAGTCCGCCCCGGTCGGCATGAAAGAATCGTCACGTTTGCAAGGATGAAAACGCCGTTATGCACACCAGACACATAAAAAAATGTTTAGGGGCTGTCGTTAATGAAAATTTCTACACTGGCGTTGTCGATCACCGCCGCCGTTCTTGCACAACAGGCATTCGCTGATGATTTCGGGCTCGGTTCGCTGGGCACGGGCAACGGTCACAGCGGTTTCCTTGAAGACAGTCACGCGGCCATCAGCTCGCGGACCATGTACTACAGCGCGGATAACCGCTCGGGGACCAACAACGACCTGCGCGAAACCGCAACCGCGCTGCGTTTTGACTACAAATCCGGCTTCACCCAAGGCACCGTCGGCCTGGGGTTTGACGTCATGGCCTTCGGCGCGCTGCGTCTGGACGGTGGCGATGGCCACACGGCGGGCGCGGGCCTGTCGGGCAACGGCAACAGCTTCTTTCCGACCAAGAACAACGGCACTGAACCTGCCGACTCCTTTGGGCGCGCGGCGGGCAACGTGAAGTTCCGCATTTCCCAGACCGAGTTGCATGTGGGGGGTGGCTTGGCGCCGGTCTTGCCGATCCTGGTGTCCAATGACAGCCGCGTGGCGCCGCAGACCTTTGACGGCGGCATCCTGACCTCCAACGACATCCCCAACGTCACCTTCACCGGCGGTGAACTGAACCGCGCTGAAGGCCGTGCCTCCAGCAACTCTACGGGCTTGAGCGTGGCCGGTGGGACTCGCGACAGTGACAGCTTCAAGTTCGGTGGGGTTGACTACAAGCCGTTTGGCTCTTCCGACAACGTCATCGCGAAAAACCTGACGTTGCAGTACTACTATGCCCAGTTGCAGGACTTCTACAAACAGAACTACTTCGGCTTGGTCCACGTATTGCCGCTGGGCAATGACCAGTCGTTCAAGACCGACCTGCGCTACTTCGACAGCAGCAGCGACGGCAAGAACGGCGAGAGTGGCTACCAGTTCAACAACAACGGCGGCTACGCCAAGCACGCCAACGAAGTGGACAACAAAACCTACAGTGCGGCCTTCACCTATCAGTTGGGCGGCAGCAGCTTGATGCTCGGCCACATTGGCGTGGGTGACGACGGCGGTTTTGTGTGGGTGAACCAGGGCAGCCTGGCCGATCCGCACGCACAAGGCGCTGGCGGCAGTGACTTCTACCTGTTCACCGACGCCGTGGTCGGCCAGTTCTCCCGCGCGGGCGAGCAGGTCAACTTTGGTCAGTACTCTTATGACTTCAAGGCCTACGTGCCGGGTCTGAAGGCGTCCGTGGCTTACCTGGATGGCCGGGACATCAAGTCGAAGGTAGCCGGTGGCCCTGACCAGAAAGAAAACGAAGCCGACTTCCGCCTGGACTACGTTGTGCAGGCCGGTCCTCTGAAAGGTTTTGGTACGACTTTCCGTACCGGCACCTATCACGGCAAGAACACCGGCACCGCCGACCAGGACCAGACCCGCCTGATCTTCAACTACACCTACGCGATCTTCTAAGTCTTCATGTGCACCCGGGCGTCATTGGGCTCTACACTGCCTCTCACTTGGTAGGCGATGGACGACCCGATGACGGCCACACCCGACAACCGAATACTTGCAACCCTCGAAGGCCAACGCCTGGCGCAGCCGGATGCCGAGTGCTGGCGCGAGTGGGGCCCTTATTTAAGTGAACGCCAATGGGGCACAGTGCGCGAGGACTACAGCGCCGATGGTGACGCCTGGACCTACTTCCCCCATGAACACGCACGCAGCCGCGCCTATCGCTGGGGCGAGGATGGTTTAGCCGGTTTCAGCGACAAGTCCCAACGCTGGTGCTTGGGCCTGGCCCTGTGGAACGAACGTGACGCGATCCTCAAGGAGCGCCTGTTTGGCCTCAACAACGCCGAAGGCAACCACGGTGAAGACGTCAAGGAATTGTACTTTTTCGTCGACGGCGTACCGAGCCATGCCTACATGCGCATGCTCTACAAATACCCCCACGCCGCCTTTCCCTACGCCGACCTGATCAGCGAAAACGCCCGGCGTGGCCTGGCAGATGCCGAGTACGAGATCCTCGATACCGGCGTGTTCGAAGACAACCGCTACTGCGATGTCAGCGTCGAATATGCCAAGCATCAGCCTGACGACATTTTCATGCGCGTCATCCTGCACAATCGTTCGGACCAGCCAACGCGTTTGCAGGTGTTGCCCCAGCTGTGGGCGCGCAATGACTGGAGCTGGACCTTCGACGCGCCCAAGCCACAGTTGACGCGGGACGGGGAGCAGGTGCTGGCGCGTCATCATGAGTTGGCGGATCGCCATCTCAATGCCTGGGGCCAGGACGGGGTGGAGTGGTTATTCTGCGAGAACGAAACCAATGTCCCCCGGTTGGATGGGCAGCCGGCACCGGGGCCGTTCAAGGATGGGATCAATGATTACGTGGTCGGCGGTGAGCAATCGGCGGTTCGCCGTGACTGCGGCACCAAAGTCGCCGCACGCTTCATCCTCGATCTGGCAGGCCTGGAAAGCAAAACCCTCTATTTGCGTTTTGCCCCGGTCGACGCACCGCCTGTCAACGCCCGCAAGCTGTTCGAACAACGCCGCCAGGAGGCCGATGACTTCTACGCCGCCTTGCAACACGGCATTGCCAATGAGGACGCGCGTAATGTGCAGCGTCAGGCCCTGGCCGGGCTGCTGTGGTCCAAGCAGCTCTACTATTTCGACGTGAACCAATGGCTCGACGGCGACCCGGCACAACCTGCGCCGCCGCCCGAGCGCCTGCATATCCGCAATACCCATTGGCGGCACCTGTCGAATTTCGACATCCTTTCCATGCCCGATACCTGGGAATACCCGTGGTATGCCTCGTGGGACCAAGGCTTCCAGGCAGTGGCCATTGCGCTGATCGATCCGGGCTATGCCAAGCAGCAACTGTTGCTGCTGGTGAAAGACCGCTTCATGCACCCCAACGGCCAGTTGCCGGCTTACGAATGGCGCTTCGACGACGCCAACCCGCCGGTGCATGCCTGGGCCAGTTGGCGGGTCTACCAGCAGGACAAGGCGCTGACTGGCGTAGGCGATATGGATTTCCTAGAGCGGATATTCCACAAGCTGCTGCTGAATTTCTCTTGGTGGGTCAATCGTAAGGACGCCGAAGGGCGCAACCTGTTCCAAGGCGGCTTCCTAGGGCTGGACAATATCGCCTTGTTCGACCGCTCGGCCGCGTTGCCACCGGGTTACCAGTTGGATCAGGCCGACGGCACGGCGTGGGTCGCGGCCTATGCGCTGGACTTGATGCGCATCGCGCTGGAACTGGCCAAGCGCAACGGGGTGTATGTCGACATCGCCGTAAAGTTCTTCGAGCACTTCCTGTATATCGCCGGCGCCATCAACCGCATCGATGACAGCGCGGAAGGCCTGTGGGACGAGCAGGACCTGTTCTTCTACGATGTGCTGCATCGCCCCGATGGCCAGAACGAACCGGTGCGCCTGCGTTCGATCGTCGGGCTAATGCCGCTGTTTGCCGTGCTGGTGCTGGAGCAGCGCGAGCATGAAGGCCTGGAAGGGTTGCGCGAGCGTTTGCTGGGCTTCATGAAGCACCGGCCCGACCTGGCCAAACTGGTCTCGCGCTGGAACGAGCCGGGGCAGGGCAATCGCCTGCTGCTGGCGCTTCTGCGCGGCGAACGCACCAAGGACCTGTTGCGGCGCATGTTGGATGACGAAGAGTTTTTGTCGGCCTTTGGCGTGCGCTCCCTGTCCAAGGCGTTTGCCGAACAACCGCTGGCGTTGAAAATGAACGGCAATTCCCTGAGTGCGAGTTACCAGCCCGGCGAATCCGACTCGCGGTTGTATGGCGGCAACTCCAACTGGCGCGGGCCGCTGTGGATGCCGGTGAACTACATGCTGATCGAATCGTTGCGGGAGTTTCACCGCTACTACGCGGACAACTTCTCGGTGGAGTATCCGACGGGCAGTGGTTACCTGTCCTCCTTGGAGGAAGTGGCTGACAGCCTCAGTCAGCGGCTGACCCGGTTGTTTCTTCGCGATGAAAATGGCCTGCGGCCGTCGATGGCGGGGTATGCGCAGTTGGAGGCGGACCCGGAGAGTCGATATCTGGTGTTGTTTCATGAGTATTTTCATGGGGACACCGGGCGCGGGTTGGGCGCGTCCCATCAGACCGGGTGGAGTGCGCTGGTGGCGTTGTTACTGCACTCAGGTGCTTAAGCCTCTTTGTAGTAAGGGAGCTTGTTGTGGCAAGCAGTCGCTGCCGCGTTCGTCAGGTCCTTTGTCGAACGGCAGAAAGAGAATGGCGGGGTGAAGCGAGGTCTGTTGGCCAGTGGCCAAAGCGCTGAACTACAGGCGACGCAGAAAGGATTTAACGATGTGTCGGGTGGCGTCGGTGGTGTCCAGATCATCCATGGCGCCATAGGGGTGCCACTGGCAGTCGATTATTTCATTGCAAGGTTTTGCATCGGCGATGTTCACCACCGACGCTTCGAACACGTGATGGACAGTGTCGCGGGCTTTCAACTCCTGCAAGTACAACAAGCCGTCCACATTCAATCCGGTTTCTTCTTCCAGCTCGCGCTCAGCCGCGCCAACCGGTCGCTCATTGCGTTCGACCTTGCCGCCCGGCAACGCCCATTTCGATCTGGCCTTGCGCACGAAGAGGATATGCCCCTCGTGTTCGCAAATGACCGTGGCCCGTATTTTCATCGTCTGTGCCCCCGCAGCGGGATGAGTGTCATAAAAGTGTAATGCAATTGTCATGCTAAGTGGTTATGGCGCTGACGTGTGGGGTTGTGGATACTGCCCGATTGATCAAAACGCATGAGGAGAGCAGATGAGCACCGTACGCTGGGGCATGATCGGCTGTGGCAGTGTCACTGAATTGAAGAGTGGACCCGCTTTCTACAAAGCGCCAGGTTCTGCGCTGGTGGCCGTGATGGGGCGTCGTGAAGAAGCGGTGCGCGATTATGCGACACGCCACGGCATTGCCCGCTTCTACACCGACGCTCAGGCCCTGATCAATGATCCCGAAGTGGATGCGGTGTATATCGCTACGCCACCCGACAGCCACCTCGAGTACAGCCTGATGGTGGCCGCCGCGGGCAAGCATTGCTGTGTCGAAAAGCCAATGGCGTTGAATGCCGAGCAAAGCGCATTGATGCAGCGCACCTTCGAGCGTGCCGGCCTGCATCTGTTTGTCTCGTATTACCGCCGCTCGCTGCCGCGTTTCCAGCAGGTGCGTCAGTGGCTGCAGGACGGGCGCATCGGCCAACTGCGCCACCTGACCTGGACCCTGTGCAAGCCACCAGGCGCCGACGATGCCAGTGCCGCCAATTGGCGCACCGACCCGCTCATCGCCGGTGGTGGTTACTTTGCCGACTTGGCCAGCCACGGGTTTGACCTGTTCCAGTACCTGGCCGGGGATATCGTCGAGGTCTCGGGGTTTACCGCACGACAGGCCGGGCGCTACGCCGCCGAGGATGCGGTGACTGCCTGCTGGACGTTCGCGTCCGGCGCGCTGGGCATGGGCTGCTGGAACTTTGTCGTCGACCGCCGCGAAGACAAGGTCGAGCTGATCGGCAGCAAGGGGCGTATTACCTTTGCCGTATTCGAAGACCAGCCGCTGCGCCTTGAAGGCGAGGTGGACGAAGTGCTGGAGGTGCCTTGCCACGCGCATATCCAGTGGCATCACGTGCTGGCCATGAATGCCCATGTTCGCGGGGAAGCCGAACACCCTTCCCAAGCGATCGAGGCGTTGAAGACCGATCGGATCCTCGACAAGGTGCTACAACGTAACCCCCATCATCCTGGATAGCTGCGATAGGGTTCTGTTTTTTCGAGGAATAGACGGATGAAGTACTGGATGATGGTGTGGCTGGTCATAGCCACCAGTGCAATGGCTGCGCCACGTGAGCAACGCCCGGCAGGGGATTTTGATTTTTATGTGTTGTCTCTGTCGTGGTCGCCCACGTTCTGCTTGACGCACCCGAACAACGAGCAATGCACAGGTAAAGGCTACGGCTTTGTATTGCACGGGTTATGGCCGCAGTACGCCCGTGGCGGGTGGCCGGCGTCGTGCGACCCGCAATCGCGGTTGTCGGCCGACGACATGGCCAAGGGCGCGCTGATGTTTCCCACACAGGCATTGCTCAAGCATGAGTGGGCCAAACACGGCACGTGCAGCGGCTTGGGGCCCACGCGTTACCTGGAAGCAACCGACGCAGCGCTGGCCACGGTGCAGATTCCGCAGCAACTGCAGCCGTTCAATGTGCCCAATTACCTTGCGGCACAGGACATCGAACGGCTGTTCCGCCAGAGCAACCCAGCCATGGGCGATCACAGTGTGGCGGTGATCTGCAAGGGCAAGGTGCTGTCCGAAGTGCGGGTGTGCTTGAGTAAGGAGCTGCGCTTTGCCGGCTGCCCCAAAAGTGTGAAGACCCAGTGTCGCGGCGGTGATATTCGCATTCCGGTTCAGCGCTGATCTGGCGTCTGTAGCGCGTGCAAGGCAATGGTCGCGGCGGCGTTGGCCTTTGACGCTCCGGCGCGATCGGCCAGGTAACGTGCTGGCGGCTGGCCCACCGCCTTGCGGAACATGGTGATGAAGCCGCTGGCGTTCTCATAGCCCAGGTCCAGGGCGACCCGCTGCACACTGTCGCCCCTGGCCAGGCGTTGCAGTGACAGGATCACATGCAACTGCCGGCGCCAACGCCCGAAACTCAGGCCAAATTCTTCCAGCAACAGGCGGGTCATGCTGCGCTCGCTCATGCCGATGCGCACGGCCCACTGGCCGAGGGTGGCCTTGTCGCTGGGGACGGCCAGCAGGCTGTCGGCCAGGCGCCGCAAGCGCGGGTCCTGAGGCATTGGCAGGTGCAGGTCCTCGATGGGCGCCTGGGCCAGTTCGTCCAGCAGCGTGCGGATCAGGCGGCCCTGCGCGCCGTCCTCTTCGTACAACGGCGGGAAGCTTACGGCCTTGCTGATCAGTTCATGCAACAGGCCGGACACCGACAGCGTGCAGCATTGCGGGGGCAGGGCGCCGGCGGCGTCCGGGTCGATCAACAGGCAATACACTTGCGCTTCGCCGGAGCCGCGTGCGGCGTGGGACATGCCGCCGGGAATCCACAGCGCGCACTGGGGCGGCACGATCCAGATGCCGGCCTCGATCTGACAATGAATCACCCCGCGCAGGGTGTACATCAACTGGCCCTTGCGATGGGAATGCGGGGCATGCTCCCAGCTCTCGGACGTGCTGGTGGCGCTCACGGCGATCACTGCACGCGGGAGCAGGTCGGCGTCCTTGACTCTGGAGGGGTCACGTTGATCGAGACGGTGGCGTTGCATGGCGGCTTCAAGCTTGGCTGAATTGCGAAACATTCTGGCTATTCTGTGCAATGCCGTCTAGTGGGGTGGTCGTTATAGTGAGATACATTCTCAACAAGGAGATTTGCCATGCGACTCGACAGCTCAACATTCCCAGTGGTGAAAATCGTCTTCGACGCGCCCAACGAGGGCGGGCCGGAGGATGCCTTCCTGGTCTTCGAAAGCCTGCTGGCCCGTCAGCAACCCTTCCTGTTGCTGCACGAGAAGTCCGTGGATGAGAACAACCACGAACACTCTCATGAGGAGCGCAAGCAAGCGTCAATCTGGATGAAGAAAAACAAGCAGGCGTTGCGTACCTACGTCAAAGGCATGATCCAGGTCGAGCCCAGCCCCGCACAACGCCTGGCACTCAAGCCGTTTGCCGTGATGTTCGGCAAGGCCTGGGGCTACCCGCTGCTGGTGGTGGAGTCCAAGGATCGCGCCTGGGCGCTGGCGCGGGATGTGCTGGACGAGCAGGTGTCGGATGTGGCGCATTTCTAAGCAGCGCTACAGACCTCTTGTGGGAGCAGGCAAGCCAGCTCCCACAGTTCGATCGGTGGCGAGACTCAATCCACGCAAATCGCTCGGCCGAGCTTGCCTTTTTCCACCGTCGCCGAGCAGCCGAAGTGGCTGTTATCTACCTGGCACGCGCCTGTCACCGGGCCATTGCCAGTTTGGGTGGTGACACTGGTCTGGCACTCGCCATCACACTGACTAGAGTCGGTACACGCCTTGCCTGCGTCCTTGTACGGCGTGATGCACTTCCAGCTCTGCAACTTGCCGACTTGCTTCATGGTGCCGCCGCCGGCCAGGCACGTCGACGCAGCGGAGTCTTGGGCGGGTGGCGTGGTGGGCGCGGTCGTGGTGCAAGCCGATACCAACAGCAGGGCGGCCAGGCCGATCATCAATTTCATGCAAAAAGTCCTCGTGGAATAAGCGCAACGGTGCAGTGTACGGGCATTTGGACTACTTTGATTGTCGAGCGATCCCTATCCGGTACCTGCCATGCGCACGTTATGGAAACGCTATATGGCGTTGTTGGAAAACGATCTGAGCACGCAGATCTTCGACAACGTGAAAAACCTGCTGGTGTGTGCACTGTTGTTTGCAGCGGGGACCAATACGTTGCTAGGGCAGCGTGACTTGTTTATCGGGGTGTTCGCCTCCAGCGTGGCTGGCTGGGGCCTGATCATCCTGTCGACGCTGCTCATGCTCCTGAATATCAGCGACGGTATTCGCCGGCTCGCCAAGCTGCGCTATCACCTGGCGCTACAGGTATTGTTGATCCTGGTGTACCTGGTGATCGCCGAACGGGTGGTCGAGATTGTGTGGGGCTTTCGGGCGCATTGAAGTATCCTCCGCGACCCGTTTACCAGCGATTCAAACCCAGATGACAGGACAAGACATGCAGGCGATGCTCTCGTCGATCCTCGACGAAGTGCGCCCCCTGATCGGCCTCGGCAAAGTTGCCGACTACATCCCCGCACTGGCCGATGTGTCGGCCAACCAACTGGGGATCGCCGTGTACGGCAACGATGGCACGGCCTACTGCGCCGGTGACGCCGATACGCTGTTCTCGGTGCAGAGCATTTCCAAGGTGTTCAGCCTGGTGCAGGCCATCGACCACGGCGGCGAAACCATCTGGGAACGTCTGGGGCATGAGCCTTCCGGGCAGCCGTTCAACTCCATGGTGCAGCTTGAATTTGAACGCGGCCGCCCGCGTAACCCGTTCATCAATGCCGGCGCGCTGGTGATCTGCGACATCAACCAATCGCGATTCGCCGTGCCGATCTTGTCGATGCGCGATTTCGTCCGGCGCCTGTCCGGCAACCCGCAGATCCTGGTCAACAGCATCGTCGCGGAATCCGAGGCGCAACACGGTGCGCGCAACGCGGCCATGGCGTATCTGATGAAGTCGTTCGGTAACTTCCACAACGATGTGGATGCGGTGTTGCATAGTTACTTCAACTACTGCGCGTTGCAGATGAGCTGCCTGGATCTGGCGCGGGCGTTCAGCTTCCTGGCCAACGAAGGCGTGAGCGCTCACAGCGGCGAGCAGATCCTCACCGCGCGCCAGACCAAACAAGTCAACTCGATCATGGCCACCAGCGGGCTGTATGACGAGGCGGGCAATTTTGCCTATCGCGTCGGATTGCCCGGCAAGAGCGGGGTAGGGGGCGGGATCGTCGCGGTGGTGCCGGGGCAGTTTACGGTGTGCGTGTGGTCGCCAGAGTTGAACGCGGCGGGGAACTCGCTGGCGGGAATGAAAGCGTTGGAGTTGTTGAGTGAGCGGATTGGGTGGTCGGTGTTTTGAGAGCGGGGAATTTGTGGCAGTTGCCCTGAATTCCCCAGGTCATCAGGCTTTGCGTGGTTTTACGAACAGATCGAGCATCAAAAACAAGGCGCCGGCCGTAATAGCGATATCAGCAATATTGAACACGCCGGTATGTGTCGGCCCTACATTCAACACCATGTAATCGACGACATGCCCGTCACGAAAGACGCGGTCGATCAGGTTGGCGATACCGCCCAACGCAATTGCGTACAGCGGCAAGACTTTACGCAGCGGTTGGTTCCAATTGGAGAGCGACCACCCCATCGCCCAAGCCACCACGACCGCCACACCCAAGATAAAGATCAGCTGTTTGACCTGCGCCGGTAGTGCAGCGCCCAGGCTGAGGAAGGCGCCTGGGTTCAGGCTCAGTTCCAGCGCGAGGTTGATTGGGCTGGCGCCGAATTTGAAGCTGTTGGCCTGCAGTGAAACCAAGGCCAGTAGTTTGACGAGTTGGTCTATGGCAATGAAGGCGATGCCTGCGAAGAGGGCAAAGGTGCGGCTTCGCAGTAGGGACGACGTGCTCAAGCGGTCACTTCCTGTTCCGGGTCGATCGATAAGGCGTCCGAAGATAGCTCAGGCGCCTTATGTCGTCTACGTTCAGGCGGTTGGATGAGCGTCATCCAATGCCTTGTTCACTAAAAGTTGCACACCTTCCAGCAGACGGCAGATGCCCAGCGCCCTCGCCACAGGGGGCTCAGGGGCAATTAAGTGTCTGTGTTCCGCCCCTTGGACCGTCTCTTCGGCACCGGCAAAATCATGCTGGTCTCTCCCTGATACTGCCGATATCTATCACCAAACAACACCACCAGGTCCCTCTCTTCAAAGTAAGCACCGATAAAGAGATAGACCGTCAGGCCCGTCGAGAACAGTAAATGCCCGACCGTCATGTCATTCGTAGCCCAGAAGGCAATCAGGAACCCCAGGTACAGCGGGTGACGAACGAGCTTGTACAACAGTGGGGTCCTGAACACGGGCGCGTGTTGCGTTGTGTCGCGCCAGCGGTCAATTGCTTGCTTGAGTCCGAACAGTTCGAAATGGCTGATCAACAGCGTCGCCAGTAAGACAATGGCCCATCCCATCCAGAACAGCCCCGTTATCAAGACACTGGCCCAAGGTGTTTCGACACGCCATACCGGGAAGTTGATGGGGTACCACAGCCAGAACATCACCCCCAGTACCAGACTGCTGAGCAACACATAGGTGGAACGTTCAGCCACCGTCGGAATGAGTGCGGTCAGCCGGCTCTTGAAGCTTTTACGCGCCATCAGACTGTGCTGGAGGCCAAACAGGATAACCAGCAAGCCATCGACTAATGCTGCCAGTGGCCAGTCGATGAGTGGCCCATCGTTGATGTTCTTGGGCACCGCGATGCTACCCACGAAGCCAATCAGGTAAAGGAATGTGATCAGGAAAACCAAGTAGCAACCGAGGCTGTACACCAGCCCGACCACGCGTGTCGGCAGGTTGTAGGCGTTTTTTTGCGGGTTCATGGACGATTCCTTTCGCGCATGGTGAACGGGGGGCCAGTCGAGAAATGAGCTCGACTGGCTCAGACTAGCGGAGTGTGTGGGTTGGGTAGCCTGTGAGTGTTGACAGTTCTTTAGAGTATTTGGCGATTCAACCGATGTTCAACCGGTCCAGCAGGCTGTACCAAGCCACCCCCGCCCCAATATAAAACCGCTGCAACCCATGCATCGGCAAGCGCTGCAACGCCGTCACCGGGTAGGCAAACTCTGCCTTGCCGTCACACAACCGCCCCGCCAATTGCTGCCCAAGGCTGGTACACAACGCAATCCCACGGCCATTGCAACCCAGCGCCAGCGTGAGCCCCGGCGCCGGTTCGTGGACATGGGGCATGAAGTCGCGGGTGATTGCGATACGCCCAGCCCAACGGTATTCGAATTCCAATGGCCCCAACTGTGGAAACAGCAACGCCAGCGAACGCTCCAGATGAGCAAAATCTGTGGGAGAAGTGGGGTCGTTGAACAGCCCGCGTCCGCCCATCAGCAAGCGCCCATGGCTGTCTTTGCGAAAGTACAGCAGCAGCCTTTGTGCGGTGGAAACGGTTTCCTGGCCCGGCAAAATGCTCTCGGCCGCGTGCCCCGTCAAAGGCTTGGTGGCGACGATGAAACTGTTCGCAGCGAGGATGCTTTGCGCCATGCCGGGCCACAGGTTGCCGCTGTAGCCATTGGTCGCGAGTACCACTTGGTCGGCGGTCACCTGCGCCCCGGAGGCGGTCTGCAATTGCCAGCCGGACCCCTGACGCTGCAACCCCGTCACCGCACTCTGCCCATGAATCCTTGCACCCGCCGCCAACGCCGCACCGACCAACCCACGGGCATACGCCAACGGCTGAAGCGCCCCGGCCCGGCCGTCCAGCCAGCCACCGGCAAAGGCGTCACTGCCCATCCGCGAAGCCACCGCTGCTGCATCCAACCGCTGCACCGGCACACCCCGCCGGGCCCACTGATCTGCTCGCACGTGCAACCCGGCGACGCCTTTTTCGCTGTACGACACCTGCATCCAGCCCTTGCGTACCGGCGCGCAATCGATGCCGTGCTTTTCGATCAGCTTGAACACCAGGTCGGCCGAATTCGAAATAGTCGCGATCAATGGCTCTGCGCGCGCTGATCCGTACATTTGCACCAGTTGCTCCGGGTCATATTTGAGCGTCGGGTTGACCTGCCCACCGTTGCGCCCGGACGCACCCCAACCCGGTTCGTTAGCTTCCAGTACACACACGCTCACGCCACGCTCGGCCAAATGCAGCGCCGTCGACAAGCCTGTATAGCCGGCACCCACAATCGCCACATCCACCTTCACCGATTCACTCAACGCAGGCGTCGGCACCACCGAAGGCGCGGTCGCTGACCACAATGACTTCATGACAGGCTCCGCGTATCGCCAGTGGGGTGCAGCACCCGCCGTAGGAAGTCCTGGGTCCTCGGATGCTGCGGATTGCCCAGCACCTGTTCAGCTGCGCCGCTTTCGACGATGTAGCCGCCGTGCAGGAAGCACACGCGGTCGGCCACTTCCCGCGCAAAACCCATTTCGTGGGTGACCACGATCATGGTCATGCCTTCGTCGGCGAGGGTGCGCATCACCGCCAGCACATCGCCCACCAGTTCCGGGTCGAGGGCGGAGGTGGGTTCGTCGAACAGCATCGCCTCGGGTTTCATCGCCAGGGCGCGGGCGATGGCCACGCGTTGCTGCTGGCCACCGGAGAGTTGTTCCGGGTAAGCGTCGGCCTTGGCGCTCAGCCCGACTTTTTCCAGCAGCACCAAGGCTTCCTCACGGGCCTGTTGCGCAGGTTCGCCTTTGACGTACACCGGGCCTTCCATGACGTTTTCCAGCACGGTACGGTGGGGGAACAGGTTGAAGCGCTGGAACACCATGCCCATGCGGCTGCGCAGGGCGTGCACGGTCTTACTGCCGCGCTGTACGGTTTCGCCGAACACATGGATGTGCCCGCCGTCATAGGCTTCCAGCGCATTGATGCAGCGCAGCAGCGTGGATTTGCCCGAGCCCGAGGGGCCGATCAGGCACACGACTTCACCCTTGGCCACGTCCAGGTCGACGCCGTGCAGCACGCGGTGGCTGCCGTAATGTTTTTGCAGTTGGCGTATCTCGATCATGCTTTTTTCCTCCGGCCCAGGTGCTGTTCCATGCGGCGCAGGCCATACACCAGCGGCAGGCTCATCAGCAGGTAAAGCAGGGCGACCAGGGTGTAGACGGTCATGTTCTGGAAGGTAGACGAGGCGATGAGTTGGCCTTGGCGGGTCATCTCGGCCACGGTGATGGTCGATACCAGGGACGAGTCCTTGAGCATCATTACCAGGGTGTTGCCGTAGGGCGGCAGTGCGATGCGGAATGCCTGCGGCAGGATCACCCGGCGCATCATCAGTGCCGAGCGCATGCCCAAGGCTTCGGCGGCCTCGCGCTGGCCCTGTTCCACGGCGATGATGCCGGTGCGGAAGTTCTCGGCCTGGTACGCCGAGTAAGCGATGCCCATGCCGATCACGCCCGCGTAGAACGCGGTGAGGTGTACGCCCATGTCCGGCAGCACAAAGTAGATGTAGAACAGCTGCACAATGATCGGCAGGCCACGGATCACGTTGATGACGGTGCTGGCTGTCCACGACAACGCGCGGATCGGCGACAGCTTGAGCAGCGCCAGCACCAGGCCGATGGCGCTGCTGAGCAGGAATGACAGCACGGTAATCTGGATCGTCACCCAGGCGCCTTGCAATAGGATCGGCAAAAAGTCCTGGGCGTTTTGCAGGAACTCGGCCGGGTTCATGGGCGCACCTGGGTATCAAGTCCCCACTTCTTGAGGATGCTGTCCAGGGTGCCGTCGGCCTTGATACTGGCGATGGCGGTGTTCAGGCGCTCCAGGGTCTGTGCATCGCCCTTGCGCACCACCAGGCACACTTCGCCGACGTTGGTGGGTGTGTAGTCCGGGGCGAGTTTCACGCCTTTGAACAGCTTCTGGCGGATCTGGTAGGCCACCACCGGCTGGTCGCCCACGGCGGCTTTGATACGGCCCAGGGACAGGTCGCGGACCATCTCGCCGATGGAGTCGTAGGTGCGGATTTCCTTGAAGATGCCGAGCTTGTTCAGTTGGTCATAGAAGACCGTGCCGGCTTGCACGCCGACCACCTGATCCTTGAGTGGCATCAGGTCAGGGTAGGTGGCGTTGTCGTCGGCATTGATAATCAGGCCTTCACCGTAGGCATACACCGGGGCGCTGAAGTCGACGACCTTGGTGCGCTCTTCGGTCTTGAGCATGCCGGCGGAAATGAAGTCGAGCTTGCCGGAGGTGAGGGAGGGAATCAGCGCGGCGAAGTTGGTCTGCTCTATCTGGCTGGTGAACCCGCCAGCCTTGCCCACGGCCTCGGCCACATCGACCATCACGCCCTGGATACTGTTGCTCTTGATGTCGAGGAAGGTAAACGGCGAGCCACTGGCCGTTGCACCGACTTTGTACGAGGACGCACTGTCTGCGTGCACGGCGCTGACACAAAAGGCGGCGCACAAACCGAAGGCAAGGCGGCGAAACAAGGGCGAAAGACTGTTCATCGGGTTACTCCAGAAGGAAAACGGATCGTCAGTACCGCGAGCGGTTATTGATGAAATCGCAAGCTCTGTGCCATTTCGATTGAAAAAAATCGATATGAGCTACCTAAAAACGACAAAATGAACCAGTCGTATCGATATGCGATTTTTAATGGTCTATTTTTGTCATTTAAGGTAGAAATATCGCCACGCCTGATCGACCTGACCGCGAGTCCGCCATGTCCGAAGAACGCAACAGTCTGCACAACCAATCCCTTGAAAAAGGCCTGTCGGTGCTCAAGGCATTCAGCGCGCAGCGCCGCAGCATGAGCCTTGCAGAGGTGGCCGAAGCCGCCGGCATGACCAAAAGCTCGGCCCAGCGCATGGTGTTTACCCTGGAAAGCCTGGGTTACCTTCGGAAACACTCCCGCACACGGCATTACCAACTCACACCCCGGGTGCTGGAGTTGGGCTTCAGTTACCTGGATGCGCATTCGTTGATCGAAGTGGCCAACCCGTTTCTGTCGGAGCTGACGCGGTTGACCGGCGAGACGTCATGCCTCACCGAGCCTGCGGGCTACGACATGACCTATATCGCGCGTTTCGTCAGCTCAGGGTTTGTGCCGGTGCACATGCCGATTGGTTCGCGGGTGCCGATGTATTGCACGGCGTCGGGAAGGGCGTATTTGAGCGCGTTGCCGCAGGAGGAGGCGTTGGTGTTGATTGAAAACAGCCAGCGCATTGCGCACACCAGCCAGACGTTGACTGACGTCGGGCAGATTCTGGAATCGTTGCAACAGGTGCGCGAGCAGGGCTACGCGGTGAATGGCCAGGAGCTGTTCCTGGGCGATATGACCATCGGTGCGCCAGTGCTGGGCGCCAATGGCCGCCCGGTGGCGGCGGTGCATGTGGTGGCGCCGACCAGTCGGTGGAGCAGGGCGGATGCGGAGCGGCAGCTGGCGCCGGCGTTGTTGCAATGTTCGCGAGCGCTGAGTAACTCGGCGCGGAACTTGGAATAACAGACCCCCTAAAACTAAATGTGGGAGGGGGCTTGCCCCCGATTGCAGTGTGTCAGTCAATACAGCTGTGACTGATCTACCGCTATCGGGGGCAAGCCCCCTCCCACAGTTTTGTTCGGTCAGCTATCGCCTGGTCAGGCAATCGCATCCCAAGCCCGATCACCCTTCTCGTCTTTAATTCGAGTCGGCAACCCCATCACGTCCAGCGCCTTCAGGAACGGCTCGGCCGGCAGTTCCTCGACGTTGGCCATGTGCTTCACATCCCACTCGCCACGGGCAACCAGCAGCGCAGCGGCCACTGGTGGCACGCCTGCGGTGTAGGAGATGCCCTGGCTGTCAGTCTCGGCAAAGGCTTCTTCATGGCAGGCCACGTTGTAGATGAACATCTCGTGGGGCTGGCCATTTTTGGTGCCTTTGACCAGGTCACCGATGCAGGTCTTGCCGGTGTAGCCAGGGGCGAGCGAAGACGGGTCGGGCAGCACGGCCTTGACCAGTTTCAACGGCACGACTTCCAGGCCTTCGGCGGTGGTGACCGGCTTTTCGGAGAGCAGGCCGAGGTTTTTCAGCACGGTGAACACGTTGATGTAGTGCTCGCCGAAGCTCATCCAGAAACGCACGTTGGGCACGTCGAGGTTTTTCGACAGTGAGTGCACTTCATCGTGACCGGTGAGGTAGAGGTTCTGCGAACCGACGACCGGCAGGTCATCAGTGCGTTTGACTTCGAACATGGTGTTGCTGGTCCACTGGCTGTTCTGCCAGCTCCACACCTGTCCGGTGAACTCGCGGAAGTTGATTTCCGGGTCGAAGTTGGTGGCGAAGTATTTGCCATGGGAGCCGGCATTGACGTCGAGAATATCGATCGAATCAATGCGGTCGAAATGCTGTTGCTGCGCCAGCGCGGCATACGCGTTGACGACACCCGGGTCGAAGCCCACGCCAAGGATGGCGGTGATGTTCTTCTGTTTGCACTCTTCCAGGTGGTTCCATTCGTAGTTGCCGTACCACGGCGGGGTCTCGCAGACCTTGCCCGGCTCTTCGTGGATGGCGGTGTCGAGGTACGCGACGCCCGTGTCGATGCAGGCGCGCAGCACCGACATGTTGAGGAACGCGGAACCCACGTTGATAACGATCTGCGATTCGGTCTCGCGGATCAGGGCCTTGGTCGCTTCCACGTCCAGAGCGTTCAGCGCGAAGGCTTGGATGTCGGCCGGAACCTTGAGGCTACCCTTGGCCTTGACGCTGTCGATGATGGCCTGGCATTTGGAGATGTTGCGCGACGCGATAGCAATACGACCGAGTTCGTCGTTGTGCTGCGCGCACTTGTGGGCCACCACCTTGGCGACACCTCCTGCACCAATGATAAGAACGTTCTTTTTCAATTGCTTTATCTCTCCTTTATCCGCCAGCTTACGAAAGGCTGGACAGGTAGTCGTCGTAACCAAATTCACGAACCATCTCGACTGTACCGTCGAGTTGTTTCACTACGATGGACGGCATTTTCAGGCCGTTGAACCAGTTTTTCTTGACCATGGTGTAGCCTGCGGTGTCGATGAACGACAGCCGATCGCCGATGGCCAGCGGACGATCAAATTGATACTCGCCGAAGATGTCCCCGGCCAGGCAGGATTTGCCGCACACCATGAAGGTGTGTTCACCGTCGCTTGGCGCCAGCTTGGCGTTGAGGCGATAGATCAGCAGGTCCAGCAGGTGGGCTTCGATGGAGCTGTCCACGACGGCGAGGTGCTTGCCGTTGTAGAGGGTGTCGAGCACGGTGACTTCCAGGGAGGCGCTGTTGGTGATCGCCGCTTCGCCGGGTTCCAGGTACACCTGCACGCCGTACTTTTTGGAGAACGCCTTCAGGCGCGCGCAGAACGCGTCAACCGCATAGTCTTCACCGGTGAAGTGGATGCCGCCGCCGAGGCTGACCCACTCGACCTTATGCAGCAGCGCGCCGAAGCGTTCTTCGATGGTGCCGAGCATTTTGTCGAACAGGCTGAAATCGCCGTTCTCGCAGTTGTTGTGGAACATGAAGCCGGAGATCTGTTCGATCACGCCTTCGATCTTCACGGGGTCCCATTCGCCCAAACGGCTGAACGGACGCGCCGGGTCGGCCAGCAGGTAGTCGGAGCTGCTCACCTGTGGGTTGACGCGCAGACCACGGGTCTTGCCCTCGGAACGTTCGGCAAAACGCTGCAGCTGGCTGATCGAGTTGAAGATGATCTTGTCGCAGTTATCCAGCATCTCTTCGATTTCATCGTCGGCCCAGGCCACGCTGTAGGCGTGTGCCTCGCCTTCGAACTTCTGGCGGCCGAGCTTGAGCTCATACAGCGACGACGAGGTGGTGCCGTCCATGTATTGCTGCATCAGGTCGAACACCGACCAGGTGGCAAAGCACTTGAGCGCCAGCAACGCCTTGGCGCCGGACTGCTCGCGCACGTAAGCAATCTTCTGCATGTTGACCAGAAGCTTCTGTTTATCGATGAGGTAGTACGGCGTTTTGATCATTTTTGAGAGCCTGCGGCGGTGCCTGCCAAAAAAGGACACGCATTGTGCCCGCACTTGGATCGAATCGAAAGGTTAGTGGGCGGATTTTGCTGCCCTTGGTTTACGAGCGTAGCGCTGGAGTGTGACTGTTCAGGGGCTGACACCGTTTTTTTGTAGTGAGTGGGCTTGCCCCGCGCTGGGGGGCGAAGCCGCCCTAAATCCAGGCACCACGATTTTTCTGGAGCTGCGCGACGTCCTTATTGGGGTGGCTTCGCCACCCAGCGCGGGGCAAGCTCGCTCACCACAGGTGCATAGCAGCAGTCCTTGGCTGACATCAAATCGTCATGTTCTCGGCACTGAACTGCCACATTCCCCCGCTACTGTCCTCGCCAATGAGATCGATCTCAAGCGAGTGACAATGACTGACCTGAAAGACGTAGCCCGGCTGGCGGGCGTATCCCGCGCCACCGCCGCCCGCACCTTTGCTTCTCCCGACCAGGTGCGCCCGACCACCCGGGAGCAGGTGTTCGCCGCCGCCCGTGAGCTGGGTTTTCGCCCCAATCTGCTGGGCCGCCAACTGCGCCTGCAAACCACCCAGTTGATTGGCGTGGTGGTGCCCAACCTGCTCAACCCGGTGTTCGCTGAACAGTTTCAGGCCATGGAACGCGCCGCTCGGGCGCGTGGCTATAGCCTGTTGCTGGCAACCACCGACTACAGCAGCGAACGCGAATGCATTGTGGTGGAAGAATTGTTGCGCCAGCGCGTCGATGGCCTGGTGCTGACGGTCACTGATGCCGAGAGCAACAGCGTGCTCAGCAGCTTGAACACCGAACAAACCCCATTCGTGCTGGCTTATCACCAACCGAGCAACCCCAACTACAGCGCCGTGTCGGTGGACAACCGCGCAGGCATGGCCCTGGCCACGCGTTACCTGCTGGAAGCCAAGCACCGGCGCATCAGCATGGTCGCCGGCCCTGCATTGCAATCCGACCGTGCCCGCCTGCGCTACGCCGGTTACTGCGATGCCATGCGCGAATACGGCCTGGAACCCCGCGCGGTGATTGAAATGCCGGCCCACACCCAGGCCGAATTCACCGCCATCGAACCTTTTCTGCAAGGCGCCGAAGCGCCCACCGCCCTGGTGTGTTCCAACGATTTCCTGGCGATCAGCCTGATCGCCGAACTGCGTCGTAATGCCTGGAACGTGCCCGAACAACTGTCGGTGATGGGCTTCGACGGCATCAGCCTCGGCACCCAGATGCACCCGACCCTGTGCAGCGTGGTGCAACCCATCGCCTTGCTGGCCAGCACCGTGATTGACCAACTGCTGGCGCAAATCGCCGGCAACGCCCCGACGTCCCATTGCCTGCCTTGCCATATCCGGCCGGGCGACAGTACTCAACCCCACGAGGAAACCCTTGATGCGCGCACTCAGTAAAACCCTGGCAGCCGTGCTGCTGTGCGGTGCGGCCAGCCTGGCCCAGGCCGCCGAAACCGCGATCTGCTACAACTGCCCGCCGGACTGGGCCGACTGGGGCACCCAGCTCAAGGCCATCGCTGCCAGCACCGATGTGCAAGTGCCGCTGGACAACAAGAACTCCGGCCAGTCGCTGGCGCAATTGGTGGCGGAAAAAGCCGCCCCGGTCGCTGACGTCGTTTACTACGGCGTGACCTTCGGCCTGCAGGCGCAAAAAGCCGAGGTGGTCGACACCTACAAACCCAAGGCCTGGGACCAGATTCCCGCTGGCTTGAAAGACCCCGCTGGCCACTGGTTCGCGATCCATTCCGGCACCTTGGGCATCATGGTCAACGTCGATGCCCTTGGTGGTTTGCCGGTGCCGCAAAGCTGGGCGGATCTGCTCAAGCCGCAATACAAAGGCATGGTCGGTTACCTCGATCCGTCCAGTGCCTTCGTCGGCTACGTGTCGGCCGTGGCGATCAACCGCGCACTGGGCGGCGACCTGGACAACTTCGCACCGGCCATCGACTACTTCCAGAAGTTGGCGAAGAACGCGCCCATCGTGCCCAAGCAAACCGCCTATGCGCGGGTGCTGTCCGGTGAGTTGCCGATCCTGGTGGACTACGACTTCAACGCCTACCGCGCGCGCTACAAAGACAAAGCCAACGTCGACTTTGTAATCCCGAAGGAAGGCAGCATCAGCGTGCCCTACGTGATGAGCCTGGTGGCCAACGCACCGCACCGCGCCAATGCGCAAAAGGTCCTCGACTTCGTGCTGTCGGACGAAGGCCAGGCACTCTGGGCCAAGGCCTACCTGCGCCCAGTGCGCCCAATGAAAATGCCGGCTGACGTGGCCGCACAGTTCCTGCCCGACAGCGACTATGCCCGCGCCGGGGTGGTGGACTACGAAAAAATGGCCGCCGTGCAGGAAGCCTTCGCCGCCCGTTACCTGAACGAGGTCAAGTAAGTGGCAGCATCGGCAAAACATGCCGCCTGGGCGTTGGCCCCGGCCTTTGCGGTGCTGCTCGCGTTCTGGCTGTTGCCGCTGGCGCACTTGATGGTGCTCGGCGCCGAGAGCCGCGACAGCAATGGCAGCGGTTACTGGCAGGTGCTCAGCAGCGCGCAGTACCTGGGAAGCCTTGGGCAAACGCTGGTCCTGGCCGTGGTGGTGACGTTGGTGGCGCTGGTGATCGGCGGCATCAGCGGCGTGTTCCTCGCCCGGCACCAGTTTTTCGGGCGCTCGGCACTGGTGGCGTTGCTCACTTTTCCCTTGGCCTTTCCCGGTGTAGTGGTGGGCTTCCTGGTGATTCTGCTGGCAGGGCGTCAAGGTTTGCTGGCTTCACTGGGCCTGCAACTGGCCGGTGAACGATGGATCTTTGCCTACTCGTTGGTCGGGCTGTTCGTGGGCTACCTGTACTTCTCGATTCCACGGGTGATCCTCACGGTGATGGCCGCTTGCGAGAGCCTTGATCGTAGCCTGGAAGAAGCTGCGCACTCCCTGGGCGCCGGGCATTGGCGCGTGGTGTGCGACGTGATCGTGCCGGGCCTGGCGCCCGCATTGGCGTCCTGCGGGGCGATCTGTTTTGCCACGTCCATGGGCGCCTTCGGCACGGCCTTTACCTTGGGCACGCGACTGAATGTCACTCCGGTGGCGATCTACAACGTATTCACCAACTACGCCAACTTTGCCGTCGCTGCTGCGCTGTCGGTGGTGCTGGGCGGGGTGACCTGGGCGGTGTTGCTGCTGACGCGGCGCCTGGTGAAAAACGCGGGGACTGTGCTGTGAAGCGCTCATCGTTGTTTGTGCTGCAACTGCTGTTCACCCTGCTGGTGTGCGCCTTCATGTTGGTGCCGGTGCTGATGTCGTTGCTGGCGGGTTTGACCCGCAACTTCTTCGTCGGTTTGTCCAGTGGCTTGACCTTCGATTGGCTGATCCAGGTGTGGCAGGCCTATTCGCCCACCGTGTGGTTGTCGCTGCAATTGGCGCTGGCCTGCGCGGTGTGTGTCTGCGTGATCGGCGTGCCGGCGGCTTATGCCTTGGTGCGGATGAACAATCGCTTCAGCCGCGCCTTCGAAGAATTGATGGTGCTGCCGGTGGCGATGCCGGGGTTGGCCAGTGCGTTGGCGTTGCTGCTCACCTACGGCCAGTTCGGCAGCTTTCGCAGCAGTTGGGTGTTCATCCTGGTCGGGCATGTGCTGTTCACCTTGCCATTCCTGGTACGCCCGGTGATGGCGGTGATGCAACGCCAGCAACTGCCAGTGCTGGAAGAGGCGGCGGCCAGTCTCGGTGCGGGTCCCATCAAGCGCTTTTTCAGTGTGGTGGTACCCAACTGCCGCGCAGGAATCCTGGCCGGTGTGCTGATGGTAGTGACCTTGTCCCTGGGTGAGTTCAACCTGACCTGGATGCTTCACACCCCTATGACCAAGACGCTGCCCGTGGGCCTGGCCGACAGCTATGCCTCGGCGCGCCTGGAAATCGCCAGCGCCTACACCCTTATCTTTTTGCTGATGATCGTGCCGCTGTTGATTGCGCTGCAGGCCATCAGTGCCCGTTTGTCCCGTGGAGAGCGTCGATGACCGCTATCACTATCCGCCTGCAAGGCTGTCGCAAGGCGTTCGCCGACGGCACCGTGGCCGTGCATGACTTGAACCTGACCGTCGAAGGCGGCGAAACCCTGGCGATTCTCGGCCCGTCCGGCTGTGGCAAAACCACCACCTTGCGCCTGATTGCCGGCCTGGAGCGCCCGGATCTGGGCCAGGTGTTTTTTGGCGATCAGGACGTGACGCGCCTGCCCATCGAGCGACGTGACGTGGGCATGGTGTTCCAGAACTACGCGTTGTTTCCCAACCTGGATGTGGCGGGGAACATCGTCTACGGCTTGAAGATTCGCGGGATGTCGGTGACTGAGCGCAACAAGCGCTGCGACGAGTTGCTTGAGCTGGTGGGCTTGCAGCATCACGGCAAGCGCAGCATCCATGAACTCTCCGGTGGTCAGCGTCAGCGCGTGGCCCTGGCCCGTGCCTTGGCGCCGCGTCCGAAAGTGCTGTTGCTGGATGAACCTTTGGCGGCCCTCGACGCGCAATTGCGCGAACGCCTGCGCAGCGAACTGAATGAACTGCTGCGCGGCCTTGGCATCACCTCGGTGTTCGTCACCCACGATCAGGGCGAAGCCATGGCCCTGGGCGACCGCATCCTGGTCATGGAGCACGGCCGTGTCGCGCAACTGGCCAGCCCGCGTGACATCTACCAGAAACCCGCCAACGCCTTCGTCGCGGGCTTCGTCGGCAACCTCAATGCCTTCACCGTGATCGAGCCTTCGGCCCATGGCTTGAGAGTCTGCGGCGGCGAGTTGCCGTGGCAGGCCGCCGAACTGCCCAGCACGGTCTATTGCCGTCCCGAACACCTGAAGGTGATGGAGGGAGAAGGGCACTTGCACGGCCGTCTGTTGGCGCAGTTTTTCCAGGGCGCACAAAGCCGCCTGCTGGTGGATGTGGGCGGCCCGCAACCGCTGTTGGTCGACAGCAGCGACAACCAGCTGTACGCCGTCGGCGCGCCGATTGCCCTGGCGATTGCGCCACACATGTTGTTCACCCTGAATGCTTGAGAATCTACTGTGAATCGTCCGTTTCTTGTCGCGCAGATCAGCGACCTGCACCTTAAAGCCGGCCAGCGCCTTACTTATGGGGTTGTCGATACATTAGGCGCACTGCGCCGTGCCGTCGACCATCTCAACGCCAGTTACCCATGCCCCGATATCGTGGTGATCAGCGGTGACCTGGTGGACTTCGGCCGTGCCGATGAATACGCGGTGCTGCACCCCGAACTCGCCCGCCTGCACATGCCGTGCTACCTGGTGCCCGGCAACCACGACACGCGCGGGCCGTTGCTGGAGGCGTTCCGGGATCACGCCTATTTGCCTGTGTCCGCAGAGGGCCCGTTGGACTGGGTGGTGGAGGAGCATCCGCTGCGCCTGATCGGTCTCGACTCCACCATCCCCGGCGGCCACGGCGGCCAGTTGCTCGACAGCCAATTGCAGTGGCTCGACGCGCAATTGTCCCTGCGTCCGGATGCGCCGACCTTACTGATTTTGCATCACCCGCCGTTTATCAGCGGCATTGGCCATATGGACCGCGAACCCTTCATCAATGCGGCGGCGCTGGAGCGGGTCGTCGCCCGCCATCCGCAAGTCGAGCGCCTGCTGTGCGGGCACTTGCACCGGCCGATGCAGCGCCGTTTCGGCGGCAGCCTGAGTTGTGTGTGCCCCGGCACCTCGCACCAGATCGTGCTGGATCTACAAGAAGCGGCGCCCGCGCATTTCAACCTGGAGCCGGCGGGCTATCTGTTGCATCGCTGGGAGGCGCAACAGGGTTTGATCAGCCACAACGGCGTATTCGGGGATTACCCGGGGCCGTATCCGTTTTATGACGCTCATGGGTTAATTGACTGAGGTTGTGATGAAAGCCACTTTGAATGTGTTAAGCGTATTGACCGGCGGCCTGGGCGTTGCCCTGAGCCCTTTGGCGTCGGCTGATTTCTTGAGCGACAGCAAAGCCAACTTGAGCCTGCGCAATTTCTACTTCAACAACGACAACCGGGATGGCACCGCCGCACCGTCGAAGACCGAAGAGTGGGGCCAAGCGTTTATCCTCAACTATCAATCGGGCTTCACCGACGGCACCGTGGGTTTTGGTCTCGACGCCATCGGCATGCTCGGCATCACCCTGGACAGCGGTGCCGGCCGCCACGTGGGCAGCTCGATGATTCCCAACGACGACGGCAAGGCCACCGACAACTGGGCCCGTGGCGGCGCCACGGCCAAGGCCCGTTTTGCCAAGAGCGAACTGCGCTACGGCTACCTGCGGCCGAACCTGCCGATCCTGGTGAGCAACGACGGCCGCCTGTTGCCGCAATCGTTCGAAGGTGGGCAAGTCACCAGCAAGGACATCGACAACCTGACCCTGATCGGCGGCCAACTGCAACACACCACCGGCCGTGGCTCCAGCGACCGCAGTGGTCTGGCAGCGGCGGGCGGCACCCAGGAAAGCAACAAATTCAATTACGCCGGTGCCGATTACCAGGTGACCAAGGACCTGATGGTCCAGTACTACTACGCCAACCTCGAAGACTATTACCAACAGCACTTCGCCGGGCTGATCCACGTATTGCCCCTGGGCGACTACGGCTCCTTGAAAACCGACCTGCGCTACTTCAAGACCACCGCCGACGGCAAGAACAGCACCGCCGCCGGCCGTGCCGAAGGTTACAAACTCGGCGGCTATACCAAGAACGGCACCGGTGAAATCGACAACAACACCTGGAGCGCGGCGTTCATCTACTCCCTGGGCCCGCACGCGATCACCGCCGGGTACCAGCAGGTCTCGGACGACAGCAACTTCGCCCAACTCAACCAGGGCGGCCTAGTGAACAAAGGGGAGGGCGGTTCCAGCCTGTACCTCTACACCGACCGTACCGTGCAGACCTTTATCCAGGCCGGCGAGCGCACCGCCTTTGCGCAATACGCCTATGACTTCGCGTCACTCGGCGTGCCGGGGTTGAAGGCCTCGGTGATGTACCTGAAGGGCGATCACATCCTCACCGCCAGCGGCAACGACGCGAGCGAGTGGGAGCGGGATATCGCGCTGGATTACGTGGTGCAGAGCGGCACCTTCAAGAACGTCGGCTTCGGCTGGCGCAACGGCGTGTCGCGCAGTGACGTGGCGCGGGACCAGGATCAGAATCGGGTGTTTGTGAATTACTCGATTCCGTTGATGTAACGACCTTTCAAGCACGGCAAAACCCACTGTGGGAGCCGTCGAGCCCCAGCGAGGCCGCGATGACGGCGGCACTGCCGATAGAGATGTCGCCTGACACACCGCCATCGTAGCCTCGCTGAAGCTCGACGATCCCCATTTTTGTTGTGTGTTGCGGAGCCGGCAGCATCCGTTTCAGCCGTTTTTCAAGATTTTTACGTGGGTGGCGGTGTCATCAGCCACCTGCTCAAAACCGCATCGAAGATAAAAAGCTGCGGCCTCAGATGTGTCGGTGGACAGACGTACTTTGTGAAAATGCACGTCAGCGTTTTCCAGCAGCTGGTGCACCAAGGCCTTCCCGACCTGTCGCCCGCGGTAGGTACGTTCTACGTATACCCGGCGAAGCCGTCCAACCCCTGATCCCGCGACGAGATCACAAGAAAGACCGCCGACGGCGATCAACTGCCCATCACAAAACATTCCCAGAAAGCATTCACCCGGCCGATCAAATCGATTGGAGCCGTCTTCCCACTCCGTGATCAATCGTGTCAGGAACCGGAAGCCTTCGGCGACTGCCTGAGCTTCGAGGACTCGGATCTGCACCGGAAGTTGCTCCAGTTTGCGTATCGAGACGTTTGCGTTGAGCGGACTCAAAGGAACTGTCCACGAAGCCAGGGTGCCTTGGACTCAATGCAACTGTGCGCCTGGTTCTGTACCTTGAAGGGGGTGTCGAGAGTGCCCAGCGCAATCGAAATCCACTCTGGATACTTTCCTTCAGCGTCGCTCCAGAACAGCGATGAACCGCATTCCGAGCAGAATTGACGGGTGATACCTGGCGAAGATTCATAGCTTTTCAGCGTGTCACGCACAGCCTGGATCGTCATTTCTGATCGGCGCGCACTGGCATACGTCGCGAACGCTGCCCCATGCCCTTTCTGGCATTTTTTGCAGTGGCAGTGGGTGACGGCCTTGAGCGGTGTCGAAACGTGATAAGTGATTGCGCCGCAGAGGCAACTGCCTTGGGTGAATACATCCATGTCTGGTTTTGTCCTGAAGGGTCCGGCAAACACTATACCTGTGGCGAGGGAGCTTGCTCCCGCTGGGATGCGCAGCATCCCCATCCAGCCCAACCACAAACATACAAGAATCCCCCCATCTCCCCTCAGTAGACTCGCCCCACTCCCTCTACTGCAGGTCTTCCATGGACATCTTCCTCTACGCCTTCAGCGTCATGTACAGCCCCGGCCCCGTGAATTTCATGGGCCTCAACGCCGGGCTCACCGGTCAGTTCCGGCGGTCCACCGGGTTCTTCATCGGCGTGGGCTGCGCGATGCTGGTGTTGTTCGTGCTGTTCGGCTACACCGGCGAGGCGATCATTTCCCAGGCGGCGTTGCCCTATATCTCGTTGATTGGCGGCGTTTACACCTTGTACCTGGCTTATCAGGTGTTCACCGCGCGCACGGTGGTCGATGAAAAAGTCTCTACCGCACCGGCCAAGACCCTCACGTTCTGGAACGGCCTGGTGATCCAGTTGCTCAACCCCAAGGGCATCATGGCGGTGTTGCCGATCACCAGCGTCATGCTGCCGGCGGCGCATATCACCGGGGTGTCGATTGCGCTGGTGTCGGCGTTGCTGGCTTTTGGCGCGTTTGGCGCGCCGTGGCTCTATGCGTTGCTTGGCGCAATGCTGGGACGGCGGATCAACGGGGCGTCGGCGTTTACCGTGTTCAACCGTTGCATGGGCCTGGCGCTGGCGGTGTGTGCGTATTTCATGTTTCACGCGTTTTATGTGCATCTGGTCGCAGCATGAATGGATCTTGTCGCCTCGGTATTATGCATAGACCGAGGTGATGCAATCGCAGGCAAGCCAGCTCCCACAGAAAAGCCATCCGGTTTCTAGAGGTACTTGAGCCAGGCCAGATCGCGGCGCCGGGCCTTGAGCCCGGCGAACCAATGGACCGGCGCGTACAGCGCCAACGGCAGCAGCAATGCCACCAGCCAAATGGCGCCCATACCGTCGAAGCCGAAGTAGTTGCCGTGATTCAGGCCAAACAGTGCCACACTTGCGACGTAGAGGATTTTCAGCACGTACAGGTGCAGCAGATAGAAGAACATCGGCGCTGCGCCGAAGGTGGCGAGCATGCTGATCCAGCGCTTGCTTCCCGCCTTCTCGAACGCTAGTAACAGCAGTAGCCCAATCCCCAGCGTCAGTGCCAGAAACAACAACGAAGGCGGGTACTTGGTGATGTTGAAAAAGCTCATCAGGGTTTGCACGCCGTTGTCATAGGCTTGCCATGGTTTTTCGCCATACGCATTGACCGCTCGCACTACCACGAACCCTATCAACGCACTTGCACCGCCCAGCAACAAATAACGCTGGCGCTGCGCCGGCTGCATGTCTTTGGCAAACCACGGGCCGAGGCTGTAGCCCAGGGCGATCACACCGATCCACGGTAGCACCGGATAAGTGACGCGCAGGCGCAGCGACTCGCCCACTTCGATCCAACTGCGCTCATGCAGGATTGTCCACGGAATATGCAGTGCCGAACCGGCCTCGAAGTGCAGCCCATCCAGCAGGTTGTGCCCGGCGATGATCACCACCGCCAACACGATCAGCAGCGGCCGCGGCAACCACACCAGCGCCGCAAGGGCGATCATGCTCACGCCAATCGCCCAGATGACTTGCATATAGATCACGCTAGGCGGCAGTTGGAAGGTCCAGGCGAAGTTGACTAGGGTGAACTCCAGTACCACCAGGAACAGCCCACGCTTGAACAGGAACGCCGACACATCGCGCCGGCCCTGGTATTTCTGGCCGTACAGCCAGGCCGACAAGCCCGTGAGCAACACAAACACTGGTGCGCACAGATGGGCGAGGGTGCGGCTGGCAAATAACGCAGGCTCGGTGCTGTCGATGGTCATCGGGTCGCTGACCTGACGGTGCAGCAGGAAGGTTTCGCGCACGTGGTCAAGCAGCATGAACAGGATCACCAGGCCGCGCAGGGCATCGATGGACAGCAGGCGTTGGCGCAGGGGAACAGCATCGGTCATGGGCGAGGGTCACAGGGCAGGGCAGAAATGGGGTGTTATCCTATAACATTAATTACCGCGTTGCCGCGATTCGTCACTAAAGATTCTGATACTGTCAGTGAAATCGTTTGTGCAGGCCCCTCATCATGACGACTCCACAATCCGTCCTCGACTTCTGGAAACACGCCGGCCCCAAACGCTGGTTCGCCAAGGACGAGGTCTTCGACGCGACCTTCCGCGACACCTTCCACACCACCCACCTGCAAGCCGCCCGGCGCGAACTGGAGCACTGGCTGGACTCGGCGCAAGGTGCCTTGGCGCTGCTGATTCTGCTTGACCAATACCCGCGCAACGCCTTTCGCGGCACTGCCCATATGTTCGCTACCGACCCATTGGCCCGCCTGTATGCGAGTCGCATGGTCGATGCTGGATTGGATCAGCAGATTGAGCCGGCATTGCGTGCGTTCTGTTACCTGCCGTTCGAACACTCCGAAGACCCGGCGGATCAGCAGCGCTCACTGGTCCTGAACCAGCAACTGGACGCCAACACTTACCATTGGGCCAAGGAGCACGCCGACATCATCGAGCGGTTTGGGCGTTTTCCCCATCGTAATGGCGTGTTGGCGCGAGAGACCACGGAGGAGGAGCGCGCCTTTTTAGACAAGGGTGGCTTTGCCGGTTAGCCCAGTATTCCGAGTAGGAATGCCCCCATAAAAACAGCGCATTGTCTTTCTCGCCGCACATCTCGTAGCGTGGTGTTCCACTCACGGAGAATCGTTATGAGCCAGCGTCCGTTGCGCCTGTATGTTGATCATTTGTATACCAGCCCCTACGCGATGTCGGTGTTCGTCACCCTGCGGGAAAAAGGCCTGGCGTTCGACACCTTGACCCTGGACTTGGATGCGGCGCAGAACCAGACCGCCGACTTCGCCCAACTGTCCCTGACCCAGCGCGTGCCGACGCTGGTAGAAGGAGACTTTGCGCTGTCGGAGTCTTCGGCAATTACTGAGTACCTGGAAGAGACTTACCCCGAGACGCCGGTCTATCCGGCCGATCCCAAGCAGCGGGCGAGGGCGCGGCAGGTGCAGGCCTGGTTGCGCAGTGACTTGTTGCCGATCCGCCAGGAGCGTTCGACGATGGTGGTCTTCTACGGGCAGAAGATGCCGCCATTGTCCCCCGTGGCCGAAGTGGCGGCGCGCAAATTGATCAGCGCGGCCCAGGCACTGTTGGCGGGTAACCGGGCGTATCTGTTCGGCGCGTGGTCGATTGCGGATGTGGACCTGGCGGTGATGCTCAATCGCCTGATTCTCAACGGCGACAGCGTGCCCGCCGAGTTGAAGGAATACGCGCAGCGCCAGTGGCAGCGGCCCTCCGTGCAGGCGTGGGTGCAGCAGCAACGCCCGGCGCTGTAGCCGACCATTCATCCTCTATCTGCGGTGGCGCGCTTGACAGGCGTCACCCGGCGGACAAATACTCTCGCCATATTCATATATATGACTAAATAACAAAGTGAATGTGACCCCATGAATACCTTGTCCAGCGATGCCCGTCTGCCGCTATACCAACGCCTGCGCGACCACCTGGTCGAGCAGATCGCCAACAATCGCTGGCGCCCCGGTGAAGCAATTCCCACCGAAGCGGTGTTGTCCGCCGAGTACGAGCTGTCCACCGGCACCGTGCGCAAGGCCGTGGATGCGTTGGTGAACGAAGGTATTCTTGAGCGCCAGCAGGGGCGGGGCACCTTTGTGCGTCGCCCGCAATTCCAGTCCTCCCTGTTTCGATTTTTCCGTTTTCAAGGCCCTGCGGGCGAGCGTCAGGTGCCGGAAAGCCGCATCCTCACGGTTGAATCCCTGGCCGCGCCGTCGGCTGTCAGTGAGGCGTTGGGCCTGGCGCCCGAGGCCCAGGTGATCCGCATCCTGCGTACCCGTTTGTTTGATGTGCAGCCGCTGCTGGCCGAAGAGATCTGGCTACCGCGCGCGCGCTTCCAGGCGTTGCTGGATATCGACCTGTCCCAGCAAGGCCCGTTGCTTTATCCGGTGTATGAAGACGTCTGCGGGCAAGTGGTGGCCTCGGCCGAGGAAACCCTGACCGCCGAATCGGTCAACGAGGTGTACGCGCGATTGCTGCAGGTGCCGGTCAACAGCCCGGTGGTGGTGATCGAGCGCCTGGCTCGTGATTACGCCGGCCAGCCCCTGGAGTGGCGACGCTCCCGCGGGCACGCCGAGCACTTCCGCTACCGCGTGGACATTCGCTGACCCGACACCCGCACCGTTAACTGTTTGCCCAACACTGGCCCGGCTGCGGCACGGTTCGCGCCCGGCTGCCTCGCGTTTGACCTATAAGGATAAAAATCATGTTCAGTTGGTATCGCCAAGTCACTCCCCGGGAGCGCAAAACGTTCTGGGCCTGCTTCGGTGGATGGTCCCTCGACGCATTGGAAGTACAGATGTTCGGTCTGGCGATCCCGGCACTCATCGCCGCGTTCGCCTTGAGCAAAGGCGATGCGGGGTTGATCAGCGGCGTCACGCTGGTGACTTCGGCCATCGGCGGTTGGGTCGGCGGCACCTTGTCTGACCGCTACGGCCGGGTGCGCACCTTGCAGTGGATGATCCTGTGGTTCTCGTTTTTCACTTTCTTGTCGGCGTTTGTCACGGGCTTCCACCAGTTGCTGATCGTCAAGGCGCTGCAAGGCTTCGGCATCGGCGGTGAATGGGCAGCGGGCGCGGTGTTGATGGCCGAGACCATCAATCCCAAGTACCGCGGCAAGGTGATGGGTACCGTGCAGAGCGCCTGGGCTGTGGGTTGGGGTGTAGCGGTCGGGGTGTTTGCGCTGATCTATTCGTTTGTGCCGCAGGACATGGCCTGGCGTGTGATGTTTGTGGTGGGTCTGTTGCCGTCGTTCCTGATTATCTGGGTGCGCCGCAATGTCGAGGAGCCCGACAGCTTCCAGCGCCTGCAAAAAGAACAGGCGATTCCACAGAGTTTCTTCAAGTCGCTGGCGGGCATCTTCCGTCCTGAGCTGATTCGCGTCACGTTGTTCGGCGGTCTGCTGGGCCTGGGCGCCCATGGCGGTTACCACGCGGTGATGACCTGGCTGCCGACCTTCCTCAAGACCGAGCGCAACCTGTCGGTACTCAACTCCGGCGGCTACCTGGCGGTGATCATCTTCGCCTTCTGGTGCGGCTGCATCGCCAGTGGTTTGCTGATTGATCGCATCGGACGGCGCAAGAACATCGTGCTGTTCGCGCTGTGCTGCGTGATCACCGTGCAGGCCTATGTGTTCCTGCCGTTGACCAACACGCAGATGCTGTTCCTCGGCTTCCCGCTGGGCTTTTTCGCGGCCGGCATTCCGGCCAGCCTTGGGGCGTTGTTCAACGAGCTGTACCCGGCGGATGTACGCGGTGCCGGCGTGGGCTTTTGCTACAACTTCGGGCGCGTCTTGTCCGCGGTGTTTCCGTTCCTGGTGGGGCATATGAGCGACTCCATGTCCCTCGGCTCGGCCATCGGCATCGATGCCGGGATTGCCTACGGCGTCGCGGTGATCGCCGCGCTGTGCCTGCCGGAAACCCGTGGTCGCGTGCTGGAAGCTGCGCCCATTGACAACGTGGTAACCGGCCAGCGCGCCCAGGCTTGATCCTTTTTTACTCTTGAAAGACGAACCCCATGCTTGATAACTGCTCCATCACCGGCATCGACGCCCACGCCCATGTGTTCAGCCGCACGCTGACTTTGGCCGGCGAACGTCGCTACACCCCTGGCTACGACGCCACGTTGGCGGATTACTTCGGTCACTTGCACGCCAACGGCCTGAGCCATGGCGTGCTGGTGCAGCCCAGCTTTCTGGGTACCGACAACCGCTACCTGCTGGCCGCCTTGCAGCAGGCACCCGACCGGTTGCGCGGTGTGGTAGTGGTTGAACGCGATATCGCGCGCGACGCCCTGTACGCCATGGCCGACTCAGGTGTCGTAGGCGTGCGGCTGAACCTGGTGGGCCGGGCACTGCCGGACTTCAATGAGCCGGGATGGAAAGTGTTCTTTGAGCATATCGTCGAGCTGGACTGGCACGTGGAATTGCACCGCGAGCTGGACGACCTGCCGTACCTGGTGGGGCAACTGCTGCCGTTCGGGGTGAAACTGGTGATCGATCATTTCGGGCGACCCGACGCGGGACTGGGCGTCGAGCAGCGTGGCTTTGCCGAGTTGCTGGAGCTGGCGCTCGGTGGCCATCTGTGGCTGAAAGTCTCGGGAATCTATCGCCTCGCTGGCAGCCCGGCACAAAACCTTGAGTTTGCCCGCCAGGCGATGCCGTTGCTGCAACAGAGCTTCGGCCTGCATCGGTTGGTGTGGGGCAGCGACTGGCCACACACCCAGCATGAAGCGGCCATCGGCTATGCCGCAGTGATCGAGCAACGCCAAGCCCTGGGCTGGTCGGCAGCGGTAGAACAGGCCTTGCTGATCGACACGCCCCGCCAGTTATTCGGCTTCCACCACGCGTAACCAATCCTCCTTCACACGGCGGTCCAGGTCTTCCCAGTCCGCCATGCCCAATACCCGCGTGGTGTTCAAGCCCCGCAGGTAACCGCGCAGTTGCTGGGCGCTGGCGTTGATTTGCTCGGCGTCGGCAGCCTCGTCCTGCAGCACGTGTTCATAGTCGACCAGGTAATCGGCGACCCGCTCGCGAAACTCCGGTAGTACGGCTTCGCGGATGCGGTCGAAGGTTTTCTGGTGGGGCTTCATGGCGTGGTCCTTATAAGTTTTATGTCAGCACTATCGGTTCAGATAATAGTCACCATCAAGGATCGCAAGTTCTGTTTTTGCAGGAAAAGCGGAAAATCACCCCATCGAGACGCTGTTCAAGGAAATGCGCGATGAGGACGTTTATTCAGCTGGCGTTGATGGCTTTGATGCTCGGCACGGTTGCTATCAACAACGCGGCAATCGCCGATGATCTGCGTACGAGCCATTTGCTACCTATCAACGGTAGCGTAGACTCCCTGCAGCACGCGCAGTCGGTGGGTGTATTGCTGACTGACAGCACCCGCGACAACCTCAGCTACCTTGAACGCTACCACGACATGGCCTTGAATGGCGCCAAGGGTGCCCTCGACGGGCGTATCCGCCAGGCGTTCGTCAACAGCTCCGACCCGGAACTGGCCATCGATTGGTTGATGAGTTCGCTGCAGGGAACCTTTTTGTCGGTGACGGTCTACGACAACCTGGATGCCTTGGTGCTGGCTCACCCTGATGTGGTGGTGATGCTCGATACCCATAACCAACTGCTGACCCAGCGTAACGACCAGGTCGAGGCGCGTTTTATTGCGCGGTTCTATGATGCGAACCTGCAATACATTGCCAAGGCCGAAGGCTCGGTGCACAAGCAGGTGCCGTCGGTGTGGGTGCATGACCAGGCGGCGCCGGAAATTGCTGCGCAGATCGAGCAGCAGCGGGACGTGCAACTGGATGCCTTGAAGCAGTTCGATGCCTCGCTCAAGGCGTTGGTTCGTGCAGGTTGATGTGGACCTTTATTTTTTATAATCAGGAATTTTTCATGCGCGTTTTTTTCGCCCCGGCCTTGGCCTTTGCTTCTCTGATGTTGGCCGGTTGTGTTTCCGCCCCCAATGCTCCAACCCTGACCTTGCAGACCAGCAAAACGCCTGAAGCCTATGTGCAGTGCGTGCTGCCCAAGCTGGAAAAACACAAGATCACCTCCACCGTGACGCAGAACTCGCGCCACGCCAAAGTGGTGTTGACCAGCAAGATTGCCGCCGATGATGTGCTGGAGGCCTACAAGTCCCAGGACGGCGGCAAGGTGTTCCTGTATGAGCGCAAGCCGCTGGCGTCGACGATTACGCCGTCGCGGCTTGAGCTTGCTGCCAAGGAATGCCAATAATTTCGCGTATGGCCTAGGGCTTGGCTTCGTTGCTGAAGGCATTGACCGTCTTGACTAAACCCTGCGCCGCCAACGCCACCAACTCCCCACCTTTCTCTACCGTCGCCAGCGCGGGGTCCGAGCCCATGCGTCCATCAGGGAAGCGCGCGCGGAAGTCCAGCGCTTCACGGATCGGCCCGGTATTGGCGATTTGCGGTGAATAATCAGCCGTCTTGATCGAGTCCGGATAGGCCCATTGGGTCACCGCAATCTCCGACGGCGTGGCATGGCTGCCATGGCCCACCGGGAATTGGCGTTGCGCCAGGTCATTCACGCCTTCCAGGTCCCACCAGTTCACCAGCTTCAACGCAAAGCCGGCCGGGCGACGGGCGAAGCTGGCCTCGGCGTACAGCTCGGAAAACGCCGCTTCAATCGTGGCGATATTGCCGCCGTGGCCGTTCAGAAACAGGATCTTCTCGAAACCATGCCCGGCCAGCGAGCGCACCCAGTCGCCAATCGCGGCAATGAAGGTGGAAGGGCGCAGGGAAATGGTGCCGGGAAAACCCAGGTGATGCTGGGCCATGCCGATGTTAAAGGTGGGGCCGATCAGCAGGTCGGCGTTCTTCTGCGCCTCATGGGCGATGATTTCCGGGCACATCCAGTCGGTGCCCAGCAGGCCGGTGGGTCCGTGCTGTTCGTTGGAACCGATGGGAATCACCACCGTGCGGCTGCGTTCCAGAAACTGCCCGATCTCGATCCAGGTGGAGTGGTGTAGAAGCATGCGTGGTTCTCTTCTTTATCTATGGGGACAGGCTATCCGCCACGGATTGTACGACTACTCGCCACCTGTTGGGGTTTGCAATTGAGGTAGGTCGAAGACTTCAACCAGCGCTGGTCGGGGTACCACGAAAACATGAACTGCCCATCCTTGAGCTTGTCCACCACTTGGCGCGCCACCTGCGGGCGCACGGCCGGGCAACCCTGGCTGCGGCCGATACGGCCTTCGCGCTTGCTCCACAAGGGGCTCACGTAGTCGGCGGCATGGATGACGATGGCGCGGTCGCGGGCCTGGTCATTGAAACCCGGCTCCAGGCCGTCCATGCGCAGTGAATAGCCGTGGGTGCCCAGGTAGCTCTCCTGGGTGCGGAACAGTCCCAGGCTGGACTGGTGGCTGCCTTCGAGGTTGGAGAATTGGGTGGCGAAGTTTTCCCCGGATTTGGCGCCATGGGCTACCAGGTCGCGTAGCACTAGGGTTTTCTTGCGCAGATCGAAGATCCACAGCCGACGGGCGGTCGAAGGCTGGGAGTAGTCAATAACCGCTAGGCGCTCGGAACGTTCCTCGCCGTTATTGACTGCGCACTGCACCGCGTTCAGGGCGCTTTTGAGTACGGTGGGATTGAGTTCTGGAGCCGAGCGCGCCAGGCTGCTATACAAGTTAGGAGAGGTCTGGTTGGCGGCGAGCGCAAAATTGCTCAAGGCAGCCAACGCCACGGTCATCAAACCGAGGCGGCGCATGAAAGTCAGCATCTACGAAGTGTCCCCCGGTGTGGATTGGAGCCTGGTCAATTGTTCAAAAAACACGCATGTTACTTGAGCATTTGCCTGCTCGTTGCACCATTGGTCGCGACAGCCGACGCGCTGTCGGTCGAGCCGTTGCCGGTAACCACCCCGGCGCCAGTGGACCTGGCCCCCGTGCAACAGGCGTTGGCGCAACTGCCGAGTGTCTGCCCCGGCCTGGCGCCGCAGGTCGACGCCGCTGCCCAACTGCGCCTGCAAGCCTTCTATCAGCAGCAAGGCAATGTGCCGCTGTGGTCCGCCGATGAACGTCGACAAGCCCTGCAATCTCAGTTGCTGATGCTCGCCGATGACGGCCTGGACCCCACCCACTATAGCTTGCCTGCGCCGGATGCCACGGCAAACGTGCTGTGCAGCGATATCGCCAGCAGCCAGCATTATCTGCAAGCCTTGCAGGACCTGCATTACGGCCGCCTGCAACAATCGCGCTTCGAACCCCTGTGGCATTCCCAGCCACCCACCCGCGACCCTAACGTTGAAGTGCTGGCGTTTGCCGCCACAGGCCTGCAAGACATGGCCCAGGCATTCGACCAGGCGCGGCCCAGTGCCGATTTGTATCGCAGCTTGCGCAACGCCTATTCCACCGTGCGTCTGCAACCGTTGCCGCATTGGGACCCGGTTGCCGGTGGTCCGCTGTTGCGCCCCGGCATGGAAGACCCACGCGTGCCGGAGCTGGCGCGACGCCTGGTCAGTGGTGGCTACCTGACCCAGGCACCTAGCGGCAAGCAGTACCGCGATGAACTGGTCAAGGCGGTCAAGGCCTTCCAGCTCAGCCACTCGCTGCAGGCCGACGGCGTGATCGGCGCCGGCACGGTGGCCGAATTGAACATCAGCCCGCTGGTCCGGCGCGAACAACTGCGCATCAACCTCGAACGCTTCCGCTGGCTGGCCCAGGACCTGGAGCCTGAAGGCGTGCTGGTCAACGTCGCCGCCGCGCAACTGAGCGTATACCAGAGCGGGATTCCGGTGTGGCAAACCCGTTTGCAAGTGGGCCGTGCCGAACGCCAGACGCCGTTGCTCAAGTCGCGCATCACCCGCTTGACCCTCAACCCCACCTGGACCATCCCGCCCACCATCATGCGCGAGGACAAACTCCCGGCCATCCGCCTCAACCCCGAATACCTGCGCCAGCAAAACCTGCAAGTGCTTGACGCCGAGGGACACCCGCTGGCGCCCGAGCAAATCGACTGGGCTCGCCCCGGCAATATCCTGCTGCGCCAGGAAGCCGGCCCGCGCAACCCGCTGGGCAAGATCGTGATGCGTTTTCCCAACCCGTATTCGGTGTACCTGCATGACACGCCGAGCCAGCCGCTGTTCACCAAAGGGCCGCGGGCGTTCAGTTCGGGGTGTGTGCGGGTCGAGCAGCCATTACTGCTGCGGGATTTGCTGGTGAGCCCAGCCGAGCGCACCCGCACCGATGAATTGCTGGCTACCGGCGTGACTCATGAATTCAGGTTGGCCACGCCGGTGCCGGTGCTGTTGAGTTATTGGACAGTGGAGGTCAATCGCGAGGGGGGGTTGGTGTATGCGCCTGATATCTATGGACGGGACCTGGTGTTGATGAAGGCGATGGGGACTGTGCTTTGAGGGTTGCCAGCACCATTGTCACAGCCTGATCCGGCGTCATAAGCGCGGTGTCGAGCGTGAGCGGCACTTCAGCCCAAGCCTCGTACTCATGCGCCAGCACCGACTCCCAAGTGGGTGCAACCAGGCCGGGAATATCTCCCGTTCGGGTTTCCACCCGGCGTTGATGCTCCTGTCGGTCAGAGCAGATCACCCGAACATCCAGCAACGCCACACCCGCCGTTGCCGCCGAGGTCTTCCACGCCTCCCGGCTTTCCTGGACCGGGTTCACACAGTCAGCCACCACCGTCTGCCCCAATCGCAGGTTGCTCAGCGCCAAGGCATTCGCCACCCCATAACCGCTGGCGCCCACGTCGCCCGCCAACACACCCGCATCACGGATTGCCTGCTCAATCACGTCGATGCGCAGGTACACCGCGCCGATCTGGCGTGCCAGTGCCTGGGCAAGGGTGGTTTTGCCGGTACCGGGCAGCCCGTTGAAGACAATTAACATGCGATGCTCTCGATAAGGTTGCGTGGGTTCAGGGTATCCTTCAGTTCCCCTGCAGGTCGACCACAGGACAGCCCATGCCCTTGCCGTTTGTAAAAATGCACGCTCATGGCGACGATTTCATCATCATCGACCGCCGAGGCCTGGACGATCCGATCACCGCGAAAATCGCCCGCCAACTCGGCAACCGCCACACCGGTATTGGTTTCAACCAACTGGCCGTGGTACTCGATTGTGACGACGCCGCCGCACGCATCAAGTTCTGGAACTCCAACGGCACGCCGCTGGCCACTTGCGGCAGTGCTACCCGTGGCGTGGCGGACCGCTTGATGCATGAGGCGGGTACGGACTCTGTGGTGCTGCGTACCGACCGTGGCTTGCTGATGTGTACGCGGGCAGCGGGGCGGCAAGTGTCGGTGAACATGGGTGAGCCGTCGCTGGACTGGTCGGCCGTGCCGCTGGCCGAGGCCATGGATACCCGCACGCTGCCCATCGACGGCAACCCGGCGGCGTGCAGCATGGGCAACCCGCATTGCACGTTTTTCGTGGAAGACATCGCGGCTGTCGATATGGCAGCCGTGGGCCCGGCGCTGGAAATCCACCCGTTGTTCCCGGCCAAGACCAATGTGCATTTTGTGCAGGTGCTCGACCGTGGCCATATCCGCCTGCGCATCTGGGAGCGCGGCGGCGGCGTGCCGTTGGGCTCCGGTTCGTGCTGCTGTGGCGCGGTGGTCAATGGGATTCGTCGCGGACTGCTGGACGATACCGTTGAAGTGCAATGCGACGGCGGCACGGTAACCGTGCATTGGGCAGGCGAGGGCGGCGTAGTGCTGACGGGCAGCGTTGAGCCGGTGATACGGGGCAGCGCCTACGTTGCCTGAAAGTTGACGGTAAACGTGGTGCCGCCCGTGACACAGGAACTCACCGCCACATCGCCGCCATGCACTCTGGCCAACTCGCGAACGATATACAGGCCGAGGCCTACGCTGCGCACGTCACTGCCTTGGTCGGTGCCACGGGTCATAGGTTCGAACAGCTCGGTGAGCAAGGCTTCGGGGATGACCTTGCCGTGGTTGTGTACTGAAACCTCGCACCTACCCTGTCCCAACCGTGACGTGACGGTGATCGGCCGTTGCAGGTCCCCATATGCCACGCTGTTTGCCACCAGGTTGCCAATGATCTGCTGCACGCGGTCGGCGTCCAGGCAAGCTTCGCCACTGCCCTCGGCGAGATGCTCCAAGTTTGCCGCGGGAAACGCCACGCGCAGTTCATCCACGGCGCGATGAATCACCTCATGCAGGTCCAACGGCGCAGCCTTGATGGTGATGCCCTGGCCGACGCGCGCCTGGGTGAAGTCCAGCAGGTCGGCGATCATGCGCTGGGCACGCTCGGACGACTGGCCAATGTGCCCCAGCAGTTGGTGCTCCTTGGCGGTGCGTTTGCCTCGGTTGAGAAAATCCGAGGCCATGCGGATTGCCGTAAGCGGGTTCTTCAAGTCATGGCTGACAATCGCCACCATCTGCTCGGCAAACAGCGCTCGGCGCTGGGAAATGGCATAGGCCTCGCTCAATTCGGCCTGGGCCAGTTTGAGCGCAAGTTCGGTGGTGGTCTTTTCCTGCAACAGCGCTTCGGCGAAGTTGCGTGCATTGAGCAACTCGCGCTCGTACTTGTCGCGGTCGGTGGTGCCGAACAGCGCCAGGTCGTACAGCGTTCCGTCGTCCTGCTCGCGTTTGATGCCGTTGAGCAGGACGGTCAGCTTGTGGCCTTCGCGGTGCAGCATGTCGAGTTTGACTTCGGTGACGCTGCCACGCATGCGCAGCATCGGCGCCAGGTGGGTCTGGTGGAAGATCCGTCCGCCCATGGTCAGCAAATCCTGGAAACGCTTGCCACACAGCTCCGTCGTACTGAACCCCAGCCACTCGCTGAAGCGCGAATTGGCTTGCAGGATCGTGCCGTCCTCCGCCGTGACGGCGAGGGCGCAGGCGGCGCTGTCGAACAACTCAGCCGACATGGGAGACCGCCCAAGGCGCCAGGAAGCGTTCCATAGCAGCTGCGCAGGCCTGCGGCGCGCTCATGTGCGGGCAATGACCGACGTTGTCCACCAGGCAATAGGTACTGTTGGGCAACACGCTCTGCAGGTATTCGCCCACGGCCACGGGTGCGATCAGGTCGTCGCTCGATTGCAGGATCAGTACCGGAGTGGCCAGGCCGATCACGTCCTGGCGGTTGTCCGACATGAACGTCACCCTTGCAAATTGTTTGGCGATCTCAGGTTCGGTGCGGCAGAAACTGTCGGTCAATTCCTCGCTCAACGCCGGTTGCCCCGGCGCGCCCATGATCACCGGGGCCATGGCGCTGGACCAACCGAGGTAGTTGCTGTCGAGGGTGTCGAGCAGGTCCTGGATATCCGCCAACTTGAAGCCGCCGACGTAACCGTCTGCGTCGATATAGCGCGGCGAGGGGCCGATCATGACGTGGGCGGCGATTCGGCCGGGGGCATGGCGGTCGGCGAGGGTGCCGATCATGGCGCTCACCGAATGGCTCACGAGGATCACCGGGCCCACGGTGAACGCGTCGATAATCTCGTTCAAATCGCGCGCGTAACCGTCCAAGGTGCTGTATTTGGCCTTGTCGAACGCACTAAGGTCCGACAGGCCGGCGCCCACCAAGTCATACATCACCACGCGGAAGTGCTCGAAAAACTGCGGTGCCAGGTAGTTCCACATGGCCTGGTTGCAGCCGAAGCCGTGTGAAAACACCAGGGTCGAGCTGCCGTTGCCCATCACACTGATATTGTTGCGTTGGCGCAGATCCATGGGCTTCCCGATTGTGGCGTTTTGCTATGTTTGAAGGGAGTTTAGATAGTCATCGGTGCGGGGTCACGCGATATAGCGCAGATAAGGTAAAGTCGCCGCCTTCAGGAAGAAACTTCAGGTAACAAAACATGATGGCGATTCTGCGGCAGTCCGTCTTGAGTCTGGTGGCGCTGGTGTTTTTAGCCCAGCTGGGCACCGCCCTGGCGGACACTTCGCCGCTTGGCGTCGCCCTCGACCAACGGGTGATCGACCTCACCAACACTCTGGATGCCAGCACCACCACCCGTCTGAAAAACCAACTCGCCGATCTTGAGCAACGTAAGGGCTCGCAAGTGGCCGTGTTGCTGGTGCCCACCACCGGCGGCGCGAGCATCGAGGACTACGCCAACCAACTGTTCCGCGCCTGGAAGCTGGGACGCAAGGATGTCAATGACGGCATCCTGCTGGTGGTCGCCAAAGAAGACCGCAAGGTGCGTATCGAGGTGGGCTATGGCCTGGAAGGCACGGTCACAGATTTGCTCGCACACCGCATCATCGAAGAACACATCACCCCGGCCTTTCGCCAGGGGGATTTCGTCGGCGGTGTCTCCCAGGGCGTCAACGACCTGGTGGTACTGGTGGATGGCGGTGATTTGCCTAAAGCCACAGGGACAAGGGTCAATCCGCAGTTCATCGCAATCGCGCTGGCGTTTGTGCTAGGAGCCATTGGCGGCGTGCTGATGAGTGCTGGCAAACTGCGGTGGCGCCGCGCATTGATTGCCGCGGTGGTTGCCACGTTGCTGCTAGTGATAGTGGGTGAGGGCCGCGACTGGGCGATGTTTCTGCTGGTGATGCCCCTGATCATGCTGATCGGCGGCGCGACCTTCGGCGCATTGTGGATGGCGCGCTCGGTGTTTTACGGCGTGATAGGGCTGCTGGTCTACATCCTGGGCTTGCTGGTGGTTGATCAGCGATATGCCGACGTCAACTTTATCCACTGGCTGGTATTTCCATTGGGTGCGCTGGTAGTTCTGGGGTTGTACCTGGTGCTGTTGGTGATCATGAAGGACGCCTGGAAGCAGAGCCGCGTGGGTTTTGTTGCGCGGCTGCTGGCAGCGGTGGGGGTGTATGTGGCAGCGGGCGTGCTGATGGAGCTCGGCCGTAGTGGCTGGCTGTACGCGTTCCCGATTGCCTCGTTTGCCGCGCTGTTCATCTTTGGCAAGACCAGCGGCGGGTCGGGGTCTTCGGGCGGTGGATCGAGTTCGAGTTCCAGCAGCTCCAGTTCCAGCAGTAGTTCCTCAGGGGGTGGTGGCTCCAGTGGCGGCGGTGGGGCGTCCGGCAGTTGGTAAACCCTACTGCTGCCGCGTCATCCAATCAATAAATAATGCAAACAGCTCCGCCTGGGAGTTGATGACCAACTTGGTGTACACATGCTTGCGATGCATGCGCACCGTCTCCGGCGAAATCCCCAGCACTTGCGCTGCCGACTTCACCGAGTGCCCGCGCAGGATCAAGTGCGCAATTTCGCGCTCACGCACCGTCAGCAGCCCACTGCCAAAGCCCATGAAGGCTGCTTCAATCTGTTGATGTACGCGGGTTTGACTGAAGGCTGGGTCGCCCACCACCTTGTCCAACCCACCCGTCGTGCCAAACCGGTGCAACAGCGCGCGGATCACCGGGTGGGCTGAGCGCTGCACGGCCAGTTGCGCATCGCTGAATTGGCCGGCGCTGATTCCCTGGAACATGCACAGGGAAATCTTGCTGCGTGGGCACAGGTCAACGATGTGGTAACTCTCCAGGGCACCGCCGCTGCGCAGGTAATAGGTCTTGTAGTACTCACTGTTGAAAAAGTCATCCGGCGCGATTTGCGCCAACGAGTAGAAGCCTTCCGCCAAGCCTTTATCGACTGCCAGACAGAAGGGGTCCAACTGGTAACCACGGGAAAAGTAGCGATGGATGATTTCGTCCTGATGCTCCCGTGGGATGCCTTGCTGATAGAGCAGGCGTGGCGCCTGGCCCTGGCCCTCCAGGCTGATCATCATCGATTCGATGGGGCACAGGGCACACAGCGCGGCGGCGAGGTAATCGAGGAATCGGGCTTCATCGACCTGGATAAACGCCTGGGCCAAGGCGTCGTGCCAGGTTTCGAGTGCCTGGGGGCCGAGGGCAGGGGGCTGATCGATCGGTGCGTTCATGCTGGCCAGTCTACCCGCCGGCCAGCGTCCCAGCAAAACCTCGAAACAGGCTCGGCGTTGCGGCTCATCGTCCCTGGTAGTCGCCGCTCTGGCGAAGTTCGGTCGCAGTGTCGAGAATGCACTGGCGCAGGGTTTCGACCACCTCATCCACTTGCGCGTGGGTGATGATCAGCGGCGGCGACATCACGTTCAAATGCCCGATAGGGCGTACCAGCAAACCTTTTGCCTGGGCCCGTAGGTGGATGCGTTCGCCAATGTTCACCGCATCCGGCAACAGTGCCTTGGTGTGTTTATCGGCGACAAACTCAATACAGGCCATCAGGCGCTGACAGCGAATATCGCCTACCAGCGGCAGTCCGGCCAGGGTTTGCAGGCGCTGCTCCAGGTAGGTGCCCACATCCTCGACATGGGCCAGCAGGTTCTCCCGCTCAATGATCTCGATGTTCTTCAGTGCTGCCACGCAACTGACAGGATGGCCACTGTAAGTGAACCCATGGGTGAAGCAGCGGCCCTTGCCCGGCTCGCCGATCACCTGCCAGATCTGCTCCGAAAAAATGCACGCGCCCAACGGCAGATAGCCGGAAGTCAGGCCCTTGGCGGTAGTGATGATGTCCGGCTGCATGCCAAAGACGTCCTTGGAAGCAAAAAATGCGCCCAGGCGTCCGAATGAGGTGACCACTTCATCGGCGACATACAGCAGGTCGTAGCGTTGGCAGATTTGCCACATCCGCTGGTGGTAGCCCTCGGGTGGAATGATCACGCCACCGGAGCCCATGATTGGTTCGGCAAAGAACGCGGCCACGTTGTCCGGGCCGAGGGTCAGGATCTTGTCTTCGAACTCATTCACCAGGAAGTCGAGAAAGTCCGCTTCGCTCATCCCTTCCGGAGCCCGGTAGTAATTGGGGCAGGAGATGTGGTGAAACAGGTCGCTCATGAAATCGAATTCCGGCGCCCGGTCCGCGGCCTTGTTGCCGATGGACATCGTCAGGAACGTCGAGCCGTGATAGGCACTGAAGCGCGAGACGATGTGTTTCTTGGCCGGTTTGCCACGGCTGTTCTGGTAGAACTGCACCAGTCGATACGCCGTATCCACCGCTGTGGACCCTCCAGTCGTCAGGAACACATGATTAAGATCGCCTGGGGCCAGGTTTGCCAACTTGGCGCACAGTTTGATGGCTGTCACGTTGGCCATGTCGCAAAACGGGTTGGAGTAGGCCAGTTGGCGCACCTGGTTGGCGATGGCGTCGGCCATTTCCTCGCGGCCGAGGCCAATATTCGTACACCACATGCCGCCCACCGCGTCCAGGTAGCGATTGCCGTGGGTGTCATAGATATAAGCGCCATCTCCTGCGGCGATATTCAATGAGCCCTGTTCACGGTGTTCGTCGAACATATGAAAACCGTGCATGTAGTGGGCTTTGTCGGCAGCGTCCAGTTGCTTGTGGTTGAACTGGGTGAAGAATTCAGGATTGGGCAGAGTCATGGCGTTTACCTTCAAAGGCTGGGAGTCATTTGCCGGTCTTGACGGCGTTCCACGTACGGGTGATCAGGCGCACGGCGGCCGGCGGCTGGCTTTGCTGGGTGAACAGGCGTTGCATCGTCTCCGGGTCCGGGTAGATAGCCGGGTTGTCGCGGATATCGGCGTTGACCAGCGGCTTGGACGCCAGGTTGCTGTTGGCGTAGTGGATGGTGTTGCTGACGCCGGCGATGGTGCCGGGTTGCAGGAGAAATTCGATGAACTTATGGGCATTGGCGACATGGGGGGCGTCGATGGGAATGTAGAAGTTGTCGAACCAGATCAGCGAGCCTTCTTTGGGAATAAAGTAGTCCAGCTTGATAGTGGCGCCGGCTTCCGTCGCCCGTGCCTGGGAGGTGGCGTAGTCGCCTGACCACGTGGTTGCCAGGCACAGGTCACCATTGGCCAGGCCATTGATGAAACCGCTGGAGTCGAATTTGCGAATGTACGGCCGTACGGCCATCAGCACGTCCTGAGCAGCCTTCAAGTCTTTTGGCGCGACGCTGTTGGGGTCCAGACCAAGGTAGGTCAGGGCCAGGGGAATCATGTCGGTGGGGGAGTCCATGAAGGTGATGCCGCAGTCGGCAAATTTCGACACGATTTTGGGATCGAAGATCATCGCCAGGGAGCCGAGCGGGGCGTTCGGCATACGCGCCCTGATCATGTCGACGTTGTAGGTCACACCATTGCTGCCCCAGGTGTAGGGCGCGGAATAGGTGACGCCAGGGTCGTGGGCTTGCAGGCTTTTCAGCACCAAAGGGTCAAGGTTCTTCCAGTCGGGTAACTGGGACTTGTCCAGTGGCTGGAAGACTCCGCCCTTGATCAGCAGCGGCACCAGGGAGGCGTTGAGGAGGGCCAGGTCATATCCGGAATGCCCGGAAAGCAGCTTGCCCTGCACGGTTTCGTAGGAATCGTAAGTGTCGTAGATCACCTTGATACCCGTGGCTTTCTCGAAATCGGCCAGGGTGGTATCACCGATGTAGTCTGCCCAGTTGTAGATGCGCAAGGTATTGCCTGGGTCGTCGGCGGCCTGAGTCAAGGTGGAGGTGGCAAGCAGTACGGCGCTGAACAGAGCGATAAAGGCTTTACGCATGGGGGCCCACCTTGAGTTGTGCTTGTTATCAGGCTGAGGGACTGATTGCACTGTCAGGCAGATGGCCGGTGGGCGCCATACCCCGTTCGGGTAGGGTTCAGCTCAGGACGATGTAATCGTTCTGCTGGAGTATTGGCCGGTGCGTGCCCTGCACCAAGTGGATATAGCGACCGTCCACCAGGTCGATGGGCAGGCAGTCGTCGATGTCCAGCACTCCATCGGTGTGGGCTTGGGACCATTGGCGCCGCGTGTGTTGTTTGCCTTTGCTCATGGCCTCCTGTTTGCTACGGGCTACCACCAGCAGGTAGTGATGGGCTTCACCAAAGCTGTTGGCTTCGTAACCGCCAAGGTTGATGAAGTAGAGGTGAGGCGCGCCAGCCGCCGGGGCCAGATGGCTGAGTTCGACTCTCCAACCGTCCACGCCCTCTACTGCCATCCAGGAATCGATATGTACGCCCTTGGGGCTGCCGAACCAGTCGGCGCGTAGTTGCGGGTAGGCCGCTTCCAGCGTGTCCGCCACAGCGAACACCACATCGTGAACTTCAATCTTTGCCCGTGGGTGTTTGCCCCCGAGCATGACGACAAACAGCATTGCAGATTCTTCCTGGCGATTTGACAGAGGCTAACCTTACTTCGATTGAACCCTTTTGTCCGGTCAATGCCAGACTGTTAATCCGCGAACTCATCAGGAGGTTGTCATGCGTACCATTGATCTGGCGGGCGTTCCCGTCCCTGTTATCGGCCAGGGAACCTGGCGCATGGGCGAAAACCCCGACCAGCACCGCGCCGAAGTCGCCGCGCTGCAATTGGGTATTGACGAGGGTATGACCTTGATTGACACCGCCGAAATGTATGGCGAGGGCGGCGCTGAAAGCGTCGTTGGAGAAGCGATTCGAGGCAGGCGCGACCAGGTGTTTCTGGTGAGCAAGGTCTACCCGCACAATGCCAGCCACAAGGGCGTGCCCCGCGCCTGTGAAGCCAGCCTCCAGCGCCTGGGCACGGACTATATAGACCTCTATCTGTTGCACTGGCGTGGCCAGCACCCCCTTGAGGAAACTGTCGAAGCGTTTGAACGCCTGCGCGAAGCCGGAAAAATCGGCCGCTGGGGCGTCTCCAATTTCGATGTGGCCGACCTGCAGGAACTTGCATCCCCGGCCTGCGCTACCAATCAGGTGCTCTACAACATCGATGAGCGCGGCATCGAATTCGACCTGCTGCCCTGGTGGCAACAGCACCACTTGCCCTTGATGGCGTACTGCCCGATCGCCCAGGGCGGTGAGCTGTTGTCCAGCCCGACCCTCAAGCAGATCGCCCGTCGCCATGAGGTCACACCTGCGCAGGTCGCCCTGGCCTGGGTGTTGCGCCATGACGGCGTGATCGCAATCCCCAAAGCCGTCACGCCGGAGCATGTGCGACTCAACGCAGCCGCCGCCAAATTGGTGCTGGATGAGCACGACCTCGACGCGATTGATCGCGTGTTTGGCGCACCCAAGCGCAAGCACCCTTTGGCGATGGTTTAGCCAACCGTCAGGAGCGGCGCCTTCCTTGGCACCGTTCCCGGGCTAATCCGGGTTAACCGGCAACCGGGCTGCGCCAGTCATCGGACCCGGAAGTGCCAGACACTTCGTGGGTCCACACGATCTTGCGGTAGGTGAAGTACACATCCTCCAGATGGGTGAAGTGGGCGTTGTCCGGGTCCTGGCAGTTGGGCATGCGTGATTGGATGTCCACGATGGTGGCGCCCTCCAGTTCAATCGTGAAGTAGTGCTCCTGTGTGCCGGCCGACGAGGTGCGCAGCCACTCCAGCCGGCACTTGACCTCTTCGCCGCTGGTCAACGCACTGAACAGCAATGGTGAGGACTTATCGAAGACTTTGCTGATCATCAAGGGCTTATGCACCCTCTGGCCCGTTGGTTGGCCGGATTGAGGGTCGCGCGGAATGATCACCTGATGAGAAAAGGCCTGGACCAGGATCTGGTCCTCATGGCCTTCCTGATAAATGTTACCTACCGAGTCCTGGGTAAACGTGCCTGCCGTGATCAAACCTTGTTTGACGCCGGTGACGGAGAGATACGCGGGTGTTGGCATGACGGGTTTCCTTGTCTGATTGAAGGGGTAGTCCCACCGATAAATGCAGCGGCTGGGACTTTGCCTATTACAAGAAGCGTGCCTGAAAGTGTGTGGGGTAATGATTGTTAGGGTTAGGCTGTATATAAGTTAGGGTTGTTGAACAGTCAGGGTGTGTTTGGTTGGTTTAAATTGGTTTTTCTTGCGCATTACTGCGCACTTAGTTGCTCAGTCGAGACTTTATTTGAATGGCTGGCGTGTAACGTCAATCCGAGCGAGCGGGCATGAATGAGTGCGCAAAATGCTGCGCAGTGGCTGATTTAAGGGGTTTGTAGGAAAAGGATTAACTATTATTTCGTCGCTTGCTGAATGTTTTAGCCGTAGCTAAGGTTCTGGAGCTTTGCAGGGATTCCTGCAAGGTTCAGATGGCTTTCTGCTGCGCACTTTACGCGTGGTTAGTTGGCTGGTCCTGTCTTGGTTAGTTGCGCCTGGTGTGAAATGTCTTATTCGGACACGCTGTGTGATCATTATCTTGAAGTTGCAAGGTCGCCCTGTGCGCAATCGAGTTTTGCGGGCAGCGATATGCGCTTTTCGAGTGAATATGAATGCCTGGAATCCGAGTTGGCAAAGGCGCAATCGATTCATGGCAGCAGCCAGCCCGATTGGCGCAAGGTCCTGGAAACCAGCGAGCTAATGTTGCGACATCAGTCCAAGGATCTGCGCTCGGCCGTCTGGCTGACCTGGGCGTTGCACCAGTGCGAGTCCTATACAGGCCTGCTAGCCGGGCTCGGATTGCTGCGTTATCTCTGCGAGCACCATTGGTCGGTGGTCTACCCCGAAAAAATGCGTACTCGCGGTGCGTCATTCGCTTGGTTGGTACTGCGTCTCGAGCCTCTGTTTACGCAAGGCCTGCCCCTGCAGAGCCAGCAGCCCTTGTTTCGTGCAGTACTTGAACAACTGGTTTGCCTCGATGAGGTATGGACCAGGCACTTGGGAGACGAGGCGCCTTTGCTGCTGCCGATCCGCAGGCAATTGGCTCAGCGGCTGGAGCTGGCTGTTCAGGACCATGCTCCGGCGGCGGGGATGAGCGGTGTCATAGCGCAGGTCAGGCACGCGACCAGCCAATTACTCAAACCTGAAGCGGTCGTGGACAACGAAAAAGACGCCAACAAGTTGCTACGCACTCTGCAGGAGCAGGCCCGTTCCTTGTGTGCCTGGTGGTTGCGCCAGAACGCCACCGATCTGCGTGCCTTGCGCCTCAACCGAACGTTGAACTGGCTGGTACTGAGCGGGTATCCGGATGCCGACAGCGAACGGATTACCGCCTTGCGCGGGCCTGCGCCTGACAAGCTCAAACGTTATCAGGAGCGTTTTGCTCAGGGGCATTACGCCGACCTGATACTGGAACTCGAAACCAGTCTCGCCGGCGCGATGTTCTGGTTCGACGGACTGCATATGCTCTGGCAATGCCTGGAAGCCTTGCAGGCGGAACAGGCCATGACTGAGTTGGAAGTGACCTTCGCCTTGCTGCTGCAACGTCTGCCGGACCTGCCGTCGTTCTGTTTTCACGACGGCGTTCCTTTTGCCGATGCCGCCAGCCGTGACTGGATCACGCTGCAGGTCAGCCGTCGTCTGCAAATACCCGAACCAGCCGCAGTGATGATTGATGCCGAAGCCGAGCCTTGGGAGATCGCCTTGCAGGCAGTGGCACCCCGGTTGCGAAAGGACGGGCTCAAAGCCGCAATCCATGAACTCAAAAAAGGCATGTACGCCGCTCGCAGCGAGCGCGCGCGATTTCATTGGCGGCTTGCCCAGGCGAGGCTGTGTGTACAAGCCGGCAAGCACGAACTGGCGAAGATCCAGCTCGAACATCTGGACCACGAACTGCAACACACAGGTCTTGAACGTTGGGAGCCGGAACTGGCCCTTCAGGTAACCCAGCTTCTGTATCGCTGCTGTGACCTGTTGCCACAAAACCACGCCGTGCTCGAGCGCAAGGAAGACACCCACCGCAGGCTGTGCCTCTTCGATCTGGAAGCGGTACTTGAATAGGCTTTCGAGCCACTGAGTAAGGAGAAACACCATGGCCAAAGAAGGTTCGGTCGCCCCCAAGGAACGTATCAACATCACTTTCAAGCCCGCCTTGGGCGGTGCGCAGGAAGAAGTCGAACTGCCGTTGAAACTGTTGGTGCTGGGCGATTTCACCCAGCGTGAAGATGTGCGCAAGCTCGAAGATCGAAAGCCTATTGCGATCGACAAGAACACCCTGGATGACGTGTTGGCCAAACAGGCGTTGAGCCTGACGCTGAGCGTGCCTAATCGTCTGCAGGAGGATGCAGGTGTTGAGGAATTGGCCATTCAGGTACGCATTAATTCCATGAAGGATTTCAATCCGGCGAACCTGGTAGAGCAGGTTCCCGAACTGCAAAAGCTGATGGCGTTGCGCGAGGCGCTCATGGCGCTCAAAGGACCATTGGGCAACACGCCGAGCTTTCGCAAAGCTATAGAACAGGCCCTTGCCGATGACGATTCCCGTGCTCGGGTATTGGCTGAGCTGGGACTGGATACACCTGACGCCTGACATTTTTCAGTAAAAGGACACTGAGCTCATGACGACACAACAGCACTCACTGCCTGCACAAACCGCTGATCAATACAGCATTCTCGATAACATCGTTGCCCAGACTCTGCTGAGTGCGGACGACGAGGCTTATGGTATTGCCAAGCGTGGTGTTTCGGCGTTCATCGAAGAGCTGATCAAACCGCAGAACCGAGGCGAGCCCGTCAAGAAACGGCTGGTCGACCGGATGATTGCCGAGATCGACACGAAGCTTAGTCTTCAGATGGATGAGATCCTGCACCACCCGGATTTCCAGGCCTTGGAAGCTTCCTGGAAAGGCCTGCAGTTGTTGGTTGATCGCACCAACTTCCGCGAGAACATCAAGATCGAACTGCTGAACGTCTCTCGGCAAGATCTGCTGGAAGATTTCGAGGACTCACCTGAAGTGATCCAGTCCGGTCTGTACAAACATATCTACAGTGCGGAATACGGTCAGTTTGGTGGTCAGCCGGTGGGCGCAATTATCGCCAATTACTTTCTGTCTCCCAGCGCCCCGGACGTGAAGTTGATGCAGTACGCTTCCAGTGTGGCCTGCATGGCCCATGCGCCTTTTATCGCCGCTGCCGGCCCTGCGTTCTTCGGGTTGGAAAGTTTCACCGGTCTGCCGGATCTCAAAGACCTGAAGGACCATTTCGAAGGCCCTCAATTCGCCAAATGGCAAAGTTTTCGCCAAAGCGAAGATTCACGCTATATCGGCTTGACCGTGCCGCGTTTCCTGCTTCGTACGCCCTACGATCCCCTTGAATGCCCGGTCAAGACCTTTTCCTACCAGGAAAACGTGGTCAACAGCCACGAACACTACCTGTGGGGCAATACGGCCTACGCTTTTGCCACACGCCTGACCGATAGTTTCGCGCGGTTTCGCTGGTGCCCGAACATCATCGGCCCGCAAAGCGGTGGTGCGGTGGAAGACTTGCCGTTGCATCACTTCCATAGCATGGGTGAAATCGAAACCAAGATTCCGACTGAAGTCTTGGTTTCCGATCGCCGGGAATACGAACTGGCGCAAGAGGGATTCATTGCCCTGACGATGCGAAAGGGCAGCGACAACGCAGCGTTTTTTTCCGCCAGTTCGGTCCAGAAGCCGAAACACTTTGGTCTCAGTCCCGAAGGCAAGCAGGCTGAGCTGAATTACCGTCTGGGAACCCAACTGCCCTACATGATGGTGGTGAATCGCCTCGCCCACTATCTCAAGGTCCTGCAGCGTGAGCAATTGGGGTCGTGGAAGGAGCGCACCGACCTGGAGCTGGAACTCAACAAGTGGATTCGACAGTACGTCGCCGATCAGGAAAACCCCAGCGCCGAAGTGCGTGGGCGGCGCCCCTTGCGTGCGGCCCGCATCGTTGTCAGTGATGTCGACGGCGAGCCCGGCTGGTATCGAGTCAACCTGAGTGTGCGCCCGCACTTCAAGTATATGGGGGCGGATTTCACATTGTCCCTGGTCGGCAAGCTCGACAAAGAATGAGCAGAGGCCAGGTCATGCCCAACCACCAGAGTCTTTTCCAGCGCCTTGAGCGCCCGGCTACTCCCGCAAGTGCCGTGACGTCCGTCGCGATCCACCTGGGAAAAATGCTCAGCATCCGTGCGGGCAGTGTGCAGACGCTGCCCGATTACGGCTTGCCCGACCTCAATGACATGAACCAGAGCCTGCATGAGTCATTGTCTCAGTCACGCTTGTTGATCGAGCGATTCATCCGCGCCTACGAGCCGCGCTTGAAGGATGTGCGGGTCAAGACGTTGCCGAGGGACCACGACCCACTGGCCCTGGCCTTCGCCATTGAAGCTACTTTGATGATCAAGGGCACCCAGCGCCCCGTGGTGTTCACCGCTCGGCTATGCGATTCCGGTCGGGTAGAGGTCTTGCCGGATGTCGTTTAATCGTTATTACCAAAGCGAGCTCAGTGCGTTGCGCCAGCTCGGTCGTCAGTTCTCCGAGCGCAATCCTGCGCTTGCTCCCTTTCTCGCAGAGTCGGGTCAAGATCCGGATGTAGAGCGACTGCTGGAAGGCTTTGCGTTTCTCACGGGGCGCTTGCGCCAGAAGCTCGATGACGAGCTTCCAGAACTGACACATTCGCTGATGCATTTGCTCTGGCCCAACTACATGCGCCCGATGCCCGCGTTCAGCATGCTGCAATTTGATCCGTTGAAACACTCCGGTCCGGACGTGTGGGTGGCGAGGGACACGCCGGTCGAAAGCGCCGCAGTCAATGACGAGCGGTGCCGTTTTCGGACCTGCTATGCCACGCAGGTTCTACCGCTGCAACTGAGCGCGTTGGAGTACGGCACCCAGGCAGGGCGGGGGAAGTTGAGCCTGCGTCTGGACATGAGCGCCGAAGGTAATTTCAGTGAATGGACCTTCACTCAGTTGCGCCTGCATCTCGCCGGAGATCGCTACATCAGCCAGGAGCTGTACCTGAGCCTGCTGCGTCATCTTGACGGTATCGAGTTGCTACCTTTGGGCCACGATGGCCTGCCGGTCAACGGGGTTAATGGCCAGGCGTTATCACTGCGGCTGGACGCCGACCAGGTCCAGCCGGTGGGTTTCAGCGAGGAACAGGCGTTGATCCCGTATCCGCAAAATACCTTTCCAGGGTATCGCCACCTGCAGGAGTATTTTGCCTTTCCTGACAAGTACCTGTTTGTCGATGTAGGGGGCTTGGGCGTGCTGCAGGAATTACCTGGCGAATTGCTCAAGCAGGTGCGTGGGGTGATGTTGCGCTTCGAGTTGCGCACGCCATGGCGTGAGTCCCAGCAGCCCACCCTGGAGAACGTCAAACTGTACTGCACCCCTATCGTGAACCTGTTCAAGCATGATGCGGTGCCCATCCGGCTGGACGGCAAGCAGGATGAGTATCTGCTCGTCCCTGGCGAATACTCGCGGGAAAACGCGAGTGTATTTTCCGTCGACAGTGTCACAGGGTGGCAACCGGGTGGGCGTGGATACAAGGCTTACGTGCCCTTCGAATCCTTCGAACATGGTGGCGACACCGACCAGGCGGATAGCCCGGCGAGTTATAGCATTCGTCAACGGCCATCGGCACAGCATGCAGGGCTTGAAACCTGGCTTGCGTTTGGTAACGGTCCTGAGTCAGAGCAGCAAACCCTGTCGATCGAGTTGACGTGTACCAATCACAACCTGCCTCGGCTGTTGCAGCTTGGGGACATAAACCTGCCCTGCGAACAGACGCCAGAGGGGTTGTCGTTTCGGAACATCTGCGCGCCAACGGCCAGTTTTCCGCCACCCCTGGATCAGGATTTTCTCTGGCGATTGATTAGCAACCTGTCGCTCAACTATCTGTCGTTGAGCGACATCAACGCCTTGAAGGTGATCCTTCAAACCTATGACTTACCGCGCTACCACGATCGGCAAGCGCAGAAGGTCAGTGAGAGGAAGCTGGGCGCAATGCGATCCGTCAGTCATACGGCGGTCGACCGATTGCAACGGGGCTTGCCGTTTCGGGGGATACGAATTGATCTGAGCATCGACCCCCAAGGCTTTCTGGGGCATGGCGAAGTGTTCGTCTTCGCGTCGGTACTCAACGAATTCTTCGCGCTTTACGCCAGTCTCAACGCTTACCACGAACTACGAGTCATCAGCACACAAGGAGACGTGTACCTATGGCCACCACGGATGGGGCAGCAGCCCCTGCTTTGACGCGACTGTCCCGGGGCATCCGCGAGTATTCGCTGTTCCAGGCGGTTTTGCAGGTGATCAACCGCTTGCGCGAAGCCCATCCCCTGTCGGATGACGACGCGTTGTATGACTTGTTGGAGTTTCAAGCCAATCCAGGTCTTGGCTTTCCCGGTCACGATATTGACCGGGTGGAGTTTTTCAGTGAGCACGGGCAGTTGCGTGCGCGTCTTCGCCTCAACCTTTTGGGCTTGTGTGGCGCGGGGTCGCCCTTGCCGGCGTTTTATGGCGAGCAAGCGTGTGCCGACGGAGTGGGTGGCAGTACTACGCGAGAATTTCTGGACGTGTTTCATCACCGTTTGCAACGACTGATGCTACCCATCTGGCGCAAGTACCGTTACCGGGCGCGGTTCCAGGCAGGCGCGCGTGACACGTTATCCGAGCAGATGTTTGCGTTGATCGGCCTGAGCGGCCAGCAGATTCGCAGTGTCGCGCAATTGAACTGCAAGCGGCTGTTGCCTTACTTGGGGTTACTTAGCCTGCGGGCGCATTCGGCAGCCTTGATCGAGACGGTGTTGCGTTACTACTTCAAACACCCCCGCTTGTTCATTGAGCAGTGGGTACTGCGCACGGTTGCAATCGCTGACGCACAGCGAAATCGGCTCGGCACCGCGAATAGCGTACTTGGCCGTGACCAGGTATTGGGCAGTCGGGTTGCCGACTGTAGTGGCAAGTTCAGGGTGCATCTGCAGGGCCTGGGTTGGCAGCAATTCCATGGGTTTCTGCCCACTGGGCCCGACTACCCGCTGCTGTGTTCATTGGTGCGCCTCACATCTCGGGATCCATTGGACTATGACGTGCGGCTGGTGCTGGCCAAGGAAGAGATCCGACCGTTGCACATTGGTGAACACAACGTCTGTCGCCTCGGCTGGACCACGTGGCTGGCGCATGACTGCTCCGACGGGGTGGTCATGGTGCCGGGCAACGCTCATGAGGGATGAATCATTATGATAAATGTGGATCTGCAACAACTTATTCAGACATTGACCACCCAGGCCCGTCGGGATTTGGTGCGCGCTGCTGAACGTTGCGTAACGCGCGGCGGCAGAGAAGTACTGGTGGAAGACTTGTTGCTGGCCTTGCTGGAGCATCAAGACGGCCTTCTCGTACGGGCTATGGCAGATGCAGGCATTGAGGTGGGTGAGTTGCAAGCGGCACTGCAGCCCAAGGGGGAGGCGAGTGCATCACGCAACCCGGTGTTTGCCCAATCGCTTGTGCAATGGCTGCAGCAGGCCTTGATGGTTGCCCATCTGGAACTGCGCCAGACTGAAGTCGATCACGGCGCGCTGTTGCTGGCACTGCTGCGTCATCCGCTGCACCATGCGGGGAGTGCCTATCAGGTTTTGTTGAACCGCTTGGATACGCAGCGTTTACTGGGCTTTGTGTCGAGTCAGTCGCCTGGCACGGATCCTTCGCCGACGAGCGAGTCATTGCTGGAACACTTCACTCACGACCTGACGCGCCAGGCGCTTGAAGGCCGTATCGATCCGGTGATGTGCCGCGAAGCTGAGATCGGCCAACTGATCGACATTCTCATGCGCCGGCGCAAAAACAACCCAATACTTGTCGGCGAAGCCGGGGTAGGCAAGACGGCCGTTGTCGAAGGCCTCGCGCTGCGCATTGCCACCGAGCAGGTGCCAGCCGCTCTAAAGGATGTGCGGGTGCTGACCCTGGATATGGGGCTACTCCAGGCTGGAGCCAGCATCAAGGGAGAATTTGAGCGGCGCCTCAAGGGCGTGATCGACGAGGTCAATGCCTCGGTCAAACCGGTGATCCTGTTTATCGATGAGGCGCATACGTTGGTCGGTGCGGGCGCTCCGGCGGGTGGGTCTGATGCGGCAAATCTGCTGAAACCGGCCTTGGCCCGTGGTGAATTGCGCACCATCGCTGCGACCACTTGGTCGGAATACAAGAAGTACTTCGAGAGAGATCCGGCGTTGGCACGGCGCTTTCAGCCTGTACTGGTTGGCGAGCCCAGTGTCGAGCAGGCGGTTTCGATCCTGCGCGGACTGGTCTCGGTATATGAGCGCAGCCATGGCGTTTACGTGCGGGACGATGCGGTTGTGGCGGCGGCGCAGATGAGTGCCCGTTATCTGAGCGGGCGCCAGTTGCCCGACAAGGCGGTGGATGTGTTGGACACCGCTTGCGCTCGTTTGCGTACCCGCAGGGAGGCGGCGCCCGAAGTGTTGCAACGCCTCTACGCGGAACAGGCGAAAGGCGTGCGGCAGCTTCAGGCAATAGGTCGTGACAGGGATGCAGGGTTTCCCGTGGATGAGCAAATATTGCACGGGTTGAACCTACGCATGGAGGAGATGGAAAGCGAGCGCCAGCTTCTGGAGCAGTGTTGGCAGGAGCAACAAACATCGGCGCAGCAGGTATGCCCGCACCTGGTGGCGGAGGTCATCAGTGGCTGGACCGGTATCCCGGTTGAACAGTTGGCATGTGAGCACAGTACACGGGTGCTGGGTTTTGCCGATGCTCTGCGCGCGCGCATTCTTGGCCAGGAACAAGCGGTGCAGGCTCTGGACCGCAATCTGCGCGCCGTTGCAGCCGGGCTCAACAAGGCCGAGGCCCCGGTTGGTGTGTTCCTGCTGGTGGGCCCAAGTGGCGTGGGCAAGACCGAGACTGCGCTGGCCCTGGGCGATCTGTTGTATGGCGGTGAGCGTTTTGTCACCACCCTCAACATGTCGGAGTTCCAGGAAAAACACTCACTGTCTCGCTTGATTGGCGCACCGCCCGGTTATGTCGGTTTCGGCGAGGGCGGTGTGCTGACCGAAGCCGTACGTCAACGCCCGTATTCTGTGGTGTTGCTCGACGAGGTCGAGAAGGCCGACCCGGAAGTCTTGAACCTGTTCTATCAGATTTTCGACAAAGGCCTGGCCAATGATGGGGAAGGCCGGGAAATTGACTTTCGCAACACGCTGATCCTGATGACGTCCAACTTGGGCAGCGAGTGCATCGGTGAACTGTGCGCAGACGGCGCGCGACCTGAAGTGCAAGTGCTGCAAGAGGCGATCCGGCCGTTGCTGCGCGACCACTTCAAACCCGCATTGCTGGCTCGCATGCGCGTCGTGCCGTATTACCCGGTCACGGGTGAGGCTCTGCATGATTTGACAAGACTCAAGCTGGAACGCTTGGGTCAACGGTTGCATCTGCGCAAGCTGGCGTTCAGCTATACGCCCGAGCTGGTTGCACACATGGCCAAGCGTTGCGCCCACAGCGATAGCGGCGCTCGCTACCTTGACCAATGGATCGAACTGCATTTGTTGCCGCAGGTGGTGGATCGCTTGCTGGCGGCGATGGCTCAAGACGAACCCTTTGCGCATGTGCATGCGTACCTGACGGAGAATGGTTCTCCCCTCTGCGAGTTCAGCCAATGAGGGAGAGCCGACCCACCCAGGAGCCCCAATCACAGGCATACCTCGACGCGTTGCTAGGCTGGTTCGTTCGCCTGGGTGCCGATGGCGACGAAATCACCTTGCCCGGGCTCTGTGTTGCGGCTGCGGCGCAGTTGAGCCAATGCGAACTCAGTCAGTGGTACTGGCGCGATGAGTCCACTGGCCGACTTGAACTGATTGCCCAGCATTTGTTCGGAGTGCTTTGTTCCGGCGATCCAGTCGGAACCAAGGACTTTCAGCATGAGCAGGTGTTGCACTATGTACTCAACCATAAAACGGCTCTTAGCCTGGAGGACCTCACCGGCAGCATGTACGCGTGCGGGTTTCTGCCAGCGCTGGAGACTCCCTGGGAAGCGCTGTCATGCGTGCCGTTGTTCAACCGCGACAAGGCCATCAACGGCGTGTTGCTGCTTGCCAGCCAATGCCGGAGAAATTTGCAGGACTACTCCCTCTCTTTGAGCCAACTGGGAAGTTTTGCCTTGACGCAGCGGGCTCTACTGAAGAGTCAGTGTTCCACAGGAAGTATCGCCCTTTTGAGTGACTGTAAACCGGCCCCTCGAGCGGAGTTTGGGCTGATCGGCAGCAGTACGGCGATGGATCAGACGTACCGCCTGATCGGTAAGGTCATGCAGACGCCTTACACCGTATTGCTGCGCGGCGAGACGGGGACAGGCAAAGAGGTGGTGGCACGGGCTATCCATTCTGCAGGTCCGCGCAAAAGCAAAGCGTTCGTGGTGCAAAACTGTGCGGCGTTTCCCGAAGGATTGCTGGAAAGCGAGTTGTTTGGCTATCGCAAAGGGGCTTTCACGGGAGCTGAACGCAACCATGTCGGGCTGTTTGACGCGGCGCATGGAGGCACGCTGCTCTTGGACGAAATCGGCGATATGCCGCTGTCGCTGCAGGCCAAGTTACTGCGGGTCCTGCAGGAAGGCGAAGTTCGCCCGCTGGGCGCTACTGCGGCACACAAGGTTGACGTGCGCATCATTGCTGCGACACATCGTGACCTCTGCGCGATGGTAGCCCAAGGCAGTTTTCGCGAAGACCTCTATTACAGGCTGGCGCAATTCCCCATCGAACTGCCGCCCTTGCGCGAGCGTGACGGCGATGTGTTGCTGTTGGCGCGGGATTTTTCGCAACAAGCTTCCATTGCACTTGGACGTGTGCCGGTGTCGTGGTCCAGCGCGGCCCTTGACCAACTGTCGAGCTACGCCTTCCCCGGCAATGTCCGTGAGCTCAAATGCCTGGTGGAGCGTGCGGTACTGCTCTGCGATGACGGGGTGATCCTGCCGGTGCATCTTTCCTTGCCTGCGCCACCAGCCAATGACTCCGTCGATGCGACGTTGCGCCAACGTCTGGAGCGGGTAGAGCGGGTGTTCCTGATCGATTGTCTGCACAAGAACCGTGGTAATCGCACCCGAACGGCGCGTGAGCTGGGCGTCGCCCGCCGCACGCTGCTCTATCGCCTGGCGCGCCTGAAGATTCCCGTTGGCGATGTCCGTGAGGAAGGCTGAATGGAAGAAGTGTGGGCACCTGATTTTCATGGGAGATACCTGATGTTTTTTCATCCGTGGCAAGCCCTGGTGCTTGTGCTGTGTTTGTTGAGCGGCTGTAACGCCAATTATGTCTTTGATGATGCCGACTACCGTCCGTTGGGTGACCCCCAGGCGACACGTCGTGGGCAGTGAGCAGGAGAGCTCTGCCATGCAATTAGTGTTTGAAGTCTGCAGTGGCGTGAATAATGAACCGCTGGCGCGCAAGGCGTTTGATGGTGTTGGCGGTGTGATCGGCCGTGGGACGGGTTGTGACTGGATCATCCCCGATACCCATCGTCTGATCTCCAGTCATCACGCCTTGGTCAGTTATCGAGAAGGCCACTATTACCTGACGGATATCAGCAGCAACGGCATCAGTGTTTCAGGCAGCATGGAACGCCTGGACAAAGGGCAGGCGCGGTTGATCATCGAGGGTGAAGTGTACCAACTGGGACGGTTGGAAATTCGTGCCCGGTTGGTGGCAAATGAACGGCGGTCGTTTGCTGGGGATGATGTGATTCCAGACGACGCGTTCCTCGGGCTTGACCCTGTTGACGCGCTGGATCGCGAGCAAATGCGTGTCAGCTCATCGGCAGAATTGGACGGCCTGGATACGTCAACGCAGGTGACTTTCCAATCGCACATTCAAGGGCCCGTGGATCGCGATCATCTGATCGTACCGACATGGGCTGAACCCGACAGGAAAGAGATACCTCCCGAACCCGCCATGGCCTTGCCTGCTGCCTCGGAAGTGTTCTGGCCGCAGTTCGCGCAAGCATTGGGTGTGCAAGTGGATACCCTTGATACGCCAGGTCGCGAAGCCCTCGCGATCAAGGTGGCAGGGCTGTTCAAACAAGTCATCGAAGGGCTGCAGCAAAACCTACGAACCCGTGATGAGCTGAACAGCGAGATCAACATTGCATTGACCCCCCCAGTGTCAAACATCCTCAACCCGCTGAAAGCTTGCGCCGACAGCCAGGCTGCCATGGCGTCACTGTTGGGTGCTGGAGCCCCGGGAGAGCTCGGTGCCGAGCAAGCCGTCGCCCAGGCCTGTCGCGACCTGCAAGTTCATCAAGTGGCCATGATCGTGGCTTGTCGGACCGCGGTGCGGTGTGCATTGGCAGCCTTTGCGCCTGGACATTTGTTGCTGTGCTTCGAGCGCGAGGGCAAGCCACCCAGGTTTTTCACCCAGGCCGCTTATTGGCGGGCATACCAACGCCACTATCGACGACTGGTTGACGAAGATCCCTTGGGCCATCAGTGGTCGCGCAATGATTTTTCCAGTGCCTATGAGGAGCAGGTACGCCTGGTTTCCGCCCTGAATGTGGGGTGCCCAGGATGATGTTCGCGTGCCGAGTTGCGGCCCTATCAATGCTGTCAGCACTGTGCCTGTTGGCCGGATGTAGCAGCCTTTCACCTTTTTCGACCCTGACCAAACTGGACTTGACGTTGATCGCAGGTGACGAAGTCAACCCCGACCTGCACGGTCGCCCTTCTCCCGTGGTGGTGCAACTGCTTGAACTGCGGCACCCCGTGGCCTTTGAAAATGCCGATTTTTTCAGCCTCTACGACCGCGCCGAACAGACACTCTCCAAGGATTGGGTCAGCAGCGAGGAGTTGGAATTGCGTCCTGGTGAACGGCAGGCACTCAAGCTCAGTGTCCAGCCGCATAGCCGCTATGTCGGCGTGCTGGCGGCGTATCGCGACTTGCCTCATGTGCAATGGCGGCTCGTGCTGCCGGTAGTCCCGGGGCAATTGACCCGTGCCGACATTGTGTTGGACCAGACGGGGCTACGGATGGCAACCCCTCAGACTGACAGGACGGAGAATTGAGATGCAGGTCCATAACGTTATCTGGCAAGAAGGCATGCTGTTGCGGCCCCAGCACTTGCAACACAATGACCGCTACTACCATCGACAGCTCAACCGAACTCGGTTGCTGAGCAGTGATGCGTGGGGGTTCCTGACCCTGGACATCGATATGCAGTACCTCAATCTGGGCAAGGTCGTTGTCAACCAGGCCAGCGGAGTATTGCCGGACGGCAGCTTGTTTGAGTTGAGCGGCGCGATGGAGCCTTTGGTGTTGCAGGTGCCTGCCAATGCGGGCAGGCAAGCTGTTTATCTGGCGTTGCCGCTGGCGAGCGAGAATCAGGTTGAGGTGCGCAGGAAGGAGCAAAGCGATGTGCTGGCACGCTACGTCGCCTGTGAATCGGAAATCGGCGACTCCAACGCCGGCGTTGATTCTCGTTGCCAGATCAACTGTGCACACCCGGACTTTCGGCTGATGCTGGGCGATGGGCCCAGTGATGCGTTCTACGTGAAGCTCCAGGTCGCCCAAGTGCAGGATTCGACTCGCGAGGATGGCGTAAGCCTGGATGCGGACTTTGTGCCGACGTTCATCTATCTCCAGAGCGCCGGATATGTGCCGTCATGCATCAAGGAGGTGATCAGCCTGCTGGCGACGCGTGGCGATGCGATTGCAACGCGAATCCAGGGGAGTGGTGCCTCGACAGGAGCACAGGTCGGCGACTTTCTGATGCTGCAACTGATCAATCGTGCCGAGTTGGTCCTGCGTCACTACCTGGTGCAGGCTCAAGTGCGTCCGGAGCTGCTGTATCGGGAGTTGCTCTCGATTCTCGGCGAACTGTCGACGTTCGCCAACGATAACAAGCGCGCACAACTTGCCGTGCACTACCGGCATGGCGATCAGGGGGCGAGCTTTCGTGGGCTGATGGAGGGGCTTCGCGCTGTATTGTCGTCGGTGCTGGAACAACATGCCATCGAGTTGGCGTTGCAAAAGCGGCAATACGGTGTGCTGGTTTGCCCTGTCAGTGATCTCAAGTTGCTCGGCACCGCCACCTTCATTTTGGCCGCCACCGCCCAATGTGATTCGGAAGAGCTTCGCCATCGTTTGCCGGCGCATCTCAAGATCGGCCCCGTAGAGCGCATCCGCGAGCTGGTGAACCTGCACCTGGCCGGTATCAAGGTCCAGCCGCTGCCGGTCGCGCCGCGGCAGATTCCGTATCACGCCGCCAAGACCTATTTCATGCTCGAACTCAGTCCTCGTGACATCGCGCAGTTGGAGCAGTCGGGTGGTTTTGCCTTCCACGCGAGCGGCGAATTCGCCGAGCTGGAACTCAACTTCTGGGCTATCAGGAACTGAATACCATGACGAAGGGCAGTGAATACCCGCAGGATGAAAAAACCGTACTGCTTGACCGTGATGGGCTCGGGCCGGCGCTGGGACCCGTTACAGACTTCCCTTCGCCGCCACGCTTCGCACAGTTGGAAGATCGGATGATCTACGCCGCCAACCTCCCGGGGCAGCGTTTCAAAATGGGCACCAACATGCTGTTGGCAGCGGGCTGGGAGCTCTTGTCGCAGGTTGCCCAGCTCAAGGCCAGCCCCGCTCGGGAAAGCTTGCAAGCGCTCAATGACCAGCTCTCATCGTCCATCAGCGCATTTGAGGCCCATGCCTTGCACCTGGGGGCAGAGAGCAGCCAGGTGATGTCGGCGCGTTATGTGCTGTGCAGTGTCATCGACGAGGCGGTAGTCACCACGCCTTGGGGCAGTTGCAGCGATTGGTCGAAGAAGAGCCTGTTGAGCCGCTTTCACAACGAAACCTTCGGTGGTGAAAAGTTTTTCCAGTTGCTGGAGCGATTGTCCCGCGATCCCGTCAAGCATATTGCCATGCTGGAGCTTATGTACCTGTGCCTGTCGTTGGGATTCGAAGGCAAATACCGCGTCATGGAGCGGGGAAGGGGGCAACTGGAAACGATCCAAGATGCTGTTTACCGCCAGGTCAGGCATGTGCGAGGTGACCGGGTGCCGCTATCCATCACTCCCGAGAGAGGGAAAGTTCCTCGGGTACGAATACGGATTCTCTCCGTCATGTGGGTCGTTATTTGTGTGCTGGCTTGTTTACTGGTGATGTATTCGGGGTTTGCCTGGGTGCTGAACCAGGAGCGCGAGGCGGCGCTGCAACCTCTTCAATCTCTTCAATCTCTGGTGTCAGGCGTTTCTCGGACACCCTCGTAACGCTGGGAGCAATGGATGAACGCATTCTTCAAAGGAGTGGGTACGGTGCTGCGCAAAAGTTGGGTATACAGCTTGCTCCTAGTGCTGTCCAGTGCACTGCTGGTGTGGTTTTTCGGGCCCTTGCTGGCGGTGGATGACTACCGTTTCTGGCAAAGCCCGACGTCCCGTTTGCTGACCATCAGCGGGTTTCTATTGCTGTGGGGGCTGGCGATGGTCGTGGTGGGCGCGCGTCGTACCGTGTGGTTGAATCAGCCTGCAGAGCATGAGCGTCATCAGCGGCAGGCATTGATCGACGATGAAATTCGACAGGTGCGGGAGCGCTTCAAGGAGGCGCTGCAGGCGTTGAAAACCTCACGACGCTACGGTGAGCGCAGCGAGCGTTGGCGAGAGGAGTTGCCCTGGTATCTATTGATTGGCGAGCAAGACAGCGGCAAGACCAGCCTGCTGGCGGCCAGCGGCTTGCCGTCTGCACTGGACTCCCCTGAAACGGCGCCACAGGGGGCTACGTCTTGGTGTGAGTGGTATTTTGCCGAAGAAGCCGTACTGGTCGAGGCAGCGGGCCGTTATTTGGGCCAGCCCGACCCTTCAGTGGATGACGCGGGATGGTCGACCCTACTCGACATGCTCAAGCGGCGGCGTAGGTCGCGGCCACTCAATGGCGTGGTCGTCACGTTGTCAGTCGACACACTTTCAAGCAGCAATGAGCACGACCTGGAACGTCATGCCCGCCATGTGCGTACCCGCTTGCAGGATATCCAGCAAACACTGCACGTGGATGTACCGGTGTATTTGGTGTTGACCCAGTCTGACCGGTTGGCCGGGTTTGCCGAGTTTTTTGATGCTCAGCAGGGCGATGATGCAGAACAGGTCCTGGGAGGGTATCTGGGTACCGACCTCGTCCAAGTGAGAGCAGTGTTCGAGAGCTTGCTGCAACGCCTGGGTGGGGAGTTGATTCCGCGCTTGCATCACGAGCGAAATGTCGAGCGTCGAGGGCGCATGCTTGATTTTCCCCGGCAGCTCGCACGCATCGGTGACTGTCTATGCCTGTTTATCGAGGCGGCGTTTTCTGTCAATCGCAATCAGCCTATCAATGCCCTGCGAGGTTTCTATCTGACGTGTGCGAAGACCGTCGATGTACGTCCCCATTTTGTACAGGGGCTGTTTAAGCGCGTGATTTTTGCCGAGGCCGACCTGGCCGGGCTGCTTGATCCGGAGCGGCAGCGCATACGCCGACGCCACGGATTGATGGCGCTGGCAGCGACTGTGGTTATCGGGGCTGTGGGGGTAGTGTGGGCGCACAGTTACGCGTTCAACCATCAGCGCCTAGTGCAATTACGGGGACTGATCAACACCCAGCCCGCCCCGCTGCGAGGGGCGGACGAGAGCCATGCTTTGCTGGCGCTGCTGGACAGTCGACTGGCGGCAACCCAAGTGTTTTCGCCACAGGCCGAAGCACGGTGGATCGATCGGGCCGGCTTGTATCAGGGGGCGCTGAGTAGTCCGCCACTGGCTGCAGCTTATGAACACGCCCTGCAGCAGCAGTTTTTGCCATACGTGACCACCCTGCTCGAAGGGCGAGTGCGAGGAAGCCTGGGTGACCGCGAGCACCTGCTGGATAGCCTACGTGCCTACCTGATGCTCAATCTGCGTGGGCGGCTTGATAAGGGCTGGCTGGCAGAGTATGTGTCTGGCCAGTGGGCGGGAGACTCTTCGGCGAATAAGCGCTTGAATGAACACTTTTTACGACTCCTCGAACAACCGTTTCAGGCGCCATTGAATGAAGAGTTGGTCGCCCAGGCTCGCTTGGTATTACGCGGTGAGTCATTGATGGAGGTGGTCTACAGAGCGCTGCGGGAGCAAGCGCGAAACCTGGAGCCTTATCGCTTGGCCGAAGGTCCGGCGTTTACCAGGGGCGAGCCGCCTATACCGGGGTTTTACACCAAGAAATACCTGCTGCTGTTCGAACAGCAGGGTACTCAGATGGTCAATGCCATTGCTCAGGACAATTGGGTACTTGGAGAGGGTACTGACCTGAGCGTCGTGGATCTACGCAGGCTGATGCTGGCGCTGGAACAGCGCTATTTCAGTGAGTACGCCGACGCCTGGAGCGACGCCCTCGGTCGGATCAAGCTGCGGGAAAGTGGCAGCCTGCAACAAGGCGCTGAACATCTTGCAAGCCTTACATCGGCTCAATCGGCTTTGGTGCAGCTGTTGCAGCAGGTGCGCGAAAACACTCGGTTAGTGTCGGTTTCCGATCGACTTGAAACGGAAGTCCAGCAAGTCGGCGAGCTGGGCGCGGTGACTTCCAGGGACCTGACCCGAGCAGTGTTACCTGATAATGCCCGGCGTGCCTTGCAACGCCGTTTCGAGCCCTTGCACCAATTGCTCGACGAACAGCAGAACCCAAGGGGCGAGTTGACGCAGGCATTGCGCTTGCTGGATGAGCTGCAATTGCAATTGTCGACAGTGAGCCGGGACAGTTCACCGGAGCAGGCCGCGTTCAAAATGGCCAGGCAACGGATGGATGGACAGCAGCCGCTGCTGGGCAACTTGCGTGACACGGCGGCTCGCTTTCCGCAACCGCTCAAAGGGTGGTTCGAAGGCATTGCCGACCAAAGCTGGCGCCAGCTGCTCGATGGCGCCTACGGGTTTGTGAATCAGCACTATCAAAACGAAGTCTATGGCTTCTATGCGAAAGCCATTCAGCGTCGTTACCCATTCGATGCGCATGCGGGCAGTGATGTTGCCCTAGGCGACTTCCAGGCGTTTTTCAAGCCTCGGGGTGCTATGGCGCGCTTTTATGAGAGTTACCTGCGGCCGTTCGTCACCGTCGAGGGCAACCGCTATCGCCTGCGGGGGATAGAAGGGCGCAGCCTGCCGATGTCGCGCTTGTTACTGGAACAGCTGACCAAGGCCCAGATCATTCGCCAAGGTTTTTTTACCGAGGATCAGGGAGATTGGGCCGTACGGTTCACGCTGGCGCCCTACAGCCTGGACCAGGCCGTCAGCCGGGCGACGCTGCGGGTGGGTGATCAGCAGTTGGAATATCGCCACGGCCCGATCGTGTCGATGGCGTTCCATTGGCCGAGTGAAGCGGAGAATGGTCGCAGCAGCCTGGTGCTGGAGCGCGGTGCCGAGCGGCCATTGGGCATTGAGAAAGACCGTGGCGCCTGGTCGATGTTTCGGTTTTTCGACCTGATGCAAAGCGAGCCCGCGAGCGGCAGGGATGCGCAGGTTCTCAAGGCTGACCTGGCTGGCCTGCGGGCCAATTACCTGCTCACCAGTCAACGCGACCCGAGCCCATTCCAAATGGCGACGTGGCGCACCTTCCGCCTGCCGGAGCAATTGTGAGCGGTGCACAGTCATGGCTTAGTGCCGGGCGCACGGCGCAAGGCAAGAGCCGTGCACGCAACGAGGATGCCTTCCTCGATTGCCCGCAACGTGGTTGTTGGGCGGTGGCGGATGGTATGGGCGGGCATCATGCCGGAAATGTAGCCAGCCAATGGGTGGTTCGCAGCCTTGCTGCACTGCCTGACCAAGGCGATTTCGACCAACGGATCGAGGCCGTTCGACGGTGCCTGCGGGGTCTCGACAGCCAGTTACAACCCGCCGATGGCGTGGCGGGCATCATGGGCAGTACGGTGGTGGTGCTGTTATTGGCACATGATCGTGCCGCCTGTATTTGGGCCGGGGATAGCCGATGCTACCTGTGGCGAGGGCGGCGGCTGTATCAACTGTCGCGGGACCACTCCTTGCAGCAGCAACTGATAGACACGCAACAGTTGAGCCCGGAACTCGCCCAGGCTCATCCTGGCGCAAGAGCCTTGACCCGCGCGGTGGGTGCCAGGCAGCCATTGAGCCTTGAGATACTGGAACTGCGTTCCCAGCCCGGTGACGTGTTTTTGTTGTGCAGCGACGGTCTGTACCAGGGGCTCAGTCACCGGGAACTGGGGAATGCCATGAGCGCGAGCACGCCACGGCAGGTGGTAGATCGGTTGTTCAGTAGTGTGCTGCTGGGGCCGGCGCGGGATGACCTGACCGCCGTGGTGGTCCGGCCATGAGCGCGGCGGCAGGCCCGCCGAAAGTGCTGGCCGGGCGCTATCAGCTTGAGCGAATCCTCGGTGCCGGGGGCATGGGTGTGGTTTATCGCGCGCGGGACTTGCTGCATGAAGCGTTCGGCGAGCCAGACTGTCGCGTGGCGCTGAAATTGTTAGGCGAGACCCTATCCGCATCCACCGACGCGCATGTGCTGCTCTACAGCGAATTCGCCCTGACCCGAAGCCTGCGACATGACCATGTGGTACGTGCATTTTCTTTCGAGGTAGACACGGCGCACCAAGTGGCGTTCTTCACCATGGAACTGATGCCCGGCCTGACGCTCGACCGAGTGCTTCCGGAATGTCCTCAGGGATTGCCATGGCAAGAGTTGCAGCCCATGGCCCTGCAACTGCTGGATGCACTGGCCTACACCCATCGGCAAGGTGTCCTGCATGGCGATGTGAAACCGGCGAATATCATGGTCGGGGAGCAGGGGGTACGCCTGTTCGATTTTGGCTTGGGTCACGCGCAAGCCCAGGCGGAGGCTGGATTACCAGGTTTGAGCCGCAACCGGCTGAATGCCTGGACTCCCGCCTATGCAGCGCCGGAGCTGATGGCAGGCGGGTTGCCGTCGGCGAGCGCCGACTTGTATGGGGTGGCCCGAGTGCTCTACGAAATGGCAGAGGGACGGCGGCCCGTAGAGCGTCAACGTAATCAACGATTGCCGCGGCCCAGGCAACTGCCCAGGCAGTACTGGCCTTTGTTATGTTCAGCACTGGCCATGGACCCCGAGCAGCGAACCGTCGATGTTGCCGAGCTGTGCGAGGGGTTGGCAGCCCGTCGGTGCCTATGGTTCATGGGCTAGTGCGTCAACCGGCCAAATCATGCATCCGACAGTACTCGTCCCAGCTCAACCCCGCCATCTGTGCCACTTCCTTGTGTACTTCAAGGCGTTGGGTTTCAAAGGCTTCGGGCGACTCGGCGGTCAGTTTCAGGGTCAACTCCCAGGCAAACAGGCCCTGGCGTTCGGCCTCGGCTTCGAAGGCCTCGTGCAGCCGTTCGGCGCGGTAGTGCGCCAGGGTTTCGCCCTTGGCTTGTGCGGCCAGCGGGTTCAGGGTGTCGAGTTCTGCGGCGACATCGGGGTGTTCGTTGAGGAACCTGTTCAATGCCAACTGGTGGTTATCGCCGGGTGGTGACAAGGACTTACTCCATTCGATGGCCGGGCTTTGGATATGGCGGGCGCGTTTGCGTAGCCGGCGGTGGGTCATTGCAAGTATGAGGTTGAGTAAAAACAATAACAGGTAGGCTATCCGCACCGCAGCAGATTTGGTCAGTGGTCCACGTAAGAAAATTCAATTATTTAGAGAATCTAAGGAATTGCCTGTCGTCCATTACGGAAAAAACAGCTGGATGAATGGCAAAAAGCTTTCGCTCATCGTGCCAGGACGTGTAGCGTTAACCCCGTATTTCCGGCCCTGCCTTCCAGGGACAGAGGGCGATGGGCAGAGGGATGGGTCATGGCGCAAACGCTGTTCAAGCTTTTCTTCACCCAACGTCTGGCTGCCTTGGCCAGCACTGAGTCTCTTCGAGCGATTCGCGAAGGTTTGCTGTGGATCCTGCCATGCCTGTTGGTGTCGGCAAGCTTCCTGATCCTGTCTGAATGCGCGCGGGTGCTGGGTTTCGATGCGCAAGTGGTGGCGTTCCTCGCTGGCTTGCATAACCAGATCAGCTCCGTGATCCCGCTGCTGGTCGCTGCGTCCATCGGTTACATGCTGGCAATCCAGCATCGTCTGCCACAACTGCCGGTAGCGTTCCTGTGCCTGGCCCATGTGGTGGTGGCGACGTTTATCCTGCGTGAATACCCCCGGGCTTCAGCCACCTTCGTCCTGTTTATCGCGATTGCCTCGCCGCTGTTGAATGTGCCGGCAATTGCCTGGCTGCACCGTTATCGCTGGACTCGGTTGGTCAATGAAGACTTGGTAGGGCAAAACCTGCGGGGCACGATCAATATGGTGGTGCCGGGCGCGATCACCGCGCTGGCGTTGGTGATGGTGCTGTCCGTGTTGTTGCAGGTGCCTTATGTGGCGCAGTTGCAGGGACCACAAGTACTTGATGCCTTGCAATCGCCTTACGGTAGCGGCCTGTTTGTGAGCCTGATGAATTCGCTGCTGTGGTTCTTCGGCATCCACGGTGTCTATGCCATGCAGCCGCTGTTCGATGTGCTGGACCAGGCGGTGGTGCTGAACAATGCGGCGGCGGCGGCGGGCGAGCCGATCAAATACCTGTTGAACAGCGGCCTGCTGGGCAGTTTCGCGTTTATCGGCGGTTCGGGCGGAGCACTATGCCTGTTGCTGGCGATCTTGCTGTTCTCCAAGAGTCAGTCCATGCGCTTGTTGGCGGTGGCAAGTCTGCCGCTGTCGCTGTTCAACGTCAGTGAGGTGCTGTTGTTCGGTTTGCCGATCATCCTCAATCCGCGCTTGTTCATTCCCTTTCTGATTGTGCCTGCGTTGAACGCCATGGTGGCGTTGACGGTGGTGCAGATGGGCTGGGTCTCACCGGCGGTGGTCAGCGTTCCGTTTACGGCGCCTGTGCTGCTCAATGCCTACCTGAGCACGCACGGCGACCTCGCGGCAGTGGCGTTGCAACTGACGCTGCTGGGCCTCGGCACGTTGGTGTATGCGCCGTATGTGCATGCGATCCATCGCCAGACCACTGAAGGTGGCACGGTGTACCTCAAGTCCCTGGACATGACCTTTCGAGGTCTTGAAGAAAAGGGCCGGCTGCGTGAGCTGGACCCGGTGCTCGCGTCTCACAAGGCCCTGGCGCGCCAAGCCAATGAACTGAGCCGCATCCAGCAAATCAGCGACTACGAGTTCTACCTCGAATTCCAGCCACAGGTCTCGACCCGTACCGGCCTGTGCACCGGTTGTGAGGCGCTGATGCGTGCCCGCGATGCCCAAGGCAAGGTGCATTCGCCCTGGGAGTTCCTGCAATGGCTGGCCCAGGCGCGGTTGATGCCGGACGTGGATGTGTGGGTCGCGTCCCAGGCGGTGCGCCAATACCAGAAGTGGCAGAAGCTCGGCTTTGCCTTGCCGATGACCATCAATATTTCCAGCGCGACCTTGACCGACGCCGCCTACGGTGAGCGCCTCGTAGAAATCCTGGCCCAGGCCCACGGGCAAGTCTCGGTGGAAATCACCGAAGACGCGCTGGTCAGCGATATCCAAGCCACGCGCCAGATTATCCAGAAGCTGCAAGCCATCGGCGCCAAGGTCTATATCGATGACTTCGGTACCGGGTTTTCGGCCTTGAGTTACCTGCATCAGTTTCCGGTGGATTTCATCAAGATCGATCGTAGTTTCGTGGTGGCCCAGCACGATCCCAAGGGCGCTCAGGTCATGACCGGCATGTTGCGCTTCTGTGAGGCGCTGAACCTGGGCGTGGTGGTGGAAGGCGTGGAGACCGCCGAGCAGTTGGCCTTCCTGAACACAGGCGCCGAGTTGATCATTCAGGGCTGGTATTTCAGCAAGGCACTGCCGGGGGATCAGTTGGAAGGCTTTGTGCGTGAGCGCGCTGCCTTGGCGCAAGCCTAATACACGCGTTGGGTCTGCTCGATCTCCTCGACCAGGTCGTCAATCCCGGCCAGGCGCGCACGGTTGTCGTGATCCCAGGGGTGAAAGCCGGGTTTGAAGTAATGCAGCCACGGCACCAGCATCCGTGGGAACACGCCCCTGGGGCCATACAGAAATTTCAGCATGCGCCAGAAGCCTTTCAGATGCCCGCCAGACTTGCGGTCAGCGATCAGCAGGCGTAGGTGAAAATCGAACACCACCAGCCAGAACAACACCGTGGTGGTGAGCATGGTCCCGGTACGCAGCAAATAGCGCATGGGTCCGGGCTTGATTACGGTGTTCCAGACATCGAAGGCCACTGCTTTGTGTTCGGTTTCCTCCAGGGCATGCCAGTACCACATCTGTTGGTAGCCCTTGAGTGAGTCACCGAAGCGAGACGGATCGCTCAGCAGGATTTCGGCCAGCATCGCGGTGTAGTGTTCCAAGGCAATGGTCACGGCCAGGTTGAAAGACGCCGGCAGGTGTTTTTTCTGCCAGTCGAGGATGAACTTCAATCGGCGGTCCAAGGTATGCGCCGGCAACCCGGCCGCTTGCAGCAAGTCGTTGTAGGCCACGTGTTCGCGGCTGTGCATGGCTTCCTGGCCGATAAACCCCTGGACCTCTTTTTTTAGCTCAGGGTCATCAATACGCTGGCGGTAGTGGCGCACGCTGTCCATGAAAAACAGCTCGCCCTGGGGAAATAGCAGCGACAGCGCATTGAAGAAGTGCGTGATGAACGGACCCTGTTCATGCCAGTCCTTGATGTGCTCGGCGGGCAGGGCGAAACGGATGTCACGGCGGATCGGCAACATAATGCGTGCTCCTGTTCAGAGACGGGGCTCGTCGTTGGTTTCAAACACCGGCGTGCGTGGCTTGGGCGCCATGCGTTTGCTGGCGAACACCACCAGCGCTTGATAGGCCGCCGGCAGGCAGCGGGCGAGCAGGTCGAGGAAATACGCGTCGCGGCCGATTAGCACGCGGCGCTTGTTCTTGCGTACGCCGTGCAGGATCACTTTGGCAGCCTGGTCGGCGTCGGTGATGAACAGCTTTTCGAAGTCGGCGCGGGCCTGTTGTTCGCTGTGGATCAGGAACCCTGTCATGTTGGCGTCGATACGGCTGCTGCGACAGATATCGGTGCGAATGCCGCCGGGGTGCACGCAGGTGGCTGACACGCCGCAACGCTGCATATCCAGTTCCTGGCGCAGGGATTCGGTAAAGCCGCGCACGGCAAACTTGGTGGCGTTGTAGCCGCTCATGCCCGGTTGGGCAAACAGGCCGAACACGCTGGAGGTGTTGACGATATGGCCGTCGCCTGAGGCTTTCAGGTACGGCAGAAACGCCTTGGTGCCGTGGACCACCCCCCAGAAGTTGATGCCGACGATCCATTCCAGGTCGGCGTAGTCCACGCCCTCCACCGTGCTCGACAGGGCCACCCCGGCATTGTTGAAGACCAGGTTGACCTGGCCGTGATCGGCTGCGCAGCGTGCAGCCCAGTCTTCCATGGCCGTGCGATCGGACACATCCAGCACCTGCGTAGTGATCAACACAGGTGCCAGGGTTGAGGCCTTGATCAATGCCAACGTCTGTTCCAGCCCCTGGCTGTTTTTGTCCGCCAACGCCAGGTGGCAACCCTCCCGCGCCAGGGCCATTGCCAAGGCGCGACCCATGCCGGATGCAGCGCCGGTAATGGCCGCGACACGGCCGTTGAATGACTTCATGACAAGCTCCCTTCGGCAGTGGAATGGGGCGTAGGTACAGGACGGGTGGGCGCATTGACCGGCATCAGACGGGTCACATAGTCTTTGAGCGCAAACTGGCGGGTGACGCGTTTGAAGCGCCAGGTCGAGCCCGGCCATAACGTGGTGTTCTTGCCCGTGCGTGGGTCCAGGTACCAGCTTTGGCATCCTCCGGTGTTCCAGATGGTGCGCTTGAGCTTGGCCTGCAGCTGTTGGTTGTAGGCGCTTTCCACGCTGGGTTTGACGTCCACGCTGGCGATGCGATGCCGCTGCATTTGCTCAAGCGCGTCGAGGATGTAGGTCACCTGTGCTTCGATCATCAGGATCATCGAGTTGTGCCCCAGGCCAGTGTTGGGCCCGACGATCAGGAACAGGTTGGGATAACCGGGCACCGTAGTGCCCTTGTAGGCATGGGCACCGTCTTGCCAGGTGTCCATCAGGTCCACGCCGCCGTGCCCGATGATGCAGTCGCGGGGCAGGGGATCGGTGGCCTGGAAGCCGGTGCCGAAGATCAGGCAGTCGGCCGGGTGCTTGATACCGTCGGCGGTGATCACACCGTCGGCTTCGATGCGCAATACATTGTCGGTAACCACCTCGACATTGCTGCGTGACAGCGCAGGGTAGTAGTCATTGGAGATCAGCACGCGCTTGCAGCCGATGGTGTAGTCCGGGGTCAGGGTCTTGCGCAGGGAAGGGCGCGCCACTTGTTTGTGCAGGTGGCGCAGGGCGATTTTCTGCACCATCTTCATCAGCCGTGGGTGCAGGGCAAAGCCGACCACGCGGCCCTCCAGAGCCCAATAAAAGGCGCTGCGCACCAGGCGTTGGGTGAAAGGCAGGTGTTTGAACAACCAGCGTTCGAAAGGCGAAATGGCCCGGTCGGGCTTGGGCATGATCCACGGTGGCGTGCGCTGGAACAGGTCCAGGTGAGCCACGTGCGGCGCTATTTGCGGCACGAATTGAATGGCGCTGGCGCCCGTGCCGATCACCGCCACGCGTTTACCCTTCAAGGAGTACGCGTGGTCCCACTGCTGTGAGTGAAAGCGCTTGCCCTTGAAGCTGTCGAGCCCTGGAATATCCGGCAGCGCCGGCCGCGACAGGCCACCCATGCCCGACACCAGCACCCGTGCAGTGACCTGGCGACCATCGCTGAAGCGCAGTTGCCAGCGCTGTTGTTGCTCATCGAAAACTGCCCGTTCAAGTCCCATGCCGAAACGCAAGTAGGGCGCCAGCTCGAAACGTGTGGCGCATTGCTCCAGATAAGCGCGGATCTCCGCTTGTGGCGCGAACTGCCGCGTCCAGTTCGGGTTCGGCGCGAAGGAAAACGAATACACATGGGACTGCACATCGCAGGCGCAGCCTGGGTAGTGGTTGTCACGCCAGGTGCCGCCGAGGGTGTCGGCCTGTTCGGCGATAAAGAAGTCGGTGAACCCGGCCTCCTTGAGCTTGATCGCCATGCACAGGCCGGCAAAGCCGGAGCCAATGATCGCGATGTCGATTGAGTCGCTCTGGGTATTCATAAGCATTCCTTCATGGGCATCGGGTGTGCTCCTTTTCTTGTTGTGTCTTTTAGATAGAACACCATTGCAAAGAAAAATTGAATTACTTATTTTAAAAAAGATTTTAAATAATCTACCTGAAAATATCGCCTACGCTAGTCCCAGGCTCCTCATGTGTGATTTGTCCGACGGACAAGCACGATGTTCAGGTCCAGGGTATGGGCGATAGCTGAGGCTTTGATCAATTCCGGTCGGGTCGACAGCAGCAGGGATGCAGAGGACCGAGCTATGGCTGTTGAATGGGTTATCGCTGCGGCTGTGTTGATAGGCGCGAGCGCCGTTTTATGGGGATTCAGCGCGTGGATGAAACGGCGCATTGAAGCTGCCGTTCCGAGCAACGGGCGCTTTCTGGAGGTGGATGGCGAGCGCTTTCATTACTACGAAGAGGGTAAGGGCCCACCGCTGGTGATGATTCACGGGTTGATGGGCAGCAGTCGCAACCTGACGTATGCACTGTCCGGGCAGTTGCGTGAACACTTCCGTGTCATCACGCTTGACCGTCCTGGGTCGGGTTATTCCACGCGCCACAAAGGCACCGCTGCGGACCTGCCGGCCCAGGCGCGTCAGGTGGCGGCCTTTATCAATACACTCGGCCTGGATAAACCCATGGTGCTGGGGCATTCCCTGGGCGGTGCGATTTCCCTGGCGCTGGCCCTCGACCATCCCCATGCGGTGTCGGGGTTGGTATTGGTGGCGCCACTGACCCATCCACAACCCACGTTGCCCGTGGTGTTCTGGTCACTGGCGGTGCGACCGGCCTGGCTGCGGCGCTGGGTGTCTCACACCCTCACGGTGCCCATTGGCCTGTTGACGCGCCGTGCGGTGGTCAAGGGGGTGTTCGCACCAGACAATGCCCCTGACGATTTCGCCACCCGTGGAGGTGGCCTGCTGGGCATGCGCCCCGACAACTTCTATGCCGCGTCCAGCGAGATCGGCCTGGTCAATGACGCCCTGCCGGACATGGTCAAGCGCTACCCGCAATTGACGTTGCCCATCAGCCTGATCTATGGCGCGCAGGACAAGGTCCTGGACTTTCGCAAACACGGCCAGGCCCTGGCCGACAAGGTCCCAGGCCTGAAGCTGCAGGTGGTGGAGGGGCGCGGGCACATGTTGCCGATCACCGCCACCGCGCGGGTGGTGGAGGCGGTGCAACAGTTGGCCAAGCGTGCGCGGCCAGCGCAAACCGCTGCGATCTTGCATCCGCCGTTTGCATTGGCAAGCAAATAATCGTGTCTTCCACTGCGGGTTGTGCCGTCCGAAATGCTTGCCCTAGAGACCTGACCAGGCGGCTGAAAAAGAGACTGCCCAGTCACGTAGAAAAGGCCTCGAAAAAGTAGTTGACGACCTAACGATTCCGCGCTATTTCTTTAAAAAAATATTTCAATGTTTATTTTGAAATGATTTTTGAAATGCCTAAGAGCGAATAAAAATGAAAAAAACGTCTTTTATCGCATGGTTGATTTCCTGGAGCAGTCAACGCTCCCTGAACCTGTTTTCCGCGTCCCAGCATCGGTGGCTGCCATGAATCAGACATTGGCAGCTCCAAGCGTGTGGGCCGACGGCAAGCGTCACCTGTGGTGGTTGGGCATCATGCCCCTGGCCACCCCTTTGTTGTCCGGCGCACTGGCCATTACCACCGGTATCCAGCAACTCTGGTGGGTCGGTGTATTGGTGATCTTCGGCCTGATCCCGCTGATTGACGGCCTGCTCGGTGAAGACGTGAGCAACCCGCCCGAATCAGCCGTCAGCCACCTTGAATCCCAAAGTTACTACCGCTGGATCGTCTACACCGGCGTGCTGTTTGTCATCTCGTCGGTACTGATTACGGGTTGGCTCGCCGCTGGCGGTATCGACTGGATCATCCAGGGTGGGCTGTTGCAGGCTACCGCGAACCTGGAACCGTCGAGTTGGTTGTCCCATACCGCCAGCTACGTCACCGCACGCACTCAACTACATGGCGAAGTGAGCTGGTTCACTTACCTGGGCATGGCCATGTCGACCGGCGCCGCAACTGGCATCGCGATCAACACTGCCCATGAACTGGGGCACAAACCCAATGCGCTGGAAGTGTTCCTGGCCAAGGTCACCCTGGCCCCGACCTTCTACGGGCACTTCTACACCGAACATAACCGTGGCCATCACGTGCGTGTTGCCACGCCAGAAGATCCTGCCAGTTCGCGACTGGGGGAGAGTTTCTGGGCGTTCCTGCCACGCTCGGTCTGGTTCAGTGCCCGCTCGGCCTGGAACCTGGAGCGCGAACGTCTGCGCAAGCTCGACCTGCCGGCCTGGCACTGGCAAAACGGTGTGCTCAGCGCCTGGATGTACAGCGTAGTGCTGTGGGGGGCGATGATCGTCTGGCTTGGATGGGCGGTGGTGCCGTTCCTGATCATCCAGGGCATCTACGGTTTCTCGCTGTTGGAAGTGGTGAACTATGTCGAACACTACGGGCTTAAACGCCAGAAGTTGCCCAATGGTCGTTATGAACGCTGCTCGCCACGGCATTCATGGAACAGCAACCGTATTGTTACCAATATCTTTCTGTTCCAGTTGCAACGGCACTCCGATCACCATGCCAACCCCACCCGTAGTTATCAGTCGTTGCGTCATTTTGATGAATCACCGCAACTTCCTTATGGTTACGCGAGCATGATTGTCTGGGCGTATGTGCCTTATTTATGGCGGCGGCGAATGGATCATCGAGTATTGAACCATTATGCCGGGGATATCACCCTGACCAATCTTCAGCCTTCACAACGGTTGAAGTACCTGGAAAAGTACAGCAACAGCGCAAAACCTTTTTAAGTTCAAGTAACACGTTGTTTGGGTACTCGGGGCCTGCGTGCCGCGCAGGCCTCTATCGCCCGGGATTTTCCATATCGGTTGCCAGAAAGTTGTTTGACCCGAACAAAAATAATTAAAGGGAAGGACGTACACCATGCAAGTATCTGCCAAATTCATCACACATATCGTATTGGCTGCGTTGGGCCTGATCGCCTATCACCAGGCCCAGGCAGCACGCATCGAACCCGCCGGCAGTGCGTTTACCGCCCAGGGGCCCATCAGCTTTTCCAAAGGCGCGCTGATCAGTGCCGACTGCACCATCAAGGTGGCCGGCAAAGTGGCGGCTGATGGTTCATCGGTCAATGTCGATGAAGTCGAATTCGATGGCGGCCTCAAGTGCAGCCGAGTGGAAGCCATCAACTTGCCGTGGATTCTGGTCGCCAAGGATACCAAAAGTGGCTCTATGTCGAAGATCAGTGTGGATGTCCACGCGTTTGGTCTGGGCGGCAAGTGTGGGCCCTCAACTGCCGACGGCACCTGGGATAACGCCACGGGTAAGTTGGAAGCCGCCAACGTCCCGATCGGCGAAGACTGCAAGATCAAGACGGTGTCGATCAAGATGCCGCCGAACTTCAAAGTTGTTGAATAAGCGTTAGATGTTGTTTCGTTATTGAATTGAGATTTGGCTGGAAAGGGAAGTTCTGCAGTTTCACCGTGACCTCTCGATCATGGCCATTACCCCTGGCGAAATGAATTCGCCATAACATGTGAGGAAAAACAATGAAAAGCTTGAAAACCCTCGTGTCGTTGACTGCTTTGACTGTTTGCATGGGTGCTGCTTCGATGGCGAATGCTTATAGTATTACGCCAATCAATACCAACTTTACCGCGCCCGGCACAATCACGGTGAAGTCGCCTTCCTCGTTCCAGGCGGCCGTCAACTGCACCGCAACTTTCGCGGGCCGGGTTGACGGCGCCGGTGTAGCAAAAATCAATACCGTCACCGTTTCTGGTGGGGGCCTGTGCAACCTGCCACAGATCACGGGCTTGCCGTGGACCCTGACCGCGACCGGTCCTAACGGTGTGTTGTCCGGAACCGTTTCGAATGTCGGCTACACCATTGCTAGCACTTTCCTTTACCCCGCCTCCAACTGTGGTCCGAGCACTATCAATGTGGGTTACAACGGGTCTGCGCTGACCGCGAGCAATCAGAACCTTAGTGGCAGTTGCACAGTTGTAAGCCTGAGCGTGACCCCATCGCCGGCGCTGACCATCATCCCTTGATGTTCGCTCGAGAATGAAGGGCTGATCACCCGTAAAAAGACAAGCGCCTCGGGTGAGGCGCTTGTTTCAGGGCAACAGATGTCCCTTGTAGCGCCGTGCATTTAACAAATAACCATCAGGAAAAACCAAGCAGCACCCTCAGTCGGCTGGGGCCGGTTCAGTGAGATAACAATAAGGAGTGCCGTATGAATAATAAGAAACAACAGGTACAGGTTCTGCTGGGATTGGCGCTAATGGGAGGGGTGATGGTCGCCACGCCTGTACACGCCGGCGGTTTCTCCACGCCTACTTATGGCGCACCTGGTTGGGGGAGGGCATTTGCCGGCGGTTCGCTGTTCAAAAATGACCCGAGTTCTGCTTACAACAACCCGGCGGCAATGGCTTTTGTAGAACACAATGTTGCGCAATTTACGGTTGACTACGCGCGCATCAAGATCAAGTACAAGGGCAGTGCCAACGATTATAAAGGTGACCCCGTCGCCAATATTCCGATTGGGGACAATGGTTTTCCCGACGTCCCGGCGGCCGTGGTGAACAACAATGATGGTGGGCAAGGTGGTTTCACGGCTTGGTTGCCGACCGGATTCATGGTGATGCCGCTTGGAGACCGCTTCGCGTTTGGTTTAAGCCAGGTAGTGCCCCAAGGCATGCGTTCGACATGGAACGAAGACTCCAAATTTCGTGATTTTGCGGTAGATACCAAAATCGAAACCGTCGGGCTGACAGGCTCTCTTTCGTTCAAGGTCACTGATCAGTTTTCCATTGGTGGCGGCCTGATCGTTCAGCACAGCAAAGGTTTTGTTAGCCAGAACATCGATTTGTTTTCGGCGGCGTCCAATTCCACGAGTCCTGAACTCAATGGCGTGCAGTTGCCGTCAGGTGTCGGCGGCGCGTTGATGCGAGTCAAGGTCGACAATATTTCGACGGGCTGGTTTACCGGTGTGACATGGAAACCCACTGATAGAGATACCCTGGGCCTCAACTATCACGCCAAGATCAAGAACAAGATGACGGGCAAGTACAATATACGTGCGGATGCCTATAACTATGCGTTGATGACCCAACCTAGCCCGATTGGTGGGAATGGCACATTGGTTGAAGTGGCTTATCCGGGCCTCAAACTGTTCCCCGACGGTGCCCACGCCAGCACCCAATTGGATATTCCTGCCACCGCCGGTTTTGACTGGGTTCACCAATTCAACGATCGCTTAACCCTGGGCGCGAGCGTGGTATGGACGCAGTGGTCATCGTTCAAGGATCTCACGCTGAAATCTGGTGATATCGAGATCGTTTCTATTCCTTACAACTACAAAGACACGTGGATGTATTCGGTCGGCGGCGACTTCCGCGCCACCGATGAGCTGACCCTGCGTGCTGGCGTAGCCATTGACCAGACGCCCACCCGCAATTCAACCCGTGACCCGCGGATTCCAGATGGCGATCGCACCTTCCTGTCACTCGGTGCTGGCTATGATGTAAAAGCGGTGAAGGGCTTGAGCCTTGACGTCGCCTATTCCCACCAGTTCGTTCAGGAGGTCAAGTTGAAGACCAAAAACGTTGATCGCCTGGGGGGCGCTAGCCTTGACGGTAAAGCCGAGTCGTCGGGCGACGTGGTCAGTCTGTCGGCCACTTACGCGTTCTGATGGTTAGTCTGATGGTTAAGTAGGATATGGGGTCAAGGCACCAAGCGCATCTTGCTGCCTCGACCCTGCAGTTCGTCCTTTGTTCTGATGAGTATCTTCCGATCAATAGCCCTGGCTGCTCAGGCCAGGCGCTGTTTTCTCGACTGGTTGACCCGGCGGCCCGCTCAGCCGCCCTTTTTTTTGCGCACGTATTAAATAATAATTTCAAAACAAAATTTGAATATAGTTTTCGAATTTTGTAGTGTGGCGTTACGCCGCATGTCATCCGACCTGGCGCACGTAGGCCGTACCCTGAATCGAGTAGAGGTATCTCCATGGTTATCTGGTTATTGGTGGGTTTCGCAGCTGCGATTGCCCTGGCGTATCGACAAGCTGCTGCCCTTCATTGGTTGGGTGCAGGCCTGATCTGGCTGGCGGCGGGTTACCTGTTCAACGTGGTGGCCGGTTTAGGTGCCACTGTCGCGGCGGTACTGGTGGTCGCTCCCGCGTTGCTGATGACGATCAAACCCCTGCGCCGCACCTTGCTGAGCAGCAAGGCCTTGGGCTTGTTTCGTACGATCATGCCGGCAATGTCGGACACTGAGCGCGCCGCCATCGAGTCCGGCACCGTGTGGTGGGACGCCGAGCTGTTCAGCGGCAAGCCCAACTGGCAGCGCCTGCTGCAAGCCGCACCGGCCAGCCTGAGCGCTGAAGAGCAAGCCTTCCTCGACAACGAAGTCGAAACCCTGTGCGATATCGCCAACGACTGGGAAACCACCCAGGTCTGGCAAGACATGTCGCCCGAAGGCTGGCAGTACACCAAGGATGCCGGGTTCCTCGGCATGATCATTCCCAAGCAATACGGCGGCAAAGGCTTCTCCCACTACGCGCACTCGCAGGTGGTGATGAAGCTGTCGACGCGTTGCTCGGCGGCCGCCATTTCGGTGATGGTGCCCAACTCCCTCGGCCCGGCCGAGCTGCTGTTGCATTACGGCACCGATGCCCAGCGCAATTACTACCTGCCGCGCTTGGCACGGGGTGAAGACATCCCGTGCTTTGCCCTGACCAGCCCGTATGCGGGGTCCGATGCCGGGGCGATTCCCGACTTGGGCATCGTCTGCAAAGGTACCCATGAAGGCGAGGAAGTCCTGGGCTTTCGTGTGACCTGGGACAAGCGCTACATCACCCTGGGCCCGATTGCCACGGTGCTTGGCCTGGCGTTTCGCGCAGAAGATCCGGATGGGTTGCTGGGCGCTGCCGGTTCACTCGGCATTACTTGTGCACTGATCCCGACGTCCCATCCCGGCGTCAACAGTGGCCGCCGTCATTGGCCATTGAATGCGGTATTCCAGAACGGTCCCACCACCGGCAAGGATGTCTTCATTCCGCTGGAATGGGTGATTGGCGGCCGCGAACAAGTCGGCAACGGCTGGCGCATGTTGATGGAGTGCCTGGCGGCCGGCCGTGCTATTTCCTTGCCGTCGGCCAACGTCGGCCTGGGCAAGGTGGCGGTGCGTGGCACCACCGCCTATGCCGCGATGCGCAAACAGTTCGGCCTGCCCATCGGCAAATTCGAAGGTGTGCAGGTGCCCCTGGCGCGCATGGCTGGACATCTGTATGCCTGCGATGCGGTGCGCAAGGTGTCGGTAGCGTCCCTGGACGCGGGTGAGAAACCGTCGGTGATCTCGGCGATTGCCAAGTACCACGTCACCGAGCGTGCGCGGATCATCGTCAATGACGGTATGGATATCGTGGCCGGCAAGGGCATCTGCATGGGCCCCAACAACTTCCTGGCCCGTGCCTACCAGCAAAGCCCCATTGCCATTACGGTGGAAGGCGCGAACATCATGACGCGCTGCCTGATCATCTTTGGTCAGGGCCTGATCCGCTGCCATCCCTATGTATTCCGTGAGATGGAAGCGGCGCGCAATCCGGACAAACGTCAAGCGCTGGAAGCCTTCGACAGCGCCATGTTCGGCCACGTGAGCTTTGTGCTGGCCAATACCGTCCGTGCTGCAGTGCATTCCCTGACAGGAGGGCGGTTGATTTCTGCCCCGGCCAAGACCGACCCGGCGCTGGCGTCCTACTACCGCCAGGCTAATCGTCTGTCAGTGGTGCTCGCGCTGATTTCGGACATTTCCATGGGCGTGCTGGGCGGTGCCCTCAAGCGCAAGGAAAGTATCACCGGGCGTTTGGGCGATATTCTGTCGCAGCTGTACATCCTGTCCTGCGTGCTCAAGCGTTTTGAGGACGATGGCCGGCCCCAGGCGGATCTGCCGCTGGTGCACTGGGCGGCCCAGGACGCGTTGCTGCGGGCCCACGAAGCGCTGGCGGAAGTGCTCGATAACTACCCGTCGAAACCCGCCGCAGCGGTGCTGCGTGGCCTGACGTTCCCGTTCGGTATCCCACTGCGCAAACCCTCGGATCGTCTGCTGGCCCAAGTGGCCGAGGTGGTGCAGACACCGGGCGAAACCCGCGACCGCTTGCTGGCCAATTCCTACATCCCACGTCCGGAAATCGACAAATTGGCTTACGGCGAACTGGGTTTCCGCCTGCTGCCGCAGGTCGAGTTGATTGAGGCGCGGCTCAAGTCCGCCGTGAAGCAGGGCCTGATCGAACCGATGCCCATCTCGGCCACGGCCTTCACCGCCTGGCGTGTCAAGGCGCGCGCGCTGGACTTGATCAGCGATGACGAGGACACCTTGCTCGGCCGGTATGTGGAATACGCCGACCACGCCATCCAGGTAGATGACTTTCCGCAGGACTTCGGCTTGCTGGAGGCGTTGCAGCAGCGCAAGCAAGCGCTGGAACCGACGGCGAAACGTCGCACCAGCCAAAGCGAAAACGCCTCGGTCAATTAGGAAAATCACGGTCAAGGTGGGAGCTGGCTTGCCTGCGAAGGCATCACCTCGGTACGACTGATACACCGAGTTGCCTGTATCGCAGGCAAGCCAGCTCCCACAGGGGCTCGGATTTTCACGGTCAGAATGTGTTGTGAGTGAATGTCTCTATGAGTGACAGCTACCTTTCTTTCGTCAATTCCGCCTGGGGCCGTCGCCTGGCCCAGGCCATCGGCTTGCCGCAACCCTTGCCACTGCAACGCCACCGCAGCGGCCAGCAGGGCTTGGTCAACCCGGTGATCGTCGCCGGGGTAGGGCGCCTGGCCGACGAGGTGCAGCGGATCTTCGCGGCAACGGACACCGTCAGTGCCACCCCGGCCACGCTCAAGGCGCCGTCTACGGTGAAAGTGCAGGGCGCCGTGTTTGACGCCAGCGCCGTGGCCGACCTGCAACAGTTGGACGAGCTGTATGTGTTCTTCCACGCCAACGCCAAGCGCCTTGGCCAACACGGCCGCGTGGTGGTGCTCGGCACCGCGCCGGAACATTGCCAGGATTTGCCCCAGGCCATTGCCCAACGCGCCCTTGAAGGCTTGGTGCGCTCGCTGGCCAAGGAGCTACGCCGGGCGATCACTGTGCAGTTGATCTACGTGGCGCCGGGTGCTGAAGACGCGCTGGACAGCAGCTTGCGTTTCTTCCTGTCGCGCCGTTCGGCCTATGTGTCGGGGCAGGTGGTGCGCCTGGAAAAAACCGTGGACGGCCCAGTCACGGTCAATTGGGACAAACCCTTCGCCGGTCGTCGCGCCCTGGTCACCGGCGCCTCCCGTGGCATCGGCCTGGCGATTGCCCAGGTACTAGCGCGGGACGGCGCGCACGTAGTGTGCGTGGATGTGCCCCAGGCCCAGACGGCGTTGCAACAGGCGGCGGACAGCGTCGGCGGTTCGGCGCTGCCCCTGGACATCACTGCGACGGACGCAGCCGCACTGCTGCAGGCCCATGTCAGCCAATACGGCGCCTTTGACGTGGTGGTGCACAACGCCGGGATCACCCGTGACAAAACCATCGCCAAAATGACCGAGGCCGCGTGGCGCAGCGTACTGGCGGTGAACCTCGAAGCGCCTTTGCAGCTCAGCAATGCGTTATTGGATAGCCAAGGCCTGAATCCTGGAGGACGAATTGTCTGTGTCTCGTCGATTTCCGGCATCGCCGGCAACCTCGGACAAAGCAATTACGCCACCTCAAAGGCCGGTGTTATCGGCCTGGTGCAGGGCCTGGCACCGCGTGCATCGGCACAACAAGTGACGGTGAATGCGGTGGCGCCGGGGTTTATCGAAACCCAGATGACCGCCAAGATCCCGCTGATGATCCGTGAGGCTGGGCGGCGCATGAATTCGCTGTCCCAGGGCGGGCAGCCGATCGATGTGGCCGAAACTATCGCCTGGCTGGCGCATCCGGCGTCCGGCGGGGTCAACGGCCAAGTCGTACGGGTGTGCGGCCAAAGCCTGCTGGGAGCCTGAGCCATGGACTACGTGACGCAGATCATTGATCCGCCGCCTTCACGCACCCGCTTGCTGCTGGACGGCGTGCGCGCCTTGCGCAAGCCCAAGCTTGACGGTGCGCCTGTGCTGCCCACGGAACGCCTGGTGCGTTCGGCAGTGGCGTTGTCTGCCGCCGACATCGCCGCCTATGGTCGTGCCTGTGGTTTTCGCCGCGAGCAGGGGGTGCCGCTGTCCTATCCCCATGTGCTGGCGTTCCCTTTGCACTTGATGCTGCTGACTCGCCCCAGCTTTCCGTACCCGGCCAGCGGCATGGTGCACCTGGCCAATCGCATCCGTCAGCACCAGCGCTTGCACGAAGACCAGGCGTTGCGCATTGAGGTGTATTGCGAGCGCTGGGTCGCCCATCCCAAGGGCCAGGCGCTGAGCATCGCCACCCGTGCCTACGGTGCCGACACGCTGGTGTGGGAAAGCGACAGCCTGTACCTGCGCCGGGACGTCAAGGACCCGGTTGGCGAACCGTGGGGTGACGTGTTGCCCTTGCAGGAGGCGGGCTTGCTGCGCACCCAGCGCTGGGTGTTGCCCGCCGACCTGGGCCGGCGTTTTGCCAAGGTTTCAGGGGATTTCAACCCGATTCACACCTCGGTGATCGGCGCCAAGCTGTTCGGCTTTCGCCGTGCTATCGCCCATGGCATGTGGACCCTGGGCCGTGCGCTCGCCGCCCAGCAACCGCCCGGTGGCCTGGACCAGGCCGAGGCCCATTGTGACTTCAAGCTGCCGATCTTCCTGCCCGGCCAGGTCGCGCTGTGGAGTCATCCGGTGACCCGCCCGCGCCGCGAGTTCGAAGTGCGCAATTTCGCCGGCGACAAACCCCATATGCGTGGCCTTTTCATCTGGAAAGAGAACCTGGAATGAGTGACTACAGCTTCAACCCGGCCCCGGTCCGCCGCGTCGCGATCATCGGCGGCAACCGCATCCCGTTTGCTCGCTCCAACACGGTGTACGCCCACGACAGCAACCAGGACCTGCTGGTCGCCGCGCTGCAAGGTCTGGTCGACCGCTACAACCTGCACGGCCAACGCCTCGGTGAGTTTGCCGCCGGGGCGGTGATCAAGCACTCGCGGGATTTCAACCTGGCCCGTGAGTCGTTGCTGTCCACCACCTTGTCGCCGGATACGCCGGCCTACGATGTGCAACAAGCCTGCGGCACCGGGCTGGAAGCCGCATTGCTGGTGGCGAACAAGATTGCCCTCGGACAGATCGAGGTGGGCGTTGCGGGCGGATCCGACACCACCTCTGACGCGCCCATCGGTATCAATGAGTCCTTGCGCCACACGTTGCTCGCAGCCAATCGTGCCAAGGGCATGGGCGACAAGTTGAAGACGTTGCTCAAGGTCCGGCCCTCAATGTTCTTCAAACCACTGTTGCCGCGCAACGGCGAGCCGCGCACAGGCCTGTCCATGGGCGAACACTGCGAAGAAATGGCCAAGCGCTGGCAGATCAAGCGCCTGGCCCAGGATGAGCTGACCCTCACCAGCCATCAGCGGCTGGATGCGGCCTACAAACGCGGCTTCTTCGACGACTTGATCAGCCCCCACCGCGGCCTGGCCAGGGACAACAACCTGCGCGCCGATGCCAGCCTGGAAAAGCTCGCGGGCCTATCTCCAGCCTACGACCGCCAGAACGGCACCCTCACCGCCGGCAACTCCACGCCCTTGACCGACGGCGCCTCGGTGGTGCTGCTGGCCAGTGAAGAGTGGGCGGTTGCCAACGGCTGGCCGGTGCTGGCCTACCTGCGTACCGGCGAAACCGCAGCGGTGAATTTTGTCGACGGTACCGAAGGCCTGCTGATGGCACCTGCCTATGCGGTGCCGCGCATGCTCAAGCGCGAAGGGCTGAGCTTCGATGACTTCGACTTCTTCGAGATCCATGAAGCTTTTGCGGCCCAGGTGTTGTGTACGCTCAAGGCCTGGGAAGACCCCGATTATTGCCGCGAGCGTCTAGGCTTGGAAGCGCCTCTGGGCACCATCGATCGCGCGAAGATGAACGTCAACGGTGGCTCGTTGGGCTGCGGCCATCCCTTTGCTGCCACGGGAGGCCGGCAGTTGGCGGCGCTGGCCAAGATCATCCATGAGAACGGCGGCGGGCGCGGCCTGATTTCCATCTGCGCGGCGGGCGGGCTGGGCATTACCGCCATCGTCGAAAAGTAGCTCTATCAAAAACAACAACAAGGAGACTGCCATGAACGCTGTAAGCCTGGAACACACCGAACGGATCTGGTTGAACGCTTACCTGCCCGGCGTCCCGGCGGATATCGACGCCGCTATCGAGGAATACCCGTCACTGCGCGAGGTGTTCCTGGAGCACCTGGAAAAATTTCGCGAGCGAGTGGCGTACGTCAGCATCGGCACCGAAATGACCTACGCCGACTGGCAGGTGCAAGGCTATGCGTTCGCCGCCTGGCTGCAGGGGCAGGGCGTCAAGAAAGGCGATCGTGTGGCGCTGATGATGCCCAACTGCTTGCAGTATCCGATTTGCCTGTTGGGCACGATCCTGACCGGCGCGGTGGTGGTCAACGTCAACCCGCTGTACACCTCCCATGAACTCAAGCACCTGCTCAAGGACAGCGGCGCGGAAACTGTGGTGATCTTCGAGAACTTCGCCCACACCCTGGAAAAAGTCATCACCGGCAGTAGCGTCAAGCGCGTGGTGATCGCGGCCATCGGCGATTTGCTCGGCACGTTCAAAGGGGCAGCGATGAATTTCATCCTGCGCCGTGTGCAAAAGCAGGTGCCGGCGTTCAACCTGCGCGGCTCGCTGCGCTTCAACCAGGTGCTGAAACAGGGGCGGGCACTCACTCATTTCCCGGTGGAGATGCACCTCGACGACTTGGCCTTCCTGCAATACACCGGCGGTACTACTGGCGACGCGAAGGGCGTGATGCTCAGTCACCGCAATATCATCGCCAACCTGCTGCAAGCCAAGGCCTGGGTTGGCGACCAACTGGACCAGGACAAGCAGGAAACCAACGTCACCTTGTTGCCGCTGTACCACATCTTTTCCCTGACGGTGAATTGCCTGATGTTCATGTGCCTGGGCGGGCGCAACATCCTGATCGCCAACCCACGGGACGTGAAGCGCGTGCAGATGATCCTGCGCAAGGAGCGCTTCAACGGGATTGCCGGGGTCAACACCTTGTTTAACGGCCTGCTCGAGAACAAGGAATTCTGCGCACGGGACTTTTCCGACCTGCGCATGGTGATCGCGGGCGGCATGGCCACGCACACGGCGGTGGCCAAGCGCTGGAAGGAAGTCACCGGGCTGCCGATCATCGAAGGCTACGGCCTCACCGAATGTTCGCCGGTGGTGAGCATCAGCCCGATCAACATTGCGCGCATGCGCGAGATGGAATTCACCGGCAGCATCGGCGTGCCATTGCCCTCGACCTGGGTGCGGTTTATCCGCGAAGACGGTGAGTTGGCTGAGGTTGGCGAGCAGGGCGAACTGCAAGTGCGCGGGCCGCAAGTGATGCAAGGTTATTGGAAACGTCCGGAGGCCACTGCCGAGGTGCTGGATGCCGAAGGGTGGTTGTCGACCGGGGATATCGGCGTGATGGACGCGCGTGGCTTTATCCGCCTGGTAGACCGGAAAAAGGACATGATCCTGGTCTCCGGCTTCAACGTGTACCCCAATGAAATCGAGGACGTGGTGGCGCTGCACCCTGGCGTGGCCGAAGTGGCGGCGATTGGCGTGGAAGATGGCGTGACCGGGGAGAAGGTCAAGATCATCGTGGTGCGCAAGGACCCGAACCTGACCCAGGAGCAGATTCTTGCGCATTGCCGGGAGTACCTGACGGGGTACAAGGTGCCGAAGTACGTGGAATTCCGTACTACCGAGCTGCCCAAGACCACCGTCGGCAAAGTCCTGCGCCGGGCACTGCGCTAATTTGAAGGTTTAGGTGATCCAAATGTGGGAGCTGGCTTGCCTGCGATGGCGGTGTACCTGTTACACCTGCCATCGCAGGCAAGCCAGCTCCCACAAAGTTCTGTGGTGGATTTTAGAGTGAGTTCACGGTTACCCAGCGCTCCTCTTTGGCCGCCACGCGAATCGCCGTCGCCAACCGCTCCACTTCCCACGCAGCCTCAAAGTCGGTGCCATCTGTACCTTGACCGGCCAGCGCCAGAATCAACTCCTGAACTTCCAGCGTCTTCAACTCGTTGTAGCCCAACTGATGCCCCGCCGCCGGGCTGAACGCCGCATAACCGGGCAGGGCAGGGCCTGCGAGCAAACGCTGGAAACCGTCCTGGCCGACGCGACACACCTGTAATTCATTCAAGCGCTCTTGATCGAATGCCAAGGTGCCATGGGTCCCGCTGATTTCGAAACTCAGGTGGTTTTTGTACCCCTGCTTGAGCCAACTGCTGCTCACCGTTCCACGCGCGCCATTGGCGAAGCGCAGCAGGGCGTGTACCTGGTCATCCACCGCGATGGGTTTCAACTCCGCACTGCCTTTGACGGCAGGTCGTCGGGCGTGGACGGTCTGGGTGTCGGCACACACACTCACCACGTCGCCTACCAGATAACGCGCCATCGACAGCAAGTGACTGCCCAGGTCCGCCAGGGCGCCGCCGGCATGCTCGACTTCGCAGCGCCATGACCATGGTGAGGCCGGGTCGGCCATGAAATCTTCGCTGAACTCGCCCTGGAAGCTGATGATCTCGCCCAACTCGCCGCTGGCAATCATCTGCCGCGCCAGCGTGATCATCGGGTTGTGCTGGTAGTTGTAGCCCACCCGCGTCACCACGCCCGCAGTACTGGCGGCGCGGCGCATGGCATCGGCTTGTTCCAGGCTCACGGCCAGGGGTTTTTCGCAGTACACCGCCTTGCCCGCCGCGATGGCCGCCATGGCCATGGGGTAGTGCAAATGGTTGGGCGTGGTGATGGCCACTACGTCGACATTGGGGTCATTGATCAGCGCCTGCCAGTCGCCATGGGCCTGGGCAAATCCCCAGTCCTTGGCGCAGCGTTGCGCGCGCTCGGTGTCGGCGTCGGCCAGTGCTGCCAGCTTGAGGTGTACCGGCAGCTCGAATACCGCGCGGGCGTTATTGAAGGCCAGGGCGTGGGCGCGCCCCATAAAGCCTGTGCCGATCAAGCCGATTCCGAGTTCACGCATCGCCGTGGTCCTTTGGATTATTGTTTTCAGGAGGACTATTAATGGAATATATATTCCCATATTTCAATAGATGGAATAAAAATTCATTGATGCTGCGGCGATCAGCCCTGCGAATGCAGCTATATTCAGGCGCTGACGAAAGGGGCTCAGTTAACAAAAGATAACGTAGCGCCGATTGTCAGACGATTCGAAAGCCCGATAGGATGGCCCCTGCTTCCTCCAGGCGCTCTAGATTGCAGGTTTCAAGGCCCCGGAAGGCAGCGATAACAATAATAAATGGGAGAAAGGTCTATGAGTGAGCCTGTCATGGGTTGGGTTGTCTGCCGCCCACGCGCCGCACGCAGGGTTGCGATGCTGGCCGCAGCGCTCTCGCTGTTTGGCGCTGTCGTGTTACCGGCAGCCGTCCAGGCCGCCAGCGATACCTCGTTTGCGATTGAATCCCCCAAGGCCGCCAAAGGCCTGATGATCGATGTGGTCCACGCGGGCAAGCGCCTGGTGGCGGTCGGTGATCGCGGGCACATCCTCTATTCCGATGATCAGGGCAGCACCTGGACCCAAGCCAAAGTCCCCACCCGACAGTTGCTCACGGCAGTGTTTTTCGTCGATGACAAGCAGGGCTGGGCGGTGGGCCACGATGCGCAGATTCTTGCCAGTTCCGACGGCGGCGCCACCTGGACCCAGCAGTACCAGGATCTTAAACGCGAAGCCCCCCTGCTCGACGTGTGGTTCAACGATGCCAATCACGGCCTGGCGGTCGGCGCCTACGGTGCGTTGATCGAAACCACCGACGGCGGCAAGACCTGGGAAGACGTCAGCGACCGCCTCGACAACGAAGACCAGTACCACCTCAACGCCATCGCCCACATCAAGGACGCCGGGCTGTTCATCGTCGGCGAGCAGGGCAGCATGTTCCGCTCCAGCGACGACGGCCAGACCTGGGAGAAACTCGAAGGCCCCTACGAGGGCTCGCTGTTTGGCGTGATCGGCACGGCTCAGCCGCAAACCCTGCTGGCCTATGGCTTGCGCGGCAACCTGTACCGTTCCACGGATTTCGGCAGCACCTGGGAGCCCGTCGAACTGAACGCTGCGCGGGGAGCGCTGGAGTTTGGTTTGTCCGGCGCGACCTTGCTGGAGGACGGCTCGATTGTCGTGGTCGGCAACGGCGGCAGCGTGGTGGTCAGCCATGACGACGGCGTGACCTTCAGCGTGTTCAACCGTCCGGATCGGATTTCCCTGTCGTCCGTCACGGCGGCGGGTAATGGCAACTTGATTCTGGCCGGGCAGGGGGGCGTTCGCGTCGCTAAAGCCGATGGCGCCGAACCTACAAAACAATAAGAAGGCGGGGAAAGAATGAGCAGTCATCACAACGATAAAGCGACCTTTCTTGAGCGCCTGATCTTCAACAACCGCCCGGCAGTGATCGTGATCTGCCTGCTGGTGAGTATTTTCCTGTTCTGGCAGGCGACCTTGATTCGCCCGTCCACCAGCTTTGAAAAAATGATCCCGCTCAAGCACCCCTTCATCGAGAAGATGATGGAGCACCGCAATGACCTGGCGAACCTGGGCAACACGGTGCGCATCTCGGTGGAGGCCAAGGACGGTGACATCTTCACGAAGGAGTACATGGAGACCCTGCGTCAGATCAACGACGAAGTGTTCTACATCTCCGGCGTCGACCGCTCGGGCCTCAAGTCGCTGTGGAGCCCCAGCGTACGCTGGACCGAAGTGACCGAAGAGGGCTTTGCCGGCGGTGAAGTGATCCCGCAAAGCTACAACGGTTCGCCGGAAAGCCTCGATCAGTTGCGCAACAACGTGCTCAAGTCGGGCCAGGTCGGGCGCCTGGTGGCCAACGATTTCAAATCGAGCATCGTCGACATCCCGCTGCTGGAGTCCTACCCGGACCCGCAGGATCAGGGCAAGTTGCTGGCCCTCGACTACCGCAAGTTCTCCCATGAACTCGAAGACAAAATCCGCACCAAATTTCAGGAGCAGAACCCCAACGTCCAGATCCACATCGTCGGCTTCGCCAAGAAAGTCGGTGACCTGATCGATGGCCTGATCATGGTGGTGCTGTTCTTTGGTGTGGCGTTCGGTATTACCCTGGTCCTGCTGCTTTGGTTCACCAACTGTCTGCGCAGCACCATTGCGGTGTTGAGCACCACCCTGGTGGCGGTGGTCTGGCAACTGGGCCTGATGCATGCAGCCGGTTTCGGGCTGGATCCCTACTCGATGCTGGTGCCGTTCCTGATCTTCGCCATTGGTATTTCCCACGGCGTGCAGAAGATCAACGGTATCGCCCTGCAATCCAGCGAGGCAGACAACGCGCTGACCGCTGCGCGCCGCACCTTCCGCCAACTGTTCCTGCCGGGAATGATCGCGATCCTCGCTGACGCGGTGGGCTTCATCACGCTGCTGATCATCGACATCGGCGTGATCCGTGAACTGGCCATCGGCGCCTCTATCGGCGTGGCGGTGATCGTGTTCACCAACCTGATCCTGCTGCCGGTGGCGATTTCCTACGTCGGCATCAGCAAGCGCGCCATCGCCAAGAGCAAGAAAGACGCAAACCGCGAACACCCGTTCTGGCGCCTGCTGTCGAAATTCGCCAGCCCGAAAGTCGCACCGGTCTCGATCTTCCTGGCCCTGATCGCCTTTGGGGGTGGTCTCTGGTACAGCCAGAACCTCAAGATCGGCGACCTCGACCAAGGCGCGCCGGAACTGCGCCCGGACTCGCGCTACAACAAAGACAACAACTTCATCATCAGCAACTACTCCACCAGTTCCGACGTGCTGGTGGTGATGGTCAAGACCAAGGCCGAAGGCTGCTCGCGCTATGAAGCCATGGCGCCCATCGACCAGTTGATGTGGAAGATGCAGAACACCGAGGGCGTGCAGTCGGCGATTTCGCTGGTGACCGTGTCCAAGCAAATGATCAAGGGCATGAACGAGGGCAACCTGAAATGGGAAACCCTGTCGCGTAACCCGGATGTGCTGAACAACTCCATCGCCCGTGCCGATGGCTTGTACAACAACAACTGCTCCCTGGCGCCGGTGCTGGTGTTCCTCAACGACCACAAGGCCGAAACCCTCGACCGCGCGGTGCATGCCGTGCAGGACTTCGCCAAGGAGAACAACAAGGACGGCCTGGAGTTCATCCTCGCCGCCGGTAACGCCGGGATCGAGGCGGCCACCAACGAGGTGATCAAGGAGTCAGAACTGACCATCCTGATCCTGGTGTACCTGTGCGTGGCGACCATGTGCATGATCACCTTCCGCTCCTGGGCGGCGACCCTGTGCATCGTGCTGCCACTGGTGCTGACCTCGGTGCTGGGCAACGCGCTGATGGCGTTCATGGGTATCGGCGTCAAGGTGGCAACCTTGCCGGTGGTGGCGCTGGGCGTGGGCATTGGCGTGGACTACGGCATCTACATCTACAGCCGCCTGGAAAGCTTCCTGCGCGCCGGCTTGCCGCTGCAAGAGGCGTACTACCAGACGCTCAAGTCCACCGGCAAGGCCGTGCTGTTCACCGGCCTGTGCCTGGCGATCGGCGTGTGCACCTGGATCTTCTCGGCGATCAAGTTCCAGGCCGACATGGGCCTGATGCTCACCTTCATGCTGCTGTGGAACATGTTCGGTGCGCTGTGGCTGTTGCCGGCACTGGCGCGGTTCCTGATCAAACCCGAGAAGCTCGCGGGCCAGAAGGGCAACTCGCTGTTTGCCCACTGATCCATGAGGCAAGCAAACCTGTCGTGGCGAGCGGGCTCGCCACAGGTTACTTTTCGCCTGCTATCAGGGCTGACTGGCGCGCGGTGCCTGCGCGATAGCCAGGAATATCTTGTCCAAAGGCGGGGTGATCAACACATACAGGATCCGGTTGAGCGGTTCGGCGCTCGGCTCCAACTGCTGGCGTAAATAGGCCTGCACGTGTTCCTTGAGCAAATCCTTCTGCGTGTATTTACGTTGCTCCGGCAATTTCAGATGCGCCCGGGTGTACTGGGCGGGTGGCGCGTCGGCGCTGGCGTAATGGAAGTGGGCATACCACAACACGGTTGGCGGTTTCCTGGCCTTGTCATACACCGCATATTCAGTGAAGAAATCGCCACTGAGCGTCGGGCGTTGCGGGTCGGCCAGGCTTGTCAGGTTGATATCGATTTGTTTGTGCGCCCACAGGTACGTCAGGCTTTCCTGGGTCGGCCATTGGCGCTTGTATGCGTCGCTGCAAAGGCGCTCCGCCAGCCTTGTCATGTCCTTGGCCTGTGCCAGGTATTCATCGATCAGGCCCTGGGCCGAGGGTTTATCGAGGTGGTCGCGCTTGATTTCATCGGCAAGCGCCGTGAGCTTGTGGGCGTGCCGGGTGAGCAGTTCATCCCAGTCGCCGGGGCGGGCCTGTTGCCGGGTGAGCGACGAGTCGAGTTTTTTCTGGTCCGCCGTGATGGCTTGCTCAATGCCTTTGCGCTGGCCGATCAGTGCCTGGGCCAGGCCTTTGAGCGTTATCAAGGATCGGTCCAGCGGTACCGAATCCGGTGGCGCGGCGGGCTTTTCGGCAGTCGTTTCCCAGCCATCTTCATGCTGGCTGAACGAGGCAATGGTTTCGCCGGTCAGCGTGTCGGCGAGGGTGATTTGTTCTTCGGCTCCCGGCTTGAACGCGCCGATGAGGTAGGCCTTTTTTCGGGTTTTGAATACACGTTTGGCCGGGTCCTTGGGGCGCAGGGTTTTTGACAGGGGCAGTTCGACGTCCAGCGTCTCCTGTTTGCGCACCACCGCCTCCAACTCGTTCTGCGCCAAAGCCTGGGCGTACTCAAGCCCCTTCAGCAGACGCTCGGCCTCGGGTCGCAGGCGTTGTGGATTGATGGCTTTCAGGGCGCGAATCGCATCCTCATAACGCCGGTACTGGGTAAGGACCGTCTCGTAGACATTACGCTGTTCGACCAGCGGGTATTCAGTGCCGCTACGCACTTCGATGTGGGACACCAGGGCTTCAAAAAAATCGGTCTGCTCCAGACGCTTGATGTAAAAATCTTCCTGAGGCGGCAGCCGGCGATCAGCCCCCGCCACGCTGGCGGTAGCGAGATAACTCAGCGCGTTGAGTTTGAGGTTGTCGGCAAAGAAGTTCTGCGGGGACTGGATTTGCGCCAGCCGCTCCTGACGTATCGCCCGTCCCGCCAACGAGTCTTGCGCTAGCTGTTCAAGAGTGGCCTCCATGGCAACGGAGATATCGGCCATGTGCAGGCGGATGTTCGCCGATTCAACACTGTTGCGGATGTATTCGTCGTAGACCGACGGGTCGCCAAGCACATTACTGATAAACATCCTGCTTGCCATTTCTGACATTGGCTCGCCCGCGCTGGAAAAGCGCATGGCGTTCAACCGGGCCAATACCAGTGTGTGAATGTAGAGTTGCTGATCCCAAATGGTGCCCAGGATTTTTGCGCGGTCATGCACATGCACGGCGGCGCCGCCGACTTTCTCCAGTTCCTGGCCCAGCTTGACCATCTCCAGGCGCGGCGGTACTGATTGGGCAAATTGTGCCTCAAGGTTATGCAGCAGAATTTGAAACTCGGTGCGCACCTCCTGGTGCCTGAGTGTTTCCTTGCGATGGCGTATTTCCAGGGCCGGCCGTTGTGCATCCGTGGCGCTTTTCAGGAGGTTCCACACCAGCTGCACGGTTTTACGTTGTTTTTTCAAGGCATCCAGCGCGGGTGACATGCGGTCCATTGACGCCCGGAACGGCGCCATCAACTGGGTTATTTCTGCATCCAGCAGGGGCATGCGTTCGAGCACTTCAGCCTTCCTGCGCTGGTTCTCCCCGCGCAAGGCCGCCATCCGTTTGGGCCCGCCGCCGACCAGCTTCAGGCCACGGTCCAGCGTCCAATGGCCTTGGCCGTCGGTTTTCAGCTTGATGCCGGGGTGGTTGGGTTTCTGTGGGTGGATCAGGTAAACGTCGCCGAAGCCCTGAACGATATTGACCCTGAAGAGCAAACCCGCGACCGAGGCGTGCCAGCGGCCATTGATGCTGTACAACCCTTGGTGCACCCCGATACTGACCGGTGCGGGTGCCGGTGTCGGCCAAACCACACTCACGGCCCGCAGTTTTTCCAACAGCCTTGCCGAGGCGCTGTCGCTGGCCAGGGAGAGATCAAAGTCCAGCAACGTATGACCACCGCCCGGTGGTTCGGCGGGCAGGCCAATGGTACCGCGCGCCACAACGGCCAGTGGGTTGGCGGGCGGACGCCTTAAAGGTTGGCGTTCGGGCGCTGCGACGAGCGGTCCCTGATGCACCAGCAGCATGCCGATATTGAGCAGCAAGTCGATCCAGGCCAGCTCCCGTGTCGTGGCGTCTGTGTTTTCCAGCGCCGGCAGGTCATGGCTGAGGCCTTGGGTCAGTTGCAGCAACCAGCCGACCGCCGCCAGTGGCCCGCGCACGGCCATCAACAGCGTGTTGAACCCCAGTTGCATGCCTTCCAGGATCAGCGCCCAGCGGCTTTCGCGGTTGGAGGTGGATTCGCGTTCGGCCTGGTCGAGCAGTTGGCGGGCTTCGCAGCCGAACAGGTATTCCATTAGGCTGCCGTTGCCAAGCGCTTGCAGGACTTCATCAGCGCTTTCGTCGTTGGCCTTCGCCAACTCAGCAGGTTTGGGCACGCTGGGCAATGCGTCGAACTCCGAGCCCATGCCTATGCGTACGTAATGCGGCTGGATAAATCCGCCATTGCTGTAGATCGCTCGAGCACCGTCCGCCAACCAGACCAGCACACTGTCTTGCAGGGCGCCCGGTTGCACAATGGCGGCCAGCAGGTGTTCGCGACTGGCAAACTCCAGCAATGAGTCGCGGTAGGCCGGGCGATAAAGCAGGTGCGGCCCCCGCTGCGTATCGCGTGGTTCGATGATGAACATGTTTTGCACCACATCCGCGGTGGCGCCGGTTTGGCGCACCAAGGCAAGCGGGCGAATGACAACTTCGTCGCCCTCGACGCGGCGCTCCATCGGGTCCGGATTGACCAGCGCATTCACGCAACGAAAGCCACGCGGAGTCAGGCCTGCTTCGCCTTTGATGGCATGCTCCAGCGCCTGGGTTTTCAGGTGAACGGGCCGCTGCTGCTGGAACAGCCGCTGGCGTTTTCGTGCCGTCTCGGTGTCACTCATCAGCTCCCGGCGCAAATAGGCGGGGTAGTTTTTGCCAATGTCGACACGCTGGACCAGTTGTCTGATGTAGTCGGCCGTTAGCCAGGTTTCGAGCGAACGGCCCGTCCGATGGCTGAGAGTCATGCTGCCTCGGGGCGCGCCCGAGAGGTTTTTCAGGGCTAGGTCGACCAGGCTCATGGTGACCGGTTCGATATACCCGCTCTCCAGGGTGCCCACCGCGACATGAAAGGTCAGCAGCAAGTCTTCGGCGCTGTAGGCTGCAGACAGCGCAGCGTCGTTGCATTGACGTTCGTTGCGCAGGGCCGTCGCGCGATCCAGACACAGTTGGTTGTTCAAGTGCTGGGTCGTGTAGCTGTGCAGTGTTTCCAGGCCGTCGAAGTCCGAGTCACCGAGTGCAAGGCGGCTGCTACTGGCCTGTTCGAGCAGGCATTGGCGATAAGTGAGGCGATCGGCTGCGTTGGCACGTCGAAGCCAGTCAGGCAGGGCCGCCTGGATTGGCGTCAGGATGGCCAGGGGAGCAGTGGACGTCTGCTTGAACAAGCGCGCCGGATTCGTGGCAACGGCAAACTGATGCTCCATCGTCGGCACTGTCCACAGGGCCGGGAGTCGAATGGCGGCCAGGTCATCCAGTTGCTGGTTGAAGAGCAGCGCGGCCTGTACCTCAAAGATGTTGCCGTCAGGCTCGTACTGCTGCCAGGTGATCCTGTCGGCATTGAAACCCTCGGCCCATGCGTTGCCGAAGGCATCCAGGTCGGGATAGGACTCGATCCGGCCGTCAAGGCGGCACAACAACACCTGCTCGCGGCAGACCACCAGGAGGTCGTAGGCTTGCACGGTCAGTCGGCTGCTTGCGCGGGTCAAGCGGGTTTGCAGGGTGTAGGCGTGTATCGCGTTTTCGGGCCCGGGGCGCTGGGCGCGGGTTACCCGGTCGGGGTAGCGAGCCAGCGTACCGAGTGTTTTCAACGTGGCGGGTTGGCGAATCGCTGAGTTCAGCAGTTCACCTTGCAGCACCCGGGCCAGCCATTGCCAGCGACTGCCACCGGCGTCGCTGTCCTCGCTCCAATAGGCTGCCAATGCCTCTTGAAAAGCGATAAAAACCAGCGAGGGCAACTCTCGCAGGGCAGCTTCGATGATCCGTAGGTCGTAGTCGCGGTGCCCGTTGACCTGATAGATGAGACGGGTGCCGGTGGCGTCGCTCAAGTAGGCGTCCAGGCCATAGCGCATCGAGAGATCGGGAAAGCTGCCGTCGGCCATAAGGCTCAGCGCAACCTCGAATACAGGGAGCAGGTCGCGGCCGCCGCCTTCACGGGGGACGGCCAATCGCAGATCCTGGAGCGGGTAGGTAAGGGGCGGGTATTTTTCCTTGAGGTTATTGGCCAGCAGCTCGGCAGTGACGGTGCGCAGAGTTGGGCGGGTGGCAAACCGGGCCTCAACCGCTTGTCGAGTCGGCTGGGCAGCGGCGGGCGTATTCGGGTCTGGCATAGGTATTCCTTTACGTTGGATAAAGACACACCCGATCAAGGTAATGCGCTAAGTCGCGGCGATGCGGTAGCCGGTTATGGGTTTAGGCCCTGGCGGCAAACTGGCCTATGATTAGCCCTTTGAAACTGATGAAAGACTGTGATGACTGAGAAATTGCCTGCCGTCCTTGAAACCTCTGACATGCTTGAAATCGACGGGCTGCATGCCTTCGACTTCGTACTCGATGAAGAGGCGCTGCTTATCACTGCCATGGACGGCCGTGTGGAAAAACGCTGGCGCTTCAGCCTGGAGCAAGTGCAGTCCGCCACCTTTGATGAGACCTTGCAAAGCTGGACCCTTACCGGTGATTCGGGCGAGCACCGCCTGATCTGTCTGAGCGCGTTCACCGGCAACAATAACGACGAGGATGAAGCGGATGATGATGCGTAAATTCTGGCCCCTGCTGATGGCGGGCAGTGTTGGTGCGATGTCGGTACAGGCCGCACCGGCCGACACCTATGAGCTGTTGGTCGGCAGCTACACCGCCGGCAGCAGCGAAGGCATTTATCGCCTGCAATTCGACAGCCGTACCGGCAAGTTCCAAGGCCAGCCGGTGTTGGCGGCCAAGGCGGCCAATCCGTCGTGGCTGACGATCTCCAAGGACCAGAAGCACCTGTTTGTGGTCAACGAGAACGGCCCAGGCCAGAACGACCCGGTCGGGCGAGTGAGCAGCTACAGCATCGATCCGCAGAATCATCAGCTGACGTTGATCAACCAGGTGCAGAGCCTGGGCAATGAGCCGACCCATTCCAGCGTGGCTGCCGATGGACGCTACCTGTTCGTCGCCAACTATTCGGTGCTGGAAGATCCGGGCGGAAGCCTGGCGGTGCTGCCGGTGGATGCCACGGGCAAGCTGTCGGCTCCGGTGCAACTGAGCGGGCACCCGGCCAGTCGCGTCAACCCTGAGCGCCAGGCGTCCAACCACGTGCATTCGGTGGTGTCGTCGCCGGATGGCAAATACGTGTTTGTGCAGGACCTGGGTGCAGACAAGGTGTTTGCCTACCACTACGACCCTAAGGCCAACCATGAGCTGCCGTTGACCCCGGCCAACCCGGCCTCGGTGCAATTGCCGCCCGGCAGCGGTCCGCGCCACCTGCTGTTCAGTGCGGATGGCAAGCATGCCTGGCTGACCACCGAGATGAGCGCGCAGGTGGCGGTGTTCGACTACAAGGACGGCCAACTGACCCAGACGCAGTTGGTGGACTTCGCCGCCGGGCAACCGGTGGCCGATAAGGCCGGCGCCGCGTTGCATGCCTCCAGCGATGGCAAATTCCTGTACCTGAGCAACCGTGGCACGGCCAATCAACTGCTGGTGTTCAGCATCGACCCGGCCACCGCGCACCTCAAGGAACTGCAACGCCGTTCAGTGGAAGGTGACCATCCGCGCGAGTTCAGCCTGGACCCGAGCGGCAAGTTCTTGCTGATCGCCAACCAGAAAAGCAATGAAATCGTGGTGGTCGAACGCGACCCCAAAACCGGCCTGCTGGGTAAAACCGTGCAGAAATTGCCGATCGATGCCCCCAGCGACCTCAAGTTTCTGGTGCGTCAATAAGCCACAGGCCCCGCCATGCGGGGCCTGAGCCTTTCTATTAATTCCATTAATAGCGGCTACTGTTTCAAAGCATTTCTAAGGCTTAGCCCTCGGGCGTAAGTTTGGTTCCAAGGCCTTCCCCGGCCACTCAACCAAATGAACACAAGGGTTACCGACATGAATCTGAATCTCTTCTCCATCATCGCCGCTTCCGCTGTTTCCGCCACTGTTGCCCTGCCAGCCGCGGCCAGCGTGGAAGTCTCCGGCAAAAAATCCAGCACCAGCGCCTACACCCAGAAATACCTGCAACAAAGCGCCAACTTCTACGCCGCACTGGATCACAAAACCCAGCAATGAGCCTGCAGTGAGCCACGGTCAAATGTGGGAGCTGGCTTGCCTGCGATGAATTCAACTCGGTGTGTCAGTGATACCCAGGTGATGCTATCGCAGGCAAGCCTGCTCCCACATTTGTTTGTGCTGGGCTTAGGCTTTCGCCATTACCGAGATGAATAGCGGCGATTCCAGGAAACGCTGCAGCCAAGCCTGCAACTGGGTATATGGCGATGCGGCAAACCACGCCCGATCCACATGGGCAAACTGTCGCACAAAGGGCGCCAGGGCCATGTCCGCCAGGCTCGGATGATCCGCCAGCAAATAGGCGCGGTCCGCCAGTAAATCTTCCAGCTTCTGCAAGAACACCTCACCCTCGGCCCGATACTGTTCCATTGAGTGTTCCGGGTAGCGTTCGGCGTACTTGTATCGATTCAAGTGATACTTGAAGTCCTGGTCGTTCTCGGCAATCAACGCGAATACGGCCGGGTCGCCTTGCAGCAACCAGTTATCCGGGTCGTGCTGCGCCAAGGCCCACTGCATGATCTCCAGGCTTTCTTCAATCACCTGCCCGTCAACGTTCAGCACTGGCACCGTGCCCTTGGGCGACAGCGCCAGCATTTCTGCGGGCTTGGCCTTGAGGCTCACCTCGACGATGCGCACCGGTACGCCCGAGTAGCGCAGGGCCAGCCGCGCCCGCATCGCATAGGGGCAGCGCCGGAACGAATACAGCAGCGCCTCGCTCACTTGACCTCCAACGTGCTCAAGCCATTGCCCTGGCGCTTGACCTGGATCTGCACCGGAATGCGTTCGTGCATTTCCTGGACGTGGGAAATCACCGCAACCTTACGGCCCTGGGCCTGCAAGCCATCCAGCGCATCCATTGCCAATTGCAGGGATTCCGGGTCGAGGCTGCCGAAGCCCTCATCGATAAACAGTGATTCGATTTTCAATGTGCTGGAGGCCATCGACGCCAGGCCCAGGGCCAGCGCTAGTGAGACCAGGAAGGTTTCGCCGCCGGACAATGAATGCACCGAGCGCAGCTCGTCGCCCATTTCCGTGTCCATCACCAACAGGCCGAGCATGCTGCCGCCGCGCTTGAGGCGATAACGCCGTACCAGTTGGCGCAGTTGCACGTTGGCGTGGTGCACCAGCAGGTCGAGGTTGTAGGCCTGGGCGATCTTGCGGAAAGTATCGCCGGTGGCCGAGCCGATAAGCGCGTTCAGGCGTGCCCAGCGTTGCCACTCGTCATAGGCCTTGGCGATCTGCTCGGCAAAGGCCTGGTTGGCGTCCTGGCGGCGCTGGTCTTCGGACTGGCGCGCGCGCAATTCGGCGCAGTGTTTCTCGCTCTCGGCCAGTTGTTGATTGAGCGTGGCCAAGGTGCTGTCCAGCTCCTCGGCTGCGAGGTTGCCATTGTGCAGGGCCTGATGGTCGGCGAGGCGCTGTTCGCGCTCTTGCAACAACACCTTGGCCTGTTCGACGGCTTTTTCGCTGTGCTGCAACTGTTGGCGCAATTGGCTGACCTGAGCGTCATCGTAGGCCAGCAAGCGGGTGAGGCCAGCGTCGTCGAGTTCCGGATGCAAGGCGCGCCATTCGCTGATACGCGTGACGAGGGCCTGTTGTTCGGCCTGCAACGCCTGTTCACGCTCCTGCTGGGCCTTGAGGTCGGCGGCCAGTTGAATCAGGGCGTTGTGGATTTCTTGCAGGTGTTTGTTGGCGTCGGTTTCGCTTTGGCGTGACTGGGTCACGGCCTGATCCAACTGTTGCTGCCAGTGTTCGGCACTGGTGTGTTGACCGAGCAGCGCGCTGAGTTTTTCCTGGGCCGTCTGTTGCTGGGCAGTCAGTTCGGTGACCTGCTGAATCAGCGCATCAAGCTGATGCTGACGATGTTGCTGGTGGGTCTGTTCCTTCTCGATCGCCTGTTGGCGTTCTTGTTGCTCGGCCAGCTCATCGCGTTGATGGCCCAGTTGCTCCAGGCGCTGGCTGACTTGCTGGTCCAGTTGCATGAAGGTAGCAGCCGGCTCGGCGCGCAGACCTTCCAGGATTTCTACGGGCAGCAGGCTGGCGAAGGCGCTCAGTTCCTGGTCGAGGCGTTCGCGGTCGCTGGTCAGCTCGCGCTGCTGATCGACCAGCAATTGACGGGCCTGCTGGCTGGCTTCCTGGGCCGCTTGCAGTTGCTGCTGCAAGCGCCCGGCGTTTTGTTGCAGGTTGAGCAGGGCGCTTTGGCGTTGTTCGTCCTGAGTGATGCTTTGGCTCAGTTGGCCCAATTGCTGCTCAAGCCAGGCGCTGCGTTTGGCGGCTTCCTGGTTGAGCAACGACGCGGCCAGCGGGTGCGCATCCAGGCTTGGCTGGAGTGCTTGTTGTTGCGTCGCCAGGTGTTCCTGCTGTTGCAGGTATTCCTTTTGCTGGGCGATCAAACCGCCCACTTCGCCGCGCAACTCGGTGAGTTTTTCCTTGAGGCTGTCCACGGCTTTCTGCGCGGTGGCTTCTTCGTTTTCGTCATGACGACCGAGGCTTTGCAGCAACGCTTCGGGTTGGTGGTACGGGTGTTCGTGGCTGCCGCACACCGGGCAGGGTTGGTCGTCCTGCAACTGCTCGCGCAACTCCTCGACGCTGGCGCTGCGGGCCAGGCGCTGGCGTTCCAGCAGTTGTTTGGTCACGTTCAGTGTCTGTTCGGCAACGGTCAGCTCGGCCTTGGTTTGCAGGCCGGTCTGGTTCAACTGTTCGCGTTGCTGTTGGGCATCGGTGAGCTTTTGCGTCAGGCTGGCGGCGTGTTGGTCCAGCTGTTGCTGGTTGTCCCACAGGCGCGTCAGGTCTTCGAAGGCGCGTTGTTGTTTGCGATTGTCTTGCAGCAGGCTCGCCAGCAATTGGATCTGCTCGGCCACGGCATGAGGTTCGGCACCGGCTTCCTGATACAGCAGGTCCAGGGCTTCGCGTTGCTGAGTGAACTGTTCGGCGGCGCTGGTCGCGCGTTGTTCCAATTGCGGCAGTTCGGCCTGGCCCTTATTCAGGCGATTGCCGATCAGCGTCAGCTGTTGCAGACGGTCGCGGTAGGCGCTCCAGGCATCGCTCAGTGGCGCGAGGACGGCGCTGTGCTCAAGCTCGGTCGCCAGGCGTTGCAGGCGTTCAGCGACATGGCTCTGTTTTTCCAGCAGCCCGGTGAGTTGGGCCTGGCCTTCGGTGCAGGCGCTTTCGTGCTGCTGTTTGTCCTCGGTGCGCTTGGCCAGCTCTTTGGTCAAGTGGGCGAGGGTGCTTTGCTCTTCAAACGCCTGTCGCAGCAATGGCACGGCATCAGTTTGGTTTTTCAGGGCTTCAGCCAACGCAGTTTGTGCGCTGGCTTGTTGCTGCTGGGCCTGCTCCTGGCGGGTGTGCAGTTGGGCTTGTTGTTGGATATGCGACTGAATCTGCGCGGCCAACGGAGCAAGCACGTTGCTGACTTCTGCCTGACGCGCAAACTGATGACGTTGTGGCGCCAATTGGTCCAGGCGGCCCAGGTCTTCACGTTGCTGGCGCTGGTTATCCCATTCGGCCTGTGCACGCTGCAGTTGTTCGGTGGCGGCGAGTTGGCGTTCCTGCCATTCGCGCAGCTCCTTGAACCAGGTGTGCTGAAGCTCAAGTTGCTTGAGTTGGGCTTGCTGGGTCTTCAGTTGCGTTTGCGCGGCATCGAACTGCTGATCCAGCTCCACACGTGCCTCGGGGGCCAACGGCACCACACCGCTCGCCTGGTCCTGCAACTGCTTGTGCGCATCCCGGGCCTCTTTGACCTTGTCGAACGCGCGCCGGCCGAGTTGGGTGTAAAGGGCCGTGTCGGTGAGCTTTTCCAGCAGTTCGCTGCGCTCGTTGTCGTTGGCCTTGAGGAAGGCGCTGAACTCACTTTGCGCGAGCAATACGGCGCGGGTGAACTGTTCGAAGTTCAGGCCCAGGGCCAGTTCCAGCTGGGTTTTGTACTCGGTTTTCTGGCTGGCCAGCAGTTGGTCGCTGTCCAGGTCAATCAGGCTCTGGCGGCTGTTCTGCAACTTGCCGCTGGCCTTGTCGCGGGCGCGATTGGCTTCCCAGCGCGCGCGATAGCGACGGCCACTCACGCCGACGAAATCCACTTCGGCATAACCGCCGCCGGTGCCACGCCGCAGCAGGGTGCGCGGGTCGCCGATGGAAATGTCGCTGTCGGCATCCGGCATCTTCGCCTGGCCGGTGTCGCCCAGGCGCGGCACCGCGCCAAACAACGCCAGGCACAAGGCATCGAGCAGGGTACTTTTACCGGCGCCGGTCGGCCCGGTAATCGCGAACAATCCGGCACTGGCCAGGGGCTCGGCGGTAAAGTCGATTTCAAACGGGCCAGCCAATGAAGCCAGGTTTTTCAAGCGGATAGCGAGGATCTTCATGGCTGTTCATCCTCCTGTTGCACTTCCTGGAGCAGCACGGCGAAGTCCTTCAAGGTCTGTTCATCTACTTCACTGCCATAACTGTCCTGCCAGGCGCGGCTGAACAGTTCCTGGGGCGTGAGCTGGTCGAGTTCGATCAGGCGGTCGTCGCCTTCGTCTTCACGGCTGCCTTTACCTGCGTATTCAGCGGCGATGCGCACCAGGCGCACGGCCTTGCCTTGCAGGGCGCTTTCGATCTGCTGGCGCAGGTCGGGTTGCGGTTCGTCGAGGCGTACGCGTACTTCCAGCCAAGGGTGGCGCTGGGTTTCGGCCAGCAGGTCGACGTCGGGCAACTCGGCCAGGGCCTTGAGGATATCGGCCAGCGGCGCGGCTTCCAGGCGTTGCAGGTCGACCGAGCGCGGAATCAGCAGCGGTTCGACACTTACCAGGCACTGGCCTTGGAAGGTGACGTCGAGGATCTGGTGCTTGTAGCCGATTTCGGAAAACGACAGCGGAATCGGCGAACCGCTATAGCGAATTCGTTCCTCACCATTGACCTTCTGCGGTTTGTGCAAATGGCCGAGGGCAACGTAAGCGACACTTCGATCAAACAGACTGGCCGGCAGCGCCTCGGCATTGCCGATGATCAGGCTGCGCTCGGAGTCTTCCGACACTGAACCACCGGCCATGTGCGCATGGCTGATAGCAATCAGCGCCTGGCCTTTTTTGCGCTTGGCGTTAGCGGCGGCGATCAACCATTCATGCACCTGGCCGATACCGCGCAGGTAGTCGTCACCCAAGTGCGCACCGGTCACTTCTGCCGGGCGCAGGAACGGCAACGCGAGGCACCAGGCGGCGATCTTGCCTTTGGCGTCCGGCAGGGGGATCAGCAGGCGTTCGGCGTCGAGTTGGCCGTCATCCAGCCACAACACGCGGCCGAGCGCATGAGTGCGCAGGCGGCGCATCAGTGGCGCGGGTAATTCGATACGCGAGCCGGAATCGTGGTTGCCGGCGATCATCACAATGGTCAGCTTGGGGTTCTGTTCGTGGGCGCTGATGATGAAGTCATACAGACGCTCCTGGGCCTTGAGCGGTGGGTTGACCGTGTCGAAGATATCCCCGGCGATGAGCAGTACATCCGGCAGATGGGCTTTCAGTTGGCCCAGCAGCCACTCGAGGAAACAGGCGTGTTCGAAGTCGCGTTCCTGGCCGTGGAGGTTTTGGCCCAGGTGCCAGTCGGAGGTGTGAAACAGACGCAAGGCGAACTCCGTTGAAGAGACGAAAAGGAGGGGAGTTTACCTGTGTGGGAGCTGGCTTGCCTGCGATGGTGGTGTGTCATTCGAAAAATCTGCTGGATGACCCACCGCTATCGCAGGCAAGCCAGCTCCCACAGGGGCTATGCGCTATGCAGGCAGTCCAGCGCTCGGTCGGCGAGTGTTTTGGCGCTGTTGATCAAGTGCTGATCACTGCTCATCCCTTGGATGGTGCCCGCTGCGGTCGCGGTCGCGGCTGCGCAGCGACGGAGCGACACTTTGCCAGTGGAGTAAGCAGGCGCAAGGGCGGTTGATGTTGTACAGTTACTCACTATGATTAACTTTGATTAAGATTGCTGCGTCGTGGCGCATACTTAAAGCCACCAGAGAACTCTACCAATCAGGAGTCGTCCCACATGGCCACCCCCTCTAAAACCAGATCTGTCACCGCGCACGTGCCCGAGCAACTGGCCCAAAAGGTCGATTTGATGGCAGAGCGTCTGGAACGCTCCAGAAACTGGATCGTCAAGCAGGCGCTGTCTGCCTGGATTGACCAGGAAGAAGAGCGTAGTCGTCTGACCCGCGAGGCCTTGGCCGATGTTGACGCTGGCTGCGTGATTGACCACCAGGCAGTCCAGGCCTGGGCTGATAGCCTCAGCGGCGATGCGCCATTGCCGGTGCCGCGCTGATGGAGTTGAAGTGGACGGCCAAAGCGCTTTCCGACCTCGCCCAACTGTATGAGTTTCTAGCATTGGTCAATCAACCCGCCGCTGCGCGAACGGTGCAGCAACTTACCGCTGCGCCCATGACGCTGCTCGCTAACCCTCGTATCGGCGAACGCCTGGAAGAGTTCGAGCCCAGGGATGTGCGCAGGATTCAGATCGGTCATTACGAAATGCGTTACGAGATAGTGGGTTCCACTGTCTATCTGTTGCGCCTGTGGCATACCCGAGAGGATCGGTAGCTTATCGATCAAACGCTGAAGGTCCCCTGTGGGAGCAGGCAAGCCAGCTCCCACAGGGTTTTGTGGTGTTGGTTGGATCCGCGTTACTTGGGATAGAGCGGCGGCAAGCTGGTGGTATCCGCCGCCGGGTCCACCTCGCGCTCAGCCACCGGAATGGCCTTCACCGCACGCCATAGATCTTCACCCAGCCAGAAATGCCCACTCTCGCTGTACAGCGCGCCGTTCAACCCATCCAGTGCATCCGACAGCGGCACGAACCGCGCCGCCATATCCGCGAGTGTTTCCGGTTGCTGCCGCGCCCAGGCGTCGAGCGCCTGGCGGGTGGCATGCGGGTCGTTGGCCTGGGTGGCGCGTTTGAGGTCGTCGAGCAAGGTGCGTGGGCTCGGGCCGGTTTGCGCGGCGCGTAGCACGGCCGGTTGTCGACGTGCACGCCACCACAGGCCAAAACCCAGCAGGGTCGTGCAGGCAAGGACCAACGTGCTCAGTTGCCACAGCCACAGGCGTTCATCGTCCGGCGCGGTGATGACTGTGGGGGTGGCGGGCGTGTCCACTGCCAGGCTCGGGTTGATCGCAACTTGCACGGTGCGCGCCGGCAGGCTGGTGCGCTCCAAGTGATCTTCATGGGTGTTCCACCACACCACTTCCACGGCGGGCAGTTCCAGGTTGCCGGCGCGGGTGGGCACCAGGGCTTCGCGGTCTTCGCGGCTGCCGATCAGGCCACGGTCGTTGGTCTGGTTGCCGAGTAACGGTTGGTCCGGGTAGCGGCGCAGGCCGTTGATCTCGGTGCTGGGCAGCGCCGGCAGTTGCGCGCTGGACAGGCCCTCGGCCTTGACCGTGAGGCTGCGGGTCAGGGAGTCGCCGACCTGCACATGCTCAGGCTCTGGGTTCCAGTGTTCGCTGAGGGTCAGGCTGCGTGCCGGCAGCCATGGCGTATCGGCGGGGTACAGCGCGGGCTTGGGTTTGACCACCAGCGGCAACTGCGCAGAACTGACGTGGATCAGCTTGCCGGGCTTGGTGCCTTGCAGGGTGTTTTCCTGGGGCGGGCGCGACTCCACCAGCGTCGCGCTGAAGGTCTGCGCCGGGATCGCCAGGGTGCCGCTGTGCTGCGGATAGATCGCGTAGCGGGTTTCGATCACCCCGTGGCGGATGCTGTTGATGACCTTTTCGTAGGTACGCGACTCACCCAGCTGCTCCACGCGCGCATCGGCAATTTGCAAGGGTGTGAGACTGCTGTCGTCATACAGCGACACTGAGTGGTAGACACGCACGGTCAACAGCGCCTGGGCCTGGACGTAGACGCTGGTCTGGTCGAGGTTGGCCTCGACAAACACCGGCGCGAGCTCGGCGGCGGTGTTCTGGCTGGCGGTTTCTACCACTTGCAGGCTGATCGGCTGGGTCTTGTATTCGCCTACTTGCAGGGGCGGAATGACCACTGTGCCGTTTTCCTTGGGCAACAGGGTGATGATCCAGCGTGTGGTGGCGTGGTTATCGCCGCCCAGGGTGGTGAGTTGGTTGATCTGGCGCGTGCCGCTGACTTCGAACTGCGCATCCAGCGGCGACAGGTCGGGCTTGCCGAACTGCGTGACGTCGCTGGATTCCACCGTCAGTTCCACCGTTTCCCCGGAGTTGACGCGGCTGCGGTCGACGCTGGCGGACAGGGTCGCCGCCTGGGCGTGGCCTGCCGAGAGGGCGAGCAGGAGCAGTAGGGTGGTGCGGCGGCTCATCGAGTCTTGTCCTGATGTTGTTGCTGTTCGTACCAGAATTTGCGGCGCAGCAGTTCGCCGGGGTTGTCCGGGATTTCCTGCAGCCATTGCTCCAGGGCCTGGCGGTGTTCACCGTCGAGACTGGCGTCATTAGGGCGTAGCGGCGGGGTGGTGGTCTGTTCGTCACCCAGTTCGCTGCCCGGCACTTCGTTACCCGTGGTTTGCGGTGTGTTGCCGGGCTGGGTGTCGTCAGTGCCGGCTCCCTGGCCTTGGGACGGCGGCTCGCCCCCCGTAGCGTTTTGCCCACTGGCACCCGGTTGCGCAGTTTGGCCGGGTTGGGTGGTTTCGTCATCCTCGTTCTTTGCAGGCTCGGTGGGCTCCGGTTCGGCCTGTTCCTGCATCAGGGCTTCCACCAACGCCTTGTTTTTCAGCGCCGGTTGCAGGTCGGGTTGCGCTTCCAGGGCCTGTTCGTAGGCGTCGATGGCGGCTTCCAACTCACCGGACTTGGCCAAGGCGTTACCTCGATTGTAGTGGGAGTAGGCGTCATTGCCTTCGGCAAACAGCTTGATCGCCTCGGCATAGTTGCCGGCCTCGTAAAGCGCCACGCCTTTCCACTGCGGGTCCTGGAAGTGTTCGGCGGCTTCGGCGGGGCGTTTTTTCTTCAGCAGGTATTGGCCTTGCTGGTCGGGGCGCAACCACAAGTCCTGCAAGCCGAATGCGTAGCTGGGCTGCGGCGCGCTCAACAGCAGCAGCGGCAGGCAGAACAACCAGCCACGCCGCCCGGCGCAGGCAGCGAGTAGCAACAAGGGCAGGAGTAGCCAGTAACCCTGGTCGGCCCAGGTGTCGAGGTGCAGCAGTTGGCCGTCGTTGCGCAGGGTTTGTGGCGGGTCGAGCACGCCGAGTTGACGCAGGTCCTTGTCGTCCAGGCGCGCAGCGCGGTAGCGGCCGCCCATTTCACTGGCGAAGGCCTTGAGTGTCGGGCTATCGAGGCGTGGGACGAGGATCGCGCCTTGTTCGTCCTTGAGGAATTCGCCGCTCTCCTGGGTCACAGGGGTGCCTTCACGGCTGCCGATGCCCAGAATCGACAGGGTGGGCGCCTGGGCGCTTTGCAGCAACAGGCGAATGCCCTGGCGTTCCTGTTTGGACAGCGAGGAGCCAATCAGCAACAGGCGACCCTGGCCGAGGCCACCTTGCTTGAGCAGGCCGAGGGCTTTCTCGACGGCCAGGTCGGCGCGATGGCCCGGCTCAGGCATGATCGACGGGCGCAGGGCTTCCAGCAGGTTGCGGCTGGTAGCCAGGTCATCCGACAGCGGTACCAGGGTGTGTGCGCTGCCGGCATACACGACGATGGCGGTTTGCGCATCGGTGCGCGCCTGCAACAAGTCGTACAGCTTGCGGCGTGCCTGCTCCAGGCGGTTGGGCGGGCTGTCGGTGGCGAGCATTTCCGGGGTCAGTTCCAGCAACACCACCAGCGGGTCGGAAGGCTTCTGGCTGGACTGCTCCACACGCTGCCAGCTCGGGCCGAGCAATGCCAGCACGGCCAGCAGCCAGGCAATACCCAACACTATCCACGGTGATTTGCTTTCTCGGCCGTTGCCACCACTGAGCAGCACGGCGTGGAAGGCCGGCGGCAGGATCATCTGCCAGCGCCCAGCGCGTTTTTGCCGGTGCCACAGGTGCCACAGCAGCCAGCCAAGCAACGGCAGCAGCAACAACCACCAAGGACGAAACCAGTGCGGCCACAGGTCGATCATCGACGCCTCCGCAAACGCAGACGCTTGAGGCGCTGACGCCACTCAGGGTGTTGTTGCAGGAATATCCCCTTGCTTGATAGTTTGTTGAACAGCCGTTGCAGCGCGTTGTTCGGCCAGCGTTCTTGAATCACCAGCAACATGCTCAGCACCAAGGCCAGGGCCAGTGGCGCGCTGTACAGCGCCAGGGCCGGGCGTGCTTGGGTGGGTTGCTGTTCGACCGGCTCCAGTTGGTCAAGCGTCTCTTTGATCGCTTGCAGCTCTTCACCATCGCGAGCGCGGAAGTACTGACCGCCGGTGGCTTCGGCGATGGCCTTGAGTGCAGGTTCGTCCAAGTCGAGGCTCGGGTTGACGCCCAGAATACCCAAGGAGCCGGTTTGCTCCGGGTCGGCACCGATGCCGATTGGATAGATTTTTACGCCTTCTTCAGCCGCCAGGCGCGCGGCGGTCAGCGGGTCGATTTGCCCGGCGTTGTTGGCGCCGTCAGTGACCAGGATCAGCACGCGGCTCTGCGCCGGGCGCTGGCGCAGGCGCTTGAGGGCCAAGCCGATGGCGTCGCCAATCGCGGTGTTCTTGCCGGCAATGCCGATGCGCGCTTCGTCCAGCCAGGTGCGCACGGTGCGGCGGTCAAAAGTCAACGGGGCTTGCAGATATGCCTGGCTGCCGAACAGGATCAGGCCGACGCGATCACCTTCGCGCCCCTCAAGGAAATCGCCGAGCAGGTGCTTGACCAGGCTCAAGCGACTCACGTCCTCGTCCTGCCAATTCATATCCGGGAAATCCATGGACCCCGAAACGTCCACTGCCACCAACAGATCACGGCCACTGGCGGCGATTGGCAGCGGTTCGCCGAGCCATTCCGGGCGCGCGGCAGCGGTGAGCAGTAGCAACCACAGCACCACGAACGGTGCTTGCTGGCGCCAGCCGGGCAGGTTGACGCGGGCGCGGCGACGGGCCAGTCCTTCGAGGTCGCTGAGGTAGCTGATTTTCAATGCGGGCTCGCCACTGTCGGCGGCCGGCAGCACGAGGCGCATCAACCACGGCAAGGGCAACAGGGCAAAGATCCACGGCCAGGCGAACTCAAACATGTTTGCGAATCCAGGTGTCGACGGCTTGGGTCAGGCCGGCGATGGCCTTGTCGTCGAGTTTGCATTCGGGTTTGTAGGCACCTTCTACCAATACCATCCAGCGCGTGAGGCCGGCAGCGGGGCAGCGGTTGTCGAGGAATGCCAGCCATTTGCGGCCGTTGAGGGTGTGGCTCTGGCTGTAGGGGTAGTCGTTGCGGCACAAGCGCTTGAGCAGGCCATTGAGCTGTTGCAACCAGGCACCGGCGGGCGCGCCATCGTAAGGCTTGGGCATTAACGCAAGCTCTGCCAGGGCGGCGATGCGCAGCGGGTCCAGCGGTTGTTCGGCACGGGCGATGGGGCGGCGGGTCGGCAGAAAGCGGCGCAGTGACCACAGGCCCCAGCCGAGCAGCGGAATCACCAGCAGCAACAGCCACCAACCCGGCGCGGGCGGCCAGAAGCCGATGGCGGGTGGGGCGATCAGCGGTTGCAGTTGGTCAAGGCTGCTCATTGTTTTTTAACCGGGCGTTGCGGGTTGAGGTATTCGCGCAGTTGCTCGACCATTTCGCTCTGGGTGCTCAGGGGCATCAACAGCACGCGCAGTTTCTGCGCGAGCAGCTCCCAGCGCGCAATGCGCGCTTCGGCCTGGGCCTTGTAGGCCTGGCGCAGGTCGAAATTCAGTGTGTCCAGTTCCAGCTGGGCGCCGCGCTCGGCAAAACGCAGCAGCCCGGCGGCGGGCAGGGCGTGGTCGAGTGGATCGGAAATCGGTAGCAGCAACAAATCGCAATGTCTCGACAGCAAGCTCAGCTGTTGCTCGGCGCCTTCGGTCAGCGCACGTTCGTCGCAGATCACAATCACCAGGCTGCCAGGGCGCAACACCTCGCGGCCACGGCGCAGGGCCATGCCGAGGGCGTCGGCTTCGGGGCGGCTCTCGGTGCTCAGGCTCTGGTTGACGCGCACCAGGCGGTTGAGCAGTTGCAGCAGGCTTTGCTTGCTGCGGCGCGGCTTGATTTCGTAGTGCTCGTTGTCGCCAAACACTAGCCCGCCCACACGGTCGTTATGCCCCAGCGCGGCCCAACCGATCAGGCTGGCGGCCTGGGCGGCCAGCACCGACTTGAACATCTGACCCGAGCCGAAAAACAGCCGGCAGCTTTGCTCCACCATGATGAAGATCGGCCGCTCGCGTTCTTCATGGAACAGCTTGGTGTGCGGCTCCTGAGTGCGTGCGGTGACGCGCCAGTCGATGGTGCGCACATCGTCGCCGGCCTGGTACACGCGCACCTGGTCGAAGTCCACGCCACGCCCGCGCAGCTTGGAGTGGTGCAGGCCGATCAATGGGCTGCGCTGGCTCGGCGTGGAAAACAGCTGCACTTCGCGCACGCGATGGCGCATCTCGATCAATTCGCTGAGCGTGGCGCGGATCCCATCACCGGCGTTCATGGGTTTCAAGCGACGGCAACGACGTCGAGAATGCGCTGCACCACACGGTCCTGGTCAATGCCAGCGGCTTCGGCCTCGAACGACAGGATGATGCGATGGCGCAGCACGTCGAACAGTACCGCCTGGATATCTTCCGGGCTGACGAAGTCGCGACCGGCCAGCCAGGCATGGGCGCGGGCACAGCGGTCAAGGGCGATGGAGCCGCGTGGGCTGGCGCCGTAGGCGATCCACTCGGCCATTTCCGGGTCGAACTTGGCCGGGGTGCGCGTGGCCATCACCAGTTGCACCAGGTATTCCTCCACGGCGTCGGCCATGTACAGGCCGAGGATTTCCTTGCGCGCGGCGAAGATCGCCTGCTGGCTGACACGCCGCTCTGGCTTGGTTTCGCCGTTGAGCGCTTCGCCACGGGCTTGTTGCAGGATGCGTCGCTCGACGGCGGCGTCCGGGAAGCCGATTTTCACATGCATCAGGAAACGGTCGAGCTGGGCTTCGGGCAGCGGGTAGGTGCCTTCCTGCTCGATGGGGTTTTGCGTGGCCATCACCAGGAACAGCGGCGACAGGTCGTAAGTGCTGCGCCCGACGCTGACCTGGCGCTCGGCCATGGCCTCCAGCAAGGCTGACTGCACCTTGGCCGGGGCGCGGTTGATTTCGTCCGCCAACACCAGGTTGTGGAAGATCGGCCCTTGCTGGAACACGAAACTGCCGGTTTCCGGGCGATAGATCTCGGTGCCGGTGATGTCGGCGGGCAGCAAGTCGGGGGTGAACTGGATGCGATGGAACTGCGCTTCAATGCCTTCGGCCAACTCTTTGATGGCCTTGGTCTTGGCCAGGCCTGGCGCACCTTCCACCAGCATATGGCCGTCGGCGAGCAAGGCGATCAGCAAGCGATCGATGAGTTTTTCCTGGCCGAGAATCTGCGTAGAGAGAAAGGTTCGCAGCGCAAGCAGCGCTTCACGATGTTCCATCGATGACGGTTCCTGGAGAGATGAGTCGGGGCATCGTGAAAAATGCCAAGGCCTGGGGCGTCTACTTTAATGCATCGAGGGGGGCGGCGACTAACGGAGTAACGGGTATTTTTGGCAATACTTGTAGGATTTTTGTGTGTAACGCACAAACAGAGGCACGCGTACTTTCTGTTGCGAACACCGTTACTGTGGGAGCTGGCTTGCCTGCGATGGCATCGCCCTGGTCTGACTGATAGACCGAGTCGCCCGCATCGCAGGCAAGCCAGCTCCCACATTTTATCGTTGGTGCGGTTTAAATCCGGGTGAAGGTGCCGGTACCGTTGAGAATGTTCTGCAAGGTCTCTTCAACCTCGTCCAGGTCGGAGGCGGCCGTGGCGTGGGTGATCTCCAGCTGGTCCTTGCCGCCCAGGGCATCGGCATCACCTGCGGCCAGTTCAACCAGCAGGGTCGTGGCGCCCAGGGTGACTTTCAGCCCGTCGAGGGTCGACGGTTCGTAATCCCAGGTCAGTTCCACTTCGTCCTCATCCGGGTAGCGGGTCAGCATGAACATCTCGCCGTTCTTGCCGTGGCAGCAGAGCATCGCCATGTTGTCTTCTTCGTCATCGCACGGGGTGACCATCAGGGCGTCGGTTTTCAGCTGCAGCATGTGGAATCCTGTCTGGGTAGGGCGTAATGCGGGCAATTGTGCCATTGCGGCGAATTTTGTGCTGCATCCTGTGTCAGACCCAGTGCATGACCTGACGGGCACTATCAGTCATTTCTGGTACTCGCGGGCATTGAAATAGCCGGTTTCTTTGCCGGATATTGCGGGTCGCCCAAGTAGCAACCCAACGCCTGCTTACCGATGACCGAATATGTCGCAGCGTCGCAAGCAGCGGGCTTCCCACACTCGTTAAGCTGCGCAACGGATGTGCCCTGTGCCGGGAACCTGACCTGCCCGTCGTACCGTCGCCTGGCAAGGCGTATGTCCAATGGAAGTTGTATGTGACCTGACTGTCTTGTCCAGCTTCACTCACCTGTCACCCTGATTCGCTAGTGTGCTTATATCAGTACCAGCGAACAGCGCTGACGGTCTCCCCGCAAGGGGATAACACGCGACGCTTCCATCAATAACAAGCCCAAGCGGAGTACCACAGATGGCGTTCTTCACCGCAGCCAGCAAGGCCGACTTCCAGCATCAACTGCAAGCGGCACTGGCGCAGCACATCAGTGAACAGGCACTGCCACAAGTGGCGCTGTTTGCTGAACAATTTTTCGGCATCATTTCCCTGGACGAACTGACCCAGCGTCGCCTTTCCGACCTGGCCGGTTGCACTCTTTCTGCGTGGCGCCTGCTTGAGCGCTTTGACCATACCCAACCGCAAGTGCGGGTCTACAACCCCGATTACGAACGTCATGGCTGGCAGTCGACCCATACTGCGGTCGAAGTGCTGCACCATGACCTGCCATTCCTGGTGGACTCGGTCCGTACCGAGCTGAACCGCCGCGGCTACAGCATCCACACCTTGCAGACCACCGTGCTCAGCGTACGCCGTGGCGCCAAGGGCGAGCTGGTGGAAATCCTGCCAAAAGGCACCCAGGGCGAAGGCATCCTGCAAGAATCGCTGATGTACCTGGAAATCGACCGCTGCGCCAACGCCGCCGAACTGAACGTGCTGAGCAAAGAGCTGGAGCAGGTGCTGGGCGAAGTACGCGTGGCCGTGGCTGATTTCGAACCGATGAAAGCCAAGGTCCAGGACCTGCTGGCCGGTATCGACGCGAGCCAGTTCAGCATCGACGGCGAAGAGAAGGCCGAGATCAAGAACTTCCTGGAATGGCTGGTGGGCAACCACTTCACCTTCCTCGGCTATGAAGAATTCGTGGTACGTGACGAGGCGGATGGCGGTCATATCGAATATGACGCCGATTCGTTCCTCGGCCTGACCAAACTGTTGCGCGCCGGCCTCACCGCCGACGACCTGCGCATCGAAGACTATGCCGTGGCCTACCTGCGTGAGCCGACCGTGCTGTCGTTTGCCAAGGCGGCGCACCCGAGCCGCGTGCACCGCCCGGCGTATCCGGACTACGTGTCGATCCGTGAGATCAGCGCCGACGGCACAGTGATCAAGGAACACCGCTTCATGGGCCTGTACACTTCGTCGGTGTATGGCGAAAGCGTGCGGGTGATTCCGTATATCCGTCGCAAGGTCGCGGAAATCGAACGCCGCTCCGGCTTCCAGCCCAAGGCTCACCTGGGCAAGGAACTGGCACAGGTGGTTGAAGTGCTGCCACGCGACGATTTGTTCCAGACCCCGGTCGACGAACTGTTCAGCACCGTGATGTCGATCGTACAGATCCAGGAACGCAACAAGATCCGCGTATTCCTGCGCAAAGACCCTTACGGTCGTTTCTGCTACTGCCTGGCCTACGTGCCACGCGACATCTATTCCACCGAAGTGCGCCAGAAGATCCAGCAAGTGCTGATGGATCGCCTGAAGGCTTCGGACTGCGAGTTCTGGACTTTCTTCTCCGAGTCCGTGCTGGCCCGTGTGCAGTTGATCCTGCGCGTTGACCCGAAGAACCGCCTGGACATCGACCCGCTGCAACTGGAAAAAGAAGTGGTACAGGCTTGCCGCAGCTGGCAGGACGATTATTCCAGCCTGGTGGTGGAAAGCTTCGGCGAGGCCCACGGCACCAACGTGCTGGCGGATTTCCCGAAAGGTTTCCCGGCCGGTTACCGCGAGCGTTTCGCTGCGCATTCGGCCGTAGTCGACATGCAGCACCTGCTCAGCCTGACCGAAGCCAACCCTTTGGTAATGAGCTTCTACCAGCCGCTGGGCCAGGTTTCCGGCCAGCGCGAGCTGCATTGCAAGCTCTACCACGCCGACACCCCGCTGGCGCTGTCCGACGTGTTGCCGATCCTGGAAAACCTCGGCCTGCGTGTGCTGGGTGAATTCCCGTACCGTCTGCGCCATGCCAATGGCCGTGAGTTCTGGATCCATGACTTCGCGTTCATTGCCGCCGAAGGCGTGAACCTGGACATCCAGCAGCTCAACGACACCCTGCAGGACGCGTTTGTGCACATCGTGCATGGCGACGCCGAAAACGATGCGTTCAACCGCCTGGTACTGACCGCCGGCCTGCCATGGCGCGACGTGGCGCTGCTGCGTGCCTACGCCCGTTACCTGAAGCAGATCCGCCTGGGCTTCGACCTGGGTTACATCGCCAGCACCCTGAACAACCACACCGACATCGCCCGCGAATTGACCCGGTTGTTCAAGACCCGCTTCTACCTGGCGCGCAAGCTCACCGCCGAAGACCTGGAAGACAAGCAGCAACGCCTGGAGCAAGCGATCCTCACCGCCCTGGACGACGTCCAGGTGCTCAACGAAGACCGCATCCTGCGTCGCTACCTGGACCTGATCAAGGCCACCCTGCGCACCAACTTCTACCAGACCGACGCCAACGGCCAGAACAAGTCGTACTTCAGCTTCAAGTTCAACCCGCACGCGATCCCTGAATTGCCTAAGCCAGTGCCGAAGTTTGAAATCTTCGTGTACTCGCCACGGGTTGAGGGTGTGCACCTGCGCTTCGGCAACGTCGCGCGCGGCGGCCTGCGCTGGTCCGACCGTGAAGAAGACTTCCGTACCGAAGTGCTTGGCCTGGTAAAAGCCCAGCAAGTGAAAAACTCGGTCATCGTGCCCGTGGGTGCGAAGGGCGGCTTCCTGCCGCGTCGCCTGCCATTGGGCGGCAGCCGGGACGAGATCGCGGCCGAGGGCATCGCCTGCTACCGCATCTTCATTTCCGGCCTGCTGGATATCACCGACAACCTGAAAGACGGCGCCCTGGTGCCGCCGGCCAACGTCGTGCGCCATGACGACGATGACCCGTACCTGGTCGTCGCAGCGGACAAGGGCACTGCGACCTTCTCCGACATCGCCAACGGCATCGCCATCGACTACGGCTTCTGGCTGGGCGATGCGTTCGCGTCCGGTGGTTCCGCCGGTTACGACCACAAGAAGATGGGCATCACCGCCAAGGGCGCGTGGGTCGGTGTGCAGCGTCACTTCCGTGAGCGCGGTATCAACGTGCAGGAAGACAGCATCACCGTGGTGGGCGTCGGCGACATGGCCGGTGACGTGTTCGGTAACGGCCTGTTGATGTCCGACAAGCTGCAACTGGTCGCAGCGTTCAACCACCTGCATATCTTTATCGATCCAAATCCGAACCCGGCCACCAGCTTCGTCGAGCGCCAGCGCATGTTCGAGCTGCCACGTTCGGCCTGGACCGACTACGACACCAGCATCATGTCCGAAGGCGGCGGTATCTTCTCGCGCAGCGCGAAGAGCATTGCCATCTCGCCACAGATGAAAGAACGCTTCGACATCTCGGCCGACAAACTGACCCCGACCGAACTGCTGAACGCCTTGCTCAAGGCGCCGGTGGACCTGTTGTGGAATGGCGGCATCGGTACCTACGTCAAGGCCAGCACCGAAAGCCATGCCGACGTGGGCGACAAGGCCAACGACGCGCTGCGCGTCAATGGCAACGAGCTGCGCTGCAAGGTGGTAGGCGAGGGCGGCAACCTCGGCATGACCCAGCTGGGTCGTGTGGAATTCGGCCTCAATGGCGGCGGTTCCAACACCGACTTCATCGACAACGCCGGTGGTGTGGACTGCTCCGACCATGAAGTGAACATCAAGATCCTGCTCAACGAAGTGGTGCAGGCCGGTGACATGACCGACAAGCAACGCAACCAGTTGCTGGCGAGCATGACCGACGAAGTCGGCAACCTGGTGTTGGGCAACAACTACAAGCAGACCCAGGCCCTGTCCCTGGCTGCGCGCCGTGCCTACGAGCGTGCCGCCGAGTACAAGCGCCTGATGAGCGACCTGGAAGGCCGTGGCAAGCTGGACCGCGCCATCGAGTACCTGCCGACCGAGGAGCAGCTCACCGAGCGCGCCGCGAATGGCAAGGGCCTGACCCGTCCGGAGCTGTCGGTGCTGATCTCCTACAGCAAGATCGACCTCAAGGAAGCGCTGCTCAAGTCCCTGGTGCCGGATGATGACTACCTGACCCGTGACATGGAGACCGCGTTCCCACCGAGCCTGGTCGCCAAGTTCTCCGAGGCCATGCGTCGCCACCGCCTGAAGCGTGAGATCGTCAGCACCCAGATCGCCAACGACCTGGTCAACCACATGGGCATCACCTTCGTTCAACGACTCAAGGAGTCAACGGGCATGAGTCCGGCGAACGTTGCTGGCGCTTATGTGATCGTGCGTGACATCTTCCACCTCCCGCACTGGTTCCGTCAGATTGAAGCCCTGGACCACCAGGTTTCCGCTGACGTGCAACTGGAGTTGATGGACGAACTGATGCGCCTGGGCCGCCGCGCGACGCGCTGGTTCTTGCGCAGCCGTCGCAACGAGCAGGACGCTGGGCGTGACACCGCGCACTTCGGTCCGCACCTGGCGGCGTTGGGCCTCAAGCTCGACGAACTGCTGGAAGGCCCGACCCGCGAAGGCTGGCAGAACCGTTACGGCAAGTACACCGAAGCCGGTGTGCCGGAGTTGCTGGCACGCATGGTTGCAGGCACGACGCACCTGTACACCTTGCTGCCGATCATCGAAGCCGCCGACGTGACCGGGCATGACGCCGCTGAAGTAGCCAAGGCCTACTTCGCCGTCGGCAGCGCCCTGGACCTGCCGTGGTACCTGCAGCAGATCAGCGATCTGCCGGTGGCCAACAACTGGCAGGCCCAGGCCCGTGAAGCCTTCCGCGATGACGTGGACTGGCAGCAACGCGCGATCACCATCTCCGTGCTGCAAATGGCCGACGCGCCACAAGACATGGAAGCCCGCGTGGCCCTGTGGCTTGAGCAGCACAAGGACATGGCAGAGCGTTGGGTGGCGATGATGGTGGAAATCCGTGCCGCTGTGGGTACGGACTACGCCATGTACGCGGTGGCCAACCGTGAGTTGCTGGACCTGGCGTTGAGCGGTCAGTCGGTGCTGCAGCCGGCTTGATTCAGCTGTAAGACAAAAAGCCCCGTATCCTGAGATACGGGGCTTTTTTTTTTGGTTAAAAACTGGCATTGGCCAGGCACGGCTGGATGACTCTTTTCAAGCCGTTGTTGTTTGTAGGCAACAAGAACGTTGCGGTCAGCGGTTTGTCACCCTCTTTGGCGGGCGCTATTGAGAGTTTTAGTGTCTGGCCGCGTGAGGCATCGCTGGCCCAGTAGGCTAATTCGTCGTGTGGAACAGTAGCACTGAGCGCAAATATCGTACCGATCTGGAATGCACCGCCGTAAGTCCAGACGCCGTTTACCGAGTGATCGATGGCCGTGCGTGTTGCAGTAGTGATGCGCAATGGCCCATTTGCGCTGGCGTCTGGTCCTTCGAATGGCGTGATGTCAAAGCCCAGTGATTCCGGTGTGATTTGCAGTGCAATGCTGGCGGTCGGGCTCTTTGGGAAACAGCTGATCTCAAGGCTGGCCTTGACGTGGTAGTCGCCGTAAGCGCTGCCACCGAAGGTGCGGGCGGTCAGCATCGGGCTATCCGCGTAGGGTTGTTCAAGCAACCACACGGGCGCTGCCGAGGTGATGATGTCAGTCCCGGCAGTTAACGCGTCGCCGGCCCGTAGATCGGCACTGAACTGCGTAATGACCAGGCCAGTGACCAGTGCGAAAGTGAGGGGGTGCATAGTGCTATTCATCCGTGTTCAAGGCTTTAGGAATGAACGCAGTTTTGCAGTTCTATAACCGTCCGTGCTGTCGGTGATTTCGTAAATCAGCGTTGTAATTGTAGTCAGTCAGGGTGGGCCATCTGGCCCTCGTGGCTGAGCAATTTGGCTTCCAGGTGATCCAGATGTTGGGTCATCAGCTTTATTGCGCTGTTCACATCGCGTTGTTCTACGGCATCCACAATCGCTTCATGCTCTTGCCACGCGCAATAGGTGCACGCCTTCGCTTCGTACTGGGCAATGATCAAGGAGGTTAACGGCACCAGGCTGTTGAGAAATTGCGCCAAGGGCGCGTTACGCGCCATCGCTGCGAGTTGCAGGTGGAATTCTCCGGAGAGGCGAATGGCTGGCCCGCGTTGGTCCCGTTCAATATGCTCACGTTCCCGAGCAATCAGTTCGCGTAGATGCCGGATCTGCGTCGACGTGGCCTGCGCACAGGCCAATTGCACCACGGTGATTTCCGTCAGCCGCCGCGCTTCCAGGATTTCCCGGGTTTGCTGCGCATCCGGCGCAGCCACCTGGGCGCGCTGGTTGGGACGCAGAATGATCACTTGCTGATGGGACAGCTTTGCCAATACGCGGCGAATCACGCTGCGGCTCACCCCAAAGATCTCGCCCAGGCCTTCTTCGGTAAAGCGGCTGGCCGGGGCGATACGCTGTTCAAGAATGGCGTCGAACAGGCGCGGGTAGATGTCATCGACCGAAGGCTTTTTACCGGCGACCAGGCGCAGGGTCGGGAGGATAGGTTCGTAGTGCAAGGCGTGGGCGGTCATGGCCTGTCTCCAAAAAATCAGCTGCCCAGATGGTCGTCCGGGATGTTCAAGCGAATGCCCATGCGCAAGCCTTCCTGAAGGATGTGCCGACGCATCTCGGCGCTGGCCAGGGCGCTGTTCTTGTTGCGGATGGCGCGCACCACGGCTTCGTTTTCCTGCAGGCGCTCGGCCAGGTGTTCTGGCGAGTTGCGCAGTACCTGGGCGCTTTGCTTGAGGGCGTTGCTGGTCTGTTGCACCACGTTCTGGAAGATCGGGTTGGAGGTGAGGGCGAACAGTTCTTCGTGAAAACCTATGTAGGCATTCATTCCGGCCTCTGCGTCACCCGCGTCGAGGGCTTCGCGCATGTCCATCAGGGTCAGGCGCAGTTGGCCGACTTCCTTGCTGCTGATGGACTGGGCCACCAGGCCGACGATGAAGGGTTCGAGGGTGTAGCGCAGTTGCAGGATGTCTTCCAGGCTGGCGTCGGCCACCGCATCGCTGGATTGCGGCTCGCTGACGCTGGTTTCCAATACGACCACGCCTTTGCCGGGCATGGAGCGCACCAGGCCGAGGGTTTCCAATACGATCACCGCTTCACGCAGGCTGGGGCGGCTGATGCCCATCTGTTCGGCCAGTTCGCGCTGGCCGGGGAGCATTTCACCCCGGCGCCACTGGCCACGCGCCAGGGCGGCGCGGAGTTTTTCTACCACTGAATTGACGACGGTTGAGGTGCTGATCACGTCTACCTCTCCTTTATGTTGCGAATACATTAGCGAGCATGGCGACTCTTAACTGTGGGAGCGGGCTTGCTCGCGAATGCGGTCATTCAGTCAATCCATCTGTGACTGACCCAGCGCTTTCGCGAGCAAGCCCGCTCCCACATTTGAACGGTGTCACTCATGAAATCGGTCAGAACTCTTGGTGCGCGGGCAATACCGGTTTCTTGGCCTGGAAGGCATACCCTTGCTGGCCGTCCAGCACCTTGTTGGCGCGCTGGATGTCGATGTCTTTTTCCCAGCGGGCGATGGCCACGGTGGCGACGCAATTGCCGATCAGGTTAGTCAATGCGCGACCGATGCCCATGAACCAATCCACCGCCAGCACCAGCACCAAGCCCACCACAGGAATCGCCGGAATCGCCGTAAGGGTCGCCGCCAGGATCACCAGCGCTGACCCGGGGATCCCGTGGGCGCCTTTGGAGGTGATCAGCGATACCAGCAGGATGGTCATCAGATCAGTCATCGACAGCGGCGTGCCGGTGGCATTGGCGATAAACACGATGGCCAGGGTCAGGTAGATGGAGAACCCATCGAGGTTGAACGAATACCCGGTCGGAATCACCAGGCCCACGGTGGAGCTGCCAATGCCCAGATGTTCGAGTTTACGCATGATCTGTGGCAGCACGGCGTCGGAGGAGGCGGTGCCCATCACGATCAGCAGCTCTTCACGCAGGTATTTGAGCAAAGGCAGCATGCGCAGGCCCGACAGACGCATTACCAGGCCGAGGATCAGCCCGACGAAGGCAAAGCAGGTCAGGTAGAACAATCCCACCAGGCTGCCCAGGTGTTGCAGGGAATCCAGGCCGTAGGTGCTGGTGGTAAAGGCAATTGCGCCGAACACACCGATGGGAGCGAGGCGCACGATCATGCCCATGATGCGGAAGATCACATGGCTCAGTTCATTGATCAGCCGCGAGATGCCCGAGGCGGCTTCGCCCACCAGGTTCAACGCACTGCCGAACAGCACCGAGAACAGCAACACCTGCAACACGTTGTTGTCGGCAAAGGCGCCGATCACCGAGTTGGGGATCAAGTCCATGAGAAACTGGCTGGTGCCGCGGATGTGCTGGCCCTTGTCGGCCAGTTCATTGAGGCCGGCGGACGACAACTGCTCCAGGTGGATATTGGCGCCTTGGCCGATACCGGTGCTGAAAGCCATCACCAGACCGATCACCAGGGCGACGGTGGTCAGGATTTCAAAGTAGATCACCGACTTGAGGCCGATGCGTCCGACTTTCTTCAGGTCGCCCGCGCCGGAAATGCCGCTGACCACCACGCAGAACACGATCAGGCCGATCAGCATCTTGATCAGCTTGATAAAGCCGTCACCCAGGGGTTTGAGTTGCGAGGAGAATTCGGGAAGGGCCAGACCGCAGAGGATGCCGAGCATCAGGCCAATCACGACTTGCAGGAAAATCGAACGCGAGCACCATCTGAGCATGGGAGGGATCTCTATTCGGTGCCCTGGTGGTTCCAGGGCTTAATTGTTGTGGTCTTACCGGTAAGTCCAGTGCGCGGCCAGTCTACGCCCGGTATTTTTGAAATCACAAGCAATTATTTGGCGGTTGACAGGTCCCGGTCTGACCAGTTGGTCGGTAAGGGTGATGCTTGAGCGGTTGGCGCGAGGGAAATTTTTTCGCTTATCATCCGCCGCTCGGCACATGAGGTGATGGATGGACGCACCAGGACTGACCACCGACGAAACCGGGCAGACCTACTGCACCTGGCGCACGGCCGCGCCGGAATACCCGCGTTACCACGACCAGGAGTGGGGCGTGCCGGTGGCGGATGATATCCAGCTGTACGAGAAGATCTGCCTGGAAGGCTTCCAGGCGGGCATGGCGTGGATCACCATCCTGCGCAAGCGTGAGCAGTTTCGAGCGGCGTTCGAGGGTTTTGATTTTCGCCGGGTCGCGCAGTATGGCGAGGCGGAAATTGCGCGGTTGATGCAGGACCCGGGCATCGTGCGTAATCGGGCCAAGATAGTGTCCACCATCAACAATGCGCGCCGGGCCTCTGAGCTGGTGGACGAGTCGGGTTCGTTGGCACGCTGGTTGTGGGCGTTTGAGCCCAATGAAGATGAGCGCCCGACACGGGTGGATATGGCTTATTGGACGGGCAACCCCACATCACCGGCTTCGGTACGTTTATCGAAAGCCTTGAAGAAGCGTGGTTGGACCTATGTGGGGCCGACCACGATGTACGCGTTGATGCAGGCGATGGGGATGGTCAATGATCATTTAGAAGGCTGTGTCTGCCGGCCACAGATCGAAGACCTGCGCCGCCAGTTCAAACGCCCCTAATACCTGACGAAACACAGTTCAAACTGTGGGAGCTGGCTTGCCTGCGATAGCGGTGGGTCAGCCGAAACATCTGTCACTGATACACCGCTATCGCAGGCAAGCCAGCTCCCACATTTTTACTGCGGTGTGGCGAATTATTGTGGCAAGGGGGTAAGCACCTCAGCCTTGTCATCCAGCACCATCACTACCAGCAACTTGGCCGGTTTTGTCTGGCTGGCATTACTCGATTCAAAGTGCCGCGAACCTGCAGGTTCGTAGAACGATTCGCCGACCTGGTAGGTTTTCGCTTTATCATCATTCACCCGCGACGTGATCGCGCCTTCCAGCACATAGGCCACGGCCGTGCCCGTGTGGCTGTGGGGCACGGTGGCCTGGCCGGGGGCGTAGTCCACGGTGAGCATGATGGTTTTCTTGCCGGGTACATTGGTCAAAGCGTGTTCTTGCAAGACCTTGATCGACTCCTGGTTGTACACCGGTTCGTGGGCAAAGGCGCTGAGCGAGGCGAGCATCAGGGAGGCGGCGAGCAGTCGTTTCATGGCGAAGTTTCCGAGTAGTTCGAGACTTCTTTACCCTACGCCGCAAGGCCTGGGTGACCAATGACCAATCCTGGCTAAGACCAGGAGACCAATGCTTCAGTGGTCGAAATCCAGGCGACGGGCCAGGTGTTCACGGGTCAATTCGATAAAGCCTTGCAGGGCCGGCAATGCGAAGTGTGCGCTGAGCTGCTCGGCACAGGCCCAATGACCCGTGACGGTCCACAGATCGGGGTCTATCGGGTCGCGGTGCACCCTGTAATCCAGGCAGCCGGGGGCGGTGCGCACGGCGTCGGCTATCTGCTGCAGGCGCATGCCCAGTTCCGCTGAGCGCCCGGCTGCCGCACGGACATGGACAGTGTTGAAGGCACAGGCTGGCATGGCGATGGTCTCCGAGGTCGGGTCAGTGCACAGGCTAGAGCCTGACTGAGCCAGGACCAATGACCAATCCGGCGGAAAATTCACTAGCCAATCTGCTGAAGAATGTCTCGCACCTTGTCCAGCGCCGGGTCGATGTCCAGGGTTTCGATGGCGCCGAAGCCGATGATCAGCCCCGGGCGGACCGGCGCATCGTGGAAAAATACATCCAAGGGGTACAAACCCACTTCTACCCGGCGCGCCAGTTCCATCAGCAACGGGATGTTCACCGGCACCTTGCACAGCGCCGCCATGTGGAACCCGGCCACGGTAGGTACCGCCTCGAACCACGGCGACAAATCACCTGCCAGGCGTTGCAGGATGCGTTCACGGCGCCCGGCGTAAACCGTGTGGCAGCGACGGATATGCTTGAGCAGGTAGCCTTCACTGATGAACTTGGCCAGGGCCCATTGCGGCAGTGTGGAACTGTGCTGGTCGGTCAGCTGCTTGGCCTTGAGGACTGCGCCATAAATCGCGGGTGGCAGCACCGCGTAACCGAGGCGCAGCTCCGGCAGCAAGGTTTTCGAGAAGGTGCCGACGTAGGTCACCACGCCACGGGTGTCCATGCTTTGCAGGGAGTCGGTGGGCCGTCCTTCGTAGCGGAATTCGCTGTCGTAGTCGTCCTCGATAATGATCGCGCCCAGTTCGAACGCCCGCGCCAGCAAGGCTTCACGGCGCGGCAGGCTCATCGGCATGCCGAGCGGGAATTGGTGCGAGGGCGTCACGTAGATCAGGCGTGTGCCGTCGGGAATCCGCTCGACCTGAATGCCCTGTTCATCCACTGGCACGCTGGCGACACGGGCGCCCATGGCCATGAACATCTGGCGCGCGGGGCTGTAGCCGGGGTCTTCCATGGCGACAATGCTGCCCGGTTCCAGCACTACACGGGCGATCAGGTCCAGCGCCTGCTGTGCGCCGTTGGTGACTACGATGTCGCTGTCGCGGCAGTTGACCCCGCGTGAAAACGCAATATGCCCGGCGATGGCACTGCGCAGCGCCGGCAAGCCTTCGGGCTGGCTGTAGAAACCGCTGTTCTGGGCGATGCGGCGTAGAGCGTCCTGGGTGCAGCGCCGCCATTCATCCTGGGGGAACTGGTTGCGGCTGGTGGCGCCGCCGATAAATTCATAGCGCAGCGTGCTGTCGCGGGTGGGGTGGCGCATGGGCGAGGGCAGTGATTGCCACTTCGCCAGGTTAGCGGCGCAGGCCAGGTCAGTCGCGGCTTGCAGGCGTTCGGTCTGTGGCGCGCGGGCGTTGACGAAGGTGCCGCGCCCCGTCTTGCCGATCAATAAACCCTCGTAGGTCAGGGTGGCGTAGGTGTCCGACACGGTCTTGCGTGACACACCCAACTGCTCGGCGAGCAAGCGGCTGGGCGGCAGCTGCGCGCCGGCCGCCAGGCGCCCGGAGCCAATGGCTTCACGCAACTGTTGGTACAACTGTTCGGCCAGATCCTTACGGCCGTTGATCACCACGTGCAGTTCCATGTCTTATTCCGGGCATTTACTTTGCGCCAAGCGTACGCGCGTGCGCGGCAGGCTCAAAATGGTCTCTGCATAAACCGGCCGATTGGCTATAGGGCTTATGCCCTGTGGGTTCTAGGCTGGACTGTCATTGAACCTACCGCCAGAGAGCAATCCCCATGGAACCCCGCCTGGATTACTACACCGCCTCACCGCAGGCGCTCAAAGGCATGCTGATGCTGGAGGCGACGACCTTCGGCTTGTCCATCGAAAAGCCTTTGCTGGAACTGATCAAGATCCGTGTCTCGCAGCTCAACCACTGTGGTTTCTGTACGGACATGCACTCGATGGCGGCACGTCAGCGCGGCGAGACCGAGCGACGTTTGTTCGCGTTATGCGTCTGGCGGGATTCGCCGTTCTTCACGGCGCGGGAAAAGGCTGCGTTGGCCTGGAGCGAATCGGTCGCGACACTGCCGACCTCGACGGTATCGGATGAATTGTTTGCCGCCGTGCGGGTGGAGTTCAGCGAGCAGGAACTGGTAGACCTGACCATGGCGGTGTCCAGCATCAGTGGCTGGAACCGCCTGGCGGTCAGTTTTCGACAGCAGCCGCCGAATGCCTGATCAGGACAGGAAACCACCGTCCACGTTCAGCGACACACCGGTGGTGTAGCTCGATGCATCGCTGGCCAGGAACAGCACCGCGCCAGCCATTTCGCTCGGGTCGGCCACGCGCTTGAGCGGGATCTGCGCCAGCGCCATTTTCAGGATCGCGTCGTTCTTCACCAGCGCCGAGGCGAACTTGGTGTCGGTCAGGCCCGGCAGCAGGGCATTGCAGCGAATGCCGAACGCTGCGCACTCCTTGGCGAACACCTTGGTCATGTTGATCACGGCGGCCTTGGTCACCGAGTAGATGCCCTGGAATACACCGGGGGAAATCCCGTTGATCGACGCGACGTTGATGATGCTGCCGCCGCCGTTCTCGCGCATCAGCTTGCCGGCTTCCACGGACATGAAGAAGTAGCCACGGATGTTCACGTCAACGGTCTTTTGGAACGCACCGAGGTCGGTGTCCAGCACGTTGCAGAACTGTGGGTTGGTCGCGGCGTTGTTGACCAGGATATCCAGGCGCCCGAACTGTTCGCGGATACCGGCGAACACTTGGGTGATCTGTTCCATTTCACCGATATGGCAGGCCACGGCCGTGGCTTTGCCGCCATCGGCGATGATTGCGTCGGCCACGTGCTGGCAGCCTTCGAGCTTGCGGCTGGATACGATTACATGGGCGCCTTGCTGGGCCAGCAACTTGGCGATGGCCTCGCCGATGCCACGGCTGGCGCCGGAAACGAATGCGATCTTGCCGTCGAGGTCGAACAGGTGGGTCTTGGACATAGCGGTTCCTTAAAGGGACGATTTGCTGATGACGTTCAGGCTCATCTGCTCCAGCAGCGTGTTCATGTGAATGAACTGCGCAAAGCGTTTGTCCTGGGTCTGGCCATGGAAGAAGCGGTAGTAGATCTGCTGCACGATGCCGGCCAGGCGGAACAGGCCGTAGGTGTAGTAGAAATCGAAGTTGTCGATCTGGATGCCCGAGCGTTCAGCGTAGTAGTCGACGAATTCACGGCGGGTGAGCATGCCCGGCGCGTTGCTCGGCTGGCGGCGCATCAGTTGCACCGGCGCCGGGTCGGCCGCTTCGATCCAATAGGCGAGGGTGTTGCCCAGGTCCATCAGCGGGTCGCCGAGGGTGGTCAGCTCCCAGTCCAGCACGCCGATGATCTGCATCGGGTTGTGCGGGTCGAGGATCACGTTATCGAAGCGATAGTCGTTGTGCACGATGCTGGAGGTCGGGTGGTCGGCGGGCATCTTGTCGTTGAGCCAGGCGCGTACCGCTTCCCAGCGCGGCGCGTCGGGGGTCAGGGCTTTTTCGTAGCGATCGCTCCAGCCACGGATCTGGCGCTCTACATAGCCTTGCGGCTTGCCCAGGTCGGCCAGGCCGCAGGCGCTGTAGTCCACCTGGTGCAGTTCGACGAACTTGTCGATGAAGCTTTTACACAGCGCTTCGGTCTTGGCCGCGTCCAGGCCCAGTTCAGGCGGCAGGTCGGAGCGCAGGATGATGCCGCTGACCCGCTCCATCACATAGAACTCGGCGCCGATCACTGACTCATCGGTGCAATGCACGTAGGCCTTGGGGCAATAGGGGAAGCCATCTTTGAGCTGGTTGAGAATGCGGTACTCGCGGCCCATGTCGTGGGCGGACTTGGCCTTGTGGCCAAAGGGCGGGCGGCGCAGCACGAATTCCTGGCCAGGGTATTCCAGCAGGTAGGTCAGGTTGGACGCGCCACCGGGAAACTGGCTGATGGTGGGCGTGCCGCTCAGGCCGGGGATATGGGCCTTGAGGTAGGGATCGATCAGGCTGGCATCAAGTTCTTCGCCTGGGCGAATCTGGGTCGATTGGTCGTTCAGCGCCATGCTTATCCCTTCTGCTTATTCTAAAGGCCTTGGACTATTTTCTAATCTAATGCGCACAACCGCCCAGCGACAAGGTCGGGGCGGCTTAATAGGTTAGCGTGTTGGACGATGATCAGCGTGCCTGATCGGTCATTTAGTGGGCGAGGGCAGGGCAACCGGCGTGAGCACCGGGCGACCGGCAAAGTATTCCACCAGGTTGTCGGCCACGCGCTGCACGGTGTCATGGGCCGCTTCGGGCGACAGGCCCGCGACGTGGGAGGTGAGCACGGTATTGCTGAGTTTCTTGAGGGCGTCGGGCACTTGGGGTTCGTCGTCGAATACATCCAATGCGGCGCCACCGATGCGGCGTTGCTCCAGGGCGGCGACCAGGTCGGCGGTGACTACCACGCTGCCACGGCCAATATTGACCAGGTACCCATTCGGGCCCAAGGCATCCAGGGCGTGGCGATCGATCAAGTGGCGAGTGCTGGAGCCGCCGGGTGTGGCCAGGATCAGGAAGTCCGAGGTGCGCGCCAGTTCCACCGCAGTGGCGCAGTAGGTGTAGTCCACATCATCGCGTGGCTGGCGGTTGTGGTAACTCACCTCCATGCCAAAGCCCAGGGACGCGCGCTTGGCGATTTCCAGGCCCACCGCACCCAGCCCGAGGATGCCCAGTTGCTTGCCGCCCAGGGACGGGCGCATCACTTTCGGCCATTCGCTGCGGCGTACGGCGGCGTCGGTCTGCGGGATGCCGCGCACCAGCGACAGCAGCAGTGCCATGGCGTGATCGGCCACCGACGGCGCATTCACCCCGGCGCCATTGGTCACGACGATCCCGCGATTGCTGGCGGCTTGCAGGTCTACGTGCTCGTAGCCGGCACCGATCACACAGATGATTTCCAGCAGGGGCAGGGCGGCGATTTCCTCGGCGTACAAGCCCAGCGGGCCACGGGTCAGCACGGCCCTGATCTGGCTGCCATGGGCCTTGATGGCTTCGGCGCGTTCGGCGGGTGTCGGTGCCAGGATCACATGAAAGTCATTGCCCTCGATGATGGGCAGGTATTCGTTGATGGTTTCAACCAGGACCAAAACAGTAGCGGTCATCGGAAGGCTCTTCCTGAAGGGTTTGAGGGGAGGAGTATGCCGTATTTGTGCGGTCAGAAGCGGACCTCGGCCGCGCATGTACGCTTCACGAACGCCCCGGCAAGGGTCGCATTGTGATGCTCGATAATCGCTTCGGCCTTGAGTGCCGGTGTGTCCATGCAGGTATGGCCGTCTTCCGGTAGCACCACCGAAAACCCTAATTCCACGGCTACCCGGCAAGTGGTGTCGATGCAGAACTGGGTTTTCATACCGGCGATCACCAGGTCTTTGACCTGCGCTGCTCTCAGTTGCTGTTCTAGATTTGTGCCCAGGAAGCAGCTGGGGCGGGTCTTGTTGAACAGGTGATCGCGGGACTCATCCACCTCAAGCTCATGCCACAACTGCCAGAGCGGGCTCCCGGCTGCAATCGGTGAACCTGCCGGGCCGGTGTGACGGGCGAAGAAGATCGGGGCGCCAGCATGGCGTGCACGCTGAATCAGCAGGTTGAGGGTGGCGAGCACGCGTTCGCGCTCGAAGGGTTTTTCCGGGCCATCGTATAAGCCGGTTTGCATGTCGATGATCAGCAGGGCGTCAGCCATGGTGTTGCTCCTTGTGATAGCCATATGGACGGAGCAATAAAAAGGCCCCGTCCATCGCTGGCGGGGCCTTGGGTTGAATCTGTGAAGTGTCTAGCTCAGGCACTCACAGCCACCGCGCGACCCGCCGTAAGCGGTCGTGGTGGTGGTGCGGGTGAGGAAGCGCTGGAAAATGTTCATGGCCTGATCATGCCGGGACGGAGGAAGGGCTGTCAACGGCCAGTAGGGCATTTCGTGCAGCAACCAGGAACTCATCCGACAGACCAATGCCACGTGTTGCACGCGCCAGGGTCACTGCGCCAATCATCATCGCGTAGTTGGCCAGCATTGCCTGGCGATCTCCATCCTGTAGCTGCGCAAAGACCTCCAGCGACTTCTCGACGCCCTCAATAAAGGCGTGCTGCAAGGCGGTGTCGGCGGGTTCATGGCACATGTCCGGGGCGAAGGCCGACACAGGGCAGCCATCGCCAGGGTTGTCGCGATGGGTGGCTGTCAGATAAGGCCCCATCACGGCCTCGCGGGCAGCCTGTTGATCTTCGCTGTGATCGATTTTTGCCTGCCAGCCCTGGTTCGCTTGCTCGAATGCCTGCTGGCAGGCTTCGGTGGCGAGGGCTTCCTTGGAGGCGAAGTGCCCGTAGAAACCGCCGTGGGTCAAGCCAGCGGCGGCCATAACGTCTGACAGACTAATGCCGTGCAAGCCGCGTTCGCGAAACAGATGCGTGGCAGCCTCGACGATGATTTCGCGATTGAGTTCGGCTTGTTTGCGGGAAACGCGAGGCATGGCAGGGCTCTCTGGATAAACGGCGGATGCTGGATGAAAACTACAGGATCACGTGCGATTCTAAAATAGATTTGTGCGGGAATGTATATTCCACATTCAGCCGCACGCCCCGAATACCGCCGTATACAGGTGCCCCTGCGGGCCTGCACCGCACCACGGTTCCTCAGCTAAGTCTTTGCTTATTCACAAGAATCCCGGACAATCCGGCCCCTTCTATGGTCGGGGCGCTGCCTGTCAGGTTTTTCTGACTCGTCCCGGCCGTGTAAATGCGGAGATCCGACCGGATGAATGATCAGGCCAATAGCGTCGACGAACGCTATGCAACGACACCTGCAACCCTCACAAGCTGGAGCCGCCAGGACACCACCTGGATGCTTGGCCTGTTCGGCACCGCCATTGGCGCCGGTACGCTGTTCTTGCCGATCAACGCGGGCCTGGGTGGCTTCTGGCCGCTGGTGATCCTCGCGCTGCTGGCGTTCCCGATGACCTTCTTCGCCCACCGTGGCCTGACCCGTTTCGTGCTGTCCGGCCGTGAAGGCTCCGACATCACCGACGTGGTTGAAGAGCACTTCGGCATCAAGGCCGGCGCGCTGATCACCTTGCTGTACTTCTTCGCCATTTTTCCGATCCTGCTGATCTACAGCGTGGCGTTGACCAACACCGTCGGCAGCTTCATGGAGCATCAACTGCACATCATGCCGCCACCACGGGCGCTCCTGTCGTTTGTGCTGATCCTCGGTCTGCTGGCCGTGGTGCGTTGCGGTGAGCAAGTGATCGTCAAGGCGATGAGCCTGATGGTGTATCCGTTTATCGTCGCGTTGCTGTTCCTGGCGGTGTACCTGATCCCGCACTGGAATGGCGGCATTCTCAGCACCGCCAGCGTGGTGCCTGCGCCGTCCGCATTGCTCAGTACCTTGTGGCTGGCGATTCCGGTGATGGTGTTCTCGTTTAATCATTCGCCGATCATTTCGGCCTTTGCGGTGGACCAGAAGCGCCAGTACGGCGTCCACGCTGATGAGCGCAGCTCGCAGATCCTGTCTCGCGCGCATCTGCTGATGGTGGTGATGGTGCTGTTTTTCGTGTTCAGCTGCGTGCTGACCCTGTCGCCGGCGCAGCTCGCCGAGGCGAAGGCACAGAATTTGTCGATCCTGTCGTATCTGGCCAACCACTTCAATAACCCGACCATCGAGTTCGCAGCGCCCTTGATTGCGTTCGTGGCGATTGCCAAGTCGTTCTTGGGGCATTACATCGGTGCGAGTGAAGGCCTCAAGGGGTTGGTGCTGAAGACCGGTCGTCGTCCTGAGGCCAAGCGTCTGGACCGGATGACGGCGGCGTTCATGTTGGTGGTGTGCTGGATCGTTGCCACGTTGAACCCAAGCATTCTCGGGATGATTGAGGCGCTGGGCGGTCCGATCATTGCTTCTATCCTGTTTCTGATGCCGATGTATGCCATCCGTAAGGTGCCGGCTATGGCCAAGTACCGTGGGCAGGCGTCCAATGTGTTTGTCACGGCGGTGGGGTTGGTGGCGATCAGTGCGGTGGTTTATTCGTTTTTTGCTTGAGGCTGGTGTGGTCTGTCTGACTGCACCTTACTTGCGATAGCGGTCTGTTGGTGTATATATCCGTTGCTGCGGTGATGGCTGATATTGGTTCCGCCCTTACGGCGGGTCACTTTCGAAAAGCGCGAAAGTAACCAAAGCGCTCTTGCCCCAACACTCGGCACCTCGCCTA
>NZ_RXYG01000015.1:0-127589 GCF_003970195.1 Pseudomonas sp. C 49-2
CACCGAGCCTAAGCGAGGTGCCGAGTGTTGGGGCAAGAGCGTTTTGCTTACTTTTGCGCTTTTCAAAAGTGAGCCGCTGTAAGAGCGGAACCATAAGCAGCCGTTACCCAAATAACGGATATACACCCAACCCAACCCAACCCAACCCAACCCCATCAAACCCACCCCAGCCAACTCCAGTAAGTCACCGCAAACACCACCATCAACAAATAACCGACAAGCGTCACCAAAACCCCCACCTTGGCAAACTGCCGCGCCGTAAACGTCCCCGTCCCCAGACACACCATATTCTGCGGCGCATTGATCGGCAGAATAAACCCATAACTCATCACAAACCCCAACAGCATCGTCATCCCCAGCCGACTGAACTCCCCCGGCAACGTCTGCAACACCGCAATCAAAATCGGCAGCAGTGCCGAGGTCAACGCCGTGGCACTGGCAAACCCCAAATGAATCACGATCAAAAACGCCCCCAGAATCGCAAACACCCCCAGCGGCCCAACCTGATCCAACCCCGTGTGAGCCACCACCGCAGCCCCCAACCACTGCCCAGCCTGGGTGGTCAACAGCGCCGTCCCCAGGCTGATACCGACCCCAAACACAATCACCGTGCCCCACGGAATCCGCGACTGCACATCCTTCCAGGTCATCACGCCGATACCCGGCAGCAACAGCAACACCAACCCCGCGTACGTGGTCGAGGTGGTATCAAAACTGTGCAAACGCCCTTCCGTGGCCCAGGCCAGCAGCAACATCACCGACACCGTCAACAGGCGCTTCTGCGGCCCGGTCATCGGCCCGATGTCCACCAGTGACTGCGCCACCGCTTCTTTGCCACCGGGAATGCTGTCGGTCTCCGGCGGCAGCAATTTGAGCACCAGGAACAGCAACACCGCCGACATGATCAACGCCCACGGCGCCCCCGCGATCAGCCAGTCGATCCACGACACGCGCTGGCCAAGCATCTTGTCCATGAAGCCGACGGTCAGCAGGTTCTGCGCGGCGGCGGTCTGGATGCCAACGTTCCAGATGCTGGTGCCCTGGGCCACCACGATCATGATGCCGGCGGCGATGTTCGAGCGCTTGTCCACGCCGAACGCGGCGATCACGCCCATCATGATCGGCACCACGCAGGCACTGCGCGCGGTGGCGCTGGGCACCACCAGGCTGAGCAGGATGGTGACCGCAATCGCCCCGAGCAGGATGCGCCGGGTGCTGGTGCCGACGCGGCTCAGGGTGACCAGGGCGATGCGTCGGTCCAGGCCGGTGTGGGTCATGGCGGCGGCGATAAACAATGCGCCCGCCACCAGCGCCAGCGCCGGGTTGGAGAAGCCGGTCAGCGCCATACTGATGGCCGGGCTGGTGCCAATCAAATGAGTGGGGTCTTGCAGCGACGGCGCCGTGCCAAGCAAAAAGGCCATCAGCGACGTGATCATGATCGCGCTGGCTTCATAGGACACCGCTTCGGTGATCCATACCACCACGGCAAACGCGAGGATTGCCAGCATGCGATGCCCGGCCACCGGCAAGTCGGCGGGCAGCGGCAACAGCAGCACCCCGGCCATCACCAGCACGGCGACCACCAGGCCCAGGGGTAATTTGTAGGATGCCGCGCTCATGGGGTGCTCCAAGGCTCTGAATCAGGCCTTGAGCATGGGGCAAAACCACCTGCGGCGTGTTGACCTAGGCCAATAACTGACTCAACACCGCCCGCAACTTGCCGGGCTTGACCGGTTTGTTCAGCAACGGTGCTTCCAGGCGACGCAAAGCACGGCGGCATTGGTCTGTGCGATCGGCCGTGATAATGACCGCCGGGATCTTGCAGGCAAAATGCTCGCGCAACTGCTTGACCACCGCACAACCCACCACCCCATGGTCCAGGTGGTAATCCGCCAAAATCAACTCCGGCGCCCTGCCCTGCAAGGCCAGCAACGCACCGGCCTGGTCGGTGGCGGTGACCACTTCACAGCCCCATTGCCCGAGCAGCGCACGCATGCTTTCGAGGATGCTCACCTCGTTGTCGATCACCAGCAAACGCCGCCCCGGCAGCGGGTTGCCGGTGGTCGGTTGCACCGGCAACTGGCTGATCGGCAACGGCATCTCATCACTCAACGGCACTTCGATGCTGAACATCGAGCCCCGCCCCGGCCAGGAACGCACGGCGATGGGGTACCCGAGGATCTCGGCGATCCGCTCGACAATCGCCAACCCCAGCCCCACGCCCTTGCGGTCGGCAGCGCGGCCGACATCGAGCTGGTTGAATTCCAGGAAGATTGACTGCAACCGGTCCGCCGCAATCCCACGCCCGGTGTCCCACACTTCCAGGCGTAAACAATGGCCGCGCCTACGGGCACCCAACAGGATGCAGCCTTCGTCGGTGTAGCGGCAGGCATTACTGAGGAAATTGCGCAGGATCCGCGTCAGCAGCCGCAGGTCGGTGCTGATCGCATAACGCCCGGTGTGCACCCGCAGGTTTAGCCCCGCCGCCTGGGCCACTGATTGAAACTCCGAGACCAGCGGCGCGAACAGTTCATCGAGCCGATACAGCGCCACATCCGGCTTGACCGCCGCCTGGTCGAGCCGCGAGATATCCAGTAAATCGGTGAGCAAATCCTCGGCGCCTTCCAGCGCCTGGTGCGTACGTTCAACCAGCACCTGCTCGACGCTGGGCAACTGGCGCTCGCGCAGGGTGGCGATCAACAGCCGCGCGGCATTCAGCGGTTGCAGCAGGTCATGGCTGGCGGCGGCCAGGTACTTGTCCTTGCTGCGATTGGCGGCCTGGGCGGCGTCGCGGGCGTCGCGCAGGTCCTGTTCGATTTGTTCGCGTTGGGCAATCTGTTGCTGCAGGTTGTGGTTGGCCTCCAGCAACTCGTCGGTGCGCGCAGCGACGCGTTGTTCCAGCTCGTCGTTGAGACGGATATAGCGCTTGCGCTCGGCCTCCAACTCATCCAGCCGCGCGGTGAGTTCCGGGTAATGGCTCTTGCGCGCCGACTGGTCGCTCAGCCCCAACAGCCCCGCGAGCGCACGCTGCTGGTCGTCAGAGAGCTTCGCCATAGACGACCTCGACATCACGCTGGCTCGACTCCCTCGGGTTGGTGAGGATGCACGGGTCGCCCATCGCATGCTGGGACAGGAACGGAATATCCGCCACGCGCACCCCATGCAGGCCAAGGGTTTCGTGGAAGCCAATGGCATGTTTCAGCGCGATCAGGTGCTCCACCAGCCGTCCGCAGATCTGCCGGTGATTTAGGCCGCGACAGTCGATGCCAAAGGTCTCGGCAATCACCTTGAAGCGCTCCGGCGCCGAGCTGTAGTTGAACGCCACCACATGTTCGACCAGCACCGCGTTACACAGGCCGTGGGGCAGATCGAGAAAGCCGCCCAGGCTGTGAGACATGGCGTGCACCGCGCCGAGAATCGCGTTGGAGAACGCCAGCCCGGCCTGCATGCTGCCGAGCATGATTTTCTCGCGCAGGGCAATGTCCGTGGGGTTGGCGATCATCTGCACCAGGTTGCCGTTGATCAGGCGCATCGCTTCCAGCGCATGGGGGTCGGTGAGCGGACCATGGCCGGTGGAGACGAACGCCTCGATGGCATGCACCAGCGCGTCGATGCCGGTGCAGGCGGACAGGAACGGGTCCATGCTGGCGGTGGTTTCCGGGTCGATCAACGACACATCCGGCACCACCGCCTTGCTGACGATGGAGAACTTCATGCGTTCCTGCTGGTTGGATATGATCACGAACTGCGAGACATCCGCCGAGGTGCCGGCGGTGGTGGGGATCAGGATCAGCGGCGGGCTGGGCACGCGAATGGTGTCGACGCCCTCGAACTCAAGAATGCTGCGCCCGTGGGCCACCACGATGCCGATGGCCTTGCCACAGTCCATGGGGCTGCCGCCGCCGATGGCGACGATCACGTCGCAATGGTTTTCGCGGTACACCTCGGCGCCAGTCATGACTTCTTCGACGCGGGGGTTGGGTGAAACGGCGCTGTACAGGCAATAGTCGATGCCGATGGCTTGCAGGCTGGCTTCCACATCGGCCACCCAACCGGCGGCGATCACGCCAGGATCACTGACCACCAGCACTTTGCGCGCACCGAAGGTCTTGGCGTAGTTGCCGACGTTGTGCCGGCAGCCGGCACCAAAGATGATTTCAGGCGAGACGAATTTACGCAGTTGGCTCAGGGTCTGGCTCATTGGAAAGCCTGTTTTTATTATTTTGGAAGAATGCGCTCCACACTAACCGATCCGGCCGCGAATGCAATCAGACCAAAGAGGCATCCTTCCAGCAGCTCCCGCGATCAGCGGCTAGCGAAGTACATGGTGACTTCGAAGCCAATACGCAGGTCGGTAAACGCAGGTTTGGTCCACATTGGGGCAGTCCTCTTGTTGTGCCGGAGGGTTCCGGTGGGGTCATTAATGCATGGGGAATGCGGGGAGCGAATGCTACTTTCGAAGCACTAGCCACCCTGCATTAGTCGCGGCTCCTACAGGGGATTGCATTTCAAGTCAGGGTCAGAAGAAGCCCAGCGGATTGATGTCGTAGCTCACCAGCAGGTTCTTGGTCTGCTGGTAATGGTCGAGCATCATCTTGTGGTTTTCACGACCGACACCGGATTTTTTGTACCCACCAAACGCCGCATGCGCCGGGTAAAGGTGATAACAGTTGGTCCATACGCGCCCGGCCTTGATCGCCCGGCCCATGCGGTATGCACGGTTGATGTCGCGAGTCCACAGGCCGGCGCCCAGGCCGAACTCGCTGTCATTGGCAATCGCCAAGGCTTCGGCTTCGTCCTTGAAGGTGGTCACGCCCACCACCGGCCCGAAGATTTCCTCCTGGAACACGCGCATCTTGTTGTGGCCCTTGAGCAGGGTCGGCTGGATGTAATAGCCGCTGGACAGGTCGCCCTCCAGACGCTCCGCCGCGCCGCCGGTCAGCAGCACTGCGCCCTCTTCCTGGGCAATCTTCAGGTAGGAAAGAATCTTGTCGAATTGCTGCTCGGACGCCTGGGCGCCGACCATGGTCTCGGTGTCGAGCGGGTTGCCGCGCTTGATCTTGACGATCTTTTTCATTACTTCGGCCATGAACGCATCGTAGATCGACTCCTGCACCAGCGCGCGTGATGGGCAGGTGCACACTTCGCCCTGGTTGAAGAACGCCAGGACCAAGCCTTCGGCGGCTTTTTCGATGAATTGCGGCTCGGCCTGCATGATGTCTTCAAAGAAAATATTCGGCGACTTGCCGCCCAGCTCCACGGTGGACGGAATGATGTTCTCGGCGGCCGCGTGCATGATGTGCGCGCCCACCGGAGTGGAGCCGGTGAAGGCGATCTTGGCGATGCGCTTGCTGGTGGCCAGCGCCTCCCCGGCTTCGCGGCCAAAGCCTTGTACGATGTTGAGCACGCCAGGCGGCAGCAGGTCACCGATCAGCTCGGCGAACACCATGATCGACAACGGCGTCTGCTCGGCCGGTTTGAGCACGATGCAATTACCGGCAGCCAACGCAGGCGCAAGTTTCCAGGCAGCCATCAGCAGCGGGAAGTTCCACGGGATGATCTGCCCGACCACGCCCAAGGGCTCATGGAAGTGATAGGCCGCGGTGTGCTCGTTGATCTCGGCGGCACCGCCCTCCTGGGCCCGAATGCATCCGGCGAAGTAGCGGAAGTGGTCAGCGGCCAGAGGCACGTCGGCGTTGAGGGTTTCGCGCACCGCCTTGCCGTTGTCCCAGGTTTCGGCCACCGCCAGCACTTCGAGGTGTTGCTCGATGCGGTCAGCGATTTTCAGCAACACCAGGGCGCGATCCTGGGCCGAGGTCTTGCCCCAGGCATCGGCGGCGGCATGGGCGGCATCGAGGGCCTTGTCGATATCGGCGGCGCTGGAACGCGGGAATTCGGCAATCACTTCGCCAGTTACCGGCGAAGTATTGGTGAAGTACTCACCCTTGATCGGCGCGACAAACTCACCGCCGATGTAATTGCCGTAGCGCGGCTTGAAGCTGACGATGGCGCCGGGGGTGCCAGGTTGGGCGTAGATCATGGTGAGGCCTCTGCTTATTGTTGGGTGTTGATGGGCTGCATCTGGGTGCGTTCGTAGTGGGGGTACAGGTGGGTCACGCTGCGGATCAGCTCATAGCGACTGAGGCTGATCGCGGCGAATCGCTCGGGGATCGGGCTACGGATCAGCTCAGGCATGTCACTGCCCTGGGCCGCACCGTCGCGTAGCAACTGGTCGAGCCAGGCGAGGTAGTCGTGCATCTGCTCGAAGGGTTTGGCGTCGGTCGCGATGGGGCCGTGGCCGGGTACGATCAGCGTCCAGGGCAAACCTTGCAGGGTGGCGATATCCGTCAGCCAGATCAGCAGCCCCGGTGAATGAGGCGTGGTGAGCGCACGTTGGTAGAACACCAGATCACCGGCAAACAGCACGCCGGTCTTCTGGTCGAAGATCGCCAGGTCGGCACCGGTATGGCCGCGCAGCTGCAGCAGTTGCAGGTCGTGGCTGCCGAAGCTTTTCACGCCGGGTTGCAGGGTCTGGTTGGGCAATACCACTTCGGTGCCGCGCATCCAATCACCGACCATGCGATACAGGTTCTCGGCCATGCTGTCGCCCTGCTCATGCAATAGCTCGGTGGTGCCGGCCAGGGCGCCGATCGGCACGTCCTTGAAGGCTTGGTTGCCCAGGGCGTGGTCGGGGTGATGGTGAGTCAGCAGCACCTGGATCACCGGTTTGTCGGTGATACCGGCGATGGCCTGGCGCAGGGCTTCGCCGTAGCGTTTGGACGGCCCGGTGTCGATCACTACGACGCCAGGTTCAGTGACGATGAAGCCAACGTTGACAATGTTGCCACCGTTGTCCTTGGCAAAGTTGTCGGTGCTGCCTTCCAGCACCCAGGTGTTATCGGCAATCAAACGCGGCTTGAGGCCGTAGTCCAGCTCGGCCAGCACCGGCAGGCTGAGCATGAGCAGCCACAGCAGAATCCAGCGCTGGGTCATGGGATGGCCGCCTCGAACTGGCTGCCGCTGGTGTCGCGCAGGGTCAGGCGTGTGGGCCCGGCGCCTTCGACGTCGAAGGCCAGGTTGGGGTTTTCACTGACCGCAGGGAACAGCTCCAGCCGCGCCAACAGCTGGTTATTCACACCGTGCAGTTCGGCCTGGTTGATGAAGAACTCGGGAATGCCGCTGACCATGCCGTTATCCATCGGATGCGCGACTTGCAGCTTCAGGCGGCTGAACGCGGCACGCGGGTAACGCCCGCCGAGCACTTCGCCGAGGTGGTCTTCCCAACCGGGCTGGGTGCGCACCACGCTGGGCGCCGTGCAACCACCGCCGGCGGCATCGATCAGGGTCGAGCCGACATGCCAAATGCCATCCTTGGTCAATACCGCCGCGCGCAAGGGCGTGGCCTGTTCGATGCGAATCCGGATCGACAGCCACGGCAGCACGCGCTCCACCGGCTGGAAGTCGACGATCTGCGGCAACGGATTCAACTCGGCCCAGGCGAGGATTTTCACCACCTCCCCCTTGAACGCACGGGCGTCGATTTCCAACGGCACCTGGCGTGCATCCTCAGCGAACGGTGGCGCCAAGAGCTTCACCCGCTCGTCGAACACAAACGGCGCGTTGTCGAGAAAACGCTGGTGATAGTAGGCCCACATCACCGAGGGCACCGGGTCGACAGGCGCGCCCCAGGCCAGCATTGGCAAACAGAATACCCACCACCCGCGCAGGCGCATGGCTTACTCCTCGACGTGCACGCTGTCGAGGTAGGTACGCACCGCCCACAGGGCTTCCTGGCTCAAATAATCCGCCATTTTCGGCATGTACACCCGGCCATCGCGCACCGCGCCGTGGCGCACACGCTCCACGAACCACTCATCCCCGGCGTCACCGGCATCAAGCATGCGCAGGTCGGGGGCGATGCCACCGGACTTGGCTTCCAGGCCATGGCACGCCGCGCAGTTCTGGTTGTACGCCGAGGCACCCACTTCGACGGCCTTGTCGTGTTCGGCGGTGGTGCGATACGGGTTGGTGGCGGCCCAGCCATCGGCGTCCAACGGCACGCCGGCCTCCTTGATCGGGGTAAGGCCTTTGGTTTCCACGGCGGTGGGCGTCACGTTGCCGTGGGCCCAAACTGAACCGGCACTGAGCGCACCGGCAATCAGGCAGGCGGTGATCAAGGCGTTGCGTTTTGTTGTCATTGTTTTTTCCCTCAGGATTGCACGCAAAACCTCTTCGCAGAGGCTATGGCAACCATCTTAGGAAGCCCCCGGCGGCGCCCGTATGCTGCTTTGGTGGGCGGGCTCTCATCCGTTGGTAGCAGGCCTTGTGGGGCACTGCTAAATCAGAGGCGGTTCGGGAAAAAGTCCCGGCAACACCGGGACTTTTTCCGTATTCGTCAACGCAGCCAGGCAGCAACCTGTGCAGGCCAAAACCTCCACTGGGAACTGCAACCATGACAATAAGATCGCTACCCGCCCGCTCACCTATAAGCCTTGCCGTGCAAGCCTTTGTGCTGGTGGGCAGCCTGTCCCTCAGTGCTGCAGGCCTTGCAGCCGCCGAACCTGCCGTCGCCAAGCAAACCCGTAATGTCACCTGGGAAGACATCGCCAACGATCACCTGACCACCAAGGACGTGCTGCAATATGGCATGGGCACCAATGCCCAACGCTGGAGCCCCCTGGCGCAGGTCAACGACAAGAACGTGTTCAAGCTCACGCCGGCCTGGTCCTACTCGTTCGGCGACGAGAAGCAGCGCGGTCAGGAATCCCAGGCCATCGTCAGCGACGGCGTGGTTTACGTCACGGGCTCCTATTCCCGCGTGTTCGCCCTCGATGCGAAGACCGGCAAACGCCTGTGGACCTACAACCACCGCCTGCCCGACAACATTCGCCCGTGCTGTGACGTGGTCAACCGCGGCGCGGCGATCTTTGGCGACAAAATCTACTTCGGCACCCTGGACGCGCGCCTGATCGCCCTCGACAAGAACACCGGCAAAGTGGTGTGGAACAAAAAATTCGGTGATCACGCCGCCGGCTACACCATGACCGGCGCCCCGGTGCTGATCAAAGACAAGGTCAGCGGCAAGGTGTTGCTGATCCACGGCAGCTCCGGCGATGAATTCGGCGTAGTCGGCCAGCTGTATGCGCGCGACCCCGACACCGGTGAAGAAGTCTGGATGCGTCCGTTCGTGGAAGGCCACATGGGCCGCCTGAACGGCAAGGACAGCACCCCGACCGGCGACGTGAAGGCGCCGTCGTGGCCGGATGACCCGACCACCGAAACCGGCAAGGTCGAGGCCTGGAGCCACGGCGGCGGCGCCCCTTGGCAGAGCGCGAGCTTCGATGCCGAGACCAACACCATCATCGTCGGTGCCGGCAACCCCGGCCCGTGGAACACCTGGGCGCGCACCTCCAAGGACGGCAACCCCCACGACTTCGACAGCCTCTACACCTCGGGCCAGGTCGGTGTAGACCCCAGTACCGGCGAAGTGAAGTGGTTCTACCAGCACACGCCGAACGATGCCTGGGACTTCTCCGGTAACAACGAACTGGTGCTGTTCGACTACAAGGACAAGGACGGCAAAGTGGTCAAGGCCACCGGCCATGCCGACCGTAACGGCTTCTTCTACGTGGTGGACCGCAACAACGGCAAGCTGCAGAACGCCTTCCCGTTCGTCGACAACATCACCTGGGCCAGCCACATTGACCTGAAGACCGGCCGCCCCGTGGAAAACGAAGGCCAGCGTCCGGCCAAGCCGTTACCGGGTGAAACCAAGGGCAAGCCGGTGGAAGTCTCGCCGCCGTTCCTGGGTGGCAAGAACTGGAACCCCATGGCCTACAGCCAGGACACCGGCCTGTTCTATATCCCTGGCAACCAGTGGAAAGAGGAATACTGGACCGAAGAGGTCAACTACAAGAAGGGCTCGGCGTACCTGGGCATGGGTTTCCGCATCAAGCGCATGTATGACGACCACGTCGGCACCTTGCGGGCGATGAACCCGACCACCGGCAAGGTAGTGTGGGAGCACCAGGAACACCTGCCCTTGTGGGCCGGCGTGCTGGCGACCAAGGGCAACCTGGTGTTCACCGGCACCGGCGATGGTTTCTTCAAGGCCTTCGATGCGAAAACCGGCAAGGAGCTGTGGAAGTTCCAGACCGGCAGCGGCATCGTCTCGCCGCCGATCACTTGGGAACAGGATGGCGAGCAGTACGTCGGCGTCACCGTCGGCTACGGCGGTGCGGTGCCGCTGTGGGGCGGCGACATGGCCGAGCTGACCAAGCCGGTGGCACAGGGTGGGTCGTTCTGGGTGTTCAAGATTCCGAGTTGGGATCAGAAAACCGCTCAGAAATAACCCCCACTGAGTATGCCGGGGCCGCCCTTTGTGGTGAGCGGGCTTGCCCCGCTCACCACAACAAGCCCGCTCACCACAGGCTCCCCAGAGGTCTCGCGATGAAATATCTGCCCTTATTAGTCCTGCTATGCCTGCCCCTGGCCCACGCCGACAACGGTGACGACGCTCCCCTGGTCATCAACGGTTGCACTCTTGCCGAGCACAGCCAATGCCCCGGCGCCAATCTCAAGGGCGCCAACCTGCGCAACCAGAACCTGAGCGGCATGAACCTGGCCGGTGCCGATCTGCGCGATGCCGACTTGCGCCACGCCAACCTCGACCTGGCCAACTTGGAAAAAGCCCAGTTGCAAGGCGCCAACCTGACCCGCGCCAGCCTGCAACAAGCCAACCTGCGCCTGGCCGACTTTACCGGCGCCACGCTGATGGCCGTGCAAGGCTGGGGGATGTTTGCCCAGGGCGCGCAATTTGAAAACGCCAACCTGAGCGCCGCCTACCTGCAATTTGCGCGGCTGTCGGGGGCAAAAATGCACAAGGCCAACCTGCGTGCGGCCGACCTGGAAATGACTTGGCTGAGCAAGGCTGACCTGCAAGGCGCGGACCTCAGCGACGCCAACCTGCAAGAAGCCAAGTTTGGTGAAAGCAACCTGGAAAAGGCCACCCTCAGCGGCAGCCGCCAGCATTATGCGAACTTTCAGGACGCGAATATGGAAGGCTGCAAGGACTGCCCCACCACTTGGGACCGTTAACCCGCCACCCGCACCACGCCCATGTCGATGCCCAGGTGCACCAGTTCGGCATGGGAACTCACCTGCAACTTGCTCTTGAGCAAGGTCAGGTGGTTGGACACGGTCTTGCTGCTGATACTCAGCTGGGCCGCAATCGAACGAGCCGGGGTGCCCTTGGCGAGCATCAGGAAAATCTCCAACTCGCGTTGGGTCATGCTTTGGAGGCGGCGATCGGTGGGGTGGTACGCCAGCTGGGTGGCCAGGTCCTGTTCGATATAGGTGTGGCCGTCAAGGATGCGCTCAACCGCTTCAAGCATCACCGCAGGCGAAGCGCTCTTGGTGAGATATCCCGAAGCGCCCGCGTCCAAAGCCTGGCGCACCAGGGGCAGCTCGGCATGCTGGCTGAAAAACAGCACGCGCAATTGCGGCAGGCGCTGACGCAGGCGCCGGGTGGTTTCCAGGCCACTGATACCTGGCAGGCCAAAGCCGATGATCACCAGGTTAGGCACCGCCTCATGCACCCGCGCCAGGGCCTCTTCGCCACTGGCCGCTTCACGCACCTCCATACCCGGCAGGCCGCTGCGCAACAGGCCGGCATAGCCCAGGCGGACCACGGCGTGATCGTCGACCAACAGGATGTTCATAGCGCCTCCAATGGCAGTGCGTGCTGTGCATGCTAGAACCCAATGGCCTGCGGCGACCTACTACTTTGGTACTGGTTTTCCTGTCTATCGTCGCATTCCCAAGGCAGCGGGACTCGCGTGTAATGGGCGCATAACGATAAGGATTGACCCGCCATGCTGCCCGCTCGACTGCCCCTTGCGGCACTGTTGTGCCTGTTCATCAGCCACGTACAGGCCGACACCCCATTGTTTTCCGCCGAGGGCTACCGCACCAGCCTGTACCGAAGCCCTACGCCCGATCATCTGCCCGGCGCAACCATCGTCGACACCCCAGCGCTGCAAACCCTGCTCAACCAGACGCCCGCACCGGTACTCATCGATGTGTACCGCCGCCAATGGCTGCAAGGTCGCTTCATCGAAGACCAGCCCCACGCCAACCTGCCCGGCAGCCACTGGCTGGCCAATACCGGCGACGGCGACCTCACGCCGGAATGGCAGGGCTACTTCGTGCGGCATCTGTACAAGTTCACCGACGGCCAGCTGGCACGCCCGCTGGTGTTCTACTGCCGCTCCGATTGCTGGCTGAGTTGGAACGCGGTAAAACGAGCCGCCAGCCTGGGCTATACCTCTGTGTATTGGTATCGCGATGGCTTGGACGCATGGGAAGCGGCAAAACTGCCAGTGATGGCTGCGACACCCGAACCCTTTGAATAAAAAACCACAACAAGAAGGTGAACGGCCATGTACAAAATTCTGATTGCCGACGATCACCCGCTGTTTCGCGAGGCGATTCATAACGTCATCAGCGACGGTTTCCCAGGCAGCGACGTGATGGAAACCGCCGACCTGGACAGCGCCCTCGCCCTGACCCAGGAACACGACGACCTCGACCTGATCCTGCTGGACTTGAACATGCCCGGCATGCACGGCCTCAACGGGTTGATCAACCTGCGCAACGAGTCACCGACCATCCCGGTGGTGATCGTCTCGGCCGAGCAGGACAAGCAAATCGTGCTGCAAGCCATCACCTACGGCGCCGTGGGTTTCATTACCAAGTCATCACCGCGCCTGCAAATGACCGAGGCAATCCAGCAGATTCTCAACGGCAACGTGTACTTGCCGCCCGACATCATCCGCACCCAGAAAAACCCCGGGCAACGGCGCATGCACGACAGCCCGGGGTTTGCCCCGGAGCTGCTGCAGGCCCTCACGCGCAAACAGTTGCTGGTGCTGGAACGCATGACCAAAGGCGAGTCGAACAAGCAGATCGCCTATACCCTGGAGATTGCCGAGACCACGGTGAAGGCCCATGTTTCGGCAATTTTGCGCAAGTTGAATGTGCATAATCGGGTGCAGGCGATACTCAGTGCCGGGGATATTGATTTCGGTTCCTACCTTCGGCGCTGAACCCACATTTGATCTCCATTGGATGATGTTGCGGTGTTCACTTGCCTAATAAGTGGCTCATGGCGGTCTTGAGCTTCATCGGCCTTACCGGCTTGTGCATCAACGTATGCCCCAACTCGCGAATCTGCAGCTTCAACTCGTTGCTGTAGTTGGCCGTGATCATCAACGCCGGCACCGCACGGCCTCGTCGAGCGTTGATCCGCGCCACCGCGTCCACGCCGTTCTGGTCGTCGTCGAGGTGATAATCGGCAATCAACAGGTCTGCCTCTGCATGGTAGTTGTCCACCTGCCGGGCCAGGTCCTGTTCCGACAGCGCGGTGATCACCCGGCAACCCCAGCCTTCGAGCAAGGTGCGCATGCCGGCGCAGATCGCCGCGTCGTTATCCAGCACCCACACCCGCGCGCCTTGCAGGCGTTCGAGCATCGGCTCGCTCATGCACGGGGCCGGCAATGACTTGGGTGCAGTGGCGCTCAACGGCACCTCGACCGAAAACATCGAGCCCTTGCCTGGCCAGGATTTGACGCTGATACGGTGGCCGAGGATGCCGGCGATCTTTTCCACGATGGCCAGGCCCAGGCCCAACCCGCGATCCTGGTCAGGGCGCTGCACATCGCCGCGCTTGAACTCCTGGAAAATTTCCTCCAGGCGGTCTTCGGTAATGCCCATGCCGCTGTCCCACACCTGGATCGACAGGCGCTGATGCTGGCGCCTGCACCCCAACACCACGCGACCTTTGTAGGTGTAGCGAAGGGCATTGCTCAGCAGATTGCGCAGGATCCGCGCCAGCAACTGGATATCGCTGCGCACCAGCGCCGAGCACCCGACAAAGTGCAGTTCGAGCCCTTCGGCACGGGCCAGTTCGGTGTACTCGGCAGCCAGGTTTTCCAGCAGTTCACTCAGGGCAAACGGCGCGATATCCGCCTTGATCACCCCAGCATCCAGCTTGGAAATATCGACCAACGTACCCAGCAGGTTTTCCACGTCTTCCAGGGAGTTGCTCACATTGCGCACCAGGGTTTCGCTGGGGCGCTCCAGCAAGGCACTGGTGAACAACCGCGCCGCGTTCAGTGGTTGCAGCAGGTCATGGCTGACGGCGGCAAGGAATTTGGTCTTGGACAGGTTGGCCTGCTCGGCCTCCAGCTTGGCTTCGCGCAACCTTGTTTCCATGCGGCGGCGTTCGTCGATTTCCTTCAATAACTGGTCATTGAGCGAGGTGAGTTCCGACGTGCGCTGCGCCACGCGCTGCTCCAGGTGCTGATAGGCCTGGTGCAAGGCCTCGGCGGTGCGGCGGCGTTCGGTGATGTCGCGGATCAACACGAAGATCCCTACCACCTCGCCACTGGCCAACAGGTTCGGCACATAGGAGCGCAGCATGTAGCGCTCCTGGTTGTTGATGTTGGTTTCGGCAAATTCGAAGGTCACGCTCTCCCCCGCCAACGCGCGGGCGACGTAGGCGTCCAGGCGCTGGCAATGTTGCTCACTGTGCACTTCGCGCAGGCTCTGGCCGAGCATCATGCCGCGCGGCCAGCAGTACCATTCCTCATAGACTTTATTGGTGAATTCGTAGACCAGATCAGCATTCAAGTAGCCGATCAGCGCCGGCACGTTGTCGGTGATCAGGCGGATCCAGCGTTCGCTTTCCTGGGCCTTCTGCGCGGCGGCCTGCTCGCCGCGCAGGGTTTCGGCGCGTAGCCGGGCATTGATCAGCAGGTGGTTGCTGGCCTTGAGTTCGGCCATTGCCTGGTTCAGCGCGTCGGTGCGCTCGCGCACTTGCTCGGCCAGCACCACCGAATGCTGGAAGGTGGTGTAGGGGTTGTTGCCCTGGGTCATGCCGGACTCGATGCGCTCGATCAGCGCCGCGTTGATCCGCGCCAGCTTGTGGTTGTCCTGTTGCAGCCGGGCCAGTTGAGCGGACAGGTCAGCGCCGGCCTCGGGCAATGGCGACCCCGGTGAAGGTCTGGTTGATGTGCATGCCATTGAACTGTTCTCCGTAGGTGTTGAAGCCCATCACCCGCTGGTCGCGCAAATACCCGCCGATCTGTTCCAGGTTGCCGGTGTCTTCCAGTTCCAGGCGGCGCAGGAAGCAATCGCAGCCGATGGTCAGCAACAGGTCGCCAAGGCGCGCTTGCAGGCCGTCGAACAGGGTTTCCAGATTGGGCAGGATCGGGCCAGGCTTCATGACGGTGAGCACGATGCCGTTTTCCACCGCGCAGTAGAAACTCAGGCTGAGGTCGGCGTGTACTTGCTGGATCGAGCGCACGTAGTACTGATCGTGAATGCGCACCGCCAGCGGGTGGGCGGCGAAGACGCGATGGTCGAGGTCGGCCACTGCCACGCCGATATGCCGTGCGTACTCTTCGGCAGCGGGCTCGGCGTTGAGTTCGAAGACGCGGCGCGACGGGCTGTCGGCGCCGGTGACCACCAGCTTTTCCGTGCGCGGCAGGATGTGGTGCGTGGTGAACACCTCGAAATCCAACCAGGTATTGACCAGCATCACCACCGCCGCGCCACTGTGGAATACACCGTTGAAATACACGTGGGTGTGGGTGAGGAAGTTGTCGTCACCGGCCGAGCCGCCGAAGTGCGGGATATCCCCGAGGGCCGCACTGAGCGCGGCCAATACCATTTCTTCGCGGCTGGACAGGCCGTCAAGCAAGGTCAGGGCAAACGTGTTGCCCTTGATCGGCGCCAGGGTATTGCTACGGCAACCGCCCACCAGTCGCTCGACCATGTCCTGGGCGTTGATCAGGTTGAAATGCTCCACCTGGTCGATGAGTTCGGTGGCGATGGAAAAGTGCGCATGGTTGAAGCCGACTGCCGTGATGCAGTTGCGACCGTAGCCTTGGGGGGTGATCTCACCGGCGCTGGTGCAGCCGACCACTCGCACATTGCCGAAGCACTGTTGCAAGGCCTGGCCCAGGACCTGTAGATCGTAGGACGCCGAGCAGAAAAACAGCACGAAACCCAGGTACGGATGCAGCAGTTGCCGCGCCAGTTCCTCGGCGGCCTGCCCGGCATCCGTGGCCTGGGACATGGCGCTGACTACGCCTTCACTGTTGTGCATCGTTGACTCCCCCTCTGAAGCATCAGTGTACGAAGGGCCTGGGAATGGACCTATGCTACTTGGGTACTGGGTGGGGGATTCAATGGGATGAATTGCCACTGCCTCTGCAGGGGCCGGCTTGCGCCAATCCGGCACCTGCAAAGTGAGGGGGACCAGGTGAGGACTGCCGGCAAATTCGATTTAGTCCAGGTCCGGCACTTAGGACGTAAGACCGGCCTTGACCAACATGCCAACGGCCACCAGTACACACAGGCTGGCAAACCCCATCTGCAAGGTGCGCGCAGGAATCACCGAACACAGGCGTCGACCGGCCAGCATGCCGACGATGCTCGCACCGATAAACACCCAGCCCACCGATTCGATGCGTACACCGGCATGGAACGCGCCGGCCACACCGACCAAGGAGAGCAGGCTGATCACCATCAAGGAGGTGGCGACGATGCCGCGCATCTGCACATCGGTGAGTTGCTTGAACGCCGGCACGATCAGGAAGCCACCGCCCACACCGAGCAGGCCGGATACCGCACCGGTCACCGCGCCGAGGGCGGCCAGGGTCGCGCTGCATTTGGCGGTCCAGGCGAAGCGCCCGGTCTGCTGATCGAGCATGCAGTTCTTCTGGCCCCAGGACGCCGTGCCATGGCCACTCGGCCCGTCCTCACGTTTTTCACGCTGCAACATGCGCCAGGCCACCAACACCATCAAGCCACTGAACAGCCCCATCAGCAACGCTTCCGGCAGTTGATGGGCGAGAAACACCCCCACCGGCGAGAACAACGCACCGAGCAAGGCGATCAACAACGCAGCGCGGTAACGCACCAGGCCATGCCGCAAACCATCGACCGCTCCCACCGCCGCCGCCGCACCAACCGCAAGCAACGACACCGGCGCGGCCTGGGTCATGCTCAAGCCCAAACCAAGCACCAGCGCCGGCACCCCAAGGATGCCGCCGCCCGCGCCGGTCAGGCCCATGACCAGGCCCATCAATAACCCCAACACACTCGCCAGCAGCATTCAGTCCACCTTGCTCAGTCGGGTCAGCCACTCGCGGCCCTTGAGCATGCCATTCCAGTAGAACCACGGCAGCAAGGTGGCCTTGAGGAACCACATCGAACGCCGCGCCTGGGTCGGGTCCAGGGGAAAGGTCGGCAGCAGCTTGCCGCCGTAGCCGAACTCTGCCAACACCACCTTGCCCTTCTCCACCGTCAATGGGCAGGAACCATAGCCATCGTATTTGAGCGGCAGCGGCGCCTGTTTGCGCAGGGCCAGCAGGTTTTCGGCGACCACCACGATCTGCTTGCGCACCGCCGCCGCGGTCTTGGCGTTGGTGGTGCCGCACACATCACCCAAGCCGAAGATGTGTGGGTAACGCAGGTGTTGCAGGCTGTGCGGGTTCACTTCGCACCAGCCGGCGGCGTCGGACAGCGGGCTTTGGCGGATGAAGTCCGGAGAAACCTGCGGTGGGACCACGTGCAGCAGGTCGAAGGATTTTTCTTCAACGCGGGCATTGCCTTCGGCGTCCTTCACTTCGAACCAGGCCTTACGCGCTGGGCCGTCGACTTTCACCAGGTTGGCGTTGAACGCCAGGCGGGCGTTGTACTTCTCCACGTATTTCATCAACGGCGGCACGAAGGTCGCCACGCCGAACAGCGCGGCACCGGCCAGGTTGAATTCGACGTCAATGTTTTTCAGCGCGCCCTGCTTGAGCCAGTGATCGCAGGACAAATACATGGCTTTTTGCGGCGCGCCTGCGCATTTGATCGGCATGGCTGGCTGGGTGAAGATCGCCTTGCCGCCCTTGAGTTGCTGCACCAGTTGCCAGGTGTAAGCGGCGTGCTGGTAGTTGTAGTTGGACGTGACGCCATGCTTGCCGAGGGTGTCTTGCAGGCCTTCGATCTTCTCCCAGGCCAGGCGCAGGCCGGGGCAGACGATCAGGTTTTGCCAGCTGACACGCTGGCCGCTGTCGAGGATCAGGGTCTGCTCGTCGGGCAGTACTTCGGTGACGGCGGCTTGCACCCAGGTAACGCCGTTGGGCAATACATCAGCCAGCGGGCGGCGGGTCTTTTTCAGGTCATAGGCGCCGCCACCCACCAGGGTCCAGGCGGGCTGGTAGCAATGATGGTCGCTCGGTTCGATCAGGATGATATTCAGGTGCGGGTCGCGCTTGAGCAGGCTGGCCAGCAGGCCAATGCCCGCCGAGCCGCCGCCGATGACTACGATGTCGCCACTGATGGTTGGGCCCCAGTGTTGGTCGGTCATGGTCTATCGCCTTTGTCATACATGCACACAAGGGTCGCTGCCGGATGGCGTCACGCCCAGCTTTTTATGACCGCGCCGCAGTACAAGCCGGACAGGGTCTTCATTACTTGAATAACTTCGTGGCTGGCCAACCCGTAGAAGATGTATTTACCTTCCCGACGGGTGGCGACCAACCCTTCGTCACGCAGGATGCCCAACTGTTGAGACAGCGTGGGCTGGCGCACGCCGGTCAGGGCTTCCAGTTCGCCGACATTGCGCTCGCCCTGGGTCAACTGGCACAGGATCAACAAACGATCCTCATTGGCCAGGGCCTTGAGCAAGGAGCAGGCCTTGGACGCCGATGCGCGCAACTGGGCGACTTCGCCCTCACTCAGAGTAGATTCCATTTGCCTCGGGTCCTTTTTGTCACTTAAGCTCAAAACATTATGTGAAAACGTAAACTGATTGTAACTACTTTTTTCTTCATCCGGGACAACCGCCATGCCAGCGCTGATCCAAGCCTTTCTGGACGAGGCATCGTCGACCTACACCTACGTGATTTATGAAACCGATGGCGGCCCCTGTGCCATCGTCGATTCGGTGCTCAACTACGACCCGGCCTCGGGGCGCACCGACACCGCCCAGGCCGACAAGGTCATCCGCTTTGTGCGCGAGCATGGGCTGCAGGTGCAATGGCTGCTGGAAACCCACGCCCACGCTGATCACTTGTCTGCCGCGCCATACCTGCGCCGCGCGCTGGGTGGCAAGATCGCCATCGGGCAGTCGATCAGCAAAGTGCAGGGGGTGTTCAAGAACCTGTTCAACCTGGAGCCGGAATTTCGCGTGGATGGCTCGCAGTTCGATCACCTGTTTGCGCCGGATGAGGTGTTTCACATCGGCACGATCAAGGCCCAGGCCCTGCATGTGCCAGGGCATACCCCGGCGGACATGGCCTACCTGATCGACGACCGACTGATCCTGGTGGGTGACACGCTGTTCATGCCGGATGTCGGAACGGCGCGCTGTGATTTCCCTGGCGGCGATGCGCGGCAGTTGTATGCGTCGATGCGCAAGTTGCTGGGCTTTCCCCTGGAAACCGAGTTGTACGTCTGCCACGACTACCCGCCTGAAGGCCGTGAGGCAAAGTGCCGGACCACGGTGGCTGAGCAGCGTGCGGGGAATATCCATGTGCATGATGGCGTGGATGAAGCCGCGTTTGTCGAGATGCGCACCACGCGTGACGCAGGGCTGGGGATGCCGACGCTGTTGCTGCCGGCGATCCAGGTGAATGTGCGGGCGGGGAATATGCCGCCGGCGGAGGACAATGGTGTGGTGTACCTGAAGATTCCGGTCAACCACCTCTAACCCAGGTTGATGCCGTTGGCCGGTAGCGGCAACGCGGTTTTGTAGCGCACCTGCTTGAGGGCGAAGCTGGAGCGGATGTTGGCGACGCCCGGCACCTTGGTTAAAAAGTCCATCATGAAACGCTCCAGCGACTGGATTGTCGGCACCAGCACCCGGATCAGATAGTCCGGGTCGCCGGCCATCAGGTAACACTCCATCACTTCTGGCCGGTCCGAGATCGCGCCTTCGAACTGCTGCAACGCCAACTCATTCTGCTTTTCCAGGCTGACGTGGATGAACACATTGACGTGCAGCCCCAATAGATCGGCGTCGAGCAGCGTGACTTGGTCACGGATCAAGCCCAACTCCTCCATCGCCTTCACCCGGTTGAAACACGGCGTGGGCGACAGGTTCACCGAGCGGGCCAGGTCGGCGTTGGTGATGCGGGCGTTCTCCTGCAGGGCGTTGAGAATGCCAATATCGGTACGGTCCAGTTTGCGCATGAGACAAAATCACCTGTTTATTATGCTTATGCAGTTTTTTTATCCGCAAATGATCCCGAGCGCAATGAAACACAGATAAATATTCTTCTACGCCCCGCCTATGATTGTTGTAGGACAAGATTTCTCCTATCCGGAGACTGACTGTCAGCTAGCGCGCCCACTACAAGAAATTCACAAGATAGAGCGTAGAAAGCCATGACCCAGCAGTATGAACCACTGCGCCTGCACGTCCCTGAACCCTCGGGACGCCCAGGCTGCAAGACCGACTTCACGTACCTGCGCCTGACCGACGCAGGTCTAGTGCGCAAACCCGCCATCGACGTAGAACCCGCCGACACCGCCGACCTGGCCAAGGGCCTGATCCGCGTGCTCGACGACCAGGGCCAGGCCTTGGGGCCATGGGCCGAAGGTGTTCCCGTCGAGATCATGCGCCGCGGCATGCGCGCCATGCTCAAGACGCGGATCTTCGACAACCGCATGGTGGTCGCCCAACGTCAGAAAAAAATGTCGTTCTACATGCAAAGTCTCGGCGAAGAAGCCATCGGCAGTGCCCAGGCCCTGGCCTTGAACATCGACGACATGTGCTTCCCCACCTACCGCCAGCAAAGCATCCTGATGGCCCGCGAGGTGCCACTGGTGGACCTGATCTGCCAACTGCTGTCCAACGAGCGTGATCCGCTCAAAGGCCGTCAGTTGCCCATCATGTACTCGGTCAAGGACGCCGGCTTCTTCACCATTTCCGGCAACCTCGCCACCCAATTCGTACAAGGCGTGGGCTGGGGCATGGCCTCGGCGATCAAGGGCGACACCAAGATTGCATCCGCCTGGATCGGCGACGGTGCCACCGCCGAATCGGACTTCCACACCGCCCTCACCTTCGCCCACGTGTACCGTGCGCCGGTGATCCTCAACGTGGTCAACAACCAATGGGCCATCTCCACCTTCCAGGCCATTGCCGGGGGTGAAGCCACCACGTTCGCCGGACGCGGCGTCGGTTGTGGCATCGCTTCCCTGCGGGTGGACGGCAACGATTTCATCGCGGTGTACGCCGCCTCCGCCTGGGCCGCCGAGCGTGCGCGCCGCAACCTTGGTCCTACGCTGATCGAGTGGGTCACGTACCGCGCCGGCCCGCACTCCACTTCTGATGATCCGTCGAAATATCGCCCAGCCGACGACTGGAGCCACTTCCCCCTGGGCGACCCGATTGCCCGCCTCAAGCAGCACCTGATCAAGATTGGCCAGTGGTCCGAAGAGGAACACGCGGCGGTCAGTGCAGAACTTGAAGCCGAAGTGGTCAAGGCACAGAAAGAAGCCGAACAGTACGGCACCCTCGCCGGCGGCCAGATTCCAAGCGCCGCGACCATGTTCGAAGACGTCTACAAAGAGATGCCGGAGCATTTGAAGCGCCAGCGTCAAGAGTTGGGGATCTGACATGAACGATCACAACAACAGTATTGAAGTGGAAACCGCCATGACCACCACCACCACCATGACCATGATCCAGGCCCTGCGCTCGGCCATGGATGTGATGCTCGAACGAGACGACAACGTGGTGGTGTTTGGCCAGGACGTCGGTTATTTCGGCGGCGTGTTCCGCTGCACCGAAGGTTTGCAGACCAAATACGGCAGCTCGCGGGTATTTGATGCACCGATCTCCGAGAGCGGCATTATCGGCGTGGCCGTGGGCATGGGCGCCTATGGCCTGCGCCCGGTGGCCGAGATTCAGTTCGCCGACTACGTCTACCCCGCCACCGACCAGATCATCTCCGAAGCGGCGCGCCTGCGTTATCGCTCGGCCGGCCAGTTCACCGCGCCACTGACCATGCGCATGCCGTGCGGCGGTGGCATCTATGGCGGCCAGACTCACAGCCAGAGTATCGAAGCGGTGTTCACCCAGGTTTGCGGGTTGCGCACGGTGATGCCGTCGAACCCCTATGACGCCAAGGGCCTGCTGATCGCCTCCATCGAGAACGATGACCCGGTGATCTTCCTTGAGCCAAAACGCCTGTACAACGGCCCATTCGATGGCCATCACGACCGCCCGGTAACCCCGTGGTCGAAACACCCGCAAGCCCAGGTGCCGGACGGTTACTACACCGTGCCGCTGGACGTGGCCGCCATCGTGCGTCCGGGCTCGGCCGTTACCGTGCTGACCTATGGCACCACCGTGTATGTGTCGCAAGTTGCCGCCGAAGAAACCGGCATCGACGCCGAGGTCATCGACCTGCGCAGCCTGTGGCCGCTGGACCTGGAAACCATCGTCAAATCCGTGAAGAAGACCGGCCGTTGCGTGGTGGTGCATGAAGCCACCCGCACCTGCGGCTTTGGTGCCGAGCTGGTGTCACTGGTGCAAGAACACTGCTTCCACCACCTGGAAGCGCCGATCGAACGCGTCACCGGTTGGGACACCCCCTACCCGCACGCGCAAGAGTGGGCGTATTTCCCAGGGCCGTCCCGAGTGGGCGCGGCGTTGAAACGGGTCATGGAGGTCTGAATGGGCACGCACGTTATCAAGATGCCGGATATTGGCGAAGGCATCGCGGAAGTTGAACTGTCGGTGTGGCATGTAAAGGTCGGCGACATGGTCGTGGAAGACCAGGTGCTGGCGGATGTAATGACCGACAAGGCGATGGTGGACATTCCCTCGCCCGTGCACGGCAAGGTGATTTCCCTCGGCGGCGAGCCGGGTGAAGTCATGGCCGTGGGCAGTATTCTGATCAGCATTGAAGTGGAAGGTGCCGGCAACGCCAAGGAAGCGCCCGCCGTGAAGGAAACGCCGAAGGCCACCCCTGTGGTTGAGGCCAAGCCTGCGCCGGTGGTGGTTGAAAGCAAACCTGCACCGGTTATCGCAGCCCAGGCGCCTGTGGCACGTGAAGCCGACGATCGCCCGCTGGCCTCCCCGGCCGTGCGCAAACACGCATTGGACGCCGGGATTCAACTGCGTCTGGTCCAGGGCACTGGCCCGGCGGGCCGGATTCTGCACGAAGATTTAGAGGCTTTCTTGCTCCAGGGTCCGACGCAGAATAAAAGCGCTGCCAACCCTTACGCCGAACGCCACACCGAAGAACAGATCCCGGTGATCGGCATGCGCCGCAAGATCGCCCAGCGCATGCAGGACGCCACCCGGCGCGCCGCACATTTCAGTTATGTGGAAGAGATCGACGTCACCGCCCTCGACGAGCTGCGCGTGCACCTCAACGAGAAACACGGCGCCACACGCGGCAAGCTGACCCTGCTGCCGTTCATCGTGCGCGCCATGGTGGTGGCACTGCGTGACTTCCCGCAGATCAACGCGCGTTACGACGACGAGGCCCAGGTCATCACCCGTCTCGGCGCCGTGCACGTGGGCGTCGCCACCCAGAGCGATGTTGGCTTGATGGTGCCGGTGGTGCGTCACGCCGAAGCCCGCAGCCTGTGGGGCAATGCCGAAGAAATCGCACGTTTGGCCACGGCTGCGCGCAATGGCAAGGCCAGCCGTGACGAGCTCTCGGGCTCGACTATCACCCTGACCAGCCTGGGTGCCTTGGGCGGCATCGTCAGCACACCGGTGCTGAACCTGCCGGAAGTGGCGATTGTTGGCGTCAACCGCATCGTGGAACGGCCGATGGTGATCAAGGGCCAGATCGTGGTGCGCAAGATGATGAACCTCTCCAGTTCCTTCGATCACCGCGTGGTCGATGGCATGGACGCGGCGCAATTCATCCAGGCCATTCGCGGCCTGCTCGAACAACCCGCCAGCCTGTTCCTGGAGTAAGGCATGACACAGACATTGAATACCACGCTGCTGATCATCGGCGGCGGCCCTGGCGGTTATGTGGCAGCGATCCGTGCCGGGCAACTGGGCATTCCGACCATCCTGGTGGAAGGCCAGGCGCTGGGCGGCACCTGCCTGAATATCGGCTGCATCCCATCCAAGGCCTTGATCCACGTGGCCGAGCAGTTCCAGCAAACCATCCACCACAGCCAGGGTTCGCAACTGGGCATCGAAGTGGATGTGCCGACCCTGGATATCCGCAAAAGCGTGGAATGGAAAGACGGCATTGTTGACCGCCTGACCACCGGCGTCGCCGCCTTGCTGAAGAAACACAAAGTGCAGGTGATCCACGGCTGGGCCAAGGTGGTGGACGGCAAGACCGTCGACGTCGGCGACCGGCGCATCCAGTGCGAACACTTGCTGCTGGCCACCGGCTCGAAAAGCGTCAACCTGCCGATGCTGCCGATTGGCGGGCCGATCATTTCGTCCACCGAAGCCCTTGCGCCGAAAAGCGTGCCCAAGCGCCTGATCGTGGTCGGTGGCGGTTACATCGGCCTGGAACTGGGCATCGCTTACCGCAAGCTCGGCGCCGACGTGAGTGTGGTCGAAGCACAGGATCGCATCCTGCCCGCCTATGACGCTGAGCTAACGCAGCCGGTGAACGAATCCCTCAAGCAACTGGGCGTGAAGCTGTACCTCAAGCACAGCGTCACGGGTTTTGCCGATGGCAGCCTGCAAGTACGCGACCCGAATGGCGACACCCTGTCGCTGGCAACCGATCAGGTGCTGGTTGCCGTTGGTCGCAAACCCAACACCCAGGGTTGGAACCTTGAGGCGCTGAACCTGGAGATGAACGGCGCGGCGATCAAGATCGACAGCCGCTGCCAGACCAGCATGCGCAACGTGTATGCCATCGGCGATCTGAGCGGCGAGCCGATGCTCGCGCACCGAGCGATGGCCCAGGGTGAAATGGTCGCCGAACTGATCAGCGGTCAATCCCGCGAATTCAACCCGGCCGCGATCCCGGCGGTGTGCTTTACCGACCCGGAACTGGTGGTGGTCGGCAAGACCCCGGACGACGCCAAGGCCGCCGGATTGGATTGCATCGTGTCGAGCTTCCCGTTCGCGGCCAATGGCCGGGCGATGACCCTGGAGTCCAAAACCGGCTTCGTGCGGGTAGTGGCGCGGCGTGACAACCACCTGATCGTCGGCTGGCAAGCCGTGGGGGTTGGTGTCTCGGAACTGTCCACCGCCTTCGGCCTGAGCCTGGAGATGGGTTCGCGCCTGGAAGACGTGGCGGGCACTATCCACGCCCATCCAACCTTGGGCGAAGCCGTACAGGAAGCCGCATTAAGAGCGTTGGGGCACGCGCTGCACCTGTAAAACCGAGGTGAGGCCATCGCGGGCAAGCCCGGCTCCCACAGTGGAATGCATTGCAAATGTGGGAGCTGGCTCGCCTGCGATAGCGGCGGATCAGCCAATACAGAGGCTGAATGGTCCGCCCACCCGCTCCCACACCGGCCAAGAATGAAGTATTGTTGCGCCCATCCAGAAAAAAACCGACAAGCCTGCCTTCGACCAGGCGGTTGAACAGAGATAGAGGGTGTCATGGGTAACGAAAGCATCAATTGGGACAAGCTGGGTTTTGACTACATCAAGACCGACAAGCGGTTTCTCCAGGTCTGGAAAAACGGCGAATGGCAAGAAGGCACCCTGACCGACGACAACGTGCTGCACATCAGCGAGGGCTCCACCGCCCTGCACTACGGCCAGCAATGCTTTGAAGGCCTCAAGGCCTATCGCTGCAAGGACGGTTCGATCAACCTGTTCCGCCCGGACCAGAACGCCGCCCGCATGCAGCGCAGCTGCGCCCGCCTGCTGATGCCGCATGTGCCGACCGACGTGTTCATCGACGCCTGCAAACAAGTGGTCAAGGCCAACGAGCACTTCATCCCGCCGTACGGCAGCGGCGGCGCGCTGTACCTGCGCCCGTTCGTGATCGGCACCGGTGACAACATCGGCGTACGTACCGCGCCGGAGTTCATCTTCTCCGTGTTCTGCATCCCGGTCGGCGCCTACTTCAAAGGCGGCCTGGTGCCGCACAACTTCCAGATTTCCACCTTCGACCGCGCCGCGCCACAAGGCACCGGTGCCGCCAAGGTCGGTGGCAACTACGCCGCCAGCCTGATGCCAGGTTCCGAAGCGAAGAAATCCGGTTTTGCCGATGCGATCTACCTGGACCCGATGACCCATTCGAAAATCGAAGAAGTCGGCTCGGCCAACTTCTTCGGGATCACCCACGACAACCAGTTCATTACGCCGAAGTCGCCTTCGGTGCTGCCAGGCATCACCCGCCTGTCGCTGATCGAACTGGCCAAGACCCGCCTGGGCCTGGACGTGATCGAGGGCGAAGTGTTCATCGACAAGCTGGACCAGTTCAAGGAAGCCGGCGCCTGCGGTACGGCTGCGGTGATCTCGCCAATCGGCGGCATCCAGTACAACGGCAAGTTGCACGTGTTCCACAGCGAGACCGAAGTCGGCCCGATCACCCAAAAGCTCTACAAAGAGCTGACCGGTGTGCAGACCGGTGACGTTGAAGCGCCGGAAGGCTGGATCGTCAAGGTCTAACCCATAAACCCTGTAGGAGCCGGCTTGCCGGCTCCTACAGGTTTACGCGCCGTTCTTGGGGATGTTTTCGGCAATCTTCTTGCCCATGCTGATCCTCGGTTCCACTCCATACCCCAACGCCTCATAAAACCCCGCCACCGCGTCGTTGCCACTGGTGATCTGCAAGTTGATCTTCATGCAGCCCAGCGCCGTCAATGCCTGTTCCGCATGGCGCACCAGCGACGACCCCAGGCCATGCCGCCGATAGTCGGCGTGCACCGCCACCGAATACAGCCAGCCGCGATGTCCGTCGTAGCCGGCCAGAATCGTCCCGATCACGGTTTTTTTGTCCATCGCCACGAAAAACAGCCCGTCGTTGACCGCCAGCTTTTTATCAATCGCCAGCGTCGGCAGGTTATGCGCCGTGTCATAGCCAAATGCTTCCTGCCATAACGCCACCACCTGCGCCCGGTGTGGGCGGTCGCGGTACGGCCCGATAGGGTGGCGGGACAGCAGCGCTTTTTCCATCACCAGCGTACGCTCGTTGCCGTGGTAGACGTCGCGCACGGTATGGAACCCCAGCTTGGCGTAGAACGGCTCGGCCGTCAGCGAAGACGGTACGCTCAGCACCGTCACTCCGGCTTCGCGGGCGCGTAGCTCAATCTCGATCATCAACAGCCGACCAATGCCCTGCCCTTGCAGCGCCGGGTTGACGAACACCGAGCGCACCACATTGCCGTCGAGGGCCGCAGTGGCGACGATTACCCGTTCCTGAACCGCCACCAGCACCACGCGACGCTTGAGCAGTTCCAGCACCGCCTCCGGCGTGAAGTTAGCGGCAACCCGCGCGATCACATCCGCCGGATAGTCCCGCGCATTGCTGCTGTGCAGTGCCGCCAGAATGACCTGGCTGATCCCCTCGGCATCAGCGGTTTGGGCCGTACGAACAGCGGTAGACATGCATTCTCCTTCCTGGTTCGGGTTTCGCGACCGCCCCCATACTAATGTAGGAGCTGGCTTGCCAGCGATAGCGGTCTGTCAGACCCAGCGCTATCGCTGGCAAGCCGGCTCCTACAGATTGATCGCATTCCAACCCCTACAGCCGATTCGGCTGTGCCATTACCCTTTTCAGCTTTCCCGGCTGAGCCGCCCTCAGGTTTCAGCCGGGATTCATCCCGCACAAGCCACACAATATTCCCACAGCTCACCCCATGGACCCGTGCACCCATGCAAACCACCAATACTGTCTTGATGATTCGCCCGGCGCGCTTTGCCTTCAACCCGGACACCGCGATCAACAACCGCTTCCAACGCCGCCCCCTCGACCCGCTCAGTGCACAGCAGAAAGCGCTGGAAGAATTCGACGGCTATGTCGATACCCTGCGCCAGCACGGCGTGGAAGTACTGGTGGTGCAGGACACCCCGGCACCTCACACCCCCGACTCGATCTTCCCCAACAACTGGTGGAGCAGCCACGCCGACGGCAGCCTGGTGCTGTACCCGATGGAAGGCCAGAACCGACGACTGGAACGCAACAAAGGCGTGCTGCAAGTGTTGGAACAACGATTTACGGTCAAGGACACCATCGACCTCAGCCACCTCGAACAACAGAACATCTTCCTCGAAGGCACCGGCAGCATGGTGCTCGACCGCCAGCACCGCATCAGCTACGCCTGCCACTCCGGGCGCACCCATCACGACGCGCTGCGCCAGTTCGCCGAACGCCTCGACTACCAGCTCTGCGTGTTTCACGCCGTCGACCGCCATCACGCGCCGATCTACCACAGCAACGTGATGATGAGCGTCGGCCGCGACCTCTCGGTGGTGTGCCTGCAAGCCCTGCCCGACGCCAGCGAACGCCAGGCCCTGGAACGCTCCCTGCGCGACACCGGCAAAGACATCCTCGCCCTCGACTTCGACCAATTGGAAGCCTTCGCCGGCAACATGCTCGAAGTGCATGACCGCGACGGCCAGCCGCTGCTGGTGATGTCGGCCAGCGCCTGGGGCGCCCTGCAACCCGCCCAGCGCCAGCACGTGGAGCGCCATACGCGCCCGGTGGTGGTGAACATCGACAACATCGAACGCATCGGCGGCGGCAGTGCCCGCTGCATGCTGGCGGAAGTGCACCTGCCCGCCCGCGCCACCGTCCAATAACTCAAGGAGTCTTGCCATGACCCGCTATATCGACGTCAACGATCTCTGCTACCTGGTCTCGCAAAAAGGCCTGCAAACCTGCATCACCGAGATGGCCGAGTACATCCGTGCCGACTACCTGCGCTGGCAGGATTTCGAAAAATGCGCGCGCCTGGCCAACCACTCGCCGGACGGCGTGATCGAGCTGATGCCAGTCTCCGACGCGTCGTTGTACGCGTTCAAATACGTCAACGGTCATCCGAAAAACACCCTGGCCGGCATGCTCACCGTGATGGCCTTCGGCGCCTTGGGGGATGTAGACACTGGCCTGCCCGTGCTGCTGGCGGAAATGACCCTGACCACCGCAATTCGCACTGCCGCCACCTCGGCGCTGGTCGCCCGCTACCTGGCCCGCGACAACAGCCGCAGCATGGCGCTGATCGGCAACGGCTCGCAAAGCGAATTCCAGGCCCTGGCCTTCCACGCCATGCTCGGCATCAATGAGATCCGCCTGTTCGATATCGACGCCAAAGCCACCGCCAAGCTGGCGACCAACCTCAAGGCGTTCCCGGCGATCAAGGTGATCCTGGCCGCCAGCGTCGCCGAAGCGGTGAAAGGCGCCGACATCGTCACCACCGTCACGGCCGACAAGGCCTACGCCACCATCCTGACGGACGAGATGATCGAGCCCGGCATGCACCTCAACGCCGTCGGCGGCGACTGCCCCGGTAAGACTGAGCTGGACCGACGCATCGTCGAGCGCGCCCGAGTGATCGTCGAGTACGAACCGCAAAGCCGTATCGAAGGCGAAATCCAGCACATGCCGGAAGATTCGCCGGTCACCGAACTGTGGCAAGTGATCAACGGCCAGCAGCCCGGCCGCGAAAATGCGCGCCAGGTCACCCTGTTCGATTCGGTAGGTTTTGCCATCGAAGACTACTCGGCCCTGCGCTATGTGCTGGACGTGGCCAAGGCACTGGATGTAGGCAGCGACCTGGAGCTGGTGCCGGACCTGGCCGACCCGAAAGACCTGTTCGCACGCCTGGCCCAACAACCACGCGTACAGCAGAAAAAGCGCGCCTGAAAACGCTCTGGCCTGCCGCTTTGCGTCGAGGGCGGGCCAGATTCACCTTGGTGAAAAGCCGATTCAGCGGGTGCCTCAGCCGATTCCGCTGCATTGCCCGTTTTAACAGCGTAATTCGCGCTTTGTGGGAGGGGTAAACGACACAAAAAACGCACCACCATGAAGCATTCTCTCCCTCCAACAAAAACTATTTGTTTCAATTTAAAGACTGCCCTGACATCAATTACAAAATATAGGGACTCCACATGACTCCACTGCGATCACTCTTCGCCGCGTTGCTGTTGCCACTCTGCGCCACCGCCGCCCACGCTCAGGACTGGAAGGAAATTCGCTTCGGCGTATTCCCCGAGTATCCCCCCTTCGAATCCGTCGCCGCCGACGGCAGCCTGCAAGGCTTCGATATCGAGTTGGGCAACGCGATCTGTGCCAAGCTGGAAGTGAAATGCACCTGGGTGCACAACGAATTCGACGGCATGATCCCGGCCCTGCGCGCACGCAAGTTCGACGCAATCATGTCCTCCATGGCCGTGACCCCGGCCCGCGAAAAGATCATCGACTTCAGTGATCGTCTGTTCCTCAGCCCGACCTCCGTGATCACGCGCAAGAGCGCCGACTTCGGCGACACGCCGGAATCTCTGAAGGGCAAGCAAGTCGGCGTGCTGCAAGGCTCGCTGCAAGAAGCCTATGCCCGGGCGCACCTGGCCAAACTCGGCGCGCAGATCAAGGCGTATCAGTCCCAGGACCAGAACTACGCCGACCTGCAGAACGGCCGACTCGACGCGACCCTGACCGACAAGCTCGAAGCCCAGCTCAACTTCCTGTCCAAGCCCGAAGGCGCCGACTTCAAGACCGGCCCGGCCTTCAAGGACCCGACACTGCCCCTGGACATCGCCATGGGCCTGCGCAAGAACGATCAGGAGCTGCGCGCGCTGATCAACAAGGGCATCGCCGCCGTCCAGGCCGATGGCACCTACGCACAGATCCAGAAGAAGTACTTCGGCGACCAGGACATCTACAACGAGTGACGCCCTCACCTCCCTGTGGAAACTTGCTTGTGTGGGAGGGGGCTTGCCCCCGATTGCAGTGGGTCAGTCAACTGATTTGGCACTGATACACCTCTATCGGGGGCAAGCCCCCTCCCACAAAAGGCAGCGTTCACAGTCAATCTCTGTGCTCCATCGAGATCATTTCCATGAATGAATTCCTCAACTTGCAGGGCTACGGCCCGATGCTCGCCCAGGGTGCGTGGATGACGCTCAAACTGTCATTCCTCGCCTTGGCCCTCAGCCTTGCCCTGGGCCTGATTGCCGCCGGCGCCAAGCTTTCCAGCGCCAAATGGCTGCGCGTGCCGGCCACGCTCTACACCACCTTGATTCGCAGCGTGCCGGACCTGGTGCTGATCCTGCTGATCTTCTACAGCCTGCAACTGTGGCTCAACGACCTGAGCGAAGTGTTCGGCTGGGATTACTTCGAAATCGATCCGTTTACCGCCGGGGTGATTACCCTGGGGTTTATCTACGGCGCGTACTTTACCGAGAACTTCCGGGGCGCGATCCTCAGCGTGCCGGTGGGCCAACTGGAAGCGGCGACCGCTTATGGCCTGAGCCGCTGGCAGCGCTTTCACCTGGTGCTGTTCCCGCAACTGATGCGCTTTGCCCTGCCGGGCCTGGGCAATAACTGGCTAGTGCTGCTCAAGTCCACCGCGCTGGTGTCGATCATCGGCCTGTCGGACCTGGTCAAGGCCGCGCAGAACGCCGGCAAGACGACCAACGAGCCACTGTATTTCCTGATCCTCGCCGGCCTGGTGTACCTGGTGATCACCACCCTCTCCAACCGCATCTTCAAGCGCCTCGAACGGCGCTACAACCTCGGCATCAAAGGGATGGCGCGATGATCGAACTGTTCCAGCAATATGGCCTGGCCTATCTGTTCAGCGATGGCACAGGATTGTCCGGCGTAGCGATGACGTTGTGGTTGTTCATCATCTCTGTCGTGTTCGGTTTTTTCCTATCAATACCGTTGGCACTCGCGCGGGTTTCCGAGCACGTCTGGCTGCGCTGGCCGGTGGAGGTCTACACCTACCTGTTTCGCGGCACGCCGCTGTATATCCAACTGCTGATTTGCTACACCGGGCTGTACAGCCTGGAAGTGGTGCAGGACAACGCCCTGCTCAACCAGTTTTTCCGCAACGCGCTGAACTGCACGCTGCTGGCCTTTGTGCTCAACACCTGCGCCTACACCGTGGAAATCTTTGCCGGGGCGATCCGCAATATTCCCCATGGTGAAATCGAAGCGGCCCGCGCGTATGGCCTGCACGGCTGGCGTCTCAACCTGTTCGTGGTGGTGCCCGCCGCACTGCGCCGCGCATTGCCGGCCTACAGCAACGAAATGATCCTGATGCTGCACGCCACCTCCCTGGCGTTTACCGCCACCGTGGCTGACATCCTCAAGGTGGCCCGCGACGCCAATGCCGAGACGTTCCTGACGTTCCAGGCGTTCGGCATCGCTGCCCTGCTCTACATGCTGCTGTCCTTTGCACTGGTGGGCCTGTTCCGACTGGCCGAACGTCGCTGGATGCGTTTTCTTGTTCCTACCCGTGGCTAACCCATGAATCAGTCCGCGCAGGCCCTGGCCGCTTATCCCGTTGATGAACCTGTTGCCAAACCCGCCACCGCCGCCATCAAGCTACAAGTCGAAGGCATCCACAAACGCTACGGCGAACACGAAGTGCTCAAGGGGGTTTCCCTGAATGCGCGTCATGGCGACGTGATCAGCCTGATCGGCGCCAGCGGCTCCGGCAAAAGCACAATGCTGCGCTGCATCAATTTCCTCGAACAGCCGGACGCCGGGGTGATCACCCTGGACGGCATCAGCATCGAAATGCGCCAGGGCCGCGCCGGCACCCGTGCGCCGCATCAAGATCAATTGCAGAACCTGCGCACGCGCCTGGCCATGGTGTTCCAGCACTTCAACCTGTGGAGCCACATGACCGTGCTGGAAAACATCACCATGGCCCCGCGCCGGGTGTTGGGCGTGAGCGCCGCCGAAGCGGAAAAACGCGCACGGATGTATTTGGACAAGGTCGGCCTGCCGGGCCGCGTGGCGGATCAATACCCGGCGTTCCTCTCCGGTGGCCAACAACAGCGCGTGGCGATTGCCCGGGCGCTTGCGATGGAGCCGGAGATCATCCTGTTCGATGAGCCGACGTCCGCGCTGGACCCCGAACTTGTAGGAGAAGTCCTCAAAGTCATACAGACGTTGGCCGAGGAAGGCCGTACCATGCTGATGGTCACCCACGAAATGGGCTTTGCCCGCCAGGTGTCCAGCCAAGTGCTGTTCTTGCACCAGGGCCGGGTCGAGGAACACGGCGACGCCAGGATCCTCGACCACCCCAATAGCGAACGCTTGCAGCAATTTCTTTCCAACCGTTTGAAGTGAAACCCATGGATACCAAGGCCAACGGACCCCATTCCTCCCCCGCGCTGGACCGCATCGATGAAGCCATCATCGAAGTCCTACGCCACCAGGGGCGTATCACCTACGAAAAGCTCTCGTCGCTGGTGCACCTCACGCCCAGGCCCTGCCTGGAACGGGTGCGCAAGCTGGAGCGGCGCGGGGTGATCCGTGGGTATGGGGCGATCATTGATGTGCAGATGGTGTCGCCTGGGTTGTCGTTGCTGGTGCTGGTGGCCTTGTCGAACCAGAGCGGGCGCTCGGCGCAGAAGGCTTTTGAAGCCTGTGTGAAGGCCTGCCCGCAAGTGTTCGAATGCCAGTTGATCAGCGGCCCGTTTGACTACAGCCTGCGCATGCGCTGCCGGGACATGGAGCATTACCGGGTGCTGACGGAGACCTGGTTGAACAATGACGAGTTGCACATCGATAAGTTGGTGGCGCATCCGGAGTTGGCGGTGGTCAAGAACACCGCCACCGAACTGGCCTGAGCCCCAATTTCACCAAACACTGCATAACCCCTGTGGGAGCGGGCTTGCTCGCGAATGTGGAGTGTCAGTCACTTAATTTGTCACTGATACACCGCATTCGCGAGCAAGCCCGCTCCCACATTTTTTAACCGTGCCCACTTAGTATTTTCTTGCCAGGCTTGACCCCAATCATCTTCGCCTGCCCATCCTTCTGCTTGCCCGTCCGCGCTTCGCTGATCAACCCCGGTATCAACTTGCCCTCCGGCAGGTTCTTCCAGAACCGGCTGGGTAAGTGCCCTTCCATCACCTTGGGGTTCAACCGCGCCGGATTGAAGATGTGGCTGTAGTAGGTCAGCCACATCGCACTGTGGGGGTCTTCGACATTCTGCGCCAATTGCCGCCATGCCTCGGGACACTCGCGCTGATGGATCAACTGCTCACCGTCGTAATACACCCCGTCCAACGGCGTGGCGATCATCCAGCGATGCCGCCCCATGCGCCCGATGAAATGCTGGCTGGCCGATTTCAGGATGTCGTGGGCAGGCTCATGCCAGGCCACGTACTCGGGCAATTGCGGCCCGGCCTCGGCGGGTAACGCGATAAACCGCACAAACGCATGCAGGTGGTGCGCCTCACGACTGACCTGCTTGATCCGCCGTTGCAACTCACTGCCCAGCTTGTCCCCCGCCAGCATTGCCGTGCGGTCACCATGACTGACCCGCCACAACACTTCGTACAACAAGCTCCAGCGCTGTTCGCCGTGGTAACAGGCGGCCGACTCCAGCAACTCCAACAGGGCCTTGGGTACCCGCGTCTGGTAAGGCCCCAAGCCTTCGGGAATCGGTTCGTCGGTGGCAAACAGGTCCGCCACCTCGGCCTCGCCCCAGCTCACCTGGCTAGGGTCGACCTGATGGCTTAGCAGCCAGCGCGCCTGCTCGCGCCAGGTGCTGAACAGGTTTTTGCATTCCAGGCTGATCATCCCCACAGCCCCATTTGCTGCGGTTGCGGACGGTCACGCAGTTGTTCGCGCAGCAACACGCTGGTGCTGTCGGCCTGTTGCGGGTGGTAGTCGCTGGTGATGAAAAACGGCTTGGCCTTGGCCAGCACGCAGCGCATGCGCGCCAGGTCTTCGAAGCGGATCTTGCGCTCGCGGCGCAGATCCACCAGGCGCTGGGTGGTGCGCAGGCCGATGCCTGGGATACGCGCGATCAAGGTCGGCTCGGCGCGGTTCAGGTCCAGGGGGAACACCTCACGGTTTTCCAGGGCCCAGGCCAACTTGGGGTCGATATCCAGCGCCAGGTGGCCGGGACCTTTGAACAGTTCATTGGCGTTGAACCCATAGCTGCGCAGCAGGAAATCGGCCTGGTACAAGCGATGCTCACGCATTAACGGAGGCGCAGCCAGGGGCACGCTTTTCGGGCTGTTGGGGATGGGGCTGAACGCCGAGTAATACACGCGGCGCAGCTTGAAGTTGCCGTACAACGCCTCGGCACCGTGGAGGATGGTGCTGTCATCGGTGTCATCCGCGCCGACGATCAGTTGCGTGCTCTGCCCGGCCGGGGCAAAACGCGGCGCGCGCGGCTCGTTGCGGACCGTCTGCTCGCCGGTATAGATGGTCTGCATGGCCTGCTTGATCGACACGATCTTTTTTTCTGGCGCCAGGGTCTGCAGGCTGGCCTCGGTCGGCAATTCGATGTTCACGCTCAGGCGATCGGCATACTTTCCGGCTTCGGCGATCAGCGCCGGGTCGGCATCGGGAATGGTCTTGAGATGGATATAGCCGCGAAAGTCATGCTCTTCGCGCAGCAATTTGGCGACCCGCACCAACTGCTCCATGGTGTAGTCGGACGAACGGATGATGCCGGAACTGAGAAACAGCCCGCTGACGCAATTGCGTCGGTAGAAATCCAGGGTCAGGGTGACCACCTCCTCCGGGCTGAAACGCGCGCGGGGCACGTCGCTGGAGCGGCGGTTGACGCAGTACTGGCAGTCGTAAAGACAGAAGTTGGTGAGCAACACCTTGAGCAGCGACACACATCGCCCGTCCGGCGTGTAGCTGTGGCAGATGCCCATGCCATCGGTAGACCCCAGCCCCGCCTTGCCTTCGGAGCTGCGCTTGGGTGCGCCACTGCTGGCGCAGGACGCATCGTACTTGGCGGCGTCGGCGAGAATACTGAGTTTTTCGATCAACTGCATGGAGGGTTACCAATACTGGTTTTTTGTACAGTATCAGCCAACCCTCCAGGTCACAAGTGCAGCCTGTCAGCTCGCGGTGGCGAGCAACAGGTCCTGCACCGAACGCCCTTTGCCGCGACCACGGTCCAGCGCATACAACGACGCCGCAATCTCATCCGCGCGAATCGGCAGCACCGACAGCAAGGTATCGCTCAAGCCGTGGCTGGCCTGGCTGAACCCTTGGATGTAGATGCCGGCGTTGCAACGCTCGTCAGTGACGATGCGGTAGTCACGCGCGACGTCGAAGTCACCCAGGTAGTCTTCCAGCGGTGCGAGCAAGGCGCGGTGCGTCTGGCGCTCATAGCCAGTGGCCAGGATTACCGCGTCGTAGTGATTGATGCTGGTATCGCCGTTGGCGTTGTTGCGCAGCACCAATTCAATGCCCAGCGGGCCTGGGGTGGCCTTCTCGACCACGGTCATGGTGCGGAACGCCTGGCGGGCGATGCCGGAGACTTTCTGGCGATAGAAGATGCCGTAGATACGCTCGATCAGGTCCAGGTCCACCACCGAATAGTTGGTGTTCTGGTACTCGGCGACCAAACGTTCACGCTCGGCGCCCTCTTGCTGGAACACCAGGTCGGTGAAGGCCGGCGAGAACACTTCGTTGACGAACGGGCTGTCATCCGCCGGCTTGAGCGCCGAACCACGCAGAATCATATCGACCTGCACCGACGGGAAGCTGTCGTTCAGGTCGATGAAGGCTTCCGCCGCGCTCTGGCCACCGCCGATGATGGCGATGCGCATGGTCTTGCCCTCGACACACGGCTGGCTGGCCATGCGCTCCAGGTACTGGGAATGATGGAACACCCGGCTGTCGCCCTTGAGCGCCTTGAACGCTTCAGGAATGCGCGGCGTGCCCCCGGCGCTGACCACCACCGAACGGGTGGTGCGCACGTGTTGCTCACCGAGCGCATCGCGGGAAATCACGCGCAGCGCTTCAACCTGCTGCTGGTGCAGGATCGGCTCGATGGCCAGCACTTCCTCGCCATAGCGCGCCTGGGCCTGGAACTGCCCGGCGACCCAGCGCAGGTAGTCGTTGTACTCCATGCGGCACGGGTAGAAGGTGCCCAGGTTGATGAAGTCGACCAGGCGATCGTGGGCTTTCAGGTAGTTGACGAAGGAATACGGGCTGGTGGGGTTGCGCAGGGTCACCAGGTCCTTGAGGAATGAAATCTGCAGCTCGCTCTGGGTCACCAGGGTATTGCCGTGCCAGCGGTAGTCGGCCTGTTTGTCGAGAAACAGCACGTCCAGTTTGCCCTGGGCCTTTTCGCGCTCCTGCAGGGCGATGGCCAGCGCCAGGTTCGAAGGGCCGAAACCGATACCGATCAGGTCGTGAACCGCGGGCGAAGCAATTGCCTGTGTCATTCCAGTGTCCTCTGGATAAGCCCCTTGGCGGTGGGGCGGGAATACCTTCAAGACCTGAACAACAGGTCGTGTGTTGATAGGAAACGAGGACAGTGAAATAAAATTTAACTGATCATTGATCAGTGCGCTTCCCACTCGCGCATCCGCACCCGGCAGTGCTTCATGGCGTTGACGATGTGTTTCTCCACCAAGGCGCGAGAAATGCACAGGCGTTCGGCGATTTGCAGGTGGGTCAGGCCTTCGAGCTTGCGCAGCAGGAAGCTGTCGCGACAGGCCTGTGGCAGCTCGGCCAGGGCGCGTTCGAGCAGTTCCAGGCGTTGGCCGTGGTCGTGGTTAGTGTGCGGCGAACTGCTGGCGAAGCGTTCTTCGGCATCCAGCACATCCAGGGGTTCGACCTGGCGCAAGGCATTGCGCCGATGGCCGTCGATCACCAGGTTGAGCGCCGTGCGGTACAAAAAGGCACGGGGTTGTTCGATGGGCGTGTCGCTGGAACGCTCCAGCACCCGGACATAAGCGTCATGCACCACATCCTCGGCCACCTGACGGTTGCCCAGCTTGGCGTTGAGGAAACACACCAGCTCGCGATAGTAGTTTTCCAACATGACTCCCGACCGCCGGGTGGCGGCATTAGGTCCTTGGGTGCAAATAAAGACAGCATTCAGGTGATGGCAGTTTGAGTGCGTGCAATTTATAGTAATTCTCATCTACTTTTAAAGCAGACTTGTATCAACGGACGATTTTTTTCTTCAAGGGAGCTGTAACTGCTTATGTAACCGCCTAAATCCCCGCGCAATTCTCTCGTTTACTTGTCAGCTCCCCGCAACTGCGGTCCGAACTTTCCTGGCTGGAACCAAAGCATGAAACGCCCTCGACCTGCCCGACGCGCCTTGCTTGTTATCGCGTGCCTGATCCCCATTTTCGCCATCGCGGCCTGGCAAGTGCTGCCGCCGGGGCGTGACACCCTCACCACCGTCACCGTCACCCGCGGCAGTATCGAAAACAGCGTGACCGCCCTCGGCACCCTGCAGCCGCGCCGTTATGTGGACGTGGGGGCCCAGGCCTCCGGACAGATCCGCAAGATCCACGTCGAGGCCGGCGACCAGGTCCAGGAAGGCCAGTTACTGGTGGAGATCGACCCCTCCACGCAAAAAGCCAAGCTGGACGCCAGCCGCTACGCCATCGAAAACCTCAAGGCCCAGTTGCAGGAACAAAAGGCCCAGCACGAACTGGCACGCCAGAAGTACCAGCGCCAGCAACGCCTGGCCGCCGGCAACGCCACCCGTGAAGAAGACGTGCAAACCGCCAAGGCCGAACTGAGCGCCACCCAGGCGCGGGTCGACATGTTCCAGGCGCAGATCCAGCAAGCCCAGGCCAGCTTGCGCAGCGACGAAGCTGAATTGGGCTACACGCGCATCTATGCGCCCATGACCGGCACCGTGGTCGCGGTGGACGCGCGGGTCGGCCAGACCCTGAACGCCCAGCAGCAGACGCCGCTGATCCTGCGCATCGCCAAATTGTCACCGATGACCGTGTGGGCTGAGGTCTCGGAAGCCGATATCGGCCACGTCAAACCGGGCATGACCGCGTATTTCACCACGTTGAGCGGCGGCAACCGGCGCTGGACCAGCACCGTGCGGCAGATCCTGCCGATTCCGCCCAAGCCATTGAATGAAACCCAAGGCAGCGGCAGCCCCAACAGCACCAGCAAAAGCGGCAGCGGCCGCGTGGTGCTGTACACCGTGCTGCTGGACGTGGACAACAGCGACAACGCGTTGATGGCCGAAATGACCACTCAGGTATTTTTCGTCGCCAGCCAGGTCAAGGACGCCCTCACCGCGCCGGTCGCCGCGTTATCGGGCACGGCGAACCCCAACGAGCAGATCGCCCAGGTCGTGGGCAAGAATGGCCGAATCGAGCAGCGCCAGGTGCAGGTGGGCATCAGCGACCGCCTGCGCGTCCAGGTGCTCGACGGTTTGAGCGAAGGCGATCACCTGCTGATCGGCCCAGCCGACGGCAACGGGGGTTGAGTTGACCACGCCCCTGATCGAACTCAAGAACATCCGCAAGTCCTACGGCGGCGGCGACAGCCCGCAGGTCGACGTGTTGCGCGGCATCGACCTGTCGATCCATGCCGGGGAATTTGTCGCCATCGTCGGTGCCTCGGGCTCCGGCAAGTCCACGTTGATGAATATCCTTGGCTGTCTCGACCGTCCAAGCACAGGCGACTACCTGTTCGCCGGGGAAAACGTCGCCCATCTGGACAGCGACGAACTGGCCTGGTTGCGCCGCGAAGCCTTTGGCTTCGTGTTCCAGGGCTACCACCTGATCCCGTCGGGCTCGGCCCAGGAAAACGTCGAGATGCCGGCGATCTACGCCGGTATCAGCGCCGCCGAACGCCATGCCCGCGCCAACGCCCTGCTCACGCGCCTGGGCCTGGCCGAGCGCACCGGCAATCGTCCGCACCAGCTTTCCGGCGGCCAGCAACAGCGGGTGTCCATTGCCCGTGCGTTGATGAACGGCGGGCATATCATCCTCGCTGACGAACCCACTGGCGCCCTCGACAGCCACAGTGGCGCCGAGGTCATGACCCTGCTCGATGAACTCGCCAGCCAGGGCCACGTGGTGATCCTGATCACCCACGACCGCGAAGTGGCGGCGCGGGCCAATCGCATCATCGAGATTCGCGATGGCTTGATCATCAGCGACTCGGCCGACGGCAGCGACGTTGCGCCAGTATTAGCGAGCGGCGCCTTGCAAGCCGTGGACCTGCGCCAACGCCTGGCCGACGGTGCCGAACACAATGGCGCGTGGAAAGCCGAACTGGTGGACGCAGTGCAAGCCGCCTGGCGGGTGATGTGGATCAACCGTTTCCGCACCGCGCTGACCCTGTTGGGGATCATCATCGGCGTGGCGTCGGTGGTGGTGATGCTGGCCGTAGGTGAGGGCAGCAAGCGGCAAGTCATGGCGCAGATGGGCGCATTCGGCTCCAACATCATCTACCTCAGCGGCACGTCGCCCAACCCGCGTACACCGCTGGGCATCGTCACCCTCAATGACGTCCACGCGCTGGCGGCCCTGCCCCAGGTGAAACACATCATGCCGGTCAACGGCAGCGAAGTCGGGGTGCGTTACGGCAACGTGGACTACATGGCGTACGTGGGCGGCAATGACACCAACTTCCCGGAGATTTTCAACTGGCCGGTGGTCGAGGGCAGTTACTTCACGGCCGCCGACGAGCGTGCCGCCGCCACCGTGGCGGTGATCGGTCATCGCGTGCGCGAGAAGCTGTTCAAGGGCGAGGTCAACCCAATCGGCCAGTACATCCTGATTGAAAACGTGCCGTTCCAGGTGATCGGAGTGCTGGCGGAAAAAGGCGCCGCCTCCGGCAACAAGGACAGTGACGACCGTGTCGCCATCCCTTACACCGCCGCCAGTGTGCGCCTGTTTGGCAGCTACAACCCTGAGTATGTGGTGATCGCGGCGGCGGATGCGCGCAAGGTCCACGAAGCCGAAGTGGCCATCGACCAGTTGATGAAAAAGCTGCACAACGGCAAGCGTGACTATGAGCTGACCAACAACGCGGCGATGATCCAGGCCGAGGCCCGTACGCAGAACACGCTGTCATTGATGCTCGGTTCTATTGCAGCGATATCTTTGCTGGTGGGCGGGATCGGCGTGATGAATATCATGCTGATGACCGTACGTGAGCGCACCCGTGAAATCGGCATCCGCATGGCCACCGGCGCACGCCAACGCGACATCCTGCGCCAGTTCCTCACCGAAGCGGTGATGCTCTCGGTGGTCGGCGGCTTGTGCGGCATCGCCCTGGCGCTGTTGGTTGGCGGCGTGTTGGTGCTGGCCAAGGTGGCAGTGCAGTTCTCCCTTTTGGCGGTGTTTGGCGCCTTTGGTTGTGCACTCGTCACCGGTGTCGTATTCGGCTTCATGCCGGCCCGTAAAGCTGCCCGGCTCGATCCGGTTAAGGCGTTGACCAGTGAATAAACAGTCCTTCTACCTGCCGGCCTTGTGCGTGTTACTCAGCGCCTGCACCGGCAACCCGCCCGCGCTCGACAGCGGGATTGCAGCGCCTGCCGCCTGGCAATTTGCCGAACGCGACGCCGCCCAGGTCACCAACCAGCAATGGTGGACGCAGTTCGGTAGCCCACAGCTGAACCGTCTGGTCGAACAGGCCCGGCGAGACAGCTTCGACGTGGCCGCCGCCACCGCGCGCGTGCGCCAGGCCCAAGCCAGCGCAGTGATCGCCGGTGCGCCGCTGTTGCCGGAAGTGAAGCTCAACCTCACCACCAGCCGCCAAAAGTTGTTACGTGGCCCGGGTGGACCGGACCTTGACGCTTCGCAAAGCGATGACGCCGTCGACAACTTTGGCGCCAACCTCACCGCCAGCTACGAAGTGGACTTCTGGGGTGGCCGCGCAGCCGCCCGCGACAGTGCCCTGCATACCCTGCGCGCCAGCGAGTTTGACCAGGCCACCGTGGAGCTGACCTTGCTCAGCAGCGTGGCCGACCGCTACGCACAAACCCTGGCCGCGCAGCAGCGCCAGCAGATTGCAGAACTGAACCTGGCCAATGCGCGTAACGTGCTCGACCTGGTGCAGACCCGCTATGACGCCGGCTCCGCCACCGCCCTGGAACTGGCCCAGCAAAAAAGCCTGGTGGCCAGCCAGCAACGTCAATTGCCGCTGATTCAACAGTTGACCGAAGAGTCGCGGATCACGCTGGCCGCCCTTCTCGGCCAACCCGTCCAAGCCCTGGACCTTGGCAGCGAACCGTTTCAAGCCTTGACCTGGCCTGCCATCGGCGCCGGCATGCCCAGTCAATTGCTCAGCCGCCGTCCCGATATCGCCAAGGCCGAGGCGCAATTGGCGGCAGCACAGGCCGACGTCACCGTGGCCCGCGCGGCCATGCTGCCCGCCATCACCCTCGGCGCGACCCTGGGTTCCGACGCCTACAAGGCCGTGGATATCCTGCGCAGCCCCTACTACACGCTGACCGCTGGGCTGGTGGCGCCGATCTTCAACAACGGCCGTTTAAGCGCTGAACGCGACAAGGCCCGCGCGCGCCAGGATGAACTGCTGCAAACCTATCGCGGTGCGATCATCAACGGCTTTGCCGACGTGGAAAAATCCCTCAGCAGCATCACCCGTCTCGACCAGCAGCGCGAATGGCAAAGCGAAGAACTGCAACAGGCCCAGACCGCCTTCCAGATCGCTGAAAGCCGCTACCAGGCAGGCGCCGAAGACCTGCTCACGGTACTGGAAACCCAGCGCACGCTGTACGCGGCCCAGGACCAGAACGTGCAACTGCGACTGTCGCGCCTGCAGGCCAGTATCGCGTTGTACAAAGCCCTGGGCGGCGGCTGGCAGACGCAGATCCGATAAACAAAACTCCGCTTTCGTACACCAACTATCTTCTAGTCCTACATTCTTGAGCAAAGGTCCTTGGTAAAAAAACCGTACTCACACGGTTGCCCAGGACCTCTTGATGACTGTCGCAAAATACCTGACATGCGCCTGTCTCTGGGTGACTGCAAGCGCTGCCCAAGAACTGATTCCCCCCACCGCCATTGACTGGTTGCTGGATTGCCCCCTGCCCACCACTGAACGCCTGGACCCCGAAGTGCTGCAACGCACTCAATGCGGCGTCGTGAGCGTGCCGCGTAATTACGCTGCGCCCCGGCAAGGCAACCTGCGCCTCCACCTGACCCGCGTCGGCGCCCGAGACCCGCTGAATCGCGAAGGCGTGGTGTTTGCCCTGGCCGGCGATGCGTCCAAAAGGAACCAGGGCGGCACCTTTGTCATTCACCTGACCAGCCTCTGGGGCTCTTACTCCAACCCGGCGTATCGCACACTGGTCAACCGCTACGACGTCATCGAACTCACCCCCCGCGACCTCGGCAACGACAATGGAGTCGAACAAGCCGCCCAAGACCTGGAGTTTGTCCGCACTCAACTGGGCGACGCCCAACTGCTCTACCTGGGCAATGCCGATGCGGCCCGCCTGGGCAACCGTTACGCGGCCCTGTTTCCCGAACGGGTGGCGCGCATGGTACTGGTCAATGCAAAGCAACCCGAGTCGGCGGCACCCAAGGTCGAACAACTGCGCCTGAAAGAAACAGCCCAACAGGACGCCAGCAGCTGCATCAACCGCTGGATGGGCGACTTTCTGGTGTTCGGCAAGCAACCACCGCCGTCCACGCGCTGCCTCGATTCAGGCAACGGGGAGTAACCACCCGATTGCGACCTGTTGCCATCGAAAACGACACCCGCTGTTGACGCTGCATTCCGATCGCTATTAAGTGCTATTAATCCGCATTAATACGATAAATCGAACCTATGCTAAGCCGCCCGCTACGACGCAAACGCCAGAAGCTGTCCGATGTGATTGTCGAGTCGGTCAAGCGCTCCATCGTCACCGACGCCTTGAAGCCCGGCGACCGCCTGCCCACCGAACGCGAACTGATGGAAAGCTTCCAGTGCTCCAAGGGATCGGCCCGCGAAGCGCTCAAGGCACTGGAAGTGGAAGGCCTGGTGAGCACCCGCACCGGGCCCAGCGGCGGCGCCTACCTGAACCAGGCCGGCACCGAACCGGCCAGCCGCGCGTTGCGCAACTACCTGCACTTCCAGCACCTGGACGGCGAACAGGTGTACCAACTGCGCAAAGTCATCGAAGTGGAACTGGCGGTGTCGGTGCTTGGGCGCTTGAGCGAGGACGACTATCAGGCCCTGCAAGACAATGTGGATTTTTGCAGCGCCCCCGAAGACAGCGAGGCCGGCCAGCGTGAACAGCGCCTGGCGGAACTGGAGTTCCATAACCTGCTGGCCAAGGCCTGCCCCAACCCGTTGCTGAGTTTCATGGCGCAGTTCCTCAACGATCTGCTGCGCGACCTGGTGGTGCTGAAAAAAGCCTACAAGCCCAAGCGCAAGCAGTTCGACGCCGCCAACCTGGACTATCACAAGCAGTTGCTGATCGCCTTTCGTGCCGGGGATGAAAGCGCGGTGCGCAGCTTGATGCATGAACACATGTGCGATGCCGAACACCACATGACCGCCCTTGAAGGCCAGGTCAGCCCGCACTTTTTGCTGGAGTTCGACCACTCTTAAAAAACACCACAGGCCCCATGTGGGGGGGGCTTGCCCCCGATGACGCCAGCACACTCAACATTAATGTCGACTGACACACCGCTATCGGAGGCAAGCCACCTCCCACATTTGGGCTGCATTTCAACCACACATCGTTTCATCCAATAACAGGCCTGCCCACAGGCCCTTGCTCCACCGTATCGCCATTGCCACTCCTGCCAATAACTAAACCAGGGAGTCACCCCATGCAGCGTCGTACGTTGTTGAAAGCCAGTCTTACCGCAGCCGCCGCCCTCAGCCTCCCGCTGAGCGTTCGGTCTGCATTCGCCGCCGAGCCCTTTACCTTTTACGGCCTCAAGTCCATGTCTGGCGCCTTTGCCAGCTATGGCAAGTTTGCCGACATGGGTTCGCGCCTGGCGGTGGAACAACACCCCGAGCTGCTCGGCCGCCCGCTGAACTACAAGGTGATCGACACCGAAGGCAACGCCGGCAAGGCCGTGCGCAAGGTGCAGGAAGCCATCCAGCAGGACGGCGCGCGGTTCTTCCAGGGCTGCACCCTGTCGTCGTCGGCACTGGCGGTGGCGAAGGAGGTGGACAAGGTCGGCGGTGTGTTCATGACCCCGGTGGGCGCCGATGAAGTCACCGGCAAGGACTGCAACAAGGCAACCTTCCGCTGGTCGGTGCCCACCTACGGCGCGATCCGTGAAACCATGGTGCCGCTGATCAAGCTGCTGCCGGACGCCAAGCGTTGGTACACCATCACCCCGCAATACGTGTTCGGCGAAGCGCTGCTCGAAGGCGCGAAGAATGTGCTCAAGGAAAACGGCCTGGAACACATCGGCAACAGCTACCACTCGTTGCAGGAACAGGAATTTTCCGGCTACCTGACCAACGCCATCGCCGCCAAGCCCGATGTGCTGGTGCTGCTCAACTTCGGCAGCCAGTCGTCCAACACCCTGCGCCAGGCGGTGAACTTCGGTATCAAGGAACGCATGAAGGTGTTGCTGGTATGGTCCGCCGGCCTCGACCAGTTCCAGGAACTGGGCAGTGATGTGCTGGAAGGCGTGTACCTCGGCGCGCAGTACTGGCACCAGGTCGACACCCCGCTCAACCGTGAACTGGTCAAGCTCACCCAAGCCAAATACGGCATCAACCCTACCTACCCGCTGGCCGCCGATTACATCAGCACCAAGGTCATGCTCGAAGCCATCATTTCTACCGGCAGTTTCGACGGACCGACCGTGGCCAAGGCCCTGCAGGGCCTGAGCTACGAAGGGCCCACCGGCAAGGAATCGATCCGCGCCGGCGACCACCAGGTGATCAAGGATTACTACCTGCTGATCGGCAAGGCCACCGACGACATGGCCGACAAAGATGACCTGGCCAAGGTACTCAGCGCCGGCCAGTCGTTCCCGCCCGTGGACGCCACAGGCTGCACGCTCGGCTGATCCCCTGAATTTGGTAGCGCAGGGCCGTGCGAGCGGCCTCCTGCAGAGGGTTCCTGCATGCTTAATCTTTATCTGTTCCAGATCCTCAACGGCCTTGGGCTGGGGATGATCTACTTCCTGATCGCGGTCGGGCTGACGATCATTTTCGGCCTGCTCAACTTCGTCAACTTCGCCCACGGCGCGTTCTTCCTGCTGGGTGCCTATATCTGCTACACCGCCGTGAGCCTCACTGGCAACTTCTGGCTCGCGTTGCTGATTGCGCCGCTGGTGGTGGCCGCGCTGGCCTGGGCCATCGAGCGGTTGTTGATCCAGCGCATTTATCACTTACCGCACATGTTCCAGATCCTGGTGACCCTGGGGATCGCGCTGATCATCCAGGAGGCCAGCGTGATGATCTGGGGCCCGGTGGGCAAAAGCGTCGCCGTGCCGGAACTGCTGCGCGGCGTGCTGGTGGTGGGTGACTTCGTCTACCCCTACTACCGCCTGTTTCTCATCGTATTTTCCGGGCTCGTCGGCCTGGGTCTGTGGCTGCTGCTGGAACGCACGCGCTTCGGCGCCCTGGTGCGGGCCGGCAGTGAAAGCACCGAGACCGTGTCGCTGCTGGGCACCAACATCTTCCGGCTGTTCTCCATGACCTTCGCCCTCGGCGTAGCCCTGGCCGGCGTCGCGGGCGTGCTTTTCGCCCCGTTGCGCGGCGCCCAACCCTTTGTCGGCCCGGAGATTCTCGGCGTGGCCTTCGTGGTGGTGGTGATCGGCGGCATGGGCTCGTTCAGCGGTGCGCTGGTCGGCGGTTTGCTGGTGGGCGTGGTGCAAAGCCTGATGACCACACTCTGGCCCCAGGGCGCGAGCCTGATGATCTACGGCGCAATGGCCGTGGTGATTCTGGTCCGTCCTTACGGCCTGTTTGGGAGAGCCTGACATGAGCGAAAAAAACCCCCTGCCGTTTGCCAAGACGCAATCGCGCGCGATGTTGCTGTGGGTGTTGGCGGTGCTGATCGGCCTACCGTTGATATTGCCCTCGGCGACCCTGGCCACCGAGATCCTGATCTTTGCGATGGCGGCCTTGGCCTGCAACCTGCTGCTGGGCTACACCGGCCTGCTCTCCTTCGGCCAAGGCATCTTCTTCGGGGCCGGCGCGTATTGCGCGGCGTTGCTGATGATCCACCTGCAACTGGGCCTGTTCACGGCGTTGCTCGGCGCCGCCGTGGCCGGTGGTTTCCTGGCGTTGCTGGTGGGCGCCCTGGCGATCCGTCGCACCGGCATCTACTTCGTGATGCTGACCCTGGCGTTCAGCCAGATGGCCTACTTTGTCGCCTACACCCTCAGCGACTGGACCGGTGGCGACAACGGCCTGCTCAGCGTGCCGCGCCCGGAGATCCGCGTGGGTGAAACGGTGCTGCTGTCACTGGCCGACGCCCGCGCCTTCTACGGCTTTGTCGCAGTGCTGTTCCTGCTGATCTTCATCGGCGCCCGCCGGGTGATCGCATCACCGTTCGGCAGCACCTTGATGGCGATCCGCGAAAACGAAACCCGCGCCTCGGCCATCGGCTATGACACACGCCACTTCAAGATCCTGGTGTTTGTGCTGTCCGGCGCGGTCACCGGAATTGCCGGCGCGCTTTACGCCATGCTGCTGCACTTTGTGCCGCTGTCGAATATCGACCTGGCAATGTCGGAAAACATCCTGATCATGACCATCGTCGGCGGCACCGGCTCGTTGTTCGGCTCATTGCTCGGTGCCGGTTCCATCGTGCTGCTCGGGGATTTCCTCTCCGACCTGTGGCCGCGCTGGCTGATGCTGCTGGGGGTGATCCTGATCCTGGTGGTGATCTTCATGCGCGGCGGTTTGTGGGGCGGCCTCGCGTCGCTGTTCGAAAAGGTACGCGGCCATCGCAAAACGGCCGTTGTCGCCAAGGAGGAAGGGCTATGAGCATCCTTTTGGAAACCAGAGACCTGGAACTGGCCTACGGCGCGTTCCATGCGGTGAACGGCGTGAACCTCAAGGTCGAGGCGGGCACTATCCATACCATCATCGGGCCCAACGGCGCGGGCAAGACCAGCCTGTTCCACTGCCTCACCGGCGAACGCCAGGCCACCGCCGGGGCGATCCACTTCGACGGCAAGAACCTGATGCGCAAGCCTGCCCACGGCCGCGTCGGCCTGGGTATGGCGCGCTCGTTCCAGCTCACCAGCCTGTTCCAGAACCTCAGCGTGCGCGAAAACCTGCGCCTGGCCGCCCAAGGTCGTGACGGCGCGCGCGCGTTGAATTTCTGGCGCCGCGTCGACAGCAAGCGCGAACACCTGGAGATGGCCGACCAGGTGCTGGAACGCCTGCAACTCACCGCCCGTGCCGACACCCTGGCCGGCGAGTTGTCCCACGGCCAGCAGCGGGTGCTGGAGGTGGGCATGTCGATCTGCTCCAAACCGAAACTGTTGATGCTGGATGAGCCTACCTCGGGCATGGGCATCGATGACATCCCAATCATGACGCAGTTGATCAGCGACCTCGGCCGCGACCACACGGTGCTGCTGATCGAACACAACATGAGCATCGTCATGTCCATCAGCCAACGCATCACGGTGATGAGCCACGGGCAGATCCTGGTCGAAGGCACACCGGAATTCGTGCGCGCCGATGAGCGCGTGCGCACCGCTTACCTTGGGGAGGCTGCCTGATGCTGATCGTTGAGAATATCCATTCCTACTACGACAAGAGCCACGTGCTGGAAGGCGTGTCGCTGACCGTCAACCCTGGCGAACTGGTGACGTTGCTGGGGCGTAATGGCGCCGGCAAGACCACCACCCTGCGCAGCATTCTCGGCATCATCTGCCCGCGCCAGGGCCAGATCCACTTCAACGGCCAGGCACTGGTGGGCCAGAAGATCTTCGAAATTGCCCGCCAGGGCCTGGCGTTGGTGCCGGAGAACCGTGGGATCTTCCGCCTGCTTACGGTCGAGGAAAACCTGCGCATCGCCGCACGCAAGGCCAGCCGCTGGCAGCTCGAAGACGTGTACGCCATGTTCCCGCGCCTCAAGGAGCGGCGCAAAAACGCTGGCCACGCGTTGTCCGGCGGCGAGCAACAAATGCTCGCCATCGCCCGCGCCCTGCTCAACGATCCCAAGCTGCTGATCCTCGATGAACCCACCGAAGGCCTGGCCCCGGTCATCGTCGACGAGTTGGTGAAGATCCTGCGTAAGGTCAAGGACGACGGCCTGCCGGTGCTGCTGGTGGAACAAAACCTGATGGTCTGCGACAAGCTCGCCGACCGCCATTACGTGCTTGAACAGGGCCGCGTGGTCTACGAGGGCAGCGCCGAAGCCTTCCGCGCCGACCCGACCATCAAAAACCGTTATTTGGCCCTGAGTGCCTGACCGGAGACTACTGATGAATAGTTTTGCGCAACCGCTCAAGAGCAACGCCCCGCTGATCAACCGCGACCGCTTGTGGCAATCGCTGATGGACCTGGCCCAGCTCGGCGCCACCGTCAAAGGTGGCGTGTGCCGCTTGGCGCTGACCGACCTGGATCGCCAGGCCCGCGACCTGTTTGTGCAATGGTGCGAGGCCGCCGGGTGCAGCGTCAGTGTCGACGCTATCGGCAATATCTTTGCGCGCCGTGCCGGGCGCAACCCGGCCCTGCCCCCGGTGATGACCGGCAGCCACATCGACACCCAACCCACCGGCGGCAAGTTCGACGGGTGCTACGGGGTAATGGCGGGACTGGAAGTGATCCGCACCCTGAATGATTTGAAGATTGAAACCGAAGCGCCGATCGAAGTGGTGGTGTGGACCAATGAAGAAGGCTCGCGTTTTCCGCCGTGCATGATGGGTTCCGGGGTGTTTGCCGGTAAGTTCGATTTGCAGGACACCCTCGATAAGCTCGATGACCAGGGCCTGTCAGTCGGCGCCGAATTGCAGCGCATTGGATACGCCGGCTCCCGCGCCGTGCTCGGCCACCCGGTCGGTGCCTACTTCGAAGCACATATCGAACAAGGCCCGGTACTGGAAGACCAGGCCACTACCATTGGCGTGGTCATGGGTTGCCTGGGCCAGAAATGGTTCGACCTGACCTTCACCGGCGTCGAAGCCCACGCCGGCCCGACGCCGATGCACCTGCGCAAGGACGCCCTGGTCGGCGCCGCCGAGGTGGTCAGCGCGGTCAACCGCATCGCCCATCAACAGCAACCCCACGCCTGCGGTACGGTCGGTTGCCTGAGCCTGCATCCCGGCTCGCGCAACGTGATTCCCGGCCAGGTGCACATGACCCTCGACCTGCGTCATCTGCACGCGGACAAGCTGCAAGCCATGGTTGATGAAGTGCGCAGCGTGATCGAAGCCGCCGCCGCCAGGCACGGGTTGGCATATGAACTGACGCCAACCGCCGACTTCCCACCGCTGGACTTCGCCCCAGCCTGCGTCAATGCCGTGCGTGAAGGCGCCGAGGCCTTGGGCTTGAGCCATATGGACATCGTCAGCGGTGCCGGCCACGACGCGATTTTTGTCGCCGAACTGGGTCCGGCCGGGATGATCTTTGTACCGTGCGAAGGCGGCATCAGCCATAACGAAATCGAAAACGCCGCGCCGGACGACCTGGCGGCAGGCTGCGCGGTGTTGTTGCGCGCCATGGTCAACGCAGCGCAGGGGGACGTGGCATGAGCGAGATCGGCCAACTGACGGCGGTGCAACTGCTGCAGCATTTTCGCGACAAGACCTTGTCGCCGGTGGAAGTGACCGAGGACGCCTTGCTGCGTATCGAACGCTTCAATCCAGTGGTGAATGCCTATTGCCACGTGGACCCGGAAGGTGCGCTGAACGCCGCGCGCGCCTCGGAACAACGCTGGCTGAACGGCCAACCCTGCGGTCCGTTGGACGGCGTGCCGTCTTCGATCAAGGACCTGACGCTGACAATCGGCATGCCCACCCGCAAGGGCTCACGCACCTCGTCCGCCGACGGGCCGTGGGAGGTGGACGCGCCCTTCCCGGCCTTTATGCGCAAGGCCGGTGCGGTGCTGCTGGGCAAAACCACCACCCCTGAATTCGGCTGGAAAGGCGTGACCGACAATCCGCTGTACGGCATCACCCGCAACCCCTGGGACACCCGCACCACAGCAGGCGGTTCATCCGGCGGCGCGGGCGCGGCGGCGGCATTGAACCTGGGCGTGCTGCACCAAGGCAGCGATGCGGGCGGTTCGATTCGGATTCCCTGTGCATTTACCGGCACCTTCGGGATCAAGCCGACCTTCGGTTATGTGCCGCAATGGCCGGCCAGCTCCATGACGATCCTCTCGCACCTGGGGCCGATGACCCGCACGGTGGAAGACAGCGTATTGATGCTGCAGACCATCGCGCAACCGGATGCTCGGGACGGGTTGATCGGTGCGCCGAGGACCACACCGTGGTTGTCGGGCGCGGCGGATTTGAAAGGGCTGCGCGTGGCTTACAGTCCGAACTTCGGTTACGTGGAGGTCGACCCGCAAGTGGCCAAGGTGGTCGCGGAGGCGGTGCGAGGCCTGGAACAACTGGGCGCTCTTGTCGAGCAGATCGACCCCGGCTTCAGTGACCCGCTGGAAGTCTTCAGCACCTTATGGGCAGCCGGCGCTGCACGCCTGACCGGGCCCATGAGCGAGGCACAAAAACAACTGCTGGACCCCGGGCTGCTGCGCATAGCCCAACGCGGCGAGCGTTTGAGCCTTGACGACTTCAGCGCGGCCCTTGAAGCACGCGCAGCCCTGGTGGCACGCATGGCGGCGTTCCATGAGCACTACGATGTACTGGTGTCGCCGATGATGCCGATCACCGCGTTCGACGCCGGGCATGACGTGCCACCGGGTTCGGGTTTGCAGGAATGGACACAGTGGACACCGTTCACCTACCCCTTCAACCTGACGCAGCAACCGGCAGCCTCGGTGCCGTGTGGGCTGGCAGCGAACGGCTTGCCGGTGGGTTTGCACGTGGTGGGCGCGCGGTTTGCGGATGAGCAGGTGTTGAGGGTGTGCCAGGCGTACGCCAAAGCCTTCCCTACCCCGCACTTACAGGCACCAAAAACCCCAGTCTGAAATGCAATCTACTGTGGGAGCTGGCTTGCCTGCGATGGCGGCGTATCAGAGACAACTGGGTTGACTGAATCACCGCTATCGCAGGCAAGCCAGCTCCCACAGTTTCAACCACATTCCATTACACTGTCCCCCATTCATCCCCGGGGGCTTCATGGACATCGAACTGGCACGCACCTTCCTCGAAATCACCCGCTGCGGCAGCCTGGCCGCAGCAGCCGAGAAACTGCACGTCACCCAGACCGCCATCACCGCGCGGGTCAAAAGCCTCGAAAGCCAGCTAGGCAGCACACTGTTCATCCGCAACCGCGCCGGCGCCCGGCTGACCGCCGACGGCGAGGCCTTCGTGGTATACGCCAACCAGTTGCTGCAAACCTGGGAAGCCGCCAAACGCGACCTGCCGCTGCCCGATGGCTATCGCAACGTGCTGCACATCGGCGGCGAGGTCAGCCTGTGTAACCCGTTGATGCTCGGCTGGGCCCAAGCGTTACGCCAACACATCCCCGGCCATGCCCTGCGCACCGAAATCCGCGAAGGCGATTACCTGTTGCGCCAGCTGGAACTGGGCGTACTCGACGCTGCATTGGTGTTCCAGCCGCAATACTGGCCAGGTTTGCAGGTGGAACAGGTGCTGGAGGAAAAACTGATCCTGGTGCAGTTGGTGAGTAACCCGGCGCCCTACGTGTATATCGATTGGGGGCCCGGGTTTCGTCAACAACACGACGCCGCGCTGCCCGACAAGGCCCGTGCCGCGTTGAGTTTCAACCTGGGGCCGCTGGCATTGCAGTACATCCTTGAGAACGGTGGCGCCGGTTATTTCCGCACCCGCGTGGTGCAGAGTTACCTGGACAGCGGCGTAATGCAGCGTGTGCCCAAGGCGCCGGAATTCAGCTTCCCGACATACCTGGTGTATTCACGGGCGCGAGATTCGGCAGTGTTGCAACAGGCACTGGGGTTGCTGCGTGAGGTGGTCAAGGCCGAAAGCGACTGGTCGCAGCGTTGGGACCCATTGATTTGAAGCAACAATCTCCACCGCGCATGCTAGCCTGCGGGTGTTTCCTTTTGCAGCCTGACCGATGAACAAGAAGAAGTCCGTCACTATCAGCGACATCGCCAAACGGGTTGGCATGACCACCATCACGGTGTCTCGCGCACTGAGCAAACCCGACCTGGTCAAACCGGCCACTCTGGCGCGCATCCTCGAAGTGGCGCGGGAGATGGACTACGTGCCCAACGCCTTCGCACGCGGGCTCAAGCGCAGTGAGAGCCTGATCATCGGCGTGATCACCGCCTCCGTGGACAACCCGTTCTACAGCGAAATGATCAAGGCGATTTCCCGCGAGGCCAAACAGCACGGCTACACCATCATGCTGGTGGACACCGATGAGCTGGAGGAGCTGGAAAGCAAGGCCGTGGACACCCTGTTGGGCTACCGCGTGGCGGGGATCATTCTGTCGCCGGTCTCGGATGAACCGAGCTACCAGCCCGATTACCTCGAACGCTTGGGCAACGGCAAAACCCCAGTGGTGCTGCTCGATCGCACAATCCACGACAGCCCGTTCAGCCGCGTGGTGCTCGACAACTACCACAGCGGCACCCAGGCCGCGCACTACCTGCTGCGCCAGACGCCCGACCTCAAGCGCCTGCTGGTGCTGACCGGCCCCGAGCACTCACGCATCACCGTCGAACGCCTCAAGGGCCTGCGCGAAGTGCTGGCCGAGCACCCGCAGGTGCAGGTCGAAGTACAGGCCGGCGACTACACGCTGATGCCGTCCTACCTGCACACCCTCGACTACCTGGCCGAACACTCGGCGCCGGACGCGATCATGGGCTTCAACCAGTTGATCACCCTCGGCGCCTTGCGCGCACTGCGCATGCACAACATCGCCCATGACAGCCTGACCATCTGCGGCATTGACCGCCTGCCCTTCGCCGATATCTTCGGCGTGCCCATCGCCTGCGTGGCCCACGATGCGTCCCTGGCCGGCAGCAGCGCGGTGCGCCTGTTGCTCGATCGCCTGGAAGACCCGTTCAAGCCACGGGACAAGGTGGTGATCGCCGGTCAGTTGGAAAACGGCTAGCGGCTGGTGTAGCCACCGTCGATGGGCAGGCTCACGCCGCTGATCATGCTGGCGGCGCTGCTCAGCAGGAACAGCACCGGCAACGCCACTTCGACGGCTTCAGCAAAACGTCCCAATGGAATGGCCGCCAGCGCCGGGTCGCGCTTGGCCGGTTCGGACCAGGCCATGGCGGCCATCGGCGTGAGCGTGACGGTGGGGTTGACGCTGTTGACGCGAATGCCAAAGCGGCCCCACTCGGCGCATTGCACACGGGTGATCGCATCCAGCGCGGCCTTGGAGGCGCAGTAGCCGAGGTGATCGTCCAGGGCCACCAGCGAGGCCTGGCTGGAGACATTGACGATGCTGCCGGCGATTTGTGCTTCGATCATTTTCGCCGCCACGCGGCTGGCGACCTGGGCGGCGGCGCGGGCGTTGACCTGCATCACTTGGTCAAAGGCTTCGGCGCTGATGGCGGCAGCCGGCTCCAGCCGCGAGATGCCGGCGCAGTTGACCAGGCCGTGCAGCGGCGGCAGGTCCTTCAAGACGTTGTCGAGGGCGGCGCTGTCGGCGATGTCCAGGCACAAGGTGTGGCAGCCGAGTTCGGCCAAGGCTTGGGCGTCGCGGCCGAGAGCAAAGACATCGGCGCCGCTGGCGATCAGTTGCAAAGCGATTTCGCGCCCAATGCCGCTGCTGGCGCCGGTGACGAGGATGCGATGGTGGGTGAAGTCGAAGGCTGCGTTCATGAATAGAGATCTCAAAAACAATGAAGATCCAATGTGGGAGCTGGCTTGCCTGCGATAGCGGTGGTTCAGCTAGTACATTTGCGACTGATACACCGCTATCGCAGGCAAGCCAGCTCCCACATTTGGACTGTGTTGAATCAGTTGGTTTGTAGGTTATGCATGATCGGTTTCAGGGCGGGATACAGCTTCAAATACTCGGCAAACGCCCGGTCATAAACCCCGACGTTTTCAACCTTTGGCTCCGCCCGCAGCGCCAACTGCACCCACCCTTTATCCATCTCCCCATCGCTCACCAACCCCACCGTGTGCGCCGCCAACAACGCCGCCCCCAGCGCCGCTTCCACCTCCTGGACAATGGTGTACACCGGGTAGCGCGTGACATCCGCGATGATCTGCATCCACAGATCCGAATGGCTCGCCCCGCCCACCACGATCAAGCGCGGGTCCAGGGAATGCGCGCCGCGTGTGCCCGCTTCGATGTTGTGTCGCAGGGCAAAACTCACGCCCTCCAGCACCGCGCGATACAGGTGAATACGGCTGTGGTAGAGATTCAAGCCGACAAAACTGCCACTGGCACGGTCATCCCACACCGGACTGCGCTCGCCCATCAGGTACGGCAGGAACAACAGGCCTTCGCTGCCGGCCGGGATGTTCATCGCGCGCTGTTCCAGCAGCACCAGGCTGTCCTGGCCGGTGGCCTTGGCTTGTTGCTCTTCGGCCTGGCAGAACTGCTCGCGAAACCAACTGACCGACGCGCCTGCCGTGATCGCACCGCCAAAGATGTACAGGTCGCGGTGGCCGTTGTAGACGTGGGGCATGCTCACCAAGCCATGGTGTGCATCCACTTGCTGGTTGAGGTAACCCCAGCACATGCTGGTGCCGATCATTGCCACGTGATTGCCTGGCTGCGTCACCCCTGCGGCCAGCGTTGCCATGGCCGCATCGACGCCACCGGCCAGAATCGGTGTGCCCGCCTGCAGGCCCAGACGCGCAGCCCAACCCTCCAGCAACCCACCGACGACTTCCCCGGAATACACCAGGCGCTCCGGCATCATGGTGTGCGGTATGCCCAGCGCATCAAGCATTTCGGCGGACCAGCCGCGCACCTTCACGTCGTAGACGCCACCGATATTGCCGGCGCTGCTATGGTCCACCGCCAACTCGCCGGTGAGGCACCAGTTGATGTAGCTGTTGGGCGGTAGCAGGTAGCGAGTCTTGGCCCACACCTCGGGCTGGTGCTGCTTGAGCCAGAGCATCTTGGTGAAGCCGTAGTAGCTGTCCACCGAGTTGCCGGTGATCGCGAACAGCCGCTGCAGGTCCACCTGCTCGCGCACCCAGGCCACCTGCTCGCCAGCACGGCGGTCCATCCAGATCAGGCACGGGTGCAGCGGCGTGATTTGTGCATCCACCGCAATCCCCGAGCCGCCGTACAGGCTGCTGATACACAACGCCTTGATCTGCTGCGCCGCCACGCCGGCCTTGGCCATACACTGCGCAACGCAAGCCTCGACGGCGTCCAGCCAGACCTGCGGCCATTGCTCGGCCCAGCGCACTTTCGGGGTATCCACACGATACCCCTGGCTGTGCTGGGCGATGATCGTACCTTGACCATCCACCAGCAGCGCCTTGGTGCTCTGGGTTCCTATATCAACACCCATCACGTAGTTCATTTTCAGGCCACCGGCTTCAACAGCACCTTGATCGACTGGGTCGAGTTGGCCAACGCGAAGGCTTCGGCAAAGTCGTCCAGCGGGAAGTCATGGGTAACGATGCCCTTGGACGTGACCAGGCCACGCTCGAACAGGTCGATGGCGATCGGGTAGCAATACGGCCCGAGATGAGCGCCGCGTACGTCCAGCTCCTTGCGGTCACCGATGATCGACCAGTCGACGCTGGTCTCGGCACCGAACACGCTGAACTCGACAAAACGCCCGAGCTTGCGGATCAGGTCCAGGCCCTGGGTCACGCCGGCCGGCACGCCTGTGGTTTCGATGTAGACGTCGCAGCCGTAGTTGTCGGTCAGGCCGTTGATAATCGCGCGGGCGTTATCGCGCGACGGGTTGATCACCACATCGGCGCCGAATTTTTTCGCCAGTTCCAGGCGCTCGTCGACCATGTCGATCACCACCAGTTTCTTCGGGGTTTTCAACGCAGCGACCTGGACCATGCACAACCCGAGGGTGCCGGCACCGGCGATCACCACCACGTCGTCGAGCTGGACATCGCCACGGTTGACGGTATGGATCGAACAGGCCATCGGTTCCACCAGCGCCGAGTCTTCCAGCGACACCGACTCGGGGATCTTGTGCACGATGGCGGTCTTGGGAATGCGCATATACTGGGCCATGCCGCCTTCGGCCACTTCACGCTGGAAGCCGAAGATGTTGTGCACTTCGCACATCCAGTACTTGCCCGACTTGCAGAAACGGCACTTGCCGCACGGCACGATCTGTTCGGCGATCACCTTGTCGCCCACCGCGACGTCGAAGTGCTCTTCGGCGCCCTCGCCCACTTCCACCACATAGCCAAAAAATTCGTGCCCCGGTACGACCGGCGCCTTCACCCACGGGTTGTCGCCGCCCCAGAACATCGCTGCGCCCGAGTGGCACTTGCAGTCACTGGCGCAGATGCCACAGGCAGCGATACGGATCACCAGTTCATTGGCGCGTGCCTGGGGTTTGCCGATGCGTTCCAGGCGGTAGTCTTTGGGGCCGTGGCAGACAACGGCTTGCATTTCGGTGTGCTTGTCCATGGTGTCGGGTCCTGTGCTTGTGAGGAGTTTATTTGTGGCGCTGACGGCTGATAAAAATCGCCAGCAAAATGATTGCGCCCTTGATCACGCTCTGGACATAGGGCGACACGCCCAGCATGTTCAGGCCGTTGTTCAACACGCCGAGCAACATGGCGCCGAGTAAGGTGCCAACGATCACCCCGCGCCCGCCGGCAATCGAGGCACCGCCGAGTACCACGGCGGCAATCGCGTCCAGTTCGAACGACACGCCGGCGTTCGGCTGGCCGCTCATCAGGCGCGAGGTCAATACCAGCCCGGCAATCGCCGCCGTAAGGCCGCTGATGCCGTACACCAGCAACTTGAAACGCGCCGCACGCACGCCGGACAACCGCACCGCTTCTTCATTGCCGCCGATGGCGTAGATGTAGCGGCCGATGCGCGTGTGTTGCAGCAGCACGTAGGCCGCCAGGTAGGTGAGCAGCATGATCAGGATCGGCACCTGGATACCAAACAGGCTTTCGCGGCCGAAAAACGCAAACCAATCCGGCAACCCGGAAATCGGGTAGCCATCGGTGTACATCAGGCCCAGGCCACGGGCGATGCCCATGGTCGCCAGGGTCACGATGATCGGCGGCATGTGCAGGTAGGCGACGAACAAGCCGTTGCCGATGCCAAAGGCCACGCCGATCAACATGCCCGCGCCAATCGCCAGGCCGGGCGGCAGGCCTGCGACCATCAACCCGGCTGTGAGCGTGCCGGACAAGGCCATCACCGGCCCTACCGACAGATCGATGCCGCCGGTGAGGATCACGCAGGTCATGCCCACCGCGATGATCGCGTTGATCGACACCTGGCGGGCGATGTTCGACAGGTTGCTGGCGGTGAGGAAGGTGTCGCTGGCGAGGATCATCACCAGGGTCACCACCACCAGCCCGACGAAGGGATAAAATGCCGGCGAGCGCACCAGCCGCGCCAGGTTCAGGCGCAACCGGCTGCTGTCGCCGGTACTAATGGACGTATTCACTTGAGCCCCCTGTTGCATGGCGCATGACCTCTTGAGGATTGACGGCAGATGCTTCGAGTACCTTGACGATGGCGCCCTTGTGGAACACGGCGACGCGGTCGCACATGCCGATAACTTCCGGCAATTCGGAGGAAATCATGATGATTGCGTAGCCTTGTTCGGTGAGGCTGCGCATCAGCGCGTAGATCTGCGCCTTGGCCCCCACATCGATGCCACGGGTGGGTTCGTCGAACACCAGCACGTCGCAGTGATGGTTGATCCAACGGGCGATCACCACCTTTTGCTGGTTGCCGCCGCTGAGGTTGAACACCCGGCTTTCACTGCTGGGGGCCTTGATCGACAGTTGCTTCATCAGGCCTTCGACGCTGGCGCATTCGCGGTTCTTGTCGATCAGGCCCGAGGCGTTCTGGTATTTGGGCAGGTTGTTCAGCGAGATGTTTTCGCGAATGCTGAAGTCGGTGATCAGCCCTTCGCTCTTGCGGCTTTCCGGGAGCAGGCCGATGCCGTGGGCCAGGGCCTGGGCCGGGTCGTCGAGGGTGATTTTCTCACCGCGCAGCCACACGTCTTTGCTCACCGACGGCAGCGCGCCCATCATGCCCAGGGCCAGTTCGGTACGACCGGAACCGACCAGGCCGGCAAAGCCGAGGATCTCGCCCTTGTGCAGCTGGAAGCTGTTGTGCGGGCCGTTGCGCACCAGTTGGATGTCCTTGACCTCCAGCAACAGCGGGCCACGCTCGGTGTTCGGTTTGGGTGGAAAACTGCATTCCAGGCGGCGCCCGACCATCATCTCGACCAGCCGGTCGATATCACTGTCAGCCACATCGGTAACGCCCACATTGCCGCCGTCGCGCAACACGCTGATGCGGTCGCACACCTGGAAAATCTCCTCCAGGTGATGGGAGATGAAAATCACCGCCACACCCTGGCGCTTGAGTTCGCGCATGATGTCGAACAGCAGCTCAGCCTCGCTCGGTGTCAGCGTGGCAGTCGGTTCATCCAACACCAGCAGGCGCGCATCCAGGGCCAGGGCCTTGGCGATTTCGACAAACTGCTGCTCGGCCACGCTCAGGTGCTTGACCGCACATTGCAGGTCGATGGTCACGCCGAGGCGCTTGAACAACGCCTCGCTGGCCTCGACCATTTCGCGCTTGCGCAACAGGCCGAAACGGTTACTCAGCTCATGGCCGAGGAAGATGTTTTCCACGGCAGTGAGGTAGGGAATCAGGCTGAACTCCTGGAACACGATGCCGATGCCGGCGGCGATTGCGTCGCGATAGGTCGCGAACTGCTGCGCCTGGCCATCGATCAGGATCTGGCCTTCGTCTTGATGCTCGACGCCGCCGAGGATCTTCATCAGCGTCGATTTGCCCGCGCCATTTTCGCCGAGCAAGGCATGAATCTCACCGCGCTCGACTTGCAGGTTGATGGACTTGAGGGCCTGTACGCCCGGGTACCGCTTACAGATGTTTTCCAACTTAAGAAGACTGCTCATACCGCCGACCTCGTATTCAGAAGGATGACCTGGGCCCCACGGTAGGCGTGGGGCCTGGGCGATTTACCAGCTGAAATCCTTGGCCTTGGCCTGGTCGATCAGGGTGATATCCACCGGGATGGTGGCCGGCACCTGCGAGCCCCACTTCTTGGCCAGGGCAATGCCCAGGGCCAGGCGGATCTGGTCGCGCGGGTACTGCGCTGAGGTGGCGATGAACTTGCTACCGGGCTTCTGGATCGCCTTGATCGCTTCCGGCGCGCCGTCGACGCTGACCAGCTTCACGTCCAACCCGCTGGCTTCGATGGCCGAGAGCGCGCCGAGGGACCCGTTGTCATTCACACTGAAAATGCCCTTGAGGGTGGGCTGGGCCTGCAGCATGTTTTCGGTGACGGTCAGCGCCTGGTCACGTTCCTGCTTGCCGTTCTGGATGCTGACGATCTTGATATCGGGGTGCTTGGCCACGGCCTCTTTGCAACCGCGCACACGCTCCAGGATCGGCACCACGGCGATGCCGTCGAGGATCGCGATATTGCCTTTGTCGCCGATGTTCTTGGCCAGGTATTCACAGGCCTGGAAGCCAGCGTCAAAGTTCTTCGAGCCGACGAAGGAATCCAGCGGGCCGTCGGCTTGGGCGTCTACCGCGACGACCACAACACCGGCGGCGTGGGCAGACTTGACCGCCGATTGCACGCCGACCGAATCCGTAGGGTTGATCAGCAGGATGTCGATGCCTTTTTGCAGCATGTCTTCGACGTCACTGACTTGCTTGGACACGTCGTGACGGGCGTCGGTAATGATCAGTTTCGCGCCGATGGTCGCCCCGGCTTCTTCCAGGGCGTTTTTCATGGTGACGAAATAGGGATTGTTGATTTCCTGGAAGGACGCGCCGATGCGGATCGGCTTGGCAGCTTCGGCGAATGCTGGGGAGACAGTGCCGAGGGTGATGCTTACAGCCAATAAACACAGGGTTTTCGGGAGCATTTTCATGGCGTGATTCTCTGTTTTGTTTTTATTGTTAGAGCAAATGTTATCGTTAACATTTTGCGAGAAACTAACAAGGAAAACAGGCGTGTGCAAGCCCCCACTGGTCGGTCGGGGTGGGATAACACTCAATAGAGAACTCGGTTAAATGTGGGAGCTGGCTTGCCTGCGATGGCATCACCTTGGTCTGACTGAAAGACCGAGGCGTCTGCATCGCAGGCAAGCCAGCTCCCACACTTGATTGGCGTTGCCTTCGAAAACTCGCACATTCCCTGGCGCCAACTAAGCTCACTTTCCAACAAAAAAACACCGAGCAACCCGCCATGGACCACCCCACCGAGACCTTTCGCGCCCGTTACCGCGCCACTGTCGCGCCCCACTACAACCCTTGGCTGCACGCCAGTTTCGTGTTCGGCTACGGCATCGTGTGCATCGCCCTTGCCTGGTCATCCACGCATCAGATCAGCGCCGTGCAATGGCTGACCGTGCCGCTGACCCTGGTGTTCTTCAACCTCTGCATCTACCTCGTGCACCGTCACCTCGGCCACCACAAGCACGCCTTGGCCCGGCTGTTCTACGCACGCCACACCGGCGATCATCACAGTTTCTTCACCCCCGGCCACATGACCTACGACAGCCCCCGTGACTGGCGCGTCATCCTGTTCCCGGCCTGGCTGATCGTGCTGCACAGCTTGGCAATCACCCTGCCTGCCTGGTGGTTGCTCAAACAATTGAGCCTCAATGTCGCCGGCCTGTTCGCGGGGTGCATGATCCTCGGGTATTTACTTTACGAAGTGTTTCACGCCTGCGAGCACCTGCCCGCCAGCCACCCGGTGGCGCGCTTGCCGTGGATCCGCCAGATGCACCATTTGCACGCCCTGCATCACCGCCGCGAACTGATGCAGGGGCGCAACTTCAACATCGTCCTTCCCCTGATGGATTACCTGCTCGGCACCCTGCATTGGGAACCGAGCATCAACGACAACCAGGAATCGTCATGAGTACCCGTCCCAAAAAACTGCGTCATCTGCTGTTTCTACTGCTTCTGACGGTGGTCGCCTTTCTGCTGTTGATGCCGACCAAAGTGCAACCCGTAAACTGGACGCCACCCACGGCGCCGTCGGTGAAGAGCGGCCTTTACACCGAGAACCAGCGCCTCAAGGGCGTGCAGAAAATCGGCGCCCAGGACATCGCCGGGCCCGAGGCCTTGCTGCTGGATGCCCAGGGTTTTTTGATCAGCGGCTTGCATGACGGGCGCATCATCCGCACCTCGCCCGACAGCCGCAGCCTGGAAGTATTGGCCAATACCGGCGGAAGGCCCCTGGGCCTGGCGCTGCACCCGGATGGGCGCCTGATCATTGCCGACGGGATCAAGGGCTTGCTCGCCCTGGATGCAAAACACCAACTCACTACGTTGAGCACCAGTGCCAACGGCCTGCCCTTCGGTTTCACCGATGACGTCACCGTGGACGCGAGCGGGCGTTATGCCTACTTCAGCGATGCGTCGAGTCGCTGGGGCTACGGGCAGGACGGCGAAGCGGTGATCGAACATGGCGGCGACGGTCGGCTGCTGCGCTATGACTTCAGCAACGGCAGCACCGACGTGCTGCTGGACCAACTGCAATTCGCCAATGGCGTGGCCTTGGGCCCGGATGAAAACTTCGTGCTGGTGAATGAAACCGGCGCCTACCGCATCAGCCGTTACTGGCTCAAGGGCGAGCGCGCCGGTACCCATGACCTGTTTATCGACAACCTGCCCGGCCTGCCGGACAACCTTAGCTTCAACGGTCAGGACCGTTTCTGGGTAGCGCTGTATTCGCCACGCAATCCGTTGCTTGACAGCTTTGCCGGCTACCCATTGCTGCGCAAGGTGATGGTGCGGGCACTGATGGTGGTGCCCAAGCCTATCGAACGCAAAGCCTTCGTACTGGGCTTGGATACCGAAGGTAAGGTCATCGCCAACCTGCAGGACGGCAGCCCGGGGAACTACTCGCCGATCACCACCGCACGGGAATATGGAAACTGGTTGTACCTGGGCTCGTTGAAAGGCACGAGCATGGCGCGGCTACCGCTGGACCTGGCATTGGCGGGCGAATAAAAAAGGGGCAGCCTCGTCAGGCTGCCCCTTCTCACTCACACCGTTGAATCAGTGAACGATGTTCTGGGTGCAGATGTGCCCGAAGGTCACGTAAGGCACGTTCTCGCCACCCACGCCCACGCCAGGGAACTCGTCCAGCTCGATACGCCAGCCGCCAAAGTTGAAAGTGGTGTCCCAAGTGTAGGTGACGCCCGTACTGCTGTCCGGATACTGCACACGGTTCTCGCCGAAGCAGTCGCCGATACCGGAACTGGCCTGGGATGTGCCCGCACTGTTGGTGGTGGCCTTGAAGTCGGTCCAGTGGAACTCGGCACCGTCAAAGCGTTTGTCGATACGCAGAACCGGCGTGACGCCCAGCAGCGGTGCGCCCGTGGAGTCGGACCAATTGGTGGTCCAGTTCACCGTACGTCCCGCCTGGGTCGCCATCCAGAAAATCGACGCCGGTACACGCACGATATTGTCACCCTTCACATCAGACGTGTTCAGGCGCGGCGTAGAGCCCAGGCTCAACTGGTATTGTTTGGTCGAATCCTGAACCACGGCCGGATTGGCCCGCACACGCACCTTCACCGTGGTGCCCGGCGTGACACTCGGGTAGGTCGAGGTCGAGCCGGCAGGGATGGTGACCCAATTGACGCCGTCAAAACGATCGAAAATCCATTGGTTGCGGCTGCCGTTCGCGTCACCGGCCAGGTACATGCTCACGCTTTGGCCACGCACCGCCTTGAAGTCGAAGTAATCGACATCGTTGGCGTTGTCGAGGTTGCCGGTCACCTTGTTCATCGAGTCCGGCAGCACAAAGGCGGTTTGCGGCGTGTCATTGGGCTCATAGGCATCGACGTTGGTATCCACCGCCACGCCAAAGCTGAATTGCGAGCTGCTGGCGACCTTGGCGACCATGTACCAGTAGTAATCACCGGCCGGCAGCACGCCGTTGAGGTACTCGTCGGCATTGCCTGCGGCATCCGAGGAACCCACCACGCTCAGGTTGCCCTGGCCGTCGTCCTGGAACAGGGTCAGCGACATGTCGGAGCCCGCGCTCTGGTTGACCAGTTGCACCTGGACCCGCGCGTTTTCTGGCAGGTTGAAGTGATAAGCGAACTCTTCACCTTGAGCCACACCCGAGATGGTGTAGAGCGTGTTGATATCCAGGGTGGGGAACAGCGGGACGAAGGCCGCAACGGCAGCGCTCTTCAGCTCGGCCTGGCCGGGCTTTTTCAACTCACCGACCACGGTGTTGAAAGGCGCGGATTTAAGGGACTGCGTGACAGCCTTGGACTGACCGGTCTTGGCTGCTTTCAGCTTTTGCTTGAGGCTGTCCGGGACCTTCGCCGCGTCCAGCTTGCCGCCGGATTTCAGGGCTTTGTCCACGGCCTGTCTGACCGCTTCGGCATTGAGTTTCTGAGGGTATTGCTCGGCCAGGGCAAAGGCCGAAACGAAGCAGGAGGCCGCCACGGCCGCGCCCAGCATAAAGGCTTTTTTCGATTTCATTTTTTATCCATCCATAGTTAAAAACTGAAGGTCAGGTGACATCCGGTCACCTGGGATGGAATGTAGAATATGACTGGATGGATGTACAGTATTTTTTATGAAAAAATCATTCCTATGGAATCGGGATGTCGTACCACCAGCGCCAGAAGACCCACACAGCTGTTGCAATCAACCAAACGAACCCAAGGTAATAGGGCCAAACCACCCAGCGTTTAAGCGATAAAGGAACAGATGCCAGTTCGGCTTCACTCACCACCCCTGCCTTGAGATGGCGCTTTGAATCTGAAAGTAACTCCGCAATCAGCATCATGCGATATTGCCTGTCGATCCACCTGTTTCGGCTCCAAAATCGCTTATTGCCGCAGACCATTTCGTTTTCGCGGAAGTAACTCTCCACCTCGTCGAGCTTTGTATATTCGGCGAAAAAACCGAGCCCCAAAACGACAAACGCTCCGGCAAAATGCACTATGGTGAAGACAAGAAAAAACGACACGGTTAAGCTCCCTCCGGCACAAAGATCATATCTCCGTTGGCCTCTTGGATCTCTCCACCCAATAAGACACCTTCATGACCAAGAACATTACCTACGGCCTGCCCACCCGCAGCGCCGCCAATAATTGCGCACGCAAGCTCACCGCGTCCCTTCATCGCAATACCCAAAAACATGCGACAGCCTCGAATCGCGAGTTTGGCACCATACTTTCCCCCTACTGCGGCCCCCGTCACTGACCCCACCAACCTCCCCGTCTCCACATACTTCGCCCTTCGACACCGCGCCTCCCTCCCCGTCACACACGCCTCCTTGATCTCCAACCCTGCCACACCCGCATCCAACGCCAACCCCACATACGTCCCGCTCCCCAACCACTTCGACATCTGCGCCATCGCTCGCATCCGTGTCGCATACCCCGCAATCTCACCCTTATGCAGATAACTCCTCGTCGAAATCCCCAACACCTTCTTCAACGACGCATTGCCCTGCAAGCCCGTACCAAACCGCGCAGCCCCCTGCAGTTGCACCTCCAAACCCCGGAACAACGCTTGGCGCCGCTGGATAAACGCCGCCCTGTCCAACCCGCCGTCTTTCAACCGCTGATGCAGCCGTTCTATTTCCTCCAGCGTTTGCGCCACTTCATCCAAGTGCCGCGCCCAGGCCGAGGTCGCACTGCCGACGCCAATCGAGCCATTGGCCATGAAACTCTGCAGCAAGTCATAGTTGCCGAGCATTGCCGTACCGGCCGCCGCATTCAGTTCCAGGTGACGACGGACTTCTTCGGCATGACGCATCAACCACGCTTCCTCGACCGAACAATTCCGGCTGTGGCTGTCGGGAACAATCACCAGTTGCCCCGGTGCCACCAAGGCGGGCCGCAGGTGCCGATTCAGCACATCAAAATGATCCGAGCGCGGGCGGCTCAGGCTGCCGCCCATCAATCGGGATTTGAGGCTTTGGTAATCCGTTGCGCGGTCGTTGATAAAGCTCTGCGCCATGCCCTACATCCAGGATGCAATTGAGATGGCGTCGGAATATAAGCAAGCGACTGCGCCCCGGACACAAGCCAAGGGTGGCTGCTTTACATTTGGGAAGCTGCCTACGCAGCGGTGAAATAGAGCCTACAGAAATCGCCTTAATACCCGGTCATTTCCAGGTAACCCACCCCACCGTCAAACCGTACCGGCCCTTCCCAGTAAGGAATGCTCAGGTTCATCCAGGCGTTGGGGTTGACGGCTTGGGTGATGATATCCAACTGTTTGCCAGGGATTTTCAGCGACCAGCGCGTGGGAATCTTGCGCCCATCAATCGTGGTGGTTTCCAACGGTACCAGTTGGATATCAGCGTTGTGCAGCGTCTGCGTCTGGCCTTGCGCGTCGATCCAGATGCCCGTGAGATACCCAGAGCCGTCGGCTTGCCGTACCCGAAACAACATCAACTGCTCGCCCCGGTCCAGGTGCAGGGAAAACCAGTCCCAGCCGGTCTGGCCGGCGCTCAGCGGTTGGCTGCTCCACTCGCGGTCGAGCCAGGCCGGGCCGGTGACTTTATAGACCTCGCCATCGATAGTGACGCGACCACTGGCACTGAAAAACGGCTGGCTGTAGTAGTACGACGCCTGGCCCTGGTCGGACTTGCGGCTGTAGCCGTTGTCGCCCTGCAACACCAGTGGGCGACTGGACGTCAGGTGCAGGTCATAGGCGAATTGCGCACCACTGGCCTTGAGTTGCATGTCGGCCAAGCTGCTCGCGGCGCCGGGACGGGTGACAAAATTCCAATCGTCGATCCAGGCGTTGAACGGCTGCGCCTGGGCCCCGGCCTGGCCCACGCCGCCGCGCGCAAAGCGTTCGGCGGCGTAGTGGTGAGTGGCGGACGTCACGGCGGCGTGGCCAAGCCAGATCGTCGAATCACGCCAGCCCGCCTCGGTCGGCCCGGCCTTGAGCGCATTGCGGAACAACGTCCACTGCACGCCGAAGACATTGCCCTGCGCGTCCTTGAGGTTGGCGGTGACGTACCACCACTCGATACGAAAGCCCTGATGGGGCCCATGGTCCTCAGGAAAACTGAACACTTTGCCGGGCACCACTTGGGCAAAGTCCGCCGCGTCACTGCCCAGGCCGGCGAAGCTTTCCTGCGGCTCAGGGACTTTGTCACATGCGGCCAGTAAGCAGCACATCCACAACAGGCACTTAATCTTCATTGGCAAACGTCCTCAACAGATCCGCCGGACGGCTGCGATACAACTGCCACAACGGCCATGCCGAGGCCAGCAACGTCGCAACCATCGCCAACCCGAGCAATTGCGCGAGTTGCCACGGGAACACCTGCAACGGCAGGCGCCAACCGAAAGCCTGCACATTGATCACCGCATCCAGGCACCAAGCCAACAGCAAGCCGAGCGGCAAGGCCAGGACCAGGGTAAGCACCGCCAACAGCCAGGTCTGGCCGAGATTGAGCAGCATCAATTGCCGGCGCGTGACGCCCAATGCCCACAGCGGTGCGAGCTGGCCCAGGCGACTCTGGCTCTGGGTCAACAGGCTGATGAACAGCGCCACGCCGGCCACGCCCAGCGTCAGGCTGTTCAGGGCAGCAGTGGCGGCGAAGGTACGTTCGAACACCTGGCTCGACCAGCCCTTGAGTTGCTGTTGATCGACGATACGGCTGTCGTCCAGGGCAAAGGCGCGCTGCACCTCACGGGTCAGCAACGCCACATCCGAAGGTGACACACGCAGGTTGAAACGCGCCGGAGACAGCGTCGGCCAATGGGTCAGCAGGTGCTTGGAATTGACTAGCACATGGCCTTTGGGGTTGCCGTAATCGGCGTAGATCCCCACTATTTTTGGCGTCCAGGTGCCTTGAGGCGTGGGGATACTCAAGGTATCGCCCAAGTTCACCGCCAGCCTGCGCGCCAGTTGCTCGCTGAGCATCAACGTGTCGCCTTGCTGCAGTTGATCCCACGGCTCACTCGACGCCTCCAACAGCGGCCAATGCTGGCGATAAGTCGGGTCGTCGACCACGCCAAACAGATCCGCCGGCCAGCCCTGCAATTGCACCGCAACCTGCCAGGTGGGCAGCACCGTCTGCACCAGCGGTTGTTGCGCCAACCAACGGCTCAGTTGCTGCGCCTGGGCCGGGTTTTGTGGGTTGAGGTACAACTCGGCGGTGAGACGCTGCTCCAACCAGTTGTTGAAGGTATGACGAAACCCCGAGGTCATGGAGCCCGCCCCGATATTCGCGGCCAAGGCCAACAGCAGCGCCATCAGGGCCAGGCTCAATGCCGGCAATTGCTGACGGCAATCAGCAAGAAACCACTGGCCCAGCACCGAGCGGCTGCGTCCCAGAACAGCCTTGAGCAGGCCATTGAGCACCACCGGCAACCCCAGGGCCGCGCCGAGCAGTAACGCAGCCATCAGCACGAAGCCGGCAGCCAGGCTGTGACCGAACCACAGCGCCAGCACAGCGATTACCAACGCGGTACCGGCCACCCACCCTTGACGCCGCAACCAACGCCCATGGGCCTCATGCCAGGCCTGCGCATTGGCCAGCGCCAACAAGGGCAAGCGCGCCGCCCGCCACAGGCTGCTGGCACCGGCCAGCAACGCGCCGAGCAAACTCAGGCCCAACCCCGCGCCCCACCACCAAGGGCTCAGGCTCAATTTACCCGGCACCTCGGCACCATACAAACCACGCAGGCTGGCAGCGACATCGGGCAGCAACAGACTCGCCAGCAGGTAGCCGCTGGCCACGCCCAACACGCCACCCAGCAACGAAAGCACGCCGAGTTCGACGCCCAGGCTGACAATCAACAGACGCACACTGACGCCGCAGGCGCGCAAGGTGCGCAACAGCCCGCGCCGTTGCTCCAGGGCAAGACCAATGGCGGCGTGCACGATAAACAACCCGACCACAAAGGACAGAAAGCCCAATGCATCGAGATTCAGGTGAAAGCTTTCGGTGAGACGCGCAAGGTTATTGTCCTCGCCCTGCTTGAGTTGCAGCCCGGCGGGCGGCGTGGGCTGGCCAGCGGCGAAAGCCTTGTCCACTAACAGCCGCGACAGGCGATCAGGCATCTCCAGCACAGGCTGGGCAAAGCCGATATCGGTGAGCAACAATCCGGGGGCCATATCGGCCTGGGCTTGCAGCGGCGGCAGGGCGTGTCCGTTCTGGGTGATGGGCTGTTGACCTGCATGCAGCCCCAAGTCCTGCAAGGTCTGCGGCGCAATCCAGGTACGCCCCGGCGGATCGAAAAACGCCAGCATCTGCGCCTGGCTCATGCGCTGCCCCGCCACTGCGCCACTGCCCGGCAACGACAACGGGTCGATGCCCATCAATTGCAGGCGCACATGCTCCAGCCCCTTGAGTTGCACCCTCCCTTGAACCACCGGCGACACCGGCCAGCCGGCTCGGCGCAACTGTGCAAATACGTCCTGTGGGAAGCTGGCGCCGTCCGGCGCGCCAAGACTGGCCTGGGGCTCGCCGCCGATCAAATGACTGGCGCGGGCATAGCTGTCCCCCGCCTGGCTGTTGAGAGCCTGCACACCGATCAGCAACGCGGTGGCCAGCCACAAACCGGTGAGCACGCTGAAAAACTGCACGGGATGGCGCCGCCAATGGCTGAGCAGCGCACGCAAGGTCCAATAAAAAATTGCCATTTCAGACAGCGCTCGCCGGCACGACACGACCACGCTGCAGTACCACCTGCCGGTCCAGGCGTGCGGCGATACGCGGGCTATGGGTGACCATCAACAAGCTGGTGGGGCTGTCACGCAGCAGGTCCAGCAGCAGTTGTAATACCTCGTCGCTGGTCGCTTCGTCCAGGTTGCCGGTGGGTTCGTCGGCCAATAGCAGGCCCGGCCGTGACGCCAATGCGCGCCCCACCGCGACCCGCTGCTGCTGGCCGCCGGAAAGCTGTTCCGGATAACGCTTGAGCAAATCACCCAGGCCCAGGCGCTCCACCAACTGTGCCTGCCAGTGCGGGTCAAACCGTCCTGCCAACCGCGCCTGGAACGCAAGGTTGTCCTCGACCCGCAGACTGCTGATCAGGTTGAACTGCTGGAACACCAGCCCAATCTCCGTGCGCCGCCAGTGGGCCAGCTGCGCTTCGCTGAGTTGATCGAGACGCCGCTCGCCGACCTGGATGCTGCCCCCCTCCACCCGATCCAACCCGGCCACCAGGTGCAGCAAGGTGCTCTTGCCACTGCCCGACTCACCCATCAACGCCAGGCTGCTGCGCTCGGCCAGGTGCAGATCCACACCGGCCAACACCGCCAACGGTCCCTGGGGGGTGGCATAGCTTTTGAACACACCTTGCACCTGCAGCATGACGACACTCGTTTGAGGGGGGGCAATCGAGAATAACGGCTGCCGATCCCGGTCATGCAAATTTTTCACATCGATTTCACCGACTGCCCACCCACCCCTCTTTAAATTACCGGTCAAGCGTCACTTGTCGGCAACTCGTTAGTTGTCAAGCTTCACAACTTTTTACATGCAAAATGTTCAGCGAAAAGACAGCCGCCGTGTGACAGCCTCTTGTTCCATTACCGGCATTCGCCCACACGTTGCGCCTAATTAATACAACATTGCCAACACTACCATGGTGAATAAAGTGGTTGACCTTACCCTGACCAAACCGCGCTCGCGATGGGCCTTTATCAGGCGCCTGCGAAGACTGTGGCTGGGCTTGTTAGTGGTGTGTTTGCTGCTGGTCGCCAGCCTGCTTTGGCACGCATCGCCAAAGGACCTCGGTATCGGTAACCGCCTATTGACCTCCCACGTGCTGCCCCTCTGGCGTGACGGCGACCTGATCGTGCTGGTGCGTCATGAAGAGCGTTGCGACCGCTCGACCAACCCTTGCCTGGGCCCCGTGGAAGGCCTCACGATTCATGGCAGCCAACAGGCCGAAGAGCTCGGAAACGCCTTTAAATCATTGGGCATGGGCACAAGCGACGTACTTGCCAGCCCCACGATTCGCACTGCGCAGACCCTGCGTTTCATGTTCGGCAAAAACGAGTTGACCTCCGGCCAGCAGGCCGTCTGCGGCACGGCCATGGGCGAAGAATTGCTCAGTCATAAGGCCCCTGGACGCAATCTGGTGTTCGTCACCCACAGTGGCTGCATCGCCGACTTCGAAAAAGCCCAGGGTTTCCCCCATGCTGCGTTCCCCGAATACGGCAGCGCGTTGTTTGTGCAGACATTACCCAACGGTAAGTTCAAGATCCTGGGCATCGTCAATGGCCCGGACTGGCCCGCCGCATTGAAACAACTCTAGAAATATTCCTGTCCGTTTGTTCAGCAAAAAGACAGCCCTGTTCTGGCATGTTTAGTTGCGCCCTTTAACTAAGGACGTCATGAATATTTTCCGTCATTCAGTGAACATTGTGATTTGCTCTTCTATTACTTCATTACTTGAAATCCCTACAACTAAACGTCAGGGAGCGACGTTTGCATGACTCATTTAAAACCCCTGCCAGTCTTATTACTGGCCTTTGTCGCGTTTTACCTGTTGCCCCTGGGCCTGCACGGCTTATGGATCCCGGACGAAACCCGCTACGCCCAGATCAGCCAGGAAATGCTCCAGAGCGGCAACTGGGTAGCGCCGCATTTCATGGGCATCCGCTATTTCGAAAAACCCGCTGGCGGCTATTGGTTGATCGCCTTGGGCCAGGCGGTGTTCGGTCAGAACCTGTTCGGTGTGCGCATCGCCTCGGCCCTTACTTCCGCTTTAAGCGTGCTGCTGGCCTACTTGATCGCCCGCCGCCTGTGGAATGACCCGCGCAAAAGCTTCGCCTGCGCCCTGCTCTACCTGAGCTTCGGCCTGGTGGCCGGGCAAGCGGGCTATTCCAACCTGGATCCGCAATTCACCCTGTGGGTCAACCTGAGCCTGGTAGCCCTGTGGTTTGCCCTCGACAGCCACACAGTGCGCGGTCGTCTGTGGGCCTGGGCCGTCGTGGGCCTGGCCTGCGCCCTGGGTTTCCTGACCAAGGGGTTCCTGGCCTTGGCGCTGCCGGTGTTGATCGCCGTGCCTTACATGCTCTGGCAACGCCGCCTGGGCGAACTGCTGCGCTATGGCCCGCTGGCCATGCTGGTGTGTTTGCTGGTATGCCTGCCTTGGGCGTTGGCGATCCATCTGCAGGAACCGGACTTCTGGCGGTTCTTTTTCTGGAATGAACACATCCGCCGCTTCAGCGCCGACAATGCACAGCACGTGCGGCCGTGGTGGTTCTTCCTGCCGATCATCGCGGTGGCTTGCCTGCCCTGGGCTGGGTTGCTGCCGAGCACCCTGCGCAAGACCTGGCAGGAAAAGCGCCAGCCGGCGATCGCCTTCCTGGCCCTGTGGCTGTTGTTGCCGCTGGGTTTCTTCAGCCTGAGCAATGGCAAGCTGCCGACCTACATCATGCCGTGCCTGCTGCCCCTGGCCTTGTTGATGGGGCATACGCTGGTCGGCCTGATCAACCAGCATAAAGCCCGCACGATCTGCCTGAATGGCCTGCTCAACTTCGTGATCGGCATGGCGGCCATGATCGTGCTGATCTACCTGCAAATCGCCCGACCGCTGTACAGCAACAGCCATGCAGAAATGTTCAGCCTGTCCCTGGCGTTTATCGTGTTGCTGGGGTGGATCCTCACCAACCTGCTACAAGCTTTCCGCCCGCTGACGCTGTGGGCGATGCCGGCCCTGGGCATCGGCTTGCTAGTGATCCTGCTGCCGGCAAGCATGCCGGAGTGGATCGCGGACAACGAAATGCCCGACCAGTTTGTGCTCGAACACTTGGAAGAACTGCAACAGACCCAAGCCCTGCTGAGCAATGAACTGGGGAATGCCAGTGCCTTGGCCTGGCGCCTGAAACGCCCGGAAGTCGCGTTATATGACACCGAGGGCGAGCTGCGTTATGGCTTGCAGTACGCAGGGTCAGTGCATCGCAAAGTGGGGTTGGAAGACGTGCAGACCTGGCTCAAGGAAAAGCGCCAACACGGCTCGGTCGGCGTGCTGATGCGCGTCAACAGCACCAGTGAAATGCGCGAAGCCGGGCAACTGCCGCCGGGTGGCAAACGCTACTACAAGGGCTCCCTCGAACTGATCATCTACCCGCAATCGCTTTGATGTCAGCTTTCTGGAAGACCGAACGCGGCGCCCTGCTGCTGTTGCTGGGCGTCACCGCCCTGCTTCTCCTGGCCGGTTTGGGCGCGCGCGACCTGTGGGGCCCGGAGACCCGATGGGCGAACATCGCCTTGCAGATGCTGCAGAGCGGTGACTATTTCGATCCCTATCTCAAGGGCGCGCCCTATTACGACAAACCCCTGCCCTCCTACTGGCTGATCACTGCCAGTGCCCACATGCTGGGTGGCCTCGGTCCCTGGTCACTGCGCTTGCCGTCCGTGATCGGCGCCTGGCTGAGCGTGTGGCTGGTCTACCTGATCGGCGAACAGCTACTACGCAAGGGCACCGGGCTGATTGCCGGCTGGATGCTCGCCACCACCTTCTACTTCCTGTTCTGGGCGCGCGTAGCCACGGCGGACGTGCTGACGGTGTGTGGCGTGCTGGCGGCGGTCTGGTGGTACTGGCGCGGGCCGGAGGACACGCGGTTCGGTCGCTATACCGTGTTCTTCCTGCTGCTGGCCGTGACATCGCTGTTCAAAGGGCTGATCGGTTTTGTGTTGCCCGGCCTGGTGCTGCTACCGCACCTGCTGGCTGAGCATCGCTACAAGCGCCACCTCAACCTGCGCCTGGTGTGTGCCTTGCTGATCGCTGCGGCGGTGTATGCCGTGCCCTTCGTGCTGTCCCATGTCTACGGCGCGCCCACCTATGGCGAAAGCGGCCTGGCGCTGGTGTTCCGCGAAAACGTGGTGCGGTTCTTCGATCCCTTCGACCACATGGGCCCGATCTACACCTACCTGATCTACCTGCCCGCCTACACCTTGCCCTGGGTGCCCTGCTGGCTGCTCGGTTTGTGGCTGGCGCTGCGGCACTGGCGCCAGACCCCGCCTAACGTGCGCTGGCTGGTATGGGGCCTCGGTCTATTGTTCGTGTTCTTTACCGCCAGCGGCAGCCGCCGCAGCTACTACGTACTGCCACTGGTGCCCTTCGCCCAATTGCTCGGCGCCTGGTGGGTCAGCGAACGCCTGCTGGCCAGGCCTGACAGCACGCCACGTTGGTTCAAGGGGTTCGCCATTGCCGCAACGCTGATGCTGTTGATACTCGGCGTGGTCTACCCCTGGAGCAACGGCAATGGCGGCGTGACGCGCTTTGCCGAGGACGTGCGAACCGAAGCGACGCAAAGCGCGCCGTGGGAGCAATGGCAACTCGTGCTGGTGGAGGCGGACAACAAAGTGCCGATGTACCTGCAAAACGGCGGCAAGCCGTTCTACTACGTGGCCGAAACCCAGGACTTCCCGCGCCAGGGCGATAGCGCGGCATTCCTGGCCTGGCTGGAAAAAACCAGCGGCAAGGCCTTCGATCCGCAACGCACGATCATTGTCGCGCAGTACTCCAAGGACGATCCCGCGCCACTGGCTTACCTAGGCAAGGATTATCGGGTCATTAGCACCCAGCCGGATAATGGCGAGCGCATTTTCCACGGGCGGGAGAATGGGAGCGTGGCGTTCATTCCCACGGTCCACTGAGCATCAGCGGTATTTGTTTTTCCCTGGGGTCGGGACGTCGATGGGCGCAACGCTGCTGGTCAACCCCGCCACCTGCTCCTGCACCGCCCGCCCCTCCGCGCGATTGCGGATAAACCCAGCACGGGTAAACCGCTCCAGGAACGGCACCGGCAGGGTCTTGTCCGGTATCACTGCCGGCTGCTCGGCCACATCACCGAACAGGGTATACGCGGCACTTGGCAAGTGCCGGGTGTTGAGGTCACTGGTCAGCCGTCCTTCCTGCAACACAATCGCGCGGTTGGTGACCCGTTGCAGGTCGGACAGACGCTGGGAAATGTAGAGGATCGCCACGCCCCGTGCGCGCTGGCTATCGATCAGGCCAAGCAGGCGTTCGGCGTCGGTTTCCGACAGGGCGGCGGTGGGTTCGTCGAGGATCAGGAATCGGGGTTTCTGGGCAAAGGCGCGGGCCAGCACCAGCAGTTGGCGGTCCGCCTGGCCGAGGCGTTCGACCGGGTGTTGCAGCGGCAGGTCCAGGCCCAGCCCGGCAGAGATGGCTTCGGCACGTTGCAGCAGGTTTTTGCGGTTGAGCAAGAAGTCGGCATCGGGTTGACCCAGTTCATCGAGCAGCAGGTTCTCGGCCACACTCAGGCCGGGGGCGATCCCATCGTCGGGACGTTGGTGCACCGCCACGATGCCGACCCGGCGCGCCGACAACGGTGAGGTGAAACGTTGGCGCTGGCCATCGACCCACAGTTCACCGGCGTCCGGCGCCAGGGTGCCGCTGAGGATCTTTACCAGGGTCGATTTGCCCGCCCCCGTGGCGCCGAGCAACGCCACGCCTTCGCCCGGATAAATATCCAGGCTGACCTGATCCAGCGCCCGTTGGGCACCAAAGGTTTTGCACAGGCCAAGCAGGCGAATCAGGAATTCGGGGGCAACGGGGTTGCTCATGGCTCATCTCTAAGGCGGAACGATGACTCATTACAACGCTCTACGGCGCTGATTTATTCCGAACAACAATGAGTTATGTCCCGAATTAAATGCATTACCTCATGAACAATCCAATAGCTGAATCGCATAGCCAAAATCTTTTGAGTTATAAGGCGCTTGTCAGCAGTTGGATGAATGCTTTCAGCAGGGCAACCCTGAATCCCATGGGGGCTGCGGTTGAGTTGTGAGCGGTAGGATTGGCGGCATTTGGTCATGGTTTGTAAAGGGCCAGCAAGGCGTGTCGCTTTTAATTGCAGGACGTTTCCTAGGCAATCCTCGCCGCCTTGTGCCTGCTGGGGTCGGTGGCTAGTCTTCGCTCCGTCACTGCCAATTCAGTGATCGGGTTTAGTCGCCCGGAATGACACAAGGCGCATAGTCACCGTAGTTTTATGGTGGCTGTGCGCAGGGCACCTTCGGGTGCGCCGGATTTCCTTGTGGCCGGTCGACTAACCTGCGTACAGCCACCACCCATCGTTTAGTCGCGACAGGTGTTAGCTCCTATTTACACAAGGAACTACACCATGAACAAAGCCCTACCCGACCCACCCTGTGACCCCGCCAAAGACCGCGCCGCCTTCAACCGCGCCATTGACCATTACCTGCCTTCACAGGGTTTCCACGCCATCAACGAAGACCTCAGCTTCGAAGACGCCCTGCTCTACACCGCCAGTTTGCTCGACAGCGCTTCAGCGACTGCATTGGATTGCGGCGCGCTGCTGCCCAGCCCCGAGCGGGCCAAGATCCTGGCGGTGTGGCATTTACTCGAAATTGCCAAAACGACGGTGGATCGCTCCATCGCATGCTTGAAACCGTCGCCTACCCCTGCCTGAACGCGATCAGAAAATGTAGGAGCTGGCTTGCCGGCGATGGTCGTTAACGATGACGTGGGGTATCTGGATGAACGCGGCGTCCTCACGTTTTTCGCCGCCAAGCCGGCTCCTACAGAAAACGAAAAGCGTATCCACGATGCGAAGCGAGTCGCTCTTGATCTTGCTCTGAGGCGCCCCGTCAAACACGCTGGCCGAACGCAGGCTTGAATCCGTGGGTAACCCGGCAGGACGCCGGGTTAGCCGCGCTGGGCCAAGGATGGCCCATCGCGGCGGCCCACGGATTCAAGCCGGAGTGAGGGCACACCGAGCCTAGGCGAGGTGCCGAGTGTTGGGGCAAGAGCGTTTTGCTTACTTTGCCGCTTTTGCAAAGTGAGCCGCCGTAAGGGCGGAACCAATACCCGCCATCACCCAAATAACGGATATGTACTCCGCCTGATCCAAAATCCAGGTCGGCTGTCAGGCCGCCTTCGCAGGCAAGCCTGCTCCCACAGGGTCCGCATTACCAATCTTAGATTCTGCGCCGCCGGTTGAGCTGAGGAATGGCCGTCTGAGGAACCTCCACCCGCTCCACCTGCGTCGCCGTCTGCGCCGCCAATTGCGCCAACGTCGGATGACTGAACAACGTCCGCGCATCCACCTCCAACCCCGCCTTGCGCATCCGCGCCACCAGGTTCACCGCCAGCAACGAATGCCCACCCAACTCAAAGAAATGGTCATGCCGCCCTACCCGCGCAAGCTTCAACACCTCAGCCCAAATCCCAGCCATCAGCATCTCCACTTCCCCCACCGGCGCTTCATAAGCCCGACTCACCACCGACTCCAACCCCGGTTCCGGCAACGCCTTACGGTCAAGTTTTCCCGCGGGATTGAGCGGCAATTCATCCAACTGCACAAACGCCGCCGGCACCATGTACTCCGGCAACTGCTCCAGCACATACGCGCGCAGGGCTTCCAGGCTCGGCGCCTCCACACGCACAGAGAAATAGGCGACTAATCGCTCATCCCGAATCAACACCGCCACTTCCCGCAACGCCGGATGCGCCATCAACCGTGATTCAATTTCCCCCAGCTCCAAGCGCACGCCGCGCAGTTTGACCTGGAAGTCATTACGCCCAAGGAACTCAAGGTTGCCGTCCGGCAGGTAACGCACCAGGTCGCCAGTCCGGTACAGCCGGTCGCCGTCAACAAACGGGCTGTCGATAAAACGTTCGGCGGTCATCTGCTCCAGCCCCAGGTAACCACGGGCCACGCCGACCCCGCCGATATGCAATTGGCCACTGACACCCATGGGCGTCGGCCTGTCATGTTCGTCCAGCACATACAGACGCGTGTTGTTGATCGCCCGGCCAATCGGCAGTTGCAGCGCAGGCACCGGCGCGTCGGGCTCCAGGGTCCAGGCGCTGCTGTCTACCGTGGCCTCGGTAGGTCCGTAGACGTTATGCAGGCGCACCTTGGGCAAGCGCGCCTGCACGCCACGGGCCAGGGCTTCGGTGAGTTCGCCGCCGCCACACAGCACGTCAGTAAGGCTGGTGCACAGGGCCGACTCTTCCAGTTCAAGAAACTGCTGGAGCATGGCCGGCACGAACTTGATCACGCTGATCTGCTGCTCGCGAATCACCTGCGCCAGGTACGCAGGCTCACGGTGACCATCAGGCCGGGCGAGCACCAACCGCATGCCGTTGGTGAGCGGCCAGAACAGCTCCCACACTGAGCCGTCGAAGCTGAAGGGCGCCCGTTGCAACAGGGCGCCGCCCTCGGCGTTGGGGCACAACTGCGAGCCCCAGTGCATCAGGTTACCGAGGCCCCGATGCTCGATCATCACGCCTTTGGGCGTGCCGGTGGAGCCCGAGGTGTACATCACGTAGGCCAGGTTGGCGACGCTCAAGCCCGGCACCAACGGATTGCCGATAGGTGCCTGGCTCCAGGCGCAGTGGTCGAAGTCGATCACCGGGATCGACACATCACCCGGCAAGTCGCGGGTCGCCGCGTGCACCAGCAACGCAACCGGTTGGCTGTCGTGGAGCATGTAGGCCAGGCGCTCGCGCGGGTAGCCAGGGTCCAGCGGCACATAGGCGCCGCCGGCCTTTAGGATCGCCAGCAAGCCCACCACCAGGTCCAGCCCGCGCTCGACGCACAGCGCCACGCGGGAATCCGGTTGCACCCCGCGTTCGCGCAGGTGGAAGGCCAGTTGATTGGCGCGCTCGTTAAGCTCGCGGTAGGTCAGTTGTCGCTCGCCGGCCTGCACCGCCACGGCGTGGGGAATGTGCCGCGCGTGGGCTTCGAACAGCGCCTGCACGGTGAGGGTTTCGGGGTATGCGGTTTCAGTGGCGTTGAAGTCCACCAGCAAGGTGTTCAACTCGCGGGCGGGCAGAACCTGAATTTCACACAGTGGCGTTTGCGGTGCCTGCTCCAGCGTGTCCGCCAGGTTGACCAGCACGGTTTCGAGGTAATCCAACAAGCGCTCGGCGCCGACCTGGCGCGGGGCCTTGGCCTTGATCCGAAAGCCGCTGCCGATGTCGTCCACGGTCAGCATCAGCGGGTAACTGAGGATGTCTTCACTGCTGAGCAAGGCGATGCCCGGCACCAGGATCAGGTCACGATCGGCGTCGGTGTGGCGGTAGTTGAGCAGGCTGTTGAAGAGTGGCGATGCACTGCTGCAACGCTGGGCCAACGCCAGCGAGGCCTGCTCATGGGCGAGCAAGGCGCTGAGCCGAGCGTGGGTATCGATCAGGGCATCGGCGACGTTTTTCCCGGCCAGGCGCACTCGCAGCGGCAAGGTGTTGATGAACATGCCCAAGGCCCGGTCAGCGCCCTCGCCCGCCTGAAAACGGCCGAGCAAAACCGTGCCGAACACCACGTCATCGCGGCCCGCTACGCGGCTGAGCACCTGGGCCCAAGCCAGATGGAACAGGCTGGCCGCGCTCACGCCCAACCCGCGCGCCTGGGCACGCAGGCGCTGATTGAGCCGGTCACTCAGTGCGCGTTCGGCTTCACCGGTGTGCGCCCGGTCCGCCTGGCGTTCCTGAAGCCCGAAGGCCAGTGTTGGCTCGTCGATATCACCCAGTTGCTCGCGAAAGAACGCCTCATGCCCTGCCTGACGTGCCGGCGAACGGGCTTGCGTCACCACATTGCGATACGGCACCGGCACCGGCAGTTGTGCCTGCTGGCCGAGCAAATGGGCGCGGAGTTCCTGCATCAGGATCGTGGTGGACGTGGCATCGTTGACCAGGTGATGGAAGCGCAGACGAGCGATCCAGCGTTGGTGCTGCGGTTCTTCGGCATAGTCCAGGGCCATGAGTGGCGCCTGGCGCAAATCCAGCGGTAAATAGCCCTCGCGCAACGGTTCAACACGTAACAGCGCCTCGCGCCACACCACTTGCATCGGCTGCTCCAGGGCATCCCATACCAGGCTGGTGCGCAGGATATCGTGGCGATTGATCACCTGTTGCAGGGCCTGGGCAAACGCGTCCAACTGCTCGCGCCGGGCAAAACTGAACAGCGCTTGTTGCTGGTACGGATCGCGCTCGTCGGTGATGTGGTGGTAGAGCAAGCCCTCCTGCAACGGCGCCAGCGGGTAGACGTCCTGCACGTTGGCAGCGCCGCCAGGAATGCTCGCGACGATGCGCGCCAGGCTCGCAGGATCCAGTTCGGCCAGGTGAGGTTCGTCCACCTCGCCGTATTCACTGGCCGCCGCCAAGGCCGCCAGGGTCGGCTGGCCGAACAGCACCTGCACATCGGCACGCAGCCCGACCTGGCGCATGCGCTGCACCAATTGCACGGCCAGCAACGAATGCCCGCCGAGTTCGAAAAAGTGGTCGTGACGCCCGATCTGTTGCACCTGCAACAGCTCGGCCCAGAGTTGCGCCAACAGGGATTCCACCCCGGCGTGCGGGGCTTCATACAGGCGCGTGACGAAGGCATCCTGGGTCGGCACCGGCAACGCCTTGCGGTCGAGTTTGCCGTTGGCGGTCAGGGGCAGCGCGTCCAGTTGCGTGTAGGCGGCGGGCAGCATGTAATCGGGCAGCGAGGCCTGCAGGTGGGTGCGCAGGGCTTCGATCTGCACCGCTTCGCGGGGGACGAACCAGGCGAGCAATTGCCCATCGCGTGACTGCACCACCGCCTCCTGCACGTGCGGATGAGTGGCCAGGGCGGATTCGATTTCGCCCAGTTCAATGCGCATGCCACGGATTTTCACTTGATCGTCGTTGCGCCCCAGGTATTCAAGGTTACCCTCCGGCAGCCAGCGCGCGAGGTCGCCGGTGCGGTACATGCGGCCTTCGATAAACGGGTCGTCGAGGAAGCGTTCGGCACTGAGCTCGGGACGGTTGAGGTAGCCCCGTGCGACACCTTTGCCACCGACGTACAACTCCCCCGGTACACCGATGGGCACCGGGCGTTGCTGTTCATCCAGCAAATACACTGTCGCATTGGCGATGGGCGCGCCGATGTGCAACGGCTGGCCCACTTCCATGGGACCGGAGGTGGCGACCACCGTGGCTTCGGTGGGGCCGTAGTTGTTGATCACCGCAAAGGACTGCGCCTGGGTAAAAGACCGCAAACGGTCGCCGCCGATCAGCAGGGTGCGCAGGGTCGGGTGGTGCAGGCCTTGGCTGAAAGCGTACTCGGCCACAGGCGTCGGCAGGAAACCTACTTGCAGCGGCTGCGCTCGCCACCAGCTGAGCAGCGCGTCGATATCTTCGGCGCCGTCATGAGCCGGCGGCAGGTGCACGGTGGCGCCCACGCACAGCGCAGGCCAGATTTCCCAGGCCATCGCGTCAAACCCGAAGCCGGCGACACTGGCGGTGTGGCTGCCGGCGTGGAGGTCAAAGGCCTGGCAATGCCAGTCCACCAGGTTCGAGACGGTGTGATGCTCGACCATCACTCCCTTGGGCAGGCCGGTGGAGCCTGAGGTGTAGATCACATAGGCGAGGTGGGCGGCGCTGACCGGCACGCGGGGGTTGGTGCCCAGGTGGAAGGTCGGGCGATCCAGCTGGATCACTGGCACCTCCAGCGCAGGCAAACGCGGCAGCAGATCGTGCTGGGTGAGCACCACCACCGGATCGCTGTCTTGCAGCAAATAGCTCAGGCGCTCGGCGGGATGGGCCGGGTCTACGGGTACGTAGCAGGCGCCGGATTTCAGGGTCGCCAGCAACCCCACCAGCGTCTCCAACCCGCGCCGCGCCAGGATCACCACGCGGTCGTCCGGCTGTACACCACGCTCCAGCAGTTGATGGGCCAGCGCATTGGCCTGCTGGTTGAGCTGGGCGTAGCTCAACTGCCGGCCTTGGTACACCGCCGCCACGGCGTCCGGCGTGCGTGCGGCCTGGGCTTCGACGCGGCCGTGCAGGGTTTGCAGGGGCGCGTGGGTCTGGGCGGTGGTGTTCCAGAGTTGCAGCTGGGCCTGTTCGGCGGGCGTCACCAGGGAGAAGTCACTGATCTTCAGCGCGACGTCCTCCAACCCTTGCTCCAGCAGCCAGGTAAAGCGCTGCGCCAGGGCGAGTACTTCATCGTGCTGGAAGTACGCTTCGTTGTAGACGCAATGCAGGCACGCGGTGTCCTGGTAACGGTTGCTGCGCAGGTGGATCGCCAGCGGCAACGGCTCATGATGGTTGGACACCTTGACCGCACGGGCCTCAGTGGTGCCGTAGCGCAGTTCATGATCGTCCTGTTCGAAGGACACCGACAGGTCGAACAACTGACCGCGATCAGTGCGGCGCAAGCCCAGCTCACGGTTCATCTCGCTCAGGGGAAAACGCTGGTGGCGGAAGTCCTGCTTCAGTTGGTCGCGAACCCCACGGACTAAAGCGCTGAACGGCAACTGCTCATCGAACTGCAAACGCACGGCGCTGACTTGGGTGAACAGCCCGACGGTGGAACGAAAACGCGCATTGGAGCGGTTAAGAATCGGCAGCCCCACCACCCATTCCGGGCGCTGGGCGGTGCGGGTGAAATACACATACATCGCCGCCAGCAGTACATGAAATGCCGAGGACTGGTAACGGTTCGCCACTTGTTCCATGCGGTTGAGCAGCGCCACCGGAAACGCTTGGGCCAGGGTATTGCTGGACGCCTTGGCATTATTGCGCGGCGTCAGCAATGGCTCCGGCAGCACCTGGTATTTGCCCAGCCAATACCCACGGTCGCGGGCATAGCGGGCCGAGGCGTGATAGCGCTCATCCGCGTCAATAAAGTCGATGTAGGACGGCGCAAGGAGCTCCGGTTGCCGAGCTTGTTGCAGGTCGGTGTACAGCCGGGCCAGGGATTGCAGCATCTGGCCGAAGCCCCAGCCGTCGAGGATCAGGTGGTGGGCCTGGGTGCCGAGGCGGTAGTGGTCGTCGTCGAGCTTGACCAGAAAGAAGCGAAACAGCGGCGCGCCCTGCAGGGTGAATGGCCAGGCCATTTGCGCCTGCATCAGCGCCTGGCTGGCGGCCTTTGGATCAGGCTCGCCGGAAACATCATGCAGGGCCATGTCGACAGGCAACGTGGTAGCGAAGGTCTGCCGAGGCAAACCGTTGGCGTCGGTGTGCAGTTGCGTGCGTAACGCATCGTGCTTGAGCACCAGCAACTCGATGGCGCGCTGCATCAGGTCTTGCGCGATGGGGCCGGCAAAATCCACATAGCCGCCGATGTTGTACAGCGGCGAATCGCCCACGCGCAGTTGGTCGAGCCAGATGTCCTGTTGGGCGGCGGTGAGGGGGAAGCTGGAGGAATGCTTCATAAGATCCTTCTCATGGGGTTCAGGCACTGGCCGCGCAGGGAGGCCCATTACGACGAATAGGCCGGATTGGAGCATGAGGGATCGAGGCTGTCTGACACCCTAAACCCGGACATCCAAATGGATAGATTGAGCTTGGCTGAAGGTTCACTGCTGAAACGATTAAAGCCGTGTAGGAAATTGGCTACACCTGACCGCTGTAAGTATTCATTGATAGTTTTTAAAAATAATTATTTTTAGTTATTTATCAAATAGTTAAATAAAAATAAAAGTCTCTTCTGATTTATTTTGGCCGGAATTGCCTCTCAGAAACGTCGAATTAATGACGTGGTTTTTATGGCAGGTTGTGTCCCTCGTTTCCGCTACATACGTAGGACGAATCCCCTGGCTAAATACAATCTCGACTACCGACTCTGGTGTGTGAGCAACGGATCGCCCCCGCAGTGGCCCAGAGAGACTGTTGAAGGTTTTCGATTTCAAGGATGAGATGGCTATGAGTTTGACCAGCAGTATTGCCAACCCGCAAAGCCCGAATTTCTATGCCGAAATGGGCGAGTTAATTGCCAGTAGTGGCCAAACGGATTTCGCCGCACACATGCTGCACCTGGTGGACAAGTGGGTGCCGATCCACCTGGTGGACCTCAGCGAATGGACCCTCGACGAGCTGCGCGACCGCGTGCTCGATATCAAGCTGCTTGGCAGCGCCGGCCAGACCCAGGACCTCCCGCCACTGGTGTTGAACTCCATGGACGACCACCCGTTGCTGCGGGAAATGCTTGGCATGCAGGACCCGCTGTTGGTCCAGTTGAAGGCCAAGGCCAAGAGCGTGTTCCCGCGAGGCACCTCACACCAGTGCAACCTGGTGTCGCGCCAGGGCAACCGGCGCTGCGTGATTTCGTTTTATCGCCCACCTAACCATCGCGGGTTTTCCCTGGCCGAGTTGTCGTTTCTCAAGTGCCTGTCGGACACCCTGCTGCCACTGATCGAATGCCACGCCCAGAGCCTGCGCCAGGCGCCCCATCCCGAGGCCGAACCGGCCCACACTTTGCTGGAGCAATCCCAATTGCAGCGTGAGTTCTACAAGCGCTTGTCCCTCGGTGAAATCACTCTGTCGGCACGCGAACAAGAGGTGTGCCTGGGCCTGCTGACCGGTGGCACCGTGCCGCAGATGGCGGAAAAACTCAGCGTGAAGAACAGCTCCATCGAAACCTACCTCAAGCGCGCCGCCGCCAAGTTGGGCGTGAGTGGCCGACATGGCCTGGCCAAATGGATGGTTGGCGCCTGATGAATAAATTGAGCGCATTGGCGATGGCAGGGCTGCTTGGCGGCTGCTCGTTGATACCGGATTATCACCGGCCTGAGGCGCCCGTGCCGGCGCAGTATCCCCAGGAAGGGGTGTACGCGCTGGCGCAATCCGGCACGTCGGACTGGCGGCAGTTGTTTCATGACCCGGCGTTGCAACGGTTGATTGGCGAGGCCTTGGTCAACAACCGCGACCTGCGGGTGGCGGCGCTGAACGTCGAGGCGTTCCAGGCGCAGTACCGCATCCAGCGTGCGGACCTGTTTCCGGCCGTTTCTGCCACCGGGGCCGGGCAACGTCGGCGTTTGCCGGGGGATGTGACCGGCACGGGCAAATCAGCCATTACGTCGAGCTATTCCGCGACCCTGGGCATCAGCGCCTATGAACTGGATCTGTTCGGCCGCATCCGCAGTCTCAGCGAACAGGCGATGCTCACCTACCTCGGTACCGAAGAGGCCCGGCGCAGCGCGCAGTTGAGCCTGGTGGCCAACGTCGCCAATGCCTACCTGACCTGGCGCGCCGACCAGGAACTACTGGCCCTGGCCCGACAAACGCTGGTGGCCAACGAGCACAGCCTGCGCCTCACCAGCCGCAGTAAAACCGCCGGCAAGGCGTCGGCACTGGATGTGGTGCAAGCCAGTACCAGCGTCGAAAGCACCCGCGCCAGCGTGGCCCGTTATGAGCGCCAGGTCGCCCAGGACCTCAACAGCCTGGCTCTATTGGTGGGTGGCCCGGTGGACGAACAACTGCCGTCGCGCCCACTGGCAGATGACTTAGTCGCAAGGGTGCCGGCCGGCCTGCCTTCGGACCTGCTGCAACGCCGTCCGGATATCCTCCAGGCCGAGTACCAACTGCGCGCCGCCAATGCCAATATCGGCGCCGCACGCGCTGCGTTTTTCCCTTCCGTGAGCCTCACCGCCAATGCGGGCAGCACCAGTACAGAGCTGTCGGGGCTGTTCAAGGGCGGCTCCGGCAGTTGGACGTTCCAGCCGCAGATCAACCTGCCGATCTTCAACGCCGGCAGCCTGCGCGCCAGCCTCGACTACGCCAAGCTGCAAAAGGACATCACGGTGGCGCAGTACGAAAAATCCATCCAGACCGCCTTCCAGGAAGTCGCCGATGGCCTCGCGGCCCGGCAGACCTATACCGACCAGCTGGAGGCACAACGGGATTTCGTCGCGGCCAACCAGCAGTATTACAACCTGGCCGAACACCGCTACCGCAGCGGCGTGGACAGCAACCTCACCTTCCTGGATGCGCAACGTACGCTGTTCAGCTCGCAGCAGGCGCTGATCGTCGACCGCCTGGCGCAGTTGGTGGCCGAGGTGAAGTTGTACACGGCGCTGGGCGGTGCGTGGCAGGTCAGCGCAAGCCCGACTGCCGCAGCCGATACTCCCCCGGCGTCACCTGCGCATACCGAAGGAAAAACCGGCTGAAATACGCCGGGTCCTTGAAGCCGAGCTGGTAGCAGATTTCATTGGCGGAACTGCCGGTGAACAGCAGCAGGCGCTTGGCTTCCTGCATCACGCGCTCAAGAATCAGGCGCTTGGACGGCAGGTCGGCCAGGCGCCGGCATACCTCATTCAGGCGTGCCTCGGTCACGCCAATCCCCTCGGCATAGCGCGCCAGCGGCCAGTGTTCCAAGTAGTGCGCCTCGATCAACTCGTTGAAGCGATGGAAGATGCGCAGGTCTTCGTGGCGGGTCGGGCGCGCGGGTAACGAGTGGGCGCACAGCCGCAGCAGGCGAATCATGATCAGCCGCGTCAGGCTATCCAGTGCCGCCGCGCGCCCTGCCCGCTCGGCGTTGATCTCATCGTTCAACTCTTCGAACAATCGATCCAGGCCTTGATCACCCGCCGTCAGCGCCACGCAGGCGGCGCCGGACGCCAGGCTGGGGTCGGCGTCGATCAATCCCCACACCAACTGCTGACGCACGGTCAGCACATGCCCATCGGCATCCGCCTCGGTGACAAAGGCGTGGGGCACCGTGGGCGGCGTGAGGAAGAACATCGGCCCGGACTCCAGGTACTGACGGTCATCCAAGTACACCCGCACCGCGCCGCTTTTCACGTAATGCACCTGGAAAAACCGGTCATGCCGATGCACGGGCATGTTGCGCCCGAAAAAGCCCGCCAGGTTGCCGAGCTTGTCGTAGTGCACCTCGGCATCGCTGTAACGCTGGTCGTAGACCTGCCCGATATTGATATTGGGAATCGGCTGCACGCTGCCCCCTTGTTGTTATTTGAATGCCAGGGATTTTGCCACGCTTGACGGTAGTTAACATATTAATTATAACGTTAACAACTTAACGAACTGCCTATGCAGCAGTCGCCACCGTCAGGAGAAACGCATGAGCCGTACCCTGCATGATGTTGCCAGCGGCACCCTGTTCGGCGTTGCGCTGAACTACCAGGGTCTGCTGGACCAGCATCTCGCCGCCTTCCAGCAAGCGCCCTACCAGAAGCCGCCGACCAAGCCGGTGCTGTTTATCAAGACCCCGAATACGCGCAATCAGCACGATGCGGTGGTGCTTCACCCACAGGGCGAACGCCTGCAACCCGGCCCGGCATTGGGCGTGGTGATCGGCCAGCGCGCCAGCCGCGTCAGCCTGGACAATGCCATGGCCCACGTGGCCGGTTATGCGGTGGTCAACGAGTTCAGCCTGCCGGAAGACAGCTACTACCGCCCCGCCGTCAAAGCCAAATGCCGCGATGGGTTCTGCGCGCTGGGGCCGGCGTTCGTGCCACGGGACCAGGTGGGCAACCCCAACCAACTGAGCCTCAAGCTGTGGGTCAACGGCGAACTGCGCCAGGAAAACTCCACCGCGAACTGGGTGCGGGACATCCCGCAATTGATCGCAGAGATCAGCGAGTTCATGACCCTGTACCCCGGCGACGTGCTGATCACCGGCACGCCCGAAGGCCGTGTGGATGTGGTGCCGGGCGACACCGTTGAAGTCGAGATCAGTGGCGTGGGCCGCCTGACCAGCCATATCCAGGCGGAGACCCCAGCATGAAACACGCCCGCATCCGCTATGAAGATAAAATCCACGCCGTAACGGTCGAAGCCGACAATACCGTACGCCTGAACGACGGTCGCCTGCTCGCCGAAGATCAGGTCGAGTGGCTGCCCCCGGCCACCGGCAACATGTTCGCCCTCGGCTTGAACTACGCTGACCATGCCGCTGAACTGGCCTTCACGCCGCCGACCGAACCGCTGGCGTTCATCAAGTCCGTCGGCACCTACACCGGCCACCGCCAGGTCACCTGGCGCCCGGATAACGTCGCCTACATGCACTATGAGTGCGAGCTGGTGGCGGTCATCGGCAAGGCCGCGCGCAACGTCAAACGTGCCGACGCCCTGGACTACCTGGCCGGCTACACGGTGTGCAACGACTACGCGATCCGCGACTACCTGGAAAACTACTACCGCCCCAACCTGCGCGTGAAAAACCGCGACGCCACCACCCCGGTCGGCCCGTGGATCGTCGACGTGGCTGAAGTGCCCGACCCAGGCAACCTGACCCTGCGTACCTGGATCAACGGTGAACTGCGCCAGGAGGGCAGCACCCGCGACATGATTTTCGACATCCCCTATCTCATCGAATACCTGTCCAGCTTCATGACCTTGCAACCGGGCGACATGATCGCCACCGGCACGCCCGAGGGCCTGGCCGATGTGGTGCCTGGCGATGAAGTGGTGGTGGAAGTCGAAGGCGTGGGCCGCCTGGTCAACCGAATTGTCAGCGAGGCGGAGTTCTTCTCTGCCCGGAAAGAGGCGTAAGCAGCATGATCAAACACTGGATCAACGGCCGCGAGGTCGAAAGCAAAGACACCTTTATCAACTACAACCCGGCCACCGGCGAGGCGATTGGTGAGGTTGCCAGCGGCGGTGCCGAGGAAGTCGCGTTGGCCGTGGCGGCAGCCAAGGAAGCCTTCCCCAAGTGGGCTAATACTCCGGCCAAGGAGCGCGCACGCCTGATGCGCAAGCTCGGTGAATTGATCGAACAGAACGTGCCGCACCTGGCCGAGCTGGAAACCCTCGACACCGGCCTGCCCATCCACCAGACCAAGAACGTGTTGATCCCACGGGCTTCGCACAACTTCGACTTCTTCGCCGAAGTCTGCACGCGCATGGACGGCCACAGCTACCCGGTGGACGACCAAATGCTCAACTACACCCTCTACCAACCGGTGGGCGTGTGCGGGTTGGTGTCGCCGTGGAACGTGCCGTTCATGACCGCCACTTGGAAGACCGCGCCGTGCCTGGCACTGGGTAATACGGCGGTACTGAAGATGTCGGAACTGTCGCCGCTGACCGCCAATGAACTGGGGCGCCTGGCGGTGGAAGCCGGCATCCCCAACGGCGTGCTCAACGTTATCCAGGGCTATGGCGCCACGGCCGGTGATGCGCTGGTGCGCCACCCGGACGTGCGGGCGATTTCCTTTACCGGCGGCACCGCCACCGGCAAGAAGATCATGCAGACCGCCGGCCTGAAGAAGTACTCCATGGAGCTGGGCGGCAAGTCGCCGGTGCTGATCTTCGAGGACGCCGACCTGGAGCGCGCCCTCGACGCGGCGCTGTTTACCATCTTCTCCCTGAACGGCGAGCGCTGCACCGCCGGCAGCCGGATCTTTATCCAGGAAAGCGTGTACCCGCAGTTCGTCGCCGAATTTGCAGCGCGCGCCAAACGCCTGATCGTCGGTGACCCACAGGATCCGAAGACCCAAGTCGGTTCGATGATCACCCAGGCGCATTACGACAAGGTCACCGGCTACATCAGGATTGGTCTCGAAGAAGGCGCCACCTTGCTCGCCGGCGGCCTGGAACGCCCGGCCAACCTGCCGGCGCATTTAAGCAAAGGCCAGTTCATCCAGCCGACCGTATTTGCCGATGTGAACAACAAGATGCGCATCGCCCAGGAAGAAATCTTCGGCCCGGTGGTGTGCCTGATCCCGTTCAAGGACGAAGCCGAGGCCCTGCAATTGGCCAACGACACCGAGTACGGCCTGGCCTCCTACATCTGGACCCAGGACATCGGCAAGGCCCATCGCCTGGCGCGCGGGATTGAAGCCGGCATGGTATTTATCAACAGCCAGAACGTGCGCGACCTGCGCCAGCCGTTCGGCGGGGTCAAGGGCTCCGGCACCGGGCGTGAAGGTGGCCAGTACAGCTTTGAAGTGTTTGCCGAGATCAAGAACGTGTGCATTTCCATGGGCAGCCATCACATCCCGCGTTGGGGTGTGTAGTTCGCACATGTTTGCTTTCCTGTGGGAGCCGGGCTTGCCCGCGATGCAATCGACTCGGTACACCTGAGACACCGCGTCGCCTGCATCGCGGGCAAGCCCGGCTCCCACAAGGATCTCGCTGGCCTTACAACAATAACTATTCAGGAGAATCATCATGGGCGAAGTGGTCCTGGCGGCGAAGATCTGCCACGTACCGTCGATGTACCTGTCGGAACTGCCCGGCAAGCATCACGGCTGTCGCGAAGCGGCGATTGCCGGGCATAAGGAAATCGGCCGTCGCGCCCGCGAACTGGGCGCCGACACGGCGGTAGTGTTCGACGTGCACTGGCTGGTCAACAGCGGTTACCACGTCAACTGCGGCGAGCAGTTCCAGGGCACCTACACCAGCAACGAGCTGCCGCACTTCATCAAGAACATGGACTACGCCTACCCCGGTTGCCCCGAGCTGGGCGAATTGATCGCCGCCGAGGCCAACGCGGCCGGCGTGCGCAGCATGGCCCACAACATCCCGAGCCTGGAGCTGGAATACGGCACGCTGGTGCCCATGCGCTACATGCACATGGGGGTGCCGGAGGATAAGAAATTCAAGGTCATTTCCATCGCCGCCTGGTGCGCCTGGCATCGCCTGGAAGACAGCTTTGCCTTTGGCGCCGCCGTGCGCCGGGCCATCGAGAAGAGCGACCGCAAGGTGCTGGTGCTGGCCTCCGGCTCACTGTCCCACCGCTTCTCGGATGACCGCCAAGCCGAAGCGAATATCCACAACTGGACCCGCGAGTTCGACAAGCAGATGGACCTGCATGTGGTGGAGATGTGGAAGCAAGGCCGCTTCAAGGAGTTCTGCGCGATGCTGCCGGACTACGCCGAACACTGCTTCGGCGAAGGCAAGATGCACGACACCGCCATGCTCCTGGGGCTGCTCGGTGGGCCGGACTATGCCAAGGCGGCGGAGATCATTACGCCGCCGTTCGGCAGCTCGGGCACCGGCCAGATCAACGCGATTTTCCCGCTGTAAACCTGGGAGAAACCCATGCCGCACTTTATCGCCGAGTACACCGACAACATCGAACAACAGGCCGACCTGCCCGGCCTGTTTGAACAGGTCCACCGCGTGCTGGGAGACAGTGGCGTATTCCCCCTCGGCGGTATCCGCAGCCGTGGCGTGCGCCTGGACACCTGGCGCATGGCCGACGGCAAGCACGACTACGCCTTTGTGCACATGACCCTCAAGGTCGGCCACGGTCGCGACCTGGCCACGCGCCAAGCGGTAGCCGAGGCGTTGTTTGCGGTGATCACCACACACTTCGCCGAGCTGCAGGCGCAACGTTTGCTGGCGCTGTCGTTCGAGATGGTCGAGCTGCACCCGCAGCTGAATTTCAAGCAGAACAATGTGCATGCGTTCCTGAACAATCCGACGGGGTAGATCCCGTCGCTCCCCTCACGGCCTCTCAGACAAAAAGTACAACATCATGAGCACAGCCCAATCGACTGCCAGCCGCGTGCTGGCCGAGCATGACCGCACCCATCGTTCAGTGACCTGGCGCCTGATGCCGCTGTTGCTGGTGTGTTACCTGTTCGCCCATCTGGACCGCATCAACATCGGCTTCGCCAAGATGCAGATGAGCAGCGACCTGCAGTTCAGCGACACGGTGTACGGCTTCGGCGCCGGGTTATTCTTTATCGCCTACGCGTTGTTTGGCGTGCCGAGCAACATGGCGCTGGACCGCGTCGGCCCCCGGCGCTGGATCGCCAGCCTGATGGTGGTGTGGGGCCTGCTGTCCACCGGCATGCTGTGGGTAGAAAGTGCCAAGGGCTTCTACGTGCTGCGCTTTCTGCTGGGGGTCGCCGAGGCCGGCTTTTTCCCAGGCATTCTGGTGTTTCTCAACCGCTGGTACCCGGCACGCCGCCGCGCCCAGGTCACCGCGTTGTTTGCCATCGCCGTGCCCATGGCCGGCGTGCTGGGCGGGCCGTTGTCCGGGGCGATCCTTGAACATTTCCATGATGTAGGCGGCCTGCGCGGCTGGCAGTGGATGTTCCTGATCGAGGGCCTGCCGGTGGTGCTGCTGGGGCTGGTGGTGCTCAAGTGGTTGCCGGACGGTTTCGACTCGGTGCACTGGTTGACGGCCGAGCAAAAACTTCAGCTGCACACCCAACTGCGTAGCGAAGAACAGCGCAAGACCATCACCTCGTTCGGCGGCATCCTGCGCGACCCGCAGGTGTGGTTGCTGGTGGCGGTGTATTTCGCGGTGATGCTGGCGGTGAACACCCTGGCGTTCTGGATGCCCACGCTGATCCACGGCGCCGGTATCGGCCGCGACAGCCAGGTCGGCCTGCTGAGTGCCGTGCCGTACCTGGCCGGGTGTTTCTTCATGATCGGCTGCGGGCGCTCGTCCGATCGCCACCGCGAACGTCGCTGGCACCTGTGCGTGCCGCTGCTGATGGCTGCCGTAGGCATCGCCGTGGCGGGCCTGGCGCCGGGCAACCCGCTGCTGGTGATGGGCGGGTTGGTGGTCGCTGGCATGGGTGCCAGCGCGGCCTTGCCGATGTTCTGGCAACTGCCGCCAGCGTTTCTCTCCAACACCACCCAGGCGACCGGCATCGCCATGATCAGCTCGTTCGGCAGCGTCGCCGCGTTCCTCGCGCCCTACCTGATCGGCTGGATGCGCGACGCCACCCAGAGCGCCAGCCTGGCGCTGTACGTACTCGCTGCATTTATCGCCCTCGGCGGCCTGCTGGTGCTGCGCACCCACGCCGCCATCGTCAATCCCCGTTAAGGACCGTTGCCATGCTCGACTCCCAGCAAATTCTTGCCGCCGCTGCCCACCTGGACCGCGCCGAACGCAGCCGCGAACAAGTGCGCCAGTTTTCCCTCGACTACCCAGGCATCACCATTGAGGATGCCTACGCCATCCAACGCGCCTGGGTCGCGCAGAAGATTCAAGACGGCCGCACGCTGAAGGGCCACAAGATCGGCCTCACCTCGCGGGCCATGCAGGTTTCGTCAAACATCACCGAACCGGACTACGGCGCCCTGCTCGATGACATGTTCTTCGACGAAGGCAGCGACATTCCCTTCGAACGCTTCATCGTGCCGCGGGTGGAAGTGGAGCTGGCGTTTATCCTCGGCAAACCCCTCAAGGGCCCAAACTGCACGGTGTTCGATGTGCTCGACGCCACCGAATGGGTGATCCCGGCGCTGGAGATCATCGACGCACGCATCCAGCAGGTCGACCCGTACACCAACGCGACGCGCAAGGTTTTCGACACCATCTCCGACAACGCCGCGAATGCCGGCGTGGTGCTGGGCGGCCGTGCCGTGCGCCCCACCGAAATCGACCTGCGCAAAGTGCCGGCGGTGCTGTACCGCAACGGCGTGATCGAGGAATCCGGCGTTTCCGCCGCCGTGCTCAACCACCCGGCCAAAGGCGTGGCCTGGCTGGCGAACAAACTGGCACCGTATGACGTGACCCTGCTGCCGGGGCAGATCATCCTCGGCGGCTCGTTTACGCGCCCGGTCGCGGCTCGCCCTGGCGACACCTTCCACGTCGACTACGACCTGCTCGGCTCGATAGCCTGCCGCTTCGTCTGAACCCTGGAGGATTGCCATGGACATGCCCGTCAACCGCTTCAAACAACGCCTGCGCAACGGCGACGTACAGATCGGCCTGTGGCTCGGCCTGGCCGACGCCTATTGCGCGGAACTGGCCGCCAATGCCGGTTTCGACTGGCTGCTGATCGACGGCGAACATGCGCCCAACCACCTGCAAGGCATGCTCGCCCAGTTGCAGGCCGTGGCACCCTACCCCAGCCAGGCGCTGATCCGCCCGGTGATCGGAGACAGCGCATTGATCAAGCAACTGCTGGATATCGGCGCCCAGACCCTGCTGGTACCTATGGTCGAAAGTGCCGCCCAGGCCCGCGAACTGGTGCGCGCGATGCGTTATCCACCCCAAGGGATCCGGGGTGTGGGCAGTGCACTAGCGCGGGCTTCACGTTGGAACAGCATCCCTGGCTACCTCGACCAGGCGGATGAACAGATGTGCCTGCTGGTGCAGATCGAAAACCTTGAAGGCCTGGCTAACCTGGATGAGATTGCCGCCGTCGAGGGCGTAGACGGTGTGTTTATAGGCCCGGCGGATTTGAGTGCGTCGATGGGGCATCGCGGCAATCCTGGGCATCCCGAAGTCCAGGCGGCGATTGAAGACGCCATCGGGCGCATCGTGAAGTCGGGCAAGGCGGCTGGGATTCTGAGTGCCGATGAAAACCTGGCGCGGCGCTATATCGAATTGGGCGCGACGTTTGTGGCGGTCGGCGTGGACACCACGGTGTTGATGCGCGGATTGCAGGCGCTGGCCGGCAAGTTCAAAGGCGTTCCCGACGCCGCCCCCGTCGGAGGAGTCTACTGACATCTCCTGTGGGAGCTGGCTTGCCTGCGATGGCGGTGGTCCAGTAACAAATGAGCTGGCTGACCCACTGCCATCGCAGGCAAGCCAGCTCCCACCTTTGAACGGCGGTGATCCAGGTATTGATTCAACGCTTGATATTGATGTTCTTCAAGTCATCCAGCAGACCCAACAGGGTCTGCAACTTCTCTTCGCCCAACTGATCCTGCAAACGCTGGTAGTTGGCCTCCATGCATTGGCTCATGGACTCGAAACTGGCCTTGCCCTTGTCGGCCAATGTCACCAGCACCCGGCGCTGGTCCTGCTCGGCTTTGCGCCGGTGCACCATGCCGGCGGCTTCCATGCGCACCAGCACGCCGGTCATGCTCGGCTTGAGGATGCAGGCCAGTTCGGCCAGTTGGTAGATCTCCAACTCACCGTACTGTTCAAGGATGCGGATGATCCGCCATTGCTGTTCGGTCAGGCCGTGTTCATTCAAGGACGGGCGGAAGAAACTCATCGCGGCTTCGCGGGCTTGCAGCAAGGTCAAGGTCAGGGACTGGCGAGGTTTGAGCATAGGATCAGGGTCACGACGGATTTAGTTAATAATTTAACGAAACTCTAGCATTCCCAGTCCAGGAGCGCGCTATAACTTGTCTATCGCACCGCCCATGGCGCGCAGAATCAAAAGCCTGGGCACGCAGGATCAAGACTTCCACCCCGCCAGGGCCCCTAATGGAGGCATCCGCTTTAGAGCCTTCCTTCACATTTTCAGGCTGCGCCATGATCAACATCGAAACCCCCACGTATTACACCGCCACCAAGAAATACAACCTCAGCTTCCCGACCCTGGAACAGGACATCGACGCCGATGTGGTGGTGATCGGCGGCGGTTTCTCCGGCATCAACACGGCCCTGGAACTGGCGGAAAAAGGCATCACCAATATCGTCGTGCTTGAGGCACGTTACCTGGGCTTTGGCGGCACCGGCCGCAATGGCGGGCAGATCATGGCGGGGATCGGCCATGACCTGGAGAAAATCAAGAAGGACGTCGGCGAAGACGGCCTGCGCCAGGTGTTCGAGATCAGCGACCTGGGCGCCGACATCATCAAGAGCCGCATCGCCAAGTACAACATCGACGCGGACTTCTGCCACGGCTACGGCTACATGGGCTTCAACGCCCGCCAGGAAAAAACCCTGCGCGCCTGGGAAAAGGACTTCAAGTCGATCAACAGCCAGCACGAGGTCCGCTTTCTCGGCGGTTCCGACGTGCAGCAGATCATCGGTTCCAAGGCCTACAGCAGCGCCTTGCTGCACATGGGCGGCGGGCACGTGCATTCACTGAACCTGTTGCTGGGCGAAGCCACCGCGCTGGCCAGCCATGGCGTGCGGATTTTCGAGAACAGCCCGGCGTTGGAAGTCAGCTACGGCGAGCGCATCACCGTGCGCACCGGACGCGGCTCGGTGCGCGCCAGCAAATTGCTGTGGGCCTGTGACAGTTTTCTCAACAAGCTGGAGCCGGAGCTGCACCGCTCGACCATCAACACCTACGCATTCCAAATGATGACCGAGCCGTTGTCCGAGGAACTGATCCAGCGCATCAGCCCGATTCGCGGGGCCTACAGCGACATCCGCCCGGTCATCGACTACTACCGCGTCACCAATGAAAACCGCCTGCTGTTCGGTGCCGCCACACCGCTGGTGGAGCACATTCCCGGCGACCTCAAGGTGTGGAACCGCAACCTGATGCTGAAGATCTTCCCCTACCTCAAGGACGTGAAGATCGACCTGGCCTGGGGCGGCCCGATGGCGTGCAGCCCCAACCTGTTCCCACAGATCGGCACCTTGCCAGGGCGCAGCAACGCGTTTTTTGTGCAGGGCTATTCCGGCTTCGGCGTGACCCCCAGCCACATCATCTGCAAGGTCCTGGCCGAAGGCATGAGCGAAGGCTCGGCGCGCTATGACCTGGTCAGCTCGATTCATCGCCCGACCATCCTCGGCAAGGACGCGATCCGGCCCTTGCTGCTGACGGCGGGCAAATCCTGGCACCAACTGTCCGGTTATTGGAACGGGCGCCGCTAACCCCTTTTTTTCCTCATCAGGAGCAACTGCCATGACCCTCACTACGCTCAAACACAACATCCAGCTGTCGGAACTCGACCCCTGGGGCACCGTGGCCGACCTCGGTTCGCAGATTCTCGAAGGTGAAGTGCGTGCCTTCGGCAAGATGACCTTCGGCGCGCCCACCGACCCGGTCAGCAGCGCCTATTTCGGCACCACCCAGGGCAAGTTCCGCATGGTCTACCCGTTTGCCGAACAGGCCACGGTGGTCACCGGTGAAGTGCTGCTCACCGACGAGTCCACTGGCCAAACCACGCGCTACAAAAGCGGTGATAGCTGGTTCGTGACCAAGGGCACGCCGGTGCTGTGGGAAGTGCTCAGCGAAAGCTTCGTCAAACACTACTTTGCCGTCGTGTAAGGGAGGCGTTGCCATGACGAGTTCTTCTGACTGGATCACCGTCGGCGCGCTGGCCGACGGTTTCGCCCCGGACGCGTTCATCCTGCCCAACCTCGCCGAATTGGCGGGCCAGACCTTCACCCTGCACTTCGCCAACGGCTGGCAGATCGAACACCGCTTCGAGCAGGAGCGCCTGGCCTGGCATGCTGCCGACGGCCACTCCAGCGGGAGTGCGGCGTACCGCGCCACTTCGATCCGCCCAGGCCTGTACCTGGTGGATTTCATCAAGCATGAGGCCGGGCACAGCTGGTCGATCAGCCTGGTACTGGACACGCCGAACGCCTCATTCACTGCGGTGATCGGGCGCCTGCCGGACCAGGCCGAGACCCACGAAGGTCTTTATCACCGCGCCCTCGCCGGTAAACCGCTGACCTCGGTCGAAGTCGACTTCCTCCACGGCAGCCTCGACCGCCCATGGCAGGCCGGCCACTGCCTGCATGCACCGACCGACGAACTGGTCGGCCTGCGTAACCAGTACCGCTACAGCCCCAGCGAAGTCTACGAACACATCTACCTCAACGAGCGCTTCTACGCCTGGCAATGCTTGAAGGGCGTAGAGCAAGGCCTGTGCGACACCGACCGCTGCCATTACTACAAGATCGCCGAGCAGCTGTACCTGTTCGTATGGCAGGAGAAGATCGTGCCGACTCTCGGCCTGGTGCTGATCGACCTGCAGCAGCACCGCAGCGACGGCAAGATCTTCGGTTATGCGGGCGCGTCCTTCGATGCGCTGTCGAACTTCCCCATCAGCTCGTATTGCCAGGTGCTCAACCGTACGGAGTATCCCGATGACTGAGCCGCGCACGGTGGTAATCACCGGCGCCGGCACAGGGATCGGCGCCGCGTGTGCCCGGTTGTATGCCCAGGAGGGTGCACGCCTGGTGTTGATCGGGCGGCGCCGTGAGCCATTGGAACAGGTCGCGCAGGACACTGGCGGCCTGATCCTGGTGGGCGATGCCGCCTGCCCGCAGACCTGGGACGGGTTTATCCAACAGATCAGCGAGCACTATGGACGCCTCGATGTGCTGCTGGCCTGTGCCGGCGGGCATGGCCTGGGCAGCGCGACCCAAACCAGCCCCGTCACCTGGGAAAGCGCCCTGCGCAGCAACCTGGACAGCGCGTTCTATAGCGCCCGCGCCTGCTTGCCGCTGTTGCAGGAAAGCGCGGGGACTATCGTGCTGATCGGCTCCATCGCCTCTTTGGCGGCGGGGCCCGAGGTGTGCGGCTACACCACGGCCAAACATGCCCTGCTTGGGCTTAATCGCTCGCTGGCGCGGGACTACGGACCGCACGGTGTGCGAGTGAATGCGGTGTGTCCCGGCTGGGTGCGCACGCCCATGGCCGACGCGGAAATGCAGCCGTTGATGGACACCTATGGCGACACCTTGCAGCAAGCCTATGACCGGGTCTGCGCCGACGTGCCGCTGCGCCGTGCGGCCAGTGCCGAAGAGATCGCCACGGTATGTCGTTTCCTGGCCTCCGATGATGCGTCGATCATTACCGGGGCGACGTTGGTAGCTGACGGCGGTTCAAGCATTGTCGATGTACCCACACTGGCGTTCGCTCACTTGGAGAATGCCCATGCGTGACCTGGATTTCAGCGGGCAAGTGGTGCTGGTCACGGGCGGCGCCCAGGGCATTGGCCGAGGCATCGTCGAGGCGTTTGCCCTGCGTGGCGCGCAGGTGGTGATTGCTGATCGGCAGTTGGAACAGGCTCAGGCCGTGGCGACTGAGTTATGCGCGCAGGGCTATCGGGTCGAAGCAGTAGGCGTCGACCTGGCCGAATCACAGGCGGTGTTCGAGTGCGTTCAAGGGTTGCCACAACTGGATATCCTGGTACACAACGCCGGGTATTTTCCGCTGACGGCCTTTGAAGACATCACTCCGGACATCCTGCAACGCACCCTGGCGGTCAACCTGTCGGCGCTGTTCTGGCTGACCCAGGCGGCCTTGCCGGCGTTTCGCGAACAGGGCCGGGGCTGCGTGCTGGTGACCTCCTCGGTGACCGGCAACCGCGTCGGTTATCCGGGCCTCAGCCATTACGCGGCGTCCAAGGCCGGGGTCAACGGGTTTATCCGCAATGCCGCGCTGGAACTGGCGCCGTTGAAGGTGCGGGTCAATGGCGTGGAGCCGGGCATGATCGCTACGCCGGCAATGGGCAACCTGGGTGATGCCGCGCTGAATGACACTATCGCCAGCCGTGTGCCTCTTGGGCGTTTGGGTGCGGCGGCGGATATCGCCGGAGCCATGTTGTTCCTGGCCTCCGATCTCGCCAGCTACATCACCGGGCAAACCCTGGTGGTGGACGGTGGCTCCACCCTCCCCGAAGTCTGAACCTCGACTCGGTCCAAATGTGGGAGGGGCTTGCCCCCTCCCACATTAGATCTTGTTTGTTCTGAAACCCTGTTCATGCCCCCACAGCCTGCATCCGGCTCGAGCGGAAATCCTTGGGCGACACCTCGAATTGCTTCTTGAACGACCGGCTGAAATGCGCCGAATCGGTAAAACCCCACTTGTAGGCAATCGAGGTGATCGACTCGCTGCGCAGGAACGGGTTGGTCAAGTCATCCGCACTGCGTTTGAGCCGCGCGCGCTGGATGTAGCGGCAGACGCTGTCGTCCTGCTCTTCGAACAAGCGGTACAGGTGGCGAACCGAGATATTCAGCCGATTGGCCAGCCCGATCGGGCTGAGGCCAGGCTGGCTCAGGGACTCATCGATGACCTTCTGCACGTAGCTGCGCAGGTTGTTGCCCTGCAACAGCGCCAGGCCCTCGCGACATTCGTCGCCCTGCTCCAGGGCCGAGCCCAGCAGCGACACGAAAGCGCTTTGCAGCGCCTCCACTTCACCTGCGCCGTCTTCGGTGTCGTCCTTGCAGAGTTGGTCCATCAGCACATGCAGCATGCGCCCGCAGGCCTTGGTCGAGGAGATCTTGCCGAAGGCGCGTGCGTCGCCGCCCAGGTGCTTGCATACCTGCGGGCGTGACAGTGACAGGGAGGCGTGTTCGATGAGGCCGAAGGGGGTGATTTCGATGGAGCCTACCGAGTCCATCAGCAGCATCTCGCCGGGGGCCAGTTGCAGGGTCTGGCCGTTCTGTACGATCTGCGAGTAGCCGCTGCGCTGGCTGACCAGGAAGCAATCCTGGTCGTTGTCGTGGTCGGCATGGTGCGCCGGGCGTTTGATCAGCCCGGCATTGGTGCGCAGGATCGCGACGCCGCGTGGCAGGTCTTTGATCTCGCCGATGAACAGTGAGCGGTTGAATGCCAGTTCGGTGTCGAAGTAACCGCACGCGGCGCGTAGGTCGCGGTTCCAGGTGTCCAGCCCGTCGTGTGCATGCTGTGGGATGCTCATGGGGTGTCTCCGCAAAGGATTCTTTTTGTTGTTCTGGCGCAATAGTTAACATGTTATCTATATGCGCGCAACAACAACCTGTTTGCCCTTTGCAGAAGCACTAATGATGCCAATCAGAGGTTCGACAACACGCGATTCAATCCGACCAGCGCCGCGAGCAAGTGACTGCGTTGCGCAGGACTCAAGGCGATGTAGCGTCGAAAGGCCGGTAAACGATTGACCACTTCACTGCCGCCCATGTGCTCCAGGCGCACGCACCATTGCTGACCTTGCAGCTCGATGCGCAGGCGTTTGAAATCCAGTGGCATTAGCGCTTGGAACAATGGGGTGTCAGCCAGTAATCGTGCCTGTATTTCACGGCACAGGGCCTGGTTACCGGAGCGGCGCCGTACACGGATGCCAGTGCGTCGAATCGCGCCGCCATGGTGCACGTCGAAGCTCGCTGTGCCTCCTGTCGCAGCAGGCACACGCAGAACAAACTCAGTCAACACCAGGTGCATCAACAACTGCGACTCGGTGCGTTCGACAATCTCGAACGCCACGCCGTCCACTTCAAGTGTCGCCAACCCGAGGTTGCGCCGCAGGTGCGCCAGGGTCACTCCCGGTCGATAGCCTGCCGGCGCGCGCTCGGCGCGAAACAGTTCAAACAGTCTTTGCCGCAAAGTCGCCAAAACGCTCATCGGCCAGCTCCGGTTGATGACTGAATTCCTTTGCCAACACGTCCTCCACGGAGGCCGGCTTGAAGGGGTTGACCTTCTGCACCACCAGGGTCCAGAACAGCGCGTACGCGGCTGTGCCGCCCAACATCACACCGAACGGCACGTAGATGTCCGCCGGGTTCATGCCCGGTGGCGTGATGAACCACATGCCCAGCAGGATGCCGATGCTCGACACGATCTGTGGCAGCGGGAACCACGGCGAGCGATACGCCCGTGGCAGGTCCGGCCGACGGATGCGCAGGCTCACCACCGAGATCGTCACCAGCAGGTAGGCAAAGCTCCACGCGCACACCGCCGCCAGCACCAGGTGCATGATGTTGTCGGTGTTGCCGCCCAGGTACAGCGCGTGCAGGCAAGGAATCAGCATCGCCACCAGGATGCACAACAGCGGCGTCTTGAAGCGTGGGTGCAGGTAGGTGAAGACGTTGGGCAACGCCCCATCCACCGCCATGCCGTAGAGAATGCGTGGCACGCCGGCCATCAAGGTATTGATGGTGGCCGCGCCGGCAAACAGGAAGCCGATGCCCAGCCACAGTGGGCCGATTTGGCCCATCACCTGCTCGGCGAATTTGGGGATGGCCATGGGTGTGTCCAGCAGGTGCACGCCGGAGGCGGCATCGAGTACCACGTTTTCTACTTGGCGTTTCATTGCAGCGCCGTAGATGAACATGCACGTGGCCACACCCATCAGCCCCAACATCATGGCGCGCGGCATCACCTTGGCCGATTGGCGCAGGTCTGGCGCCAGCGGTGTGACGAATTCGCAGCCGACAAACATGAACATCGCCATGCCCACCAACGACAGCACGGTGATCAGGTCGGTGCCCACCAGCGACTCACCGAACCAGCCGTCCAACTGCACGGCGGGCGCGGCGATCAGGCCCAGCACGCCGAACACCATCAAGGTGGTCCACATGCCAAAGGTGAGGATGATTTCCGCACGGCCAAACGCGCTGACACCAAACGCGTTCAGCACACCAAAGACGATCACGAAACCGACGCCCAGCAACCACGAACCACCGGCCGATTCCGCCAAGGTGTTGAGGTGCTCGAAGTTCACCAGGGCCATGACCCCGGACAGGATAGTTTCGGCGGTGCCGGCGAACACATGCACGATCAGGTAGGCCGACAAGGTGCCGGTGATCGCGAAAAACCGCCCCATGCCGCAGTTTATGTAGTCGTACACCGAGCCGGTGGTGGGCAGGATCGAGGCGGCCTCGGCGAAGGTGGTGGCCTGGGCCAGCATCATCACCACGGCGATCAGCATCGCCAAGGCAAACGCACTGCCGCCAATGCCGAAGCCCATGGTGGCGGTGAGAATCACCGGGCTGGCCATGATCAGGCCAATGGTGCTGGCCAAGGCGGTGGGGAAACCTACCGTGCCTCGGTTGAGGTGCGCGGTGAGTCGGTCGTTGATCGACATGATGGGGTCCTCGAAAGCGGTTTTTTTAATGTGTCAGCACTCTGCGCCCCACTCGAGTTGATCGTCTTGCCCCTGTCTGCCGCCGGTTTTGTTGCTCCCTGCCACAGCATAGGGCGTGGCGGCCTGGGTCAATTCCCTGGCACGCAGAGAAAAGACTTCGCCCCCCGCGCTCGCCCTAATGCGCCCTCACTCTTAACCAAGATGGGGACAATAACAATGGAGCACACACTGAAAAATCGCCGCCTGCGCCAGGCGGTCGGCCTGGGTATTGCGCTGCTGATGGGCCAGGCCCAGGCCATCGAGTTGTATGCCGATGCCGACACCAGGGTCACCGGCAACTTCCTCGCCGTATATGGGATGTTCAACAGCCCGAAGAACTACGACGGGCGCAGCGGCGGTTCCACCTGGCGCGAGGCCTTTATCAAGTACGGCCTGAGCGTGGACCAGAGCCTGGGCGCCTTTGGCGGCGTGTATGGCACGGCCAACCTGGTGAGTTCCGGCACTTGGGGCGATGGCGATGCATCCGGGGTGACCACGGGCAAGGAGCGCACCACCAAGTTTGACGAAGCCTTTGCCGGCTGGCGCTCCGGCGATCTGTTCCCAGCGTTGGGCAAGGACGGCGTGGACCTGTCGTTCGGCCGCCAAATCATCATGCTGGGCGACGGTTTCCTGATCAATGATGACGGCCCCAACCTCGGCAAGGGCGTGGGCGATGGGGAATTCAACCGTGGCGGCGCCTACTACATCGCCGCACGCCATGCCTTCGACAAGACCGCCGTGATCCGCCTGGGCGGCAAGGATGGCGTGCATGGCAGCCTGATGTGGATCAAGTCCGACAACCCCGCCCAGGCCATGACCGAAATGGCCGCCGGCACCCTGGAATACAGCGCCGCACCGGGCACCCTGGGCCTTACCTACATTCATGGGATCGACGTGGATGAACGCTTCGCCAGCGAGGTGCAGCGCCAACGCAAGGGCATGAACCTCTATAGCCTGCGCGGCGCGGGCAATGCCGGCATCGACAACGCGCACTTTGCCTTTGAACTGGCCCGCCAGGACCGCCGCGACAGCCAGCAGAATGCCGGTTACGCCGAAGCCGGCTACACCTTCAGCGACCTGCCCTGGTCACCCGACCTGACCTACCGCTACGCGCGTTATTCAAAGAATTGGGACGGGATGTTCTCCGGTTTCAACCGGGGCTACGGCACCTGGGTGCAGGGTGAAGTGGCGGGCAACTACTCGGGCCCCTACAACACCAATACGTCAGTGCAACACGTGGCGCTCAAGGTCAAGCCGCTGGAGAACCTCACCCTCGGCGCGCTGTTCTTCGACTACACCACCGTCAGCACCCGCGGCCAACTCAACCTGGATGGCCGCGAGCTGGACCTGTACGCCGAGTGGGCGGTGAATGAGCACCTGATCATCACGCCACTGCTGGGCCTCTACAAGCCCAACAAGGATGCCGAGACCGGCGGCAATCAGGTCGGTGGCAACGGCACCAACATCTACAGTCAGTTGGTGGTCGCCGTACCGTTCTGAACCGTCTCGGGCGCGCACGGACGCAGCGCCTGGACCTCGGCATAAGCGCCTTGGTGATACAACAGCGGCGCACGCCCGAAGTCATCAAACGCAACCACCTTGCCGATCATGATCCAGTGGTCGCCGCCGTCCACTTGCTGGTACTTCTCGCAGTGGAACCGCGCCGAGCAATCGGCGAATACCGGCGAGCCACCCTCCCCCGGTTCGTACTCGATCAGGGCGAAGCGATCCTCACGCGGGCGTGCAAAATTGTTGGACAGGTGCACCTGGTCGGCCGCCAGTACGTTCACCGCAAAATGGCTGGCTTCCTCAAATACCTCGTGGCTGTTGGAGCGCTTGTCGATGCTCCACAGCACCAGCGGCGGATCGAGGGATACCGAGTTGAAACTGTTGGCGGTCACGCCCACCTTGCGCCCGGATGCGGTGGCGGCGGTGACCACGGTTACGCCGGTGGCGAAGTTGCCCAGTGCACGGCGAAAGGCGCGTGGATCGAAAAGGCTGCTGTCGGACATGCAAGACTCCCGGGCGCCATCGGATGGGCGCCCTGATTGTTGTGAGGGGAAGAACGCGCTACACCATGCTCGGGTCCGGCTCCAGGCCCATCAGCTCACGGCCGAGGATCTGCGCGCAGACGTCGTAGTCGGTGTAGGCATGGGCGCCGGTCATGTGGGAATCGCGGAACAGGCGCTGCATTTCGTTGTGTTCGAACCAGGCATTGCCGCCGGCGGCGGCGAACAGCCGGTCCACGGCTTCGATGCACATTTTCGTTGCGTAGGCCTGGTTGGTGCGCCAGAACGCCAGGGTTTCGCGGCTCGGGTAGCGGTGCGCGGCGCTATGTTCGGCGTGGTCCTGCCAGGTCTTTTCGAGGAATGCGCGGGCGGCAGCCACTTGGTGGGTGGATTCGGCCAGGCGCATCAAGGCGGGCGTGGCCGCACCGACGACGGCACCGGTGTAGGCACGCACGCGGTTTTTGGTTTTTTCGCGGAACACCTCCAGCATGCGCTCGGCCACACCGAGGCTGACGGTGGAAAACCCGCTGGCAAAATACGGGCGGTACGGCGCGTAAAAAATCTGGCTGTCGGGGTAAAGGCCGAAACCTGCGGACTTGCCTTCCATCATATCCTTGGCTTTCTGGATGCGATGCTCGGGCACCCAGGCGTTGTCGATGACCAGGGTCTTGGTGCCACTGCCCTTCATGCCGGCGGCGAACCAATCGTCACGGATCTGGTAGTCACTGCGCGGCAGCACGGCGAAGCAGTAATCCTGGCCGCCTTCGGCGTTCTGCCGACGGCAGCCGACAATCGCCCACTCGCCATGGTCACAGCCGCTGCTCCAGCCCATTTCACCGCTGAAGTGCACACCGCCCTCGCCCTCCACCACCCGGCCAAACGGCGCAATACTGCTGCTGGCGGTGGCGTGCGGGTTTTCGCCCCAGATCTCCTGCTGCAACTGCGCCGAAAACAGCGCCAGTTGGTGGCTGTGGGTGCACAACAAGCTCATGGCCCAGGCGGTGCTGGCGCAACTGCCGGCGAGCAAGGCGATGCAGTCGGCGAACTCGGGCAGCGACAGTTCCAGCCCGCCAAAGGCCTTGGGTTGAAAGGCGCGGTGCAGGCCGATGCTTTTGAGCAAGGCGATGTTTTCATCCGGCACCTGACGCTGCTGTTCGGCCCGCGTGGCATTCGCGGCAATCAGCGGCAGGAGGGGCTTGAGGTCTTCAAGGAGCGGGTTTGGCTTTTTCATGGACGGCCCTGCTTATTATTGGAAGTCCGGCGGGCGCTCCGGGTTGAGGAACGGCGCCTGATGCAGGGCCAGTATCGATGGGGGCGCGCAGGTGGAAAATGCACGTTCCACAGGCAAGGTTGTACTTTTCATAGGCGTGGCAGCCACAGACATCTCGCGCGGCAGGCAGAGTCAAGCCATGGGCCGCAGGCTTGGCTACCCTCGGGCTTTCCTTTGTGAACTGCCAGGAACCCGCCATGAGTGATATCCCGCTACTGCCCCAAGTCGAAGCCTTTCTGCGTCGGCGCCATGGGCTGTTTATCGACGGCGTCAACGTGCGCAGCCATTCCAGCCAGACCCTGGCCGTGACCAACCCGGCCACCGGTGACGTGATCGCCCAGGTGGCCGATGCGGACCTGGCGGATATCGACGCAGCGGTGGACTCCGCCAACCGTGGCTTTCAGTTGTGGTCCCAGGCGTTACCCGCGACACGCGGCAACGTACTGCTCAAGCTCGCGGACTTGCTGGAACGCAACCGCGAAGAGCTGGCGCAGATTGAAACCTGCCAGTCCGGCAAGATCATCCAGATTGCCCGCGCGTTCGAAGTCGACCAGGCCGCGCACTTCCTGCGTTACTACGCGGGCTGGGCGACCAAGCTCAGCGGCCAGACCCTTACCCCGTCGCTGCCCTCGTTCAATGGCGAGCGCTACACCGCGTTCACCCTGCGTGAACCGGTGGGCGTGGTCGTGGGCATCGTGCCGTGGAATTTCTCCACCATGATCGCCATCTGGAAACTCGCCTCGGCGCTGGTGACCGGCTGCAGCATCATCATCAAGCCTAGCGAATTCACGCCGCTGACCCTTCTGCGCATCGCCGAACTGGCCGTCGAAGCCGGATTGCCACCTGGCGTGCTCAATGTATTGACGGGCGGCGGCCATGTCGGCAAAGGCCTGGTGGAACACCCTGGCACCCACAAAGTATCCTTCACCGGCTCCGTGCCGACGGGCATCGCTGTCGGCCGCAGCGCCATGGGCGCCGGCCTCACCCGTGCGACCCTGGAACTGGGCGGCAAGAATGCCGCCGGTTTCCTACGCGATGTGGACGTGGACAAAGCGGTGGACGGCATCATCGAAGCGGGCTTTTTGCACTCCGGGCAAATCTGCGCGGCGGCCGAGCGTTTCTTCGTGCATCGTTCGCAAATGGACGCTGTGTTGGACACGCTCAGCCAGCGCCTCAGTCGCCTCACCATCGGCTCGCCACTGGATGAGCGCACCGAATTCGGCCCGGTCACCCACCACCAGCACCAACTCAAATTGCTCGGTTACTTCAGCCAGGCCCGCGCCGAAAACAACACGATCATCCATGGTGGCACCCTGCTTGACCGTCCCGGCTGCTACGTCGAACCCACGGTGATCCTGGCCAACAGCATCAACGACACCCTGCTCAACGAAGAAACCTTCGGCCCCATCGCCACCTTCCTGCCCTACGACAACGAAGACGAACTGCTTGCACTGATGAACAACGGCCCCTACGGCCTCAGCGCCAGTCTGTGGACCAACGACCTGGGCAAGGCCCTGCGCATGGTGCCGGCAATCCAGGCCGGCACCGTGTGGGTGAACATGCACACGCTGCTCGAACCAGCGGTGCCGTTTGGTGGGAATCGCTCTTCGGGGGTAGGCCGGGAGTTTGGCAGTGCATTCATCGAGGATTACACCGAGCTCAAGTCGGTGATGATTCGGTACTGAACGGAACAACCGCCTCCGCCTCGATCTCGATCAACCACTGCGGCAACGACAACCCGCTGACGATAATCCACGAAGACGGCGGCGGGTTGTGCGGGAAGCGCTGCCGCAGCGCCTGTGCGATGGGTTCCTGCTGGTCGCGGGCGGAATCGGCGATATACAGCCGCAGCATGATCACATGGGACAGATCACCGCCGACTTCGGCCAGCACCTTGTCGATATTGTCCAGCGCAGCGGCGGTCTGCTCGGCAATGCCTGGGCCGACCGTGCGCTCGTCCGCATCCACCCCCACCTGGCCGGACAGCATGATGCGCCGCCCCTGTGGCACCTCAAGGGCCTGGCTGAAGCCGTATTGCAGGGAGTTGAATACCGTCGTGGGATTGATGACCTTTCGTTGCATGAGGCTTCCTTGTTGTCGGTAGGAAAACAAGGCTAACCCAAAGGCATTGCTCAATCTGACGGTTCAACATCCCGCAACATATCGGGGTCAGGGCTTGCTTTGTGTCACCCGCCACACCGTGTTCCCCACATCATCCGCCACCAGCAATGCACCCTGCCCGTCCAGGGTCACACCCACCGGCCGGCCTTGCGCTTCGCCTTCGGCATTGAGAAAACCGGTGAGGAAGTCGACCGGTGCACCCGACGGCTTGCCCTCCTTGAACGGGATAAATACCACCTTGTAGCCCGCTTGCGGGTTACGGTTCCAGGAGCCGTGCTCACCGACAAACACCCCATCGGCAAAGGTAGCCGGCATGCCGCGCGCATCGGAAAAGGTCAGGCCCAGCGGCGCGACGTGCGTACCCAGGGCGTAGTCCGGCGCGATAGCCTGGGCGACCTTGTCCGGGCGTGGCGGTTGGACGCGCACATCGACGTGGCTGCCGTAATAGCTCCACGGCCAACCGTAGAATGCACCGTCCTGCACTGAAGTGAGGTAGTCGGGCACCAAGTCGCTGCCGATTTCGTCGCGTTCGTTGACCACCGTCCACAGTTGGGTAGAACCCGGTTTCCACGCCAGGCCGTTGGGGTTGCGCAAACCGCTGGCGAACAGGCGTTTCTCGCCGCTGGCCACGTCCAGTTCCCAGATCGCGGCACGCCCCTCTTCAGCGTCGAGGCCGTTTTCGCCGACGTTGCTGTTGGACCCCACCGTCACATACAGCCGGGTGCCTTCGGGGTTGGCCAGCAGGTTTTTGGTCCAATGATGGTTGATGCCGGCCGGCAGGTCGGTGACCTTCACCGGAGTGGCGTCGATATGGGTCTGGCCTGGGGTGTAAGGCACCTTGACCACCGCGTCGGCATTGGCGATATACAAGTCGTTGCCCACCAGCGCCATGCCGAACGGCGACATCAGGCCGCTCAAGAACTCGGTCCGTACTTCGGCATGCCCATCGTGATCGGCATCGCGCAGCAAGGTGATGCGATTGGCGCTCGGTGTATCCGCGCCGACACGCCCCATTACCACACCCATCGCCGTGCGCCGTGCCCAGGCGATCACACCCGTGCCGCCGTCGGTGGCGCCTTCGGGCATGGGCGGGTGATTACTTTCAGCGACCAGTACATCACCGTTGGGCAGGGTGTAGACCCAGCGCGGGTGATCGAGGTTATCGGCCAGGGCCGTGACGGTGAAGCCTTGGGGGGCGGTGGGTTGCACACCGTCAGACCAGCCGACGGCCTTGGAGACCTTGAGCGTAGGGATCAAAGAAGTGCTGGGCTCGGGCAGTTGCGGCGCAGGCCCGACTCCGGCTTGGAACGGTATTTTGGACGCTTCGCCACAGGCACTGAGAACAGCGGCGGCGGCAATCAGGAGCGCAAGGCGGCTCGGTACATTCATGGTGGAAACCTCGGGGCAGAAACCTGAGGGAGTATTGCCCTATAACGCGCGGGTAACCACCGGCCGTGGCGCAATTAACTGTTAACCGGGGGGCACGAATGGCATAGAAGGCCCTTTTTATGGGCCTGAGCCGGCGGTGGTGCAGATGGTCGAGATTGCGCAGTTGTTGGTCGATGAGGCGCCGAACCGGGAATGCCCGGTGGCCTGATCACACACGTCATTCCATTAGACAACGCAGTCCCTCGTGGGAGCCGGGCTTGCCCGCGATAGCGGTGTATCAGTCACAGCAACGCCACCTGACACTCCGCTATCGCAGGCAAGCCAGCTCCCACATTTGGGCGTCGTCGCCTACCAACTCCCCATCGCCAGACTGAACGGCGAAAACTCCGCGAACTGCCACCGCAACGCCAACGCCGCCGGGCGGCGCACCACCTGTTCCACCGTCACCGTCCACAACCGCTGGGCGCCCTCGAACAGCGCCACTTCCGGGCCGTCGAGGATCAACGTGGTACGCCCGGCCACTTGCAGCACATCGCCCGATTCAAAGTCGATGAACAACAGCCCGGCCACCGGATTGGCTTGCAGGTTGCCCAGGGTGGCGAAAAACAGGTTGCCGGCAAAGTCGGGGATGGTCAGCACGTTGCCTTCGACCCGCACAAAACCCGTGTTGCCACCTCTATGAGAAACGTCCACCGAGCGTTGAGCGTCCACCTCGACGTAGCTGGCGACGAACAGCGTGTCGGCGTTGCGGATCAGGGTTTGGGCGGCAGCGTCCAAGTCGTTGAAGCGTTCGACCGCCGTGCCGGGTTTACGGGCAATGCCATCGACCGGGCGCAGTTGGATGTACTTGGGGCAATTGCCGAAGGTGTGTACCACGTCGACCGAAAAGCCATCGTGATCGAGTGCACCCACACGGCCGTTCATGCGATTGCGACGCCGGGTGTTGAGGTCGATGCCCAACAGGCCGACAGCTGCCCCCTCACGCAGAGCGTTGCGGGCCGGGTCGGTCGCGGACGGCAGGCTGTCGATCTGCAGGGTCTGCGGGCCCGGCGAGTGGGCAAAGCCTGGCGCGCCTTCGATCATCGTCGCCCAAGGGATGCCCTGCTCGTCCACCGCACCCAGTATCAGGTAAGGCAACAAGGGATAGAAATCCCGGTGCTGTTCCGGCAGGTGATCGCGGATCACCTTCGGCCCGACCACGGCCATGCGGTCGGCCACGCCCACCGCCTCTTGTATGTGCCGTTCGCCGGCATGCCAGGGAGATTGTTCGATCAGGTTCATGGCAAGCACCTCAGGTTGGATGTGTCGATGCTGCACCCTGCCAGCCGGCGTGAGAATCACCACGCCAGGCAATCCACTATTACGCCAGCTGAAATGCCGGGTGTTCGCGCAGCGCCATTACGCAGTGGTCGACAAAGCTGCGCACGCGCATCGGTGCATTGCGACCTTCGCGGTACACCACCTGCACCGGCAGTGGCGGCAGTTCAAAATCCGGCAATACGCGATGCAGTTGCCCGCTCAGCAGGTGTTCGTGCACCGGATAACTCAGGCAGCGAATCAACCCCGCGCCCTGCACCGCCGCATTAATCGCACCCTGTACCCTGGCGCAGCCCAGACGGGCACGGGCCTTGAGTTGATAGCCCTGGAAATCCCAATGCACCTGATCGGCGCTGGCGATCAGCCGGTGCTGCTTGAGATCGTCCGGGCGTTGAGGCTCGCCGTGAACAGCCAGATAGGCGGGGCTGGCGCAGAGAATATGCCGCACCTGCCCCAGCGGCCGGGCGATCAATGACGAGTCGGGCAGTTCACCGACGAGGATGGCGACGTCGAGCCCTTCTTCGTGCAGGTTCGGGTAATAGTCGTGGTAGCTGACAATCAGGTTCACCTCGGGATAGCGGTCCAAGTAGTCGGCCAGGACCGGCGCCATCACATAACGGCTGAACAGGAACGGCAAAAACACCCGCAGATTGCCCTGGGCCTGCACATGCAGCCCCTTGGCCGAGGCTTCAGCGGCGTCCACTGCAGCGAGCAGGCGTACGCAGTCCGCCAGGTAGGCGCTGCCGGCGTCGGTAAGGCTCACGCCACGCGTGCTGCGCGCCAGCAACGGCACGCGCAAACGCGCCTCCAGGCGGGCGATCGCGCGTACCAGGGTCGGGCCGGAGACCTGTGCGTCACGCGCCGCCGACGCCAGGCTCGGCTGCCCGGCCAGCGCGGCGAACAACTGCATATCGCGATAACGCTCCATCAGCTGCGCCGTTTCATCGCCGGGTTCAGGGCGGTGTCCTGGCCCAGGCGATGGGTAAGAAAGTCGACAAAGGTGTTGATCTTGGCCGGCACCCGGCCGCTCTTCTGGAACACCACCTGGATCGGTAACGGCGCCGACTCATAGGCTTCAAGGATAATTTCCAACTCTCCCGCCGCCACCGCGGCTGCGACCTGATAGGACAACACCCGCGTCATGCCCCAGCCCAGGCGCGCCAGGTTGATGGCCGCATTGTTCGCCGTGACCACCAGACGTGGCTCGATGGTCACAGTCAAGGGTTGGCCGCCGTCCACAAATTCCCAGCCACTCACCAAGGAACTGGACGACGACGTGGCGATCTTGGCCTCACGCAACTGCAACGGATGCGTAGGCCGCCCGTGCTGTTCGAGGTACGCCGGCGATGCGCAGACCACCCGGCGAACTTCGCCGACCTTGATCGCCTGCTGCCCCGGTTCATGCAAGTGACCGATACGCACCGCCACGTCCACACCTTCGTCGGTCATGTTGACCACGCGATCGACCAGTAAGGCGTTGATGTTCACCAAGGGGAACCGGTCCAGGTACTCCCCCAGCACCGGTGCCACATACAGCTCGCCAAACAGTACCGGCGCAGTCACTGTCAGGTGACCACACGGGATGGAATAACTGCCTGCCGCCGCTTCCTCGGCTTCATCGAGCTCCGCCAGGATGCGCCGGCAATCTTCCAGGTAACGCTGGCCGGCTTCGGTGAGGTGCAAGCTGCGGGTGGTACGCGCCAGCAATTGGGTGCCGATGCGTTCCTCCATGGCGGCGATGGCGCGGGTCACGCTGGGTGGCGAGGTTTTCAGGCGGCGCGCGGCAGCGGCAAAGCCCTCCTCCTCGGCCACGGCCAGGAATACCTGCATTTCATGAAATCGGTCCATCGGCACGCCTCTAGAAAGTTATTGCGACTGCAAGCCTACCGCCGTGCGCGGCATGCCCACGAACCCCGGCAATGCCTCGATGCTGGCGAGCCAGGCGCGCACATGAGGGTAGTCGGTCAGCGCAACATTGCCTTCCGGCGCGTGAGCGGTGTAGGTGTAGAAAGCCACATCGGCAATGGTGGGTTGCTCGCCGGCCAGGAAGCGGCTCTGGCTCAGTTGCGCTTCCACCAGTTTCAGCAAGGCGTGGGAACGGGCAATGGCGGCGACGGTGTCAACGTCGGCACCAAAGACTGTGGCCAGTCGCGCAGCCGCAGGCCCCGCGTGCAGTTGGCCGGCAGCGGTCGACAGCCAACGCTGCACTCGGGCCTGACCCACCGGGTCGCTCGGCAACCATTGGCCGTTGCCATAGGTGTTCGCCAGGTAGATGAGGATCGCATTCGAGTCCGCCAGTACCACACCGTTGTCATCGATGGCCGGCACCTGGCCGAACGGGTTGACCGTGGCAATAAATTCAGGGGCCTTGTGCGCGCCTTGCTTGAGGTCCACCAGCACAACGTCCGTAGGCAGGCCCAACAGAGACAGCATCAGCTCGACCCGATGGGAGTGGCCGGACAACGGGAAACCATAGAGTTTGATCATGAAAGGCTCCAAAAAAGGGGTTATCGACCCCCCGCATGTTCCACCGCTGCCGTGACCGTTGGAATCACCAGGATTTACAATCCAGCATTTCATCCGGCGAAACAATCACTCACTGGGACACAATCAAAAATCTCGCCATCTGAGCTTGTTCCCTGTGGGAACTGGCTTGCCTGCGATAGCGGCGGGTCAGGCGAAAAAAATGCCAGCAGTGCCGTCGCCTTCGCAGCCTCGCCGGGGCTCGACAGCTCCCACAGTTGAACTTCGTCGTGGCTCAAATCCCGCCCACACAGCCGATCCCCTGTAGGAGCTGGCTTGCCGGCGATAGCGGTACCTCAGGCGAAAAAAAATGCCAGCAGTGCCGTCGCCTTCGCAGCCTCGCCGGGCTCGACAGCTCACACAGTTGATTTTCGTCATGGCGCTTCAACGCTCTTCCAGCCTATCCCGCAAGAACCGATGGCTCACGGAAAACAACCGTCGGTAGGTGAGCAGCACCGCGCCTACCGTGCCCAGCGCCGACGCTGCGGCAATCAGAAACATGATCACGATCTGATACCGCACCGCATCCACCGGGCTCTCCCCCGCCAGCACCTGCCCGGTCATCATGCCGGGCAGGCTCACGATGCCCACCACGGTCATCTGGTTCAACGTCGGGATCATCCCGGCGCGCACGGCCTGGCGGATGGCTTCCTGCGCCGCTTCCCAGCGCGAGCCGCCGAGGGCCAGGATCATTTCGATGGCGTTGCGGCCCGAGGTCAGCTCCTGGGTCATGCGTTCGATCCCCAGGGACACGCCGGTCAGGGTGTTACCCAGGATCATGCCGAGGATCGGAATTGCATACTGCGGCTCGTACCACGGGTGGATGCGAATCACCGCAAACAAGCCCACCGCCGTCACCAGCCACGAACTGCCCCACACCGACAGGATGCTGTCCACACGCTGCCCCCGGTAAGTGCGCCGCCCGCGCCCCGCCGCCGAGATGCCGGCGATCAAGGTCATGGCGCACATCAACGGCAGCACCACGTACCAATAAGCAAATTCGAACACCCAGCCCAGCAGGTAACCGATGGCCAGCAGTTGCACCACGGTGCGCACCGCCGCCCACAACAACTGGCGCTCCAGGCCCAGGCGCAGCAGCAGGGAAAGCGCACCGTTGATCAGGATCAGCGACGCGGCGATGCCCATGTCCAGTGCGGTGAGGTTTTGATAGTTCATGGCTGGGCCACTGCGCTCAATACACCGGCGCTCATCTGCAAATGGATGTCGCTCATGCGCCGCGCCTGTTCCAGGTCGTGGGAGACCCAGATACAGGCGCGGGAGGGATCCCCGGCAAACCAGGCGTCGATCAGCGCTTCCACTTCGCGGGATGAGGTGGGGTCGAGGGCGGCGGTGGGCTCGTCCAGCAACAGCACTTCGGGATTGAGTTGCAGAGTGCGGATCAACGAAACCACCTGAGACTCACCGCCCGACAGGTCGGCGGCGCGCTTGGCCAGAAAGTCAGGATTCTTGCCGGCGTGGCCCAGCAGAGTGGTCACCGTCGTAAGGTCAAAGCGGCGTTTGCGCGACGTCTTGAGGCTGAAGGGGAAACGCAGGTTGTCTTCCACCGTGCCGTCGAGCAGCGCCGGACGTTGCGACAGGTAGCTGATGTGGCAGCGGTAGTGGGGAATCTGCGCGTTGTTAATCGGCTGGCCATTCCACAGGATCTGCCCGGAACTGGGCGCATCCAGCAGGGCGAGTGCGCGCAGGAACACGCTTTTGCCGGAGCCGGATGAGCCGGTGATCGACACGCGATCGGCGGCATTCAAGGTGAAATCGGTGGGCTGGAGCAAGGCCACGTGGCGGCGCTCGTCCATGCGCGTGAGGGCGCGGGTTTCGATCAGTGCGCTCATGGACGCGGTGTTCCTCTCAATCTGGACGGTGCAATGGTGAGGCACACTCGCCGGGATTTCATTCAAAAAATTCAAACTTATGTGCATGACCCGATGCGCGCAGACGGCCTGGGCAAAGCACATCCTGCTCGCTAGACTCGCGCTCCTATAAAAAGGAGCCCTCATGGACGAACAGAAAGCATCCGATGCCCCCGTTTCCCGCTTGAGCGCAGCGTGGTTGTGGCGACTGATAAAGCGTCAAAGCCTGCCGATCATGCTGCTGTTGTTCGCGCTGTTTTACTCAAACGGCTACGCCTATCTGGAAACGTATAACAACGAGCTCGGCGTGCCCGTTAACCGTCTCGGCTACGACACTTATCACTACGTGGTGTACGGCGGAAACGACATTCTGGTCAAACTGGCTGCCTTGCTTATCTTCACCGCAGCGGTCCTGGTTTTCGCCTGCCTGATGTACTTCACCGAAAACCCTGACCGTGTTTTACCCACTCGGGAATTGGGCACCCACACACGTCGCTATCGAATGCTGCGCAGGCTGGAGAAGAGCTACAGAAAAGCCACGACGCCGATATCCGGCGCACTGCTGATCAGTCTTCTGGCATTTTTCGCCTGGATCATCTGGTCGCTGGCGTACGCGCAGTCGATGGCACATGGCAAGCTGAGGGCCTACGAAGAGATTCAGGATTGCACGCCATCAATCCTCCAGCTCAACAACCTCGATGTGGTCACGGCCTGTATCGTCGGCGAAAGCGACGATATGTTGTATCTGGTGGAAAAACACGGGGAGAGCGGCGAAATCCAGTTTCAGAAACGCCGAGTCCCCAAAGACCGTATTCGTTCGACCACAGGGCCCACTACGCTGCTGAAAAAGCCCGACTGACCCCTGTGGGAGCCGGACATTTGCAATCGGGCGCAGCACTGCCTATATTTCCCGCCTGGCGCTCTCTACGCCACCTTCCGCGGAAAGGGCTGCGCCCAAGACACTGCAACACCCTCTTTTTTCTACGACTCCCCACCTTGAAGCGGAAAAGGTTTGTGCAAGGAGATCGTATGTCCCGCCACTTCAATTCCGATGGCCGCCTCAACCTTGAACAGCAGCGCAAGCGTGCCAAGGAACTGCTGCCACGCCTCAAAGCCCAAGACCCGAACGCGACCTTGTCCCTGGCCCAATGGGAAATCGCCAAGCAGCTGGGTTTCAGCAGTTGGCCAAAGCTCAAGGCGCATATCGATGCTATCGACTTCGCCGCCCGCCACCCCGACTTTACCGCTAGCGACGAAGCCCGCACCACCCATTGGCGCTGCGGCAATGACATTGCCCACAGCCTTCAGCTGGCGGGGTTCAAGGGACAGTTTCGGATGCTCACCGACCCGCTGTGCATGGGCCCGGTCCGCGATTTGCCCAGCCAAGCCTTCCGCGCCATGCGCAGCGCTTTTATCAGCCAGGCCTTTGCCATCGATGAAGCTGATGCGGCACGTCGTGTCGACGCTGAATACGACCACCTCGAAGCCTTGGCCAGCGCCGATCACAGTGTGCTGTGGTGCGAAGCGGATGCCTATGACCAACTGTTCCTGGTTCGCGCACTGGCGGGTCTTGAGCAAGCACCGCGCAAGCTGGAACTGATCGAGGTCGACCGCATTCCCGGCGTGCAGCGTTTTATCGGCATCGGCCAACTGGCGCCGGATGTGTTGGCGTGGCTGTGGCCGCAACGGCGCTTGATCGATGATGACGCCGTGCAACTCGCCAAAGAGGCCTGGTCGGCGTATTGCGACAGCTCGCCAGTCAAGTGGGCGCAATTGGCCCATGGCAGCCATCCCGCCTTGCCGTTGCTGGCCCCGGCGCTGTTGCGTCAGTTGCAGGAGTTGCCCGGTCTGCGCGATGGGCTGTCGCTGACCGAACGCCTGGCCCTGACGTACCTCGCCGAGGCTGGGCCAACGCCATTCGGCCGGGTCTTTGCAGAGTTGATGGCCAAGCGTGAACCGCTACCGTTTCTGGGGGACATGATGTTTCACGCGCTGCTGCGGCCGCTGATCGATGGCGACAACCCTTTGCTGACAGCCACCGAGACGCACCTGGAATGGCCACGCCAGGTGCTCGCGTTGACTGCGCTGGGGCAAACCGTGCTGAACGGTCATGCCCACTGGCGGGATCATGCCTGTCATGCGCGATGGGTGGGGGGTGTATGCCTGCGACCTGGCCAGCCTCATTGGGCGATTGATGAAAACATCCTGCCTGTATGGCGCCCGTGATTAGGCTAATGTGCGCCCATCCAACTTTCATCTGCGAGATTGTCCATGCGTAACCTGATCTTCGCCAGCCTCTGCCTGCTGGCGGGCTGCCAACAAACGCCACCAGCCAACGACCAACTCGACGCCGTGCTCTGGACACAGACGTCCATCGAGCATGAGCTGATCTACCGTCAGCTCTTCGCCAATGCCACCCGCCAACTCGACGTGGCGCTGGCTGATCCGACCTGGGACGCCCTGCCCTTCCCCCCGCGCAACCTCAAAGGGTTGCCGCCGGCGGTCGTGGTCGATATCGACGAAACCCTGCTGGACAACGTGCCGCTCAATGCCCGCGATGTGGTCAACAACCAGGTTTATTCCTACGACCGCTGGAACACCTGGGTCGACCAGGCCAAGGCCCAGGCATTGCCCGGCGCAGTCGCCTTCGTGCAAGCGGCCCAGCAGAAAGGTATCGCGGTCTACTACCTGACCAACCGTGAACACAGCCAGGTCGCCGCCACCGTGAAAAACCTGCGCCTGCGCGGTTTCCCGGTGGAAAGCGACGTACATGTCCTCGCCGCCAGCACGCCCACCGGCCATTGCGAAAGCGCCGGCTACGGCAAGAACTGCCGCCGCCAATGGGTCGCCGCCCATGCCCGCGTGTTGTTGATGGCCGGTGATTCCCTGGGGGATTTCGTCCAGGCCGAGCACAACACCGTCGCGGATCAACGCAAGGCCGTGGCGCCTTATGTGAACTGGCTGGGGCAGCGCTGGTTTCTGTTGCCCAACCCGACGTATGGCAACTGGTACAGCGCGCCGTATGGGGATGATGAGAAGTTGCCGTTTGAGCAAAAGCGCAAGCTCAAGCAACAGGCGTTGCAGTTGCAGGAGTAGCGCGCGCGGCTGAACGGGCCTGGGATGCCGCCGTATGCCGATTCACCGGCACCGGCAGCCCCAGGTGCCCGCGCAACGTGCTGTGACTGTACTCACTGCGAAACAACCCGCGCTCGCGCAACAGCGGCAGCACCTGATCGGTAAACCGCGCAAAGTCCTCCGGCGCGCCCACATGGATGTTGAACCCATCCACCGCGCCCTCCACAAACCAGCGCTCGATCTCATCCGCCACGGTCTTGGGCGAGCCGACGAAACTGGAAAACGGCTTGGCAAACCGCAGCGCCGCCTGACGCAACGTCAGACCCTGTTCACGGGAGACTTGCTTGATGTTCTCCGCATGCCCGCGATAGCCATTGCTGCCCAAGTCACCCAATTCCGGGAACGGCTCATCCAACGGATATTGGCTGAAGTCGTGGTAATTGAATGGCCGGCCTAACTGCACCAACGCTTTGTGCAGATCCAGCTCGCCATTGCGCTCGCGGTCGATGGCCTGGGCCTGCTCATCGGTATCCGCAATGATTGGCGAAATACCCGGCAGGATGGTTACGTGATCAGGGTTACGTCCAGCGGCGGCGGTACGTTTTTTGATGTCGCTGTAGTACGCCTGGGCATCTTCGAAATTGCCCACGCCGGCAAAAATCCCCTCGGCATAATTCGCCGCCAGGCTGCGCCCGGATTCGGAGATTCCCGCCTGGAAAATCACCGGTTGGCCTTGGGCTGAACGGGCTATATTCAGCGGCCCGGTGACCGAGAAAAACTCGCCGTGGTGATCGAGGCGGTGTTGGCGCTGCGGGTCGAGGAACACCTTGGTTTGCTTGTCACGCACAAAGGCGTCGTCTTCATAGGAGTCCCACAAGCCCTGCACCACCTCCAGGTGTTCGGCTGCGCGGCGATAGCGCTCGGTGTGGTCGATGTGTTGCTCGCGGCCAAAGTTACCGGCCGCGCCTTCCAAGCCGGTGGTGACCACGTTCCAGCCGGCGCGGCCGCCGCTGATGTGGTCCAGGGACGCAAACTGCCGCGCCACGTTGAAGGGTTCGGTATAGGAGGTTGTGAGCGTCGCCACCAGGCCGATTTTCGAGGTCGCCCCGGCGATGGCCGAGAGCAGCGTCAAGGGCTCCAGGCGGTTGAGGAAATGCGGCGCGGAATCCGGGGTGATGTAGGGGCTGTCGACAATGAACACCAGGTCGAACTTGGCCGCTTCTGCCTGTTGTGCCTGGGCGCGGTACCAGTCGATATCCACACTGGCATCGCCGGGGATCTGCGGGTGCAGCCATTCGTTTTGTGCAGTGCCGACACCGGTGAGAATGGCGCCGAATTTAAGTTGCCGGGGTGAGGTGGGCATCAGGGTATTCCTCCGTGGATGGCCGCGGTGCTGGCCTGTGGAGAATGACCTTAATGCCCGCGGGCGAGGCTTGTGAAAGGCTTTGTAGATCTATGCTAATTATTAAAAATACTGATTTAAACCCAGCAAAAACCTTCGCAACAGGCATAACAAACAGCAGCACTGTCGCGGGGCGTTGAAGCGGCTTTGGACACGGTCATGACAAAACAAGGAGAATGGCGACCTTTCAAACTCAACGCGCTGGCATCAGGTTCTTCCCTCGATCCCAATCTGATTCAAGCCACAAGGTCATATGGATATGAAACGGGTACTTATCGCTTGGCTCGGCCTGTTATCGCTGGCCCAGCCCTCACTGTCCTTCGCGGATAACCTCAACGGGAAAACCCTCTTTTCCCAGCGGTGTGCGATGTGTCACGGCGCCGATATCAAAGGAACAGGCCCCTTGGCCAACAAGAGCAATCCCCCCACCCCCGACCTGACCACCGCCGCGTTCAAAAAACGCCTGAATGATTATCCAGGCGTTATTGTCTCGTCGATCATCCTTCGCCCCAATGGCGACTTGATCCCAAGAACCTTGCGAGAGAACGGCGTGAAGCTGGCGCCGTTCGCTTGGAGGGTTAACGACTTCCGCGATTTGAACCAGTACATGAGCAGTGTGATTGCAAAAAGTCGATGAGTCTCACACCGCTCTTGCCGCGATCGCCTCCACTTCGACCAACGCGCCAGGCAACGGCAATGCCACCACCTGCAACGCCGTGCGCGCCGGTTTATTCGGTTGCTCAGGCGTGCCAAAGAACTGCGTGTAGCCCGCCTGCAAGCCGGCGAAATCCAGCTTGCCGCCTGTCTCTTCGGCCCCTACCAGGAACACCCGCAACTGCACGATATCGCCCAGGTCCAGGTCTTGCTGGCGCAAGATCTTGCGCAGCTTGTTAAACACCGACACCGTCTGCACTTCGGTAGTGCCATAGGCGGCCGGCGTGCCCGCCGGGGCGTTTGCGTCGTGCAGATCAGGCAAGGTGCCGCTGACAAAAATCAGGCTGGCGGAAGCCGGTACGGTGACGGTCTGCGAGATTGGGAAATCGCCGACGCTGGTACGTTGAATGCTGTTGCTCAAGATGACTCTCCTTATGAAGCGGCAAGTGCCGCGCTGTGCCGTTGTTGGGTAACCCGTTCCGCCAGTTGCCCGACCACATGGCGCGCCGAGTTGGCCGCCGATTCCTGCCAGATGCCCACGCCGCTTTGCACCAGGCCATCACCGGCGAAGTACACACGGCCGTGGCCAGCTTCGAGCAAGGCGCTGGCGTCGGCCGGGAAGTGTTCGCGTTGCAGCCACGGGCCTTCGCTGTAGGGGATCTGTTCCCAGGACACCGCCAACGGGTTGCGCAGGTGTTTGGAATAGCCGGGATGCAGCAGTTCCACAGCTTCTTTCGAGGTGGCGTACTGCTGGTCGAACGGTTGCGCACCAAATACGTCGGCGCCCTCCCCGGTCACATAGCCCGCCACCAGCAAGCCTTCGCGGGTATTGAGGTCGTTGCTCGGGTACCACAGCAGGCGCGCCGGGTGTTCGATCCACGACAGGCCCCCGTAGGTGCGGTAGTCGGTTTCCCAGAATCGCGGCGACTGCCACGCCACTTTGGTTGCCTGGTCGCTGCGGGTGCTGAGCAAGGCGGCCTTGATCGGGTCGCTGAAGTCAGTGTCGAGCTTGGCCAGCAGCGGCAACGGCAGGGTCGAGATCAGGTAATCGGCACGTACCACTTGTTCGCGGCCGCTGAGCTTGTCGTGATAAGTAACGGCTACGCCGTCTTCCAATTGCCGGATCTGTCGCACCTGGGCGCCCAGTTGCACCTGGCCCCGGACGCGCTGGTAAAAGGCATCCGTGATGCGGTCCATACCGCCCACCGGCTGGAACATGGTGGCGGAGAACTCCGGGAACTCCGTGTGCAGCAACGCGCCCCACAGCTCCGGATGCAGCAGTTGATCGAGTGACAACGGGCTACGACTGGCGGGCAAGGCGCCGGGATGCGCAGGTGATTCCAGGTGCCCCGAACGGATCGTGCCCTCGAAGGCCAGCGCCTGTGACAGGTCGCCATACACCTGCAGGAACGCCAGCAATCGCCTGCGTTCCTCACCGCTCAATACATCATCGAGGGCATCACGCTGCACCGCCTTGGCCAGCAAGCCGGACACATGCCCCCGCGCATCGTTGATCGCCTGGCCGACGGTGAATGCCGGCTTGCTCACATCCGGCCGCACCTGGGCGCCATGGCTGCTGTTGACCAGCACCTCCAGCGGCACGCGCAACTCGCTGCAATAGTCGAGAATGGTGCGATGCTGACTGGGAATCCGCGCCGGTCCGGCGTTGAAGTAGTGCCCTTGTTCGAACGTTGCGGTTTGCGTGCGGCCGTCCTTGTAATCCACACGATCGCCGTTGCGGATCGTCCAGGTGCGGCCGCCCACGCGGTCACGCGCCTCCAGCACTTGCACCTCGAACCCGGCGCGGGTCAACTCCAGTGCCGTCACCAGCCCCGCGATCCCGGCGCCCAACACCAGCACGCGGGTGCCCTGCCCCAGGCCTTCCTTGAGTTTCAGCGGTTGCGGGCGACGGTGTGACGACGGCCCCAGGCCCAATGCCGCCAGTGCCTCCTTGACTGCCTTTTCGCCGCCTACCGCAGCAATGCTCGACAGCGCTTCACGTCGTGTCAGTCCCATGTTCGATGCTCCTTAATCCGGCAGGCCCGGTGGGTTGATCAACGACTGGTCGACGCGCTCGATATCCAGGCCCCAGCGTTGCAGCACCTGTTCGTATTGGCCGCCGGCAATTGCGCCTTCCAGGGCGGTGTGGATCGGCTTGACCAGGCCGTTGTCCTTGCGCGTGGTCACCGCGATATCCGCTTTTAAAGGCCAGCCACCATTGACCGTGCCGACAAGCTTGATACCTCCGGTAATTGCCGCCGAATAGGCGTACACCGAGTTAGGCCCGAACAGCGCATCGCTGCGCCCGGATTGCACCGCCAGTTGCGCGGCGGCCTGGTCATCGAAGTACTGCAACAGCGCCGGCTTGAGGCCGGCTTGTTCATTGGCGTCGTTCCAGGCCAGCAGGACCTTTTCCTGGTTGGTGCCGGAGCCAACGATGATCTTCAGCCCGGCAATATCTTCGGCCTGCTTGATCGCGCTGATCTTGCTGGTGCTCTTCACATAAAACCCGAGCACGTCCTGGCGGTAGGTCGCGAAGTCGAAGCGCTTCTTGCGCGCCTCGGTCACCGTGACGTTACTGATCACCGCATCGTACTTGCCCGAGCTGACGCCCAGGGGCCAGTCTTCCCAGCTGGTCTGCACCACGTTGAGTTGCAGGCCCAGGCTATCGGCTACCAGCTGCGCAGTGTCGGCCTCGCTGCCGATGGTGGTTTTGTCATCGCTGGCCAGCAGTGCCAGAGGCGGCCCGGCCACACCGGACACGGCCACGGTGAACTTGCCCGGCTGGGCGAACTTGAAGCCCGGCGGGATCTGCGCGATGGCCGCTTCGTTACGCGGTACATGAATGCGCGCACGGTCGGGGCTGAGGTCGACCTGTTGCACGGCGAATGCGCTTTGTGCGGTGCTGACGGCCAGCGTCAACAGGACGATACGAGCGGTAGAGATAATCATGGGCAGTCACTCCTTGAACTAAAGCACCTTGCCGAGAAAGGCTTTGGCGCGGGGATGTCGGGGTTGGCGGAAAATCTGCTCGGGCGGCCCTTCTTCGATCAACTGGCCGTCGCAGAGGAACACCACGTGATCGGCCACTTCACGGGCAAAGCCGATTTCGTGGGTGACGATCACCAGGGTCACGCCCAGTTGGGTCAGGCCCTTGATCACATCGAGCACTTCGCCCACCAGCTCCGGGTCGAGCGCCGAGGTGGGTTCATCGAACAGCAGCACTTTGGGGTCCAGCGCCAAAGCGCGGGCGATGGCGACACGCTGTTGCTGGCCGCCGGAGAGCTGGCGCGGGTAGGCATCGACCTTGTCCGCCAGACCCACCTTGGCCAGCAGCTCGGCCGCCTTGGTTGGGGCCTCGGCCTTGGTCCAGCGCTTGTGGGCCAGGGGCGCCTCAGCGACGTTCTCCCAGGCGGTGAGGTGCGGGAACAGGTTGAAGTTCTGGAACACGAAGCCCACATCGATGCGACGCTTGAGAATTTCGCGCTCTTTCAGCTCGTAGAGCAGGTCACCCTTGCGGCGATAGCCGACGTATTCACCGTCGATGGTGATATGCCCGCTGTCGATCTTTTCCAGGTGGTTGATGGTGCGCAGCAAGGTGGACTTGCCCGAGCCGGACGGCCCGAGGATCACCGTGACCTTGCCCGGATCGATCGTCAGATCGATGTCCTTGAGCACCTGCTGGTTGCCAAAGCGCTTGCCCACGCCCTGGATCTGAATGCGCCCGGCGCGTGCTTCAGCCATGGGTTTTCTCCTTCAACCAACCGCGTAGGCGTTGCAACGGCGTGGGCGGCAGCACCCGTGCGGTGCCACGGGCGAAATGGCGCTCGACGTAGTACTGCGCGCTGGTCAGCACTGTGGTGATGATCAAGTACCAGACCGTCGCCACGATCAGCAGCGGGATCACCGCCTGGGTGCGGTTGTAGATGACCTGCACGGTGTAGAACAGCTCGGGCAAGGCCAGCACATAGACAATCGAGGTACCCTTGACCAGGCCGATAATTTCATTGAAACCCGACGGCAGGATCGAACGCAGCGCCTGGGGCAGAATAATCCGGAAGATACGGCGCGAGGCCGGTAGACCCAGGGCCGCAGCGGCTTCATGCTGGCCGGCGTCCACACCGATCAGCCCGCCGCGAATGATCTCCGCCGCGTATGCCGCCTGCATCAGGCTCAACCCCAACACCGCCACGGTGAACTGGCTGAGCACGTCCACGGTGGACCACTCGGCGAACACCACCGAGGTGAACGGCACGCCGAGCACGATGTGGTCATACAGGTAGGCAAAGTTGTACAGGATGATCAGCACCAGCAACGCCGGCATCGAGCGGAAGAACCAGATATAGCCCCAGGCCAACGCCGCCAGCAGCGGCGAGCCCGACAGTCGCGCCAACGCCAGCGCCGTGCCGAGAATGATGCTGAACACCGTGCTCAACAGCGTCAGCAACAGCGTCTGCCCCAGCCCACGCAGCACCGACGGCGAGAAAAACCACTGGCCGAACACACCCCACTCCCAGCGCGGGTTGGTGGCCAGGGAATGCACGATGCCAAGCAGCACCAGCGCCGCGAAGATCGACCCGGCCCAGCGCCAGGGATGCCGCGCGGGCACCACTTGCAGGGCCTTGATCGGCGTAGAGACACGGGCCTGGCGCACCGGGCTGGGCGAGTCAATTAGGTCATAGGATTTGGCGACGATGGGCATGGTGTGTTCCTCGGCCTCAGAAGGCATAGGTCAAGCGGGTGTAGTAGTACCCGCCGGTAAAACCGTAGGGCGAATAGACGCCGTAGCTGCTGACCATGGTGCTGCTCGGCACCCCTTGTTTCTTGGGGTAGATATCGAACAGGTTCTTGGCGCCAACAGCGATATTCAGGTCTTTGGTGAGGTTGTAGCCAAGGTCGAGATCGGTGATCCACTTGGCACTGTAGATACGGTCCAGGTCGCGATTGGCCGACGCGTTCACTTCCTTGTAGGAACCGTAGCGAGTCAGGGCCAGGTTGAGGTTGAAGCGATCGATGCTCCAGTCTCCGCCGAGGATCAGCTTGGTGCTGGGCTGCACGCCGGTGATCAGGTTGCGCGCCTCGCGGTTCATCAACTCGTAGGACGTGCCCAGGATATTGGTGGACTCCTTGTAGTTGAGGATCCGCGTCTGGTTCCAGTTGAACGCGGCGGTCCACTTCACCGCGCCGTACTGGCCGAGGTCCTGGCTGTAGTTGCTGACCAGGTCCAGGCCTTTGGTGCGGGTGTCGGCGCCGTTGATGAAGTACTGGCCGCCGGAGGTGGAGTTGATGCCGTTGTTCTGCAATACCTGGGTGATCTCGGGGCCGAGCAAGGTGCCAGTGAGCGTGATGCGATCGCGCAGGTTGATCACATAGGCATCGGCGGTGAAGCTCAGGCGATCAGTGGGCGTGAGGGTGAAACCGAGGCTGAAGTTGGTTGAGCGCTCCGGCTTCAACTCCTGGGCGCCGAGGGCCTGGGCGGCAGCTGAGCCCACCGGCAACACGCCGTAGTTGATCGACTGGTACACGCCGTCCACCACGCCATACGTGGTGGAGCGCGCACTGAACAGGCTGTTGGCCAGGGACGGCGCGCGGAAGCCGTTGCTGACAGTGGCGCGCACGGCGAACTGCGGGGTGAAATCATAGCGGGTGGTCAGCTTGCCGCTGCGGGTGGCGCCGACGCCCTGATTGTAGTGCTCGTAGCGGAATGCCGTGCCAACGTACCAATCCGGCACCGGGTTGAAGCCCACATCGACATAACTGGCCAGGCTGTTGCGTGACGCGCTGCTTTCTTCATCCGGCGAAATGCCGTTGGTGACCTGCGCGCCCGACGACGCACAGTTGCCCGGCGCCACGCAGTAGCCGCCGTTGGCGTAGGACTCATAATCGCCGGCCCGCACCTCGTAGGTGTCGCGCCGATGTTCAAAACCGTAGCTCACATCCAGCGGCTTTTGCAGGCCGATATCGAAGCCGCGCTTGAAGTCGAGATTGGTGGTCAGCTCGGTGGAAATCCAGGTGCCGGAGGTGAAGTGATTCGGCGTGGCCTCGCCCAACGACGGGTTCTGGTTGTGGGTGGTGCCCTGCTCCGCGTCGTTGCGCCCGTAGGTGGTGGACAGGTCCCAGTCCCACTCGCCTGCCGTGCCTTTGCCACCGAATGCTGCCTGGAAATCGTCTTCATCAATGAACCAGGTCGGCGTGTAGCCAGCGGGATAACCGTTCGGCCCGGTGGTGATGGTGTTGGTGATGGTCGGCAGGCGAAAGTTCTGGCCTTGCTCGGCCTTGCGGCGGGAATAGGTGGTGAAGGAGTACAGGCTGAAGCTGTCATCGATCGGCAGCTCGGCGTTGTAGCCCAGGGTCAGCAGGTTGGTCTTGGGTGTGCCGTAGCCACCATAAGTCGACCGCCCAGCTTGCTCGTAGGCTTGCGCGTAGGTGTAGCCATTGGCGCTGGCCTTGTTGTCGTCATTCTGGCTGCGGGCGTCCAGGGCCAGTTGGACAATGCCGCCGTTGCCGATCTCGAAACCCTTGTTGAGGCTTTGCTGCACGGTCTGTTTCTTGCCGTCATACCCCTGGCCCACGTTGGTCACCGAGGTGCCGCTGGTGTCGGCCTTGAGGATCACGTTGATCACCCCGGCGATGGCATCGGAACCATATTGGGCGGCGGCGCCGTCGCGCAGGACTTCCACGTGGTCGATGGCACTGATGGGGATCAGGTCAAGGTCGGCCGGGGCTGCGCCGGTGTTGATGCCGTTGATGTTCAGGGTGGCAGCGGTATGACGGCGCTTGCCGTTGACCAGCACCAGCACTTCCGCGGCGCTCAGGCCACGCAGGTTGGGGGCGCGGGCGATGCCGCTGGCATCCCAACCGGTTTTTTCCGGCAGGGTCAGGGACGGGATCACGGCGCTCAGGGCTTCCATGAGGCCGGGCTTGCCGGTGTTCTGTAATTGCTTGGCGCTGACTACATCGATCGGCACCGGGCTGCTGGTGACGGTGCGTTGCTCGGCGCCGCGGTTGCCGGTGACCACTACGGTGGACAGGGTGCTGTCGTCCTGGGCTTGGGCGGTGTTGGCCAGGATGGCCAGGGCCAGTGCGGCGGTGGGTTGTAGGGCTCGCTTCATATGCATTCCTGCGTTTCCAAATCGCGAAGTCGGGCAGTCACGCGGGTGGGCGTGGTGCTCGGGTTTTTTCTGGGGGGTCAGGGCGATTTGGGGCTAGGTGTGGGGCGAGGTTTGAATTGGCAACATACGTTGAACTCCCTTCCAACGATTCTGCTGCGGGGTGGCAGCGCAGAATCCGAATCTAGATTGGTACCATCCGAGGTCAGGGGTAGGCTGTTGAGTTCAAACATAACGGAATGAATTTTAAAAATATAATGCTATTTGGGTATAAGCTAATATTCTTAGATTTCATTATTTGTTAGATATTTTATTCGTATTGGTAATGTTTTTTTGAAACTGGGCATGAGTACATATCCGTTGTTGCGGTAACGGCCGCTTATGGTTCCGCCCTTACGGCGGCTCACTTTGCAAAAGCGGCAAAGTAAGCAAAACGCTCTTGCCCCAACACTCGGCACCTCGCCTAGGCTCGGTGTGCCCGTAATCCGACAGTGATTTGGGGGGCCGCCGCCACGCGCCATCCATGGCGCGGGGCGGCTAAACCGGCATCCCTGCCGGTTTACCCCCCAAATCCCTGCCGAATTCCGGCCAGCGTGTTTGACGGGGCGCCTAAGATCAAGATCACGATCAAAAGCAAAGCGCGGCGGCCTAGTAGCCGACCGAATCGTTGAAGCCTGCGCATT